>JALOBC010000077.1 GCA_023228465.1 Dokdonella sp. | reverse complement strand
AGCGATGTTCTGCTTCGTCACGACTGCGGGTGCCGTACCTGTTTTTATCGCATAGTTTTCAGCGGGCAAGCCGAACGTGTCCCAACCCATAGGATTAAGGACGTTCTTACCGTGCGGCCGATAAAAGCGCGCGATGGCATCAACGATCGTGTAGCTGAACGCATGGCCAGAATGCAATCCGCTACCACTGGGGTACGGAAACATGCCTGAGACATATAGCTTAGGTTTTTCATGATTCGCATCAGCCTTATATCGGGAGTCTGATTCCCACAAGGCTTGCCATTTCGGTTCGATGTCGGCTGGGTTGTATCGCTGCATATCGATACAAGTATAACAGAGGTGGCTGCCAAATTCAGCATTTGACAGCGGTACGGCTAGGTACGAGTCGACGCTCCTTGATTGTTCATCTGCTCATTCAGTCGATACGCTTCAAGCTCGGAAGCTTGATTAGCCTTCATTGACTCTTGCTGAATCGCTTCGACATCTTCTTTCAGCTCATCCATTGTCAGCGCGTTTTTTGGTGCATCGATTGAAACCGGCACGTTGAACTGGGTACTGACGATAACCGAGCCCGACGAATCCTCCGACTTACTGCTTAGTTCAAATTTCGTGAATTGGTGAGACCACCTATCGACCCAGACGATGAACTTACTTTCGCCCTTGGAGTTTTGTTCTTCTTTGAACATCTTATCGCCGTCCAAGTCCTTGATACTGCCGTCACACTTCTTTAAGTCTTTATAGAACTGAGTCGAATTTACTCCGTTAGCAAATTTAACCGCGTTGTCTCTACTGAATTCGATTTCGTAACCCAAGCTACCATCTTTACTACCAAGCTTCTGTTTCACACCCACGAGCGGAGATTCCTTGTATAACTTCTCCATCTCATTTGAATATGAGCTATCAGTACGCAGCTTCATAAACGTATCTTCGACACATTGCGTCGTCTTGCTCTTTGTACCCGTCGTTTCATCGATATCTTTTTGGTCAACCATCACCCATCGTCCGTCGAGCTTTTCGATGAGACGGTTCGTGGAAGGCGTTGACCCTAGGAACATTTGCTGCAGCCCAGTTTGTTCAAGTAATTCCTTTAGTTTATCTATCTTGAAATACATTTGCTGCGCGTCCTTCACCATGACGCTTCCGGCCATATCGAATCTCGTGCTATTCATATCGCCACTCAAAGACATATCAGCGCGCATGTTCTTCAGGTCATTCACGGTTTTTGCTCTGATTTCAAAAGTGGAGCTTGTTTCTCCGCTCCCACTGTCGATCGTCATGACGGAATCCGTAGAGGCGGACTTAGACGTCAGAATGTTGCCGATCGCATCTCCGATGACTTTGTCGGGGTTTTGGTACCACACGTTGTATGCAGCTGCCGCGCCTCCAGCGAGCAGGACGACAATACCGGCGGTTATCGCAGCGACCAGGCCTTTTTTACTCTTACTAGCCGCCACTGGCTGTATGGGTGACGATTGGCTAAAGCCAGGCACGGGGGGAATCGTCGAATCGAGCGTGCCTGCAGTTGCAGGTTCGCGGTCAAAAGAAACGATGTCCGACTCTTGTGGAACCTCGCGAGATGAAGCCATAGTAGTTTCGTCTGGCTCAGAGATAGCGACCGGCTGGTCAACGCTTTGACCCTGATTATTATCATCTGCACCGTTTCCTGATAGCGGATCGAGTCCATCGGTTCGCTGCACCTCTGCGCTAGACTGAGGCTGCCATTCTATCGGCAGGTTGTCGGTTGATGATAATTCATTAGGAGTGCTTAGGTTGTTTGGACCGCTAGGTCGATCTTCGGGCATTTTGTGTGTACCTGGTTATGCTTTGCGTAATACCTTAAAGCATATCATGCGGACTATTCAAACTTCGAAAAGAATTCACTCTTGCGCGCCGCCCATGCCGGGGATTGTCGTACAAGCATATGATCATCTGATGTGGAATGAAGCAACATCTTTACGGCTTCCTCGGCAAAGATATCTCCTTGCGATCCTTTGGCAAGTATTACGGCGCCTTCTTCCATGACGCTGCGGGTAAACGCCCCCGCATCAATCGCCGATTTAAAAGATTTGACCTGACAGCCACGGGCTTTGGCAGCGGGAGCCAGATATTTTTCTGCTTCGTCACCGATCGTCACGACCCAGGCAAGAAGTGATGGGTCACATAGATGTCCGAGCGTCTCGTGTTCTGCGGCAGAACTTTGGCCAAGTTCGTTCATACTACCCAGGATCGCAATCCTCTGCGGAGCTTGGATCGAATAAAGCGTCTGGAGCGCCGCGGATGCCGAAGCAGGACTCGAGTTATAGGTATCATCGATAAGGACTGACTTTTCAACGCCACGGAGCAGATTCATCCGTCCCGGCACCGGCGTAATGTCTTCGACACCTTTCACGATTTCTTGCGGCCCCATACCCAATTTGACAGCTACCGCAATCGCCCCGCAGATTGGTCGCAAGCTATGCTCGCCGATAACCCGTAAATCTGCTGGGTATGTCTCGGCGAAGCCGGACATGACCAGCCAGGCTGCGAACCCATGTTCGACATCGAAATCTTTCACTTCGACGCGGAACTCTGCCGCAGCCGTCGTTCCATACGTATCGACGTTCTGATTCGTCAGAAACTGCGCGAAGCGTCCGTCAATATCATCCCGATTGATAATTGCCACTCTACTAAAGTTAGCAACCGTCAATTCCTCTTGGGCTACCGTCTCGATGGAACCAAAGAACTCCATATGCTCCGGAGTTACTGCCGTAACTACGCCGATATCCGGGTGCAGGTAGGTAGAAAAGTGCGCCAGTTCCCCGATTCGATCGGTTCCAAGTTCCTGCACGATCACGTCCACATCTGCCGGCTGATTAATCCTTTTTTTCGCAGCCCTAAAGACCCGAATCCATTGTCCAAGACTATGAACATTCTCGGGGTATTCGATACCCAGGATTCCAAGCGGTGCGCTCATATGGGTATTATGATTCCCGTCATGCATACGTACCCGGAACTTTTTTGACAGCACCGTTGATATCGCAGTCTTCGTACTAGTCTTACCAACACTGCCAGCTACCACCACCAATTTGACTTCTGGATGCTTCTTAAAATACAGACGAACGTAATTTTCGAGTTTTCTTTGGACGAATTGCTTAAACATAACTACTTCATATCATACGTCATATAGCCTACATATTGAATGACACCGCAGAATAGGAATCTCGGTTCTTCCTACGTAACCATCCCTGTTGATAATTGAAGACATTTTGCGTATAATCATTCTCTGTAACAACCTATGCGGGTTTAGCTCAGTTGTTAGAGCGCTTCCTTGCCATGGAAGAGGCCAGGAGTTAGAGTCTCCTAACCCGCACCAAAATTATTTTAGATAATAACCTCTATAAAACGTCGATATTCTCGGCGTTTTATATTGAACCCAGTTAGGGTTTCTACCACTATCAATTAAATGCTTGCATTTTTGTAACGAATATGGTATTATGCTGTTGTCGGACGACCGTTCGGCACCGTTAGTGACAGAAGTGTCACGAGACCTGAGAAGGTGAGTTGCATGGCCCACGGCCTCCTGTGCTTCTGCAAGAAGTGCACCGGCGGCGGCTCCAAGAGCCGCAGCAACAAGAGCAACCAGAGCAAGCAGCAGAGTGCTGCTCGCAAGGCCAGCCAGCAGCAGCGTGGCTCCGGCAAGTTCGGCGGTTCCAACACCCACGGCGACAGCCGCAAGGGTGGTGGCCAGAACGGCACCGGTCGACGCCGCTGAGCGGTGAGTGGCAAGGGTCCGCCCTACGCCACACCCTGTCTGCCTTGGTGGGCTTCAGTCCACCAAGGCAGACAGCTCTTTTTATTTATTGGCTATTCAAATAGACTGAAGCTACCATGAAAGAAACTATTCTCATTAAACAATGCCCTGCTATTCAATTAGCTCATCTCTATGAGCATCTGTTTTGTAGCGAGGTAGATAAATTGTTTTATGAAAATGGATTGTTTCCTTATGTAGATTATTTCCTTAGCGCAAATACGCACCAAACAGGGATAATATACATCAAGCTAGAAACCTATACTGACCTTGCTAAGGAATTTTCTACGAACGTAGAAAATATTAAACTGTCTTTTTCAGACGAGGCACTATCGGTAGCAGCAAGCCAGCTCATAGCAGAAAATGAATTCGCGTACACGGGCTCAGGAATCGAGGACATAAAGAAACATCTTAAGTCACTCGATGCTATTACCTGGCAAGATATTGATTCGATAACAAGTATTAATACCAAAGGTATTAAACGTCAAAGTACACCCTTTTATATTGATACACGCTATCCGTTACCTGCAAAAAAACTGTTTCTCACAATGGCAGTAGATGAACGCGCCCATGAGGACATTATGCAAATGCTGCCATTGCTCCGGTTGGTGTCTTTCTTAATCTCTGACACATATGAAACTATCTTGTCGGATAAATATGGTCTTTATTCGTTAGATGGCGAATTTAAAAATTCGAACAAACTAACAAGCTATCAGAGCGTATTTAACGTACCTAACGGCCACTTGATTGACAAAAAAGAAGTCCTTAAGACGGTTATAGAAATAATCGAATACATCTCACTCAATAATGGATTTGTTAGATTCGTTGAAGAGCTAAAGGACATATCCTACAAAAGCTCATCAAAGGTATCGCCTAACGCCCTGCATGGCCTTACGGATACTGGAATACTAATGGGCTCTGAGGGATGGAAAGAACTGTCATCAATGACAAATATTGATACGATATTAAAATCTTTAACCCTTACCGTTAGGACTGGGAGCGACAAAGTCTCTCAGAAGCTTACTCTCTCAAGGTAATAGATGAATTGTAATTATCTTTAAGAATATTGTCGGCAAGATTGAACTGCTTAACGAGACTTAAAAGTTTGTAATTATCGATTTTATAATAATTAATGGTTAGAAATATGCCAGTTATCCAGCACCACGAAAAGTCCAGCCCTTGCGGCTGGTTTTTTCGTGGTCTGTTTTAGCCGCTGACTCCTGGCCACGAAAAAAATCAATAATATCCAGAAAGTGCTTGATCCTATGGTCAAGATTCTAGGGTCTCCCTACCCGCACTAAGCAATCGGTATCACCAAGAACCATAGAAGAAGGGTCTTAATCCGCTTCAAATACTGCAGCACCGACATAACGCAGGCACTCACACATTAGCTTACGGGTAATATTATCCGAATAGTCCTCTGACTTTTTCTTTTTTCATGTCATGCTGAGCTTCTTGAGCGCGCTCCTGTGCTTCTTGCTTCTCGCGCTCAGCTTTATCTTGTGCTTCCTTCATTAGCCGAGACTGTTCCATGCGATGGGTGTGCGCCTGCTGCTGCATACCGTGCGCCTGTTGCTGGGCGTTGTCCAGTATTTTTTGCGCTTGGGCCTCCAAGTCATCGGCTCGTCGTCCTTCGTCGTTTGCTCGTTGCATCGTGTCTTGTGATGATGACATATCGCCTCCTTAGTTATATTTTAACCTTGGTCTCTGATGAAGGCTGTAATTACTGTTACAATTACGGTATGTTCAATTGGAAAAAACCAAAAAATGACTTAGACGTGGATATTCGATTTTTGCTCGCCAATGAACGTACATTGCTTGCGTGGGTTCGTACCGCGCTGACTCTCATAGCTGGCGGCGTCGCCGTGGCGTTCATCTCATCTGACGCAAGTTACGGGACCATCGCGGGTATCGGCGCCATTGTCTTTGGAGGTTTATTAGCGCTTATCGGCTACATCCGTTACCAAGTTGCCGATGCAGCCATACGCGCAGGTCAACTACCGGCTACGGGAATTGGTGGCCTGCTGGTCGTCATAGGTGTCGCCGCGTTCGCAGCCGTACTTTTGGTGATTCGCAATTTCAGCGTTTAGTCTACATATGCTAAAGAAAAATACCGATCTTTCGATCGGTATTTTTCTTGGTGGCTCCTCCCAGACTTGAACTGGGGACACAAGGCTCTTCAGGCCTCTGCTCTACCAACTGAGCTAAAGAGCCACACTCCGCCCATTGTACCGTAACAGGGGCGAAGTCACAAGTTACTTCTTGATGTGGTCAGAACTTATAACTGATGCAGCACCGCGCATAGCATCGATTAACTCTACGGGGAAAAGGAATGTCGTTTTCTGACTTGGTTCCGTACTAATTCTTTCGAGTGTACTTAGCGTGCGTAGGTTTAACGCGCCTGGTACTTTAGCAAATATTGCCGCTGCGTCAGCTAAGTTTTGTGCAGCCAGTTTTTCACCGTCGGCATTAATAATATTTGCACGTCTGTCTCGTTCTGCTTCAGCTTGCTTGGCCATCGCTCGCTTGAGATCCTGCGGAAGTTCAATGTTTTGTACTTTAACATTTTCAACATCGATGCCCCATTTGTCCGTTTCGGCGTCGACAATCTTTTTGATCTCTTGGGAAATCGCCTCCCGCTTGCTGAGCAGATCGTCAAGCTCGACGTTACCAGTTACGTCTCGCAACGCCGCTTGAGCGAACTGACTAGTCGCATAGATATAATTTGTGGTTTCAAGCACCGCCTTAGCAGGGTCTATGACACGCAGATACACTACAGCGTCAACACCCGCGGTCACGTTATCTTTAGTTATGACCTCTTGCTTGGCGACGTCTATGGGCGTAGAACGGACGTCGACGCGAATCATTCGCTGAATAATCGGAATGATGACACGCAGGCCTGGCTGACGTACACCCGTAAACTTGCCAAGAGTAAGTACAACCCCTCGCTCGTACTGATTGACGATTTTTATACCGCTCAGAATAAATATGACTGCTGCGATGATTACAAACGTTAGAAATTCCATAGCTCCCTTTCTCTATATTGCCCCAATTATATCATTCAAGCGCCAGCATGATGAGGCGGTCAACCAACGCTTCGTAGCTCATACCTTTCTGATTCCACAGCTTGGGATACATACTAATGTCCGTAAACCCTGGCAGGGTATTGACTTCGTTGATATACGGAATCAACTCATCGCTCAATAAAAAGTCTATCCGTGCCAAGCCGCGACACCCAAGCACTCGGTAGGCATCCGTGGCATACTGACGAATCACTTTCGTCAGCGCCGTCGGTAACTGGGCCTTCAAAATGATCCTAGATGCAGACTGATCGGAGTATTTATCTTCGTAGTCGTAAAATTCTCGCCCAGCAATGATTTCCCCTACGCCACTCGCTTTGTGATCAGGAATGTTGCCAAGTACCCCAACTTCCAACTCCCGACCGCTGACCGCGACTTCGACAAGAGCCAATTCATCGTGCTCATGCGCGAACGTAATCGCCTTCCATAGCCCATCAGCAGAGGTGACCTTGGTCACTCCGACAGAACTACCCGCCCGAGAAGGTTTTACGAACCATGGGCCATCTGAATGTAATTCTTTTACCCGACGGAGTACGGAACGGGCGTCATCATCACGACCGACGGTCACCCAAGGGACGATCGGCATACCCGCCGATTCAAGCAGCCGCTTGGTCGCATCTTTGTCCATGCAGACCGCGCTAGATTCGACGTCACACCCGACAATCGGTATATGCGCAATCTCAGCCAATCCCTGTACGGTCCCATCTTCTCCGTTCTTACCGTGCAACACCGGAAAAATGACATCCACTGCTATATCTTCGTTGCTCGATAGCAGCCTTAACGAACGAGAGCCCGGTGTAACGGCGAGTTGCTCGCCCGGATGATGTCCAAGGCTATCTGCCCATGACGGAAGCAGCCACCAAAGACCGTCGCGATCGATATAAGCAAGCGATACCTCATGCTTGTGTTTATCGATCGCGGCATAGACGTTTTTAGCCGATTTTATCGATACATCATGCTCTGATGATTCACCGCCGAACAGCATCAGTATCTTGAGTCGCTTCATTATGTCCTATCTTACCGTCTATAATGGAGGTATGCAACGAATCCCCCTAGCTGAACGCATGCGGCCGTCAACGCTCGACGAGGTCATCGGTCAGCGTCACTTGCTTGACGGCGGTGAGATACTCCGCCAAATCGTCAAGAGCAAAGAGCCTGTCAGTTTAATCCTGTGGGGACCTCCCGGCACTGGCAAGACGACACTCGCACGTATTATCGCAAAAGAAGTCGATGCGGAATTCATAGAGCTATCCGCCGTGACGAGCGGAAAGAAAGATGTTGAAAGAGTCATCGAACATGCTCGGCAAAATTGGAACTTACAAATTCGCACGATACTATTC
>JALOBC010000076.1 GCA_023228465.1 Dokdonella sp. | reverse complement strand
TAGATGGTGGCGTTGATGTACATGTGGCCGAACCAGTAGATGAGGTTCTTCGCCACCAGTGCATTGAGGACGATCTGCGGCTCGTAGATGTTGATCAGGCTCATCACCAGCACCACGGCGCCGGCGAGGATGCCGAGCGAGTTGGCAATGATCACCATGGTGCTGGCCACCACGGTCTTGGGGTGGTGCGGGTCGATGTTGCCGCCAAACAGCCACTGCACGCCCAACGCGCGCGCCAGGTTGCCGTGCACGCGGATGATGGCGGCGGCAGCGTCCAGGTAGAACAGCAGCGTGCCGACACCGATCAGCAGGTAGCCCACCATGAACAACGCGGCAGAGCCGGGCGACCACAAGGCCATGCCGTGGGTTGGCAGCGGGTAGAGGAAGGTCCACAGCGCGCCGTAGCCGCCGACAAAGATGGCCGCGATGATTGCCACTGCGCCGAGCATGAACAGGACGTAGTTGGCAAGGAAGGCCCAAAGGTGCAGGCGCACGTACTTGCGCAGGAAGAACCACATCACTGCGGTGGTCGCCAGCGACATCGTCCCGACCATGCCGGCACCGTGCATCGACAGGAGCTTGTAGAACACGTTCGGCGCCACGTTGGTCCAGGTCGCCTGCGACAGGCGCATGGTCAGACCCAGCGCCATCATCAGCAGGAACAGCGCCAGGGCGGTGATCATGTAGAGGTTGAAGGCGGCGCGCTCGCCGCCGGCGAGCCGTTCTTCCTGCGGGTACATGACGAGCGATGCCATGGTCAGTGCTCCTGTTCCGCAACGACCTGGAAGCTGGCCCGCATGGGCGCGTGCCCGAGGCCGCAGTATTCCAGGCATTGCACGGTATAGGTGCCTGGCTGCGCAAACCTGTGCAGCAGCCGGTTGGTGAAGCCGGGCATGGCCTGGGTCTGCGTGACGATGCGCCCGTCCGGCGCGTAGATGGCAAAGCCGTGGTTGACGTCGCCACTGGTGACGCGGAACTCGACCAGGCTGCCGGCGCGCACACTGGCCGGCGTGATCTGCCACGACCACATGCGCCCAAGCACGTCCACCACCTGGTCGGCCGGCAGGCTGCCGGCCTGCGGCGGCACCGGGTAGCGGTGCAGCGTGGCCCAGCTGCCGATGATGAAGCCGGCAAGCAACAGCCAGAACATGCGTCCCTGCCATCGGCGCGAGGTGGCTGCGGCCGTTTGTGTTCCACGCGCATCGACCGGCTTGCCGGCCTGGATGATGACGTGGATGAACCCCAGGGCAACCAGTCCCATGCCCAGCAACGCGATGATCCAAACGACGTCCTGCAGGGCCATGCGGCCTCCCCTCGAGTCGTTAGACGCAGCCTTCGTACATGAACGACCGCTACATGTCAATTGCCAGGGTACCGCGCGATGGCACGCCGAACGGCGATCGACACGCGCCAGGCCAGACGGCCAACCCGGCGACTTCGCCGGCCCCGGCCCCGGCGCCACTGCGGCCAGATGTCCAGGGTCACACTTGTTGACGAACTTGCGCCCGCGGTTCAGCCGGGCGCCAGCGCAGGCCCCGTAACGTCGTGACACCCCGTCGATCCCGGCGCGGTCCCATCCATACAGCGGAGAAGTACGACATGAATGCAGGCAAGCGGATTTTGTTCGCAATCGGCGCGGGTGCGCTGGCGCTGGGGCTCGGTGCGGGTGCGGGTGCGCAGGATCTGGGCAGTGCGATGAAGGGCCTGGGCGGCGGCATGGATCCGGGTTCCATCGCCTCCAGCAATGCCGGCAATGCTGCCGGGGTGATCGAGTACTGCATCAGGAACAACTACCTGAGCGGCGATGCAGCCAGTTCCATCAAGGAAGGCCTGATGGGCAAGTTCGCGGGTGAGCAGCCGGCTGAAGAAAACGCCGATTTCGCCAGTGGCGCCAAGGGACTGGTGCAGGTCGGCGACGGCCAGAGCTTCGATCTTGCCCAGTTTGGTGACCTGAAGAAGTCGATGACCAGGAAGGCTTGTGACAGCGTGCTGGAACACGCCAAGTCGCTGCTCTGACAGCGCGCCGCAAGCGCGGTCGGAAGGGGTACAGCGCGCCCCGTTCCCGCCGCGATGGGCCAGGCATTGCCGTCCTGATCCAGGTCAGGGCGGCGCGCGCTGCTGCATTGCATCATGAACGGTCCGGAACGGCCCGGATCACCCAAGGAATCCATGATGCAATTCGAACTCGGCAACCCTGCGCCCGACGCAATCACCCTGGTCAACCAGTTGCGTGCCCTCGACCCCAGGGCGAAGGTCACCGTGGATGCCGGCGTGCTGGATATCATTTCCACCGCCAGCGCCAACCAGATCGTGCGCACGCTCGGCCTGATCGGCTGTGAAGCCCGACTGCTGGATGACGAGGTCCACGTCAGCGGCGGCAGCACCTGCTGCGGCGGCTGCGCCTGATCGTCCCGACTTACCCTGCGCTGCGCCGTGCACGTCCTGCCTGCGGGCCGTGCACGGCCCGCGGCCGCACCGCGCCGCAGTCGCACTGCGCCGCATTCCGGCAATACCGGGGGCCAGCGTTCCCGCGTCCCGGCTTTTCATTACCATTGGAGCGCACGGCCGGGCACGTCGGCCAGCGCAGCCGGCTTTGACCGGCGGCGCCCGTGACCCGCATCCTTGCGACATTCGCCAACTGCCGGTTGCCATGGACCCACACCTGACCTGCTTCGCCGACCTCCTTGCCGCCAGCACGCGCCAGCCCGAACCCCAACGCCTGCTGTTCGTGTTTGCCAGCATCGATCCCCTGGAAGATCCGCCCGGCTCGCACACCGGCCACGCCGTGGAAAGCCCGGGCCGCAGCCTCACGCCACGCTTGTGCGTGGACAAGGCGCCAGGTGAAATCGCCGACTTCGCCGCCCTGGTCGCCGAATCCCGGACCACCGGCCAGGACTGGGACATCGTCTTCGTCGCCAGTCTGCCCGGGCGCGCCGGCATCACGCCCAGCGCCGACGAAGCCGCGCAGCCGCTGCGCTTCATGGTAGATGCGATCAACAACGGCCGTGCCCGCGAATTTGCCGCCTTCGACCGCGAGGGCGGCGTGCTGGTGTTCGGCTAGCGGCGCAGCAGCAATGTGTCGACCCGGAACGCCCGGGCGCCGGCCGCTCGCCTGGCCCAGTGCTAGACCCGGGTGAACACCAGGCTGCCGTTGGTGCCGCCGAAGCCGAAGCTGTTGGACATCACCGTGCGCAAGACCGCGTCGCGGCTCTCGCGCACGATGGGAATGCCTGCGGCGTGCGTGTCGAGATGCTCGATGTTGGCCGATCCGGCGATGAAGCCCTGCTCCAGCATGATGAGGCTGTAGATTGCCTCGTGCACGCTGGCGGCGCCCAGCGAATGGCCGGTCAGCGCCTTGGTCGATGACATCGGCGGCAGCGTGCTGCCGAAGGCACTGCGCACCGCTTCGAGCTCGATGAGATCGCCCAGCGGGGTCGAGGTGCCGTGCGTGTTGAGATAATCGACCGGGCCGGCCAGGTCGTGCGTGGCCATCTGCATGCAGCGCACGGCGCCCTCCCCGGAAGGTGCCACCATGTCGGCGCCATCGGAGGTCACGCCATAGCCCACCAGTTCGGCGTGGATGTGCGCGCCGCGCGCCCTGGCGTGTTCGTATTCTTCCAGTACCAGCATGCCGCCGCCCCCGGCGATGACGAACCCGTCGCGCCCGGTGTCATAGGGCCGCGAGGCGAGCTGCGGCGTTGCGTTGTAGCTGGTGGAGAGCGCACCCATGGCGTCGAACTGCGCGCTCATGCCCCAGTGCAGTTCCTCGCCGCCTCCGGCGAACACGATGTCCTGCGCCCCATGGCGGATGAGGTCGGCACCCGCGCCGATGCAGTGCGCCGAGGTGGCGCAGGCCGCCGCGATGGAATAGCTGAGCCCGAGGATGCCGAAGGCGGTCGCCAGCGTGGCCGACACGGTCGAGCACATCGTGCGTGGCACCATGTAGGGGCCGACACGGCGCACGCCCTTCTCGCGCAGCAGGTCGCCGGTGGCAATCTGCCATTGCGCCGAACCGCCGCCGGAGCCGGCAATGACGCCGGTGCGCGGATGGCGGATCTGCTCCAGCGCCAAGCCTGCATCGGCAATGGCATCGCGCATGGCAACGTAGGCATAGGCTGCCGCATCGCCCATGAAGCGCTTGAGCTTGCGGTCGATCAGGGCATCCAGATCGATCAATGGCAGGCCCGCCACCTGGCTGCGCAGGCCGCGCACGGCCCAGTCGGGCATGGCCCGGATCCCGCTCACGCCTTCACGCAACGCGTGTGCCACATCACTTGCCGTATGACCCAGGCATGAAACGATGCCGAGTCCGGTCACTACCACACGACGCATCAGAAACCTTCCGTTGACTGGAACAGGCCAACGCGCAAACCCTTGGCCGAATAGATGAGACGGTCATCGACGAAGGTGGTTCCGTCGGCAACGACCATTTTCAGCCGCCCGCGGATGACGCGCGCGACATCGATGACATAGCGCACCTTCTGCGCCACGGGCAGCACCTGGCCGGTGAACTTCACCTCACCCACGCCCAGCGCGCGGCCGCGCCCCGGTTCACCGAGCCAGGGCAGGTAGAAGCCGGCAAGCTGCCACATCGCGTCCAGGCCCAGGCAACCCGGCATGACCGGGTCGCCCTCGAAGTGGCAGCCGAAGAACCACAGGTCCGGGCGGATGTCCAGTTCGGCCTCGATGATGCCCTTGCCATGGCTGCCGCCCTGTTCGTCGATGCGCGTGATGCGATCGAACATCAGCATGGGCGGTGCCGGCAGGCGGGCGTTGCCCGGGCCGAACATTTCCCCGCGCGCGCAGGACAGGAGTTGCTGGTGGTCCAGCGAGGACGGGCGTGACATGGATGGTTTCGACTGTATTGGATTGGCAAATCTGGGGTTGGGTCCGGAATCGCGGCCTTGACCGGCGCCAGTCAGGTCGCG
Source organism: Dokdonella sp. (assembly GCA_023228465.1). Classification (GTDB taxonomy): domain Bacteria; phylum Pseudomonadota; class Gammaproteobacteria; order Xanthomonadales; family Rhodanobacteraceae; genus Dokdonella_A. The sequence goes on along the minus strand of JALOBC010000076.1, from coordinate 3,536 downwards.
GCGGCCCGTGGCATGCGGGGCGCGGGCAGCTCGCGGGCATCGGTCCGCCAGTGCGCGCCAAGCCGCTGCCGACGGCGCAGCATAGCAGCCAACAAGGCAACCGCAAGCCGTGCCTGCCAGCCCTGGGGGGTCCAGGCGATGGCCTGGTGCAAGGCATTGCGCAGGGCCGCTGGCGCGCGTACCGGCCCTGCGGCATTCCACAACAGCTGGCGCAGGTCCGCCAGCGGCTGTGCCGCCAGTTCGCTGCCCAATTCACGCCAGATGGCCCTGCCGGGCGTCGCAGGCAGGGCCGCGACCGCCAGCAGCGCGCCCAGGCGGCGTCCGAAGGCGATGCCTTCCAGCAGGGAATTGCTGGCCAGGCGGTTGGCACCATGCACGCCCGTGCAGGCCACCTCGCCGACCGCATACAGGCCGGGCAGCGAACTGCGTCCATCGGCATCGACGGCGATGCCGCCCATGTGGAAATGCACCGCCGGTGTCACCGGCACCGCCTGCGCGAGCGGATCGATGCCATGCGCACGGCAGGCGGCCAGCACGGTCGGGAAACGCCGCGGCCAGTCGATGTCACGACCGGTCGCGTCGAGGAGCACGCGACGACCTTCCTGCTGCGCCTGCCAGACAGTGCGCGCCACCACGTCGCGTGGCGCCAGATCGGCCTGTGGATGCACGCCATCGAGCAGGCGGCGACCCGTCTCGTCGATGATGCGCGCACCGGCCCCGCGCAGCGCTTCGGTCACCAGCGGCAGGCTGACCACGCCAGGCAGGTCGAGCGCGGTCGGGTGGAACTGGATGAATTCCAGATCGCGCATCGCCGCTCCGGCGGTGAGCGCCAGCGCCAGGCCCGCGCCGTTGGCCCCGAGCGGATTGCTGGTACGCGCGAACAAGGCGCCGAGGCCGCCGGTGGCGAGCACGACCGCGCCGGCCGGCAGTTCCTGGCAGGCGCCATCGGCGCCGCGCGTGCGCAGGCCACACACCCGATCGCCGCGCAGCAGCAGGGCATCCACTTCCAGGCCGCCCTGCCAGTCGATATGTCGCGCTGCGCGCGCCCGTGCGGCGAGCGCATGTACCAGGGCCGCACCGGTGGCGTCACCGCCGGCGTGCACGATGCGCGCGGCGCCATGTCCGCCTTCGCGGCCCAGCTGCAGGCGCCCACCGGCGTCGCGGTCGAACACCACGCCCTGGGCCTGCAGCCAGGCCACCACCTCCGGCGCCTGCGCGCACAGCCAGCGCACGCGCGCCTCGTCATTGCGGAGAGCGCCCGCGGCCAGGGTGTCGGCCGCATGCGCCTCGCAGCTGTCACCCGCCGCGATCGCCGCGGCCAGGCCGCCCTGGGCCAGGCCGCTGGCACTGCCGGCACCACCGGCGTCGCGGCTGACCAGCAGCACGCGGCGCGGCGCCGCCGCCAGCGCGGTCGCCAGCCCGGCGACTCCGGCGCCGACGATGACGACCGGTTCGCTCATACCTTCTCGGCGCGGCCGATCTCGAGCATGCGGGCCAGGGCCGCGCGTGCCCGTACCGCGACGTCCTCGGGAATCTCGATCTGGTGCTTGAGATCGCGCAGGCTGGTGTAGATGTTCTGCAGCGTGATGCGCTGCATGTGCGGACACAGGTTGCACGGCTTGATGAACTCCGTGGCCGGGAACTGCGCACGCAGGTTGTCGGCCATCGAGCACTCCGTGATGAGCGCCACGCGCGCGGGCCTTTCCTTCTCCAGCCAGCGCCCCATCGCGCTGGTCGAACCGACGAAGTCCACCACCTCCAGCACTTCGGGCGGGCACTCCGGGTGTGCCACCAGCTTGGCATTGAAGCGCTCGCGGGCATGCTGCGCCTCGCCCACGGTGAACTTCTCGTGCACCTCGCAGCGCCCGTCCCAGAGCACCAGCTCCACGCCGGTCTGCTTGGCGACGTGCGCGCCCAGGAAGCGGTCGGGGATGAAGATGACCTTGTCCACGCCGAGCGACTCGACCACGCGCACGGCGTTGGCCGAGGTGCAGCACACATCCGTCTCCGCCTTCACTTCCGCGGAGGTGTTGACGTAGGTCACGACCGGCGCGCCGGGGTGCTGTGCACGCAGGGCGCGCACGTCGGCGGCGGTGATGGACGCGGCCAGCGAGCAGCCGGCTTCCAGGTCGGGCAGCAGCACGGTCTTGTGTGGCGCCAGCAGCTTGGCGCTCTCGGCCATGAAGTGCACGCCGCACAGCACGATCAGGTCGCTGTCGCATTCGCCCGCAGCCTGGGCCAGCGCCAGCGAATCGCCGGTGATGTCGGCCACGCCGTGGAAGATCTCCGGCGGCTGGTAGTTGTGCGCCATGATCACCGCGCCGCGCTCGCGCTTCAGCTTGTTGATGGCCTCGATCCACGGCAGGTGCAGCGGAATCTCCAGACACGGCACGAGCGGTTCCAGCCGCTCGCGCAGTTCCGCGTACTCGTGCTCAAGTTCGTCGCGCCAGGCCGGCACGGGCCATGCACTGCTCTCGCTCATCATGTTTCTCTTCGGAAGGGTCATTGCCGGCGAATGCCGGCGGCATCATCCCGGGCAACGGCAAATGGCAGCCGCGCCGAAGCGCGGCGTGCATGCCAGGTTCGGGTCATCAGGCGGTAGGCATAGGACCATGCATCGTGGGAGTCGCGCCCGGCGCGGGGCGGCGCCGGCCGATAGTGTATCGGCATCTTCAGCCCGCCTCATCACCCATCGGAATCCGCGCGTTCCGCCGCGACATGACACCCCCCAGTGGCAAACACGGCAGCGGTCCAGGGACGCAGGCGGGCGCCGGCCATCCGGGCGCGACTCCCTGGTGCGGCACCATGCCGCGCCGGGCCGCGCCGCGCCTTGATCCAGGTCAGTCCCGGCTCGCACGCGCACCCGTGCGCCCGTCCAAACCAGCCAGGCCGGCCCTGCGCTGCAGCGCTGCCGATGACATGCGTCAATGCAATTTCAATGCGATCGATTCACAATTGCGTCATGAGTACACACGACAATGCCCCCAAGGGTCCGGGCGGGATACCGCTGCGGGTGGAATCCGGCCACGATCGCGCGGCGGCGGCGGATCGTTCGCTGGCAGCGGCACTCGCCGACCTGCCGGCACTCATGGCCAGCGCGCCGCATCGCCTGATGTTCTTCGCCGGAGCCTCGGCGGTGATGGTGACGATGGCCTGGTGGGCGTGCTGGCTGGCAGCCAACCACTTCGGCCACGAGTTCCCGATCGCTCCGGTGCCGCCGGGCTGGGCGCATGCCATCTTCACCCAGTACGCCATGCTGCCGTTGTTCATGTTCGGCTTCCTGCTGACCGTATTCCCGCGCTGGATGGGGCAGCCGCCACTGGGCCGGCGCCACTACGTGCCGGTGTTCGCGGGCGTGTTCGGCGGTTACCTGGTTGCCCACGTCGGCCTGCTGGGCTCCAAGGCGCTCCTGCTGGTCGGCATGGGGCTGATGCTGGCCGGCTGGCTGGTCGGGCTCGTCGCGCTCGGCGGCGTGCTGGTGCGCAACGGCGCCAGGGATCGCCATGCCCTGTCCTGCTACGTGGCCCTGGTGCTGG
>JALOBC010000021.1 GCA_023228465.1 Dokdonella sp. | reverse complement strand
CAATGAAGATCACGAAAATCCTGACCGACAACGGCAGCCAGTTCACCGACCGCTTCACCTCCAGGGGCAAGCAGCCATCGGGCCACCATGCCTTCGATCGCGAGTGTGCCGCGCTGGAGATCGAGCACCGCCTGATCAAGCCGCGCCATCCGCACACCAATGGCATGGTGGAACGCTTCAACGGTCGCATCAGCGACATCCTGGCCACCACCCGCTTCCGCTCTGGCGAGGACCTCAAGGCCACGATCACGCGCTACGTGAAGCTCTACAACGAGCATCTGCCACAGCGCGCGCTACGCCAGAGAACTCCGTTGCAGGCCATGCGAGACTGGCACAAGAGTCATCCCGATTTGTTCAACAAGAGGCCGAAGAATCAGACGGGACTTGACAATTAGCGTCGAACCTCAGCCAACGAAATTGGTTTCGGTGCGCAGGCGCTGCTCTGCACAAGGCTTGCAGAGCATCATGGCATGAACGAGCCGCGGCAGCATGGAGGGCAGGTGAAAACGACGGTTGAATCGCCACGCGGCCTCCGCCAGGTAGCGCCGCGCGTACTTCGCCTGGCGAACTGCGTGATAGCAGCCGCTGATGGCACGCTTGACGTTGCCGAGCACGACGCCGCCCAGCGTGCACCCTTCACTTCCGTGGCGGCGCGACCGCCCTCGGTTTCGAGCACGGTGTGCGCATGATCGAGGTCGGCGAAGCGGCCGAAACAGGCCAGGCCATCGCTGAAGGCTTCCGCGTCAGCGGCAAGGCGCCGGCCCGCCCAATCCAGCATCGCCATGTTGCTGAAGTTCCTGACCGGTTCGATGACCGCGTAGGTGGGGTGCTCCAGTGTTTCGTCGGTGCTCACGGCGATCACGAACGGCTGCTTGTTCTCCGAACCGCGGCCTCGCTTGCCGCCGCTGCGCTCGCCGCCGAGGTAGGCGTCGTCGACCTGCACGAAGCCCGCAAGCTGGCGTCCTTCCTCACGTTCCGTCATCGCTTCCATGATCTTCTGCTTCATCCGCCACGCGGTGCGGTAGCACACGCCAAGGTGGCGCTTGAGCTCCAGCGCCGACATGTTCGTCTTGCTCGCGGTGAGCAGATGCATCGCCAGGAACCACGTCGTCAACGGCACCTTCGAGGCTTCGAACAGCGTGCCGCTGGTGAGCGTGGTCTGATGCCGACACGCCCGGCACTGGTAGTAGACGCGCCCTTCGCGCCGGAAGCGCGAGCGCGCTCGGCCCTCGCAGCAGGGACAACGAAAGCCCCGCGGCCAGCGTGCCTTGTAGAGCGACCGGTAGCACTTCGCTTCGGTGCCGTAGCGCGCAAGAAACTTCGCCATCGACAGGCCCGGCTGGAACTGCACCCGATTCATCGCCATGATCGACCTCCGCGTCGGAACATGGCGCTCACCTTGCGCTCAGCCCGTCTCAAATCCTGCGACAGCTGGCTGAGGTTCGACGCTAATCAGGACGAAGGATGGTTCGTGTACAGCCCAGAATCGATGTTGGCAATCAGCGAGTAGCCGCCCGCGAGCTGCCAAGCCGCATCGATATTGAGGTCGTTTCGACCGTATTGACCACTGCTCTGCGGTTCGTCGACAACGCTGAAGTTTGTTAGGCTCGCGGACGAGAATTCCATTGGAAGCGGCTCGCTCGCGACCGCGATGTAAGGATCGGCAAGCAGTACGGACCTCACTTGGGCAAGATCCGCTCCAACCGGATAAGTCACCAACAGGTAGCGTTCCAGCTTGGCGCGCGCGCTGCTCGGGTTCGCTTCAAGCCTGCGAAGGAAATCGCCTTCCGCGCGGATGGGCAGCAGGTATTGCACAGCAAGCGGGCTCGTCGCAGCCAGTGCGGACAGCGGCGACGTGCCTGTCGGTCGCGCGTAGTAGTCCACCAGCTGCTTGGCGGTTGGCGCACCCGGCGCCGTAGTAAGGAGAACCTCGAGCGTTGGATTCTGCGGCGGGTCAGCGACTTGTGCTCGCGCGCTCAACGGCAGCGTGAGCGCTACGATGAGAAACAAGCTTGCTTGGCGCTTGCGCCAGGCAAGCAGTCCGACCAAGGCGGCAATGAGCGTCGCCAAACCGAACCGACTCAACGTTGGCACTGCAGCCGGGGGCGATGACGTTGCGGCTACCGTGAAAGGAAGGACACCCAGCGTTTCGGTCCTGCCACCACCAAGATCACCGAAGTCATCTCGATCTACTTGAAGCGTATACGAGCCCGGGGGAAAGGCGCCAAAGGCATATGTTTCGGTAAGTATCGGGACATTGCAGAGGATCGGATCGGCATCGGTGCTACTCCAGAAAACAATGCGAATGGCGTTGCCGTTCCGGGTAAGCTTTGGGTAGCCAGCGCTGGGCAACTCTCCGATTGCATCGCAGATGCCAAATCGAATATTGACCGATACCACCTCCCCCGCGATGGGATGTTCAGGCGTGAGAAACGGCGGGTCAATGAATGCTTGCACGGGCTGTGCAGATCCGACGGACATCACAAGCATCAGCTTGAGCGCAAAGTGGACGATCTTCGTGCATCTCTTCGTGCACGCCGCTGCGTCCTGAACGCTGTGATGCCGATACGCGGTTGACCGCAAACATCGCTGCGGCTGCGCGATGGCAGCGACGCCATTGCTGACCCAGAACGGCAACGCCGCAACACGACTCGAAAAGACGGGCCCCATGCTCATGACATTTCTCCCCCGGACGCTTGATGGTGGCACACGCGCGCAAGTTTCGCCAAAGCTTCCACCGAACTTGGCGCTTGCGCTGCTCGGTCTGGCCCGACTGCGGGCCGTGCTACGCAACACACCTCGAGCGCTGCTACTTACGCGCCCCGAGTCCGCCGTCGGAAAACCGAGACGACATGGCTGCTATCGGCTTGATGAGACGAGTCATTGGCGGTGGGCGGAAACCTCAGGGACGGAGGCAATTAAGCCGGAGGCAATTAAACCGGCACTGATCGCCTCGTGCAGGCGTGCGCGGTCTCGCGCGGCCGGGTTGCGGGTGCCGCGTCGGGGATTAATTGCCTCCGTCCCCTTTATTTTGCCTCCGTCCCCTTTATTTTGCCAGGCGCCCGCCCCATACGGGACGGCGAGCCTTCAACCTTCCCACCTGCACAGCCCGATGACCTCCAGCCCTGCCACCAAAGCTCCCCTCGTCGTTCGTACCGCGACCCGCGCCGACATTCCCGGCATCGTTGCCTTGACCCGACGGATCTACGGCGACGAGTACTGCTACCTGCCGGAGATGATCGGGGGCCAACTGGCGCAGTTCCCGGAGGGGCAGTTCGTCGCCGTGTATGAAGGTACCGTGGTCGGGCATTGCGCCACGTTCCGCATCGCCGAGGAGTTGGCATTGCGACGCCACAGCTGGCGCGAGATCACCGGCGGTGGCTATGCGTCCCGCCACGATCCGCAAGGCGACTGGCTGTACGGCATGGAGGTGAGTGTCGACGCAGAACGGCGTGGCTTGCGTATCGGCCGGCGCCTCTACAACCTCCGCAAGCGTCTGTGCCAGCAGCTTGGGCTGCGCGGCATCGTGTTCGGTGGGCGGCTGCCCGGGCTTGCCAGGCGCATGAAGCAGTTCGGCAGCGCCGAAGCCTACATCGAGGCGGTGCGCGAGGATCGCGTGCGCGATCTGGCACTGAGCTTCCAGTTGCGCAATGGCTTCGAGGTGCTCGGCGTGTTGCCCAACTACCTGCCTTCGGATCGGGAGTCGCTCGGCTTCGCCGCGCACCTGGTCTGGCGCAATCCGCGCAAGTCCGACCACCCGGTCATCCGCCAGGCGCAGCGCAGCGGCGACCTGCCGGACTGCGTGCGCGTCGCCACGGTGCAGTACCAGCAGCGGCGCATCCGTGAATTCGGGGAGTTCGCGACGCAGGTCGAGTACTTCGTGGATATCGCCGCCGATTACCGCAGCGACTTCGTGGTGTTTCCCGAACTGATCACCCTGCAGCTCCTGTCCATCGCCAACGCGAAGCTCGAGCCCGCGGCGTCCATGCGCACCCTGACCCAGTACACCCAGGACGTGCGCGAGCTGATCCAGCGACTGGCGGTGAAATACAACATCAACATCATCGGCGGCTCGCATCCCACGCAGATGGAGGATGGCGACATCCACAACGTCTGCTTCGTCGGCTTGCGCGACGGCACCATCCACGAGCGGGAAAAGCTGCACCCCACGCCGAACGAGCGCCACTGGTGGAAGATTTCCGGGGGCGACAGCGCCGAGGCCATTGCGACCGACTGCGGCCCGATCGGCGTGATGATCTGCTACGACTCCGAATTCCCCGAGATGGCCCGGCACCTGGTGGATCAGGGCGCCATGATCCTTTTCGTGCCCTATTGCACCGACGTGCGACAGGGCCACCTGCGCGTGCGGTATTCCTGCCAGGCGCGCGCGATCGAGAACCAGGTGTACGTGGTCACGTCGGGCAACGTCGGCAACCTGCCGGGCGTCAACAACTTCGACATCCAGTACGCGCAGAGCTGCATCATCACGCCCTGCGATTTCCCCTTCGCACCCGAGGGCATCGCCGCCGACACCACGCCGAACGCCGAGCAGGTGGCCTTCGCCGATCTGCGCCTGGACGACCTGGTGGAAGCGCGCGCCTCCGGCACCGTGCAGAACCTGCGCGACCGCCGCCACGACCTGTACACCACCATCTGGAAGCGCGGCAGCAGCACCCCAAAAGGGGACGGAGGCAATTAAACGCGGTGGGGCGTCACGCAGGGCCTTCGCCCCAGGCTGCCTTCCCCTGGGCTGGCCGCCGGGGAAGTTAATTCCCTCCGTCCCCTTTTAGGGGGTGACGATGTTGAACAGCGGGTCGAAGACGTCCTGCAGCAGTATGACCATCACCAGCAGCACAGGCTTGCCGTCCATTTCTATCAGCCCCTGGCGCATGGCTTCCAGGAAGCCGATCTCGCCGGAGAGGATGTCATCGAGCACGGAGCGGGTGAGATAGAGCGTGAGCTTGGCCTCTGGATCGGGTTCGCCGACGCGATGGGTGAGCGCGCCGTTGCGCAAGGTCATCACGTGGGTCTGCTCGAGGTCGACAAAGGTCCAGTTGATGTTGAATTCGGGCAGCAACTGGGCGGCGAAGGGCCCGTTGAGGCGGATGCCCATGTAGTCGAAGAACATGTCGATGGTCATCGCCGTCAGGGTGTCCGGGGACGCCGACGTGCCGCCGCCCGTGTCGGGGATGCCGTTGCGCAGTTCGAAGGCGCCCATCAGCATGGCGTTGCGCCAGGTACCGCTTTCCGCCTGGTAGCCCATCTGCTCGAGGGCATCGGCGAGCAATTCCCTGGCGTCGGTGTTGTCGGGATCGTCGAACACCACGTGCTTCATGACCTCCGCCACCCAGCGGTACTCGCCGTTGGCAAACGATTCCCTTGCCTTGGCAAGTACCGCTGCGGCGCCGCCCATGAACTTGACGTAGTGGCGCGCGACCGCCTGCGGGGGCAGAGGATCGAGATTGGCCGGGTTGCCGTCGTAGAAACCCATGTAGCGCTGATAGACGGCGCGTACGTTGTGGCTCAGGGTGCCGTAGTAGCCGCGCGCGTACCACTTCTGCGCCAGTCCGGGCGGCAGCGATTTGAGCGTGTCGGCGATTTCCAGCGGCGTCAGGCCCTGGTTCAACAGGCGCAGCGTCTGGTCGTGGATGTACTGGTACATGTCGCGCTGGTCGGCGAGGTAGGCGCGGATGTCCTCGCGCCCCCAGGTGGGCCAGTGATGCTGGGCGAACAGCACCGTGCTGCGGTCGCCGTAGGCCACCAGCGCCTGATCCAGGTAGCGCGCCCACTGCCGGCTGTCGCGCACCTGTGCGCCGCGGATGGTGAGGATGTTGTGCATCGTCTGCGAGGCGTTTTCGGCCATGCACAGCGCCTTGGAGTCCGGGAAATACATGTTCATTTCCGCCGGTGCCTCCGTGCCGGGCGTCAGCTGGAACTCGATCCGCACCCCGTCGATCACCCGCTCTTCGGTGGCTTGTCCCGTCTCGCCGATGCTGTCGGTTGGGGCGATCAATGACACCGCGCCCATCGAGGTGGTCTTGCCCAGGCCGGTGCCGACCTGCCCATCGGCACTCTTGGGCAGCAGTGCGCCGTACATGTAGAGCGCGCGCCGGCTCATGGCGTTGCCGGCGTACACGTTTTCCGACACTGCGTGCTCGAGGAAGCCCGCGGGCGCGTAGATGCGAGTTTTCCCGGACGCGACCTCGGCCACCGACGTCACCCCCTTCACCCCGCCGAAGTGATCCACGTGCGAGTGCGAATAGATGACCGCCACCACCGGCTTGTGGTTGATGTGTTCGTGGTAGAGCGCCAGTCCCGCGGCCGCGGTTTCCACGCTCACCAGCGGATCGATCACGATGAGCCCGGTTTCGCCCTCCACGATGGTCATGTTGGCAAGGTCGAAGCCGCGGATCTGATGGATGCGGTCGGTGACCTTGAACAGCCCCGTGATGTTGTTCAGGCGTTCCTGTCGCCAGAGGCTCGGGTTGACGGTCGCAGGCGCGAACTCGCTGCCCATGAACGCCTCGTAGGTGGCCATGTCCCAGATCACCGCACCGGTCGCATCCTTGATCTGCCCATCCGGCAGCGGCGCGATCCGGCCGCGCTTCGCGCGCGCGAAATCCTCGCGGTCGTGAAACGGCAATTGCCCCAGCACGGCGGCGTTGGCCATGCGGGTCGCCGGTTCCGCGGGCTTTGCCCCCGGCGTGCCGGCGGCGCCCGCCAGGCTGCTCCCCAGCACCACGGTCGCCAAGACGATCGGCAACAGGCTCTTCATCATCCGTACTCCCCTGTCATGAACGTGTGCGTCGCGCTGCCAGGGCAGACCAAGCGCACTCGCGGACCGACGCCCGCTACCGTTCGTTGCTGGCTGGCATCCCGCCGACCGAGTGCCCCCTGGGGCGGCGAAGATGCGATGGACCCGCACATCGTAGCGGTTTTGGCGCAAGCCTTGCGCACGCGATCCGCCGATCAGGGCAACACGTGCAGTGCTGGAACGCCCCGCCCGGACTCCTGGGCTGCTGGCGCGACCCGGGACAGGCGAACAGGATCGCCGCGGCGCAGTCGACGAACGCTGCGATCCAGACGCCACCCGCGGTCAGCGCAGCCCTCCAGGGAGCCTTCGGCGCGCGTGGGTGCCCGCTTGCCAGTCCGTGGGGCTGCCATAATTGCCTCCGTCCCCTTTTAGCCCTTGCCCAGGCTTCACCTATAAGTTAAGCTAATGCGCCTCAAGGTACTCAAGTCCGGTTGCTGGACGGTCGTGGCGCCCGTGGACGGCCGTGGGCATTGTGCCTTCGAGAGGCAGCTCGTGGACATGCTGTCCGATCCCAAGCTCAAAGCCTATGTCGTTGGATTCGCTGCGCTCTGGGAGCGGATTCCCGTCACAGGGCCACGCCAGTTGTCCACCGCGCTTTATCACTGCGTGGATGAAACCCATGCCATCTATGAGTTCATCAAGGGGCCTTTGCGGCTGCTCTGCTTTGAGGCGGAAGGGAAGCTGGTCGTCTGTTCGCATGTGCTGCGCAAGCGTTCCCAGAAGATCCGCGCGCGAGACAAGGCGTCGGCCATTGCCTTGCGCGCGCAGTTCCTGAGCGCGTTGGCTGCCGGTCGTGTTGAAATCATCGGAGATGAGGAAGGATAGGGTGATGGGCAAGACATCGTTCCAGGCACTAATGCGGCAAGCCGGGATGTCATCGGCACTTGCCGTGGAAGGCGCCAAGCTCGACTTCGCGCTGGAGTTGGCGAAATTGCTTGATCGCGCCGGGATGTCGCGTTCGGACCTGGCGGCAAGTATGGGTGTCAGCCTGCCGATGGTGACGAAGATTCTGCGTGGTGACGCGAACCTGACGATCGAGACCATGGTCAAGGCGACCCGGGCCGCGCAGGGCAGGCTGCACATCAACCTTGCTCCGGAAGCATCCCAATGCCGCTGGTTCGAAGTCGTATCAAGCGAACGGCAACGCACGCAGTGTCTGCCGGCCGTTCAGCCTCGCGTGTCGCGTGGTGCGGTCCGGTCCTGGAATCTGGTGAGCGGCGATGAAACGCAGCCCGTTGCAGCTTGAGTGGCTGAGCTATCCGGCCGCGTCGTTCCGCGCGCTGCCTGTCGGGGAGGATCCGATCAAGCCGTTGATGATCAAGATCGCGGCCACGGTGACCTATCATCTTGATTCGCCGCATCAGGTCGAGCTGACCTTGAGCAGCCAGGACGACATCGACGGCGCCGCGTATTCGATCTCGGTGGAGGCGATAGCGGCGTTCAGGTTCGACCTGGATCAGGCGCGCGCGGTATACCACGACGCGCCAGCGAATGCGCTGCCGATGGTGCTTGCGGTAAATGTCACGCGAATCGTCTACTCTGCGGCGCGCGAGCTGCTCGCAACCCTCACGGCGCGCGCCCCCCACGGCAGCGTGTTGATCGACTCCATCCTGATCGGCCCGGAAGACGTGACCATCGGCTCGGTCGAGCCGCAGGACAAGATCCTGTCGACCGTGTTCGGCGCAGATGCACGTGCGCCAGCCAAGCGGTCAAACAAACCCCGCAAGACCGAGGGGCAGGCAGGCTGATCCATCGAGGTTCGGCGCTGCAGGTCGCGAGCGGCTGCGGTCCACGGGCTTGATCCGGTGCCGTCGATGCGTTCCTTGCAGAGCACGGCATTTCCAATGCCGCGCGGCCCCGTGCAAGTGCGCTGCTGCGCCGCCCTACGCGATCTTCCCACCAGTAATCGCTGTCCAACCACTTCGTTGGAAGGTGCTGTGTGCAGCGATTGCCGGCGCTCCGTGGGTGCCCACTTGCCAGTCCGTCGGCTGCCATAATTGCCTCCGTCCCCTTTTAGCCCCCTTAAGCGCGCATCCTGCGTGCGCTACCGCACAGACGCCATCGCTGAGGCAGCGCAGCATCGGGTCAGCGTCAATGTGAGGTTCCTGCAGGCATTGCACGTCGCCGCCGGATGTTCCCGCAGACGTTGACGGCCGTCGAAGCAGGCTTGAACGGAGCACCACCATGTCGCTTGGCCTGATTCTACTCATCATCCTCATTTTGCTGCTGATCGGCTCGACGCCGCGCTGGAACTACAGCCGAAGCTGGGGCTACGGACCCAGCGGTCTCCTCGGCATCGTGGTGATCGTGGTGCTGGTACTGCTGTTCATGGGTCGGTTGTAGGCGCACGCGCGACGGCGCGCAGCTTGCGCGCCGTGGCCGTGGCCAGCGGGCAGTCGTAGTTCTCTCCGGCTTGGCGTGGCCGTCGAAGCAGCGCGCTGAAGCGCGGCGTGTTCGGCGTACGTCACGAACCGGGGTGGACCTTGAACCTGAAACCTCGGCCAACCGCACAATCTCGCTGAATGTCGGACAGTGCACGCCGAAGTGATTGGCGACGCATGCTGTGCTGTAACCGTCGGTGCGATATGCGCCAACGGCATCCTGGTTGCGCTTCTCTTGCTGGCTCCGACGCCGACTGACCGACGGCTGCGCAACCTGAGGCGGCATTGCGCGTTATGATCCCGCTTCACCCCGGGGAGCCCAGCATTTTGAGTCTCAGCGTCGTCCTGCCTGCAAAGAACGAATCCGCCGCGCTGGCCGACCTGCTGCCGCGCCTCAAGGCCGCCCAGCCGGCGGCCGAGGTCATCGTCGTGGATGATGGCTCGACCGACGACACGGCGACGCTCTGCCAAAGCCATGGCGTCACGGTGCTGCGCAACCCGTACTCCATGGGCAACGGCGCTGCCATCAAGCGCGGTGCGCGCGCGGCGACGGGCGAGGTCATCGTCTTCATGGATGCCGACGGCCAGCACGATCCATCGCTGATCCAGCAACTGCTCGATCGCCTCGGCGAAGGCTTCGACATGGTTGTCGGGGCGCGCGATGCCAGCGGGCAGGCCAATTTCCACCGTGGCGCGGCCAACACGCTCTACAACTGGCTGGCCAGCCGCATGACGGGACACGCGGTGCTCGACCTGACCTCCGGCTTTCGCGCGGTCCGCGCGGAGCGGTTCCGCGAGTTCCTGCATCTCCTGCCCAACGGCTTTTCCTATCCGACCACCAGCACGATGGCGTTCTTTCGCAGTGCGTACCCAGTCGACTACGTACCGATCCCGGTACAGCAGCGCGTTGGAACCACCAGCCATATCCGGCCGCTCAAGGATGGCATCCGTTTCCTCCTGATCATTTTCAAGATCGCCACGCTGTACTCGCCTCTGAAGCTGTTCGTCCCCGCGAGCGTGCTGTTCTTCCTGCTTGGCTGTGGGAACTATGCGTACACGCTGTACGAATATCACCGGCTGACCAACATGAGCACGCTGCTCTGGAGCGCGTCGGTCATCATCTTCCTGATCGGATTGATCTCCGAGCAGATAACAGCGCTCACGTATAGGAGGGATATCTGATGGCTTTCAAGTATTGTGTCTGTATCGTTGCGTGACCCTCGTCATAGCATATATGATCACCGTAATACCCGCTCGCCGCAACGTGCTGCTGATAACTCGCAATCTTCCGCCACTTGTGGGGGGAATGGAGCGCTTTAATCAGCATGTTGTCACGCAGCTCTCTCGACAGTACGATATTTCCGTATGTGGACCTGCAGGGTGCGATGCATTTCTCCCTGACAATGCAGTCGTTGCTTCCGTCCGGCTGGGAAGCGTTCCTGGATTCCTGATCCGCGCGTTGTGGACGAGCCTTCGCTTAGTACGGCGGCAGCGTCCAGATGTCGTTATCGCAGGGAGTGGCCTCATGGCGCCGGTCGCCTGGATTGTGGCCAGGTGGACAGGTGTGCGTGCGTTGGTGTTCCTCTATGGACTTGACCTTGCCGTGCCGAATTTCTGGTACCAGCGATTTTGGCTGCCGGCGATCCGCGCCTGCGATGGATACTTGCCGATCAGCCGCTTTACGCACGCGCTCGCGATCGACAAAGGACTGGCCGCAGATGTCATGGAAATCGTCCACCCAGGCGTCGATTCCCGAACGGACAATGATTCGGCTCCCGGTAATTTTCGGGAAAACTATAGGCTCGGAGACAGACCGATCCTGCTTTCGGTTGGTCGCCTTACCCGGCGGAAGGGACTTGTCGAGTTCGTCCGTCATTGCCTTCCGCTCATCGTTGCGAAGCAGCCCGACATCGTGCTGGTCGTTGCCGGAGGTGAGCCCCGCGATGCACTGCATGCCAGCGCCGGCAACGTTTCGGAGGATGTGCGGAAGCTGGCTGCCGAGCTCGGGATGGAAGGGAACATCCTGTTGCTTGGCAAGGTGTCGGACGACGTGGTCTGGGCAGCATTCCGGGCCAGCCAGGTGCATGTCTTCCCCGTGCAGCAGGTCCGCGGCGACATCGAAGGGTTCGGTATCGTCGCACTGGAGGCGGCGAGCGCCGGCGTGCCCACGGTTGCTTTCGCGGTCGGGGGTGTTCCGGACGCAGTCGGCGAGGGCGTTTCGGGACTTCTGATCGAACCTGGCAACTACAGAGAAATGGCGGTGGCGGTGCTGCGGACACTCGCTATCCATGACCCCGATGGCCACCTTCGAGCCGGGTGTATTCGCTTCGCACGTCAGTTTTCATGGGACAATATCGGCGTGCGCCTGAATCTTGCCGTTTCGAGGCTTGCAGGCTGGACGCAAGAGTCGGGCGGCGAGTGTTCTTCCTAAATCCTCGACTAGCGAGGGCAGCGGATCCCTCATTGGACGATCAGCCAGCCATTCATCGAAAGCCCCACGCGATTCTGGATCTTCCCTCGCGCCATGCGAAGGCATTGAAGATCGAACGTGTGCTGGGACTCGATCGTATTGCGCGCCCGATTACGCTTCTGGAGGTAGGCACGGGATCAGGCGGCATCGCCAGGCACTTTGGCTCACATCCTCACCTGATCGTAGATGTTTGCGCCGTAGATGTTGCAGACAACCGTGTGGCCCGTGACGGTTACCGGTTCCAGAAGGTGGATGGGACTCACCTTCCCTACGATGATGCGATGTTCGACGTAGTTGTCACCAACCACGTCATCGAGCACGTGGGTGAGGCGCGATCGCAGGAGCATCATCTTTCGGAAGTGCGGCGTGTGCTGAAACCCGATGGGGTCGCGTACTTGGCGGTTCCAAATCGCTGGCAACTTGTCGAGCCACATTACCGCCTCGCGTTTCTCAGTTGGCTTCCTAAGAGATGCCGGTCGCCTTATCTCCGCTTGTGGGGGAGGGGTCGGGAATATGATTGTGAACCGCTAAGTTGCGGACAGTTGGAGCGGATGCTCGCAGAAGCCGGATTCGACTTCAGGAACCGATGCGTCGACGCGCTCCATCTCACACTGGAACTCGAAGCAGACAAACACCACGCGGCCCGATTGCTCCGCCTTGTCCCGAGGGCATTGCTTGAGGCGATGCGCTTCTTGACGCCAACCCTCGTGTACGTACTGCGACCGCGATGACCGGAAATTTCTACTTGCATCGCCGTTGCCCGAGGCACAGCCGGTGGGTGAAGCAAAATTTCAAGTCGTGTACGCGGGCGCGGGAGGAGTGAGCGGGTGCGCGTCCGTGCAGTTCGCCTGATCAGCTCGGCGATCATGCTTCTTGGCGTGGGGGTCTGCGCCGTTTCCCTTGCACGTTTGCACGAACAGCAAACCATCGAATGGTCGCGGGCGCCCGGGGTGATCGCGATCGGATTGGCAGGGGTAGGGTGCGCGCTGGCTGCAATGTCCTTCGCCTGGAGCCGCTATCTGCGGGCGTTGTCGGGCCCGGGTCTCTCGTTCCCGCAATCCCTGCACCAGGTCGCGATGATGCTGGTTGGCAAGTACGTTCCGATCATGATCGGTGGCGTGCTCGCACGCGTGTCGGACAACGCCGGTCGCGTCGGTCCTGGCGTTGTAGTTCTTGCGACGCTCGCCGAGCAGCTGGGAGCCGTCCTCGCCGCGCTCGCAATAGGAGCGATCGCGTATGCGCTGGCGCTGATTCCGTCCATCCTGCCCCTGCTGGTTGCCACCCAGCTGCTTGGGTACCGCATGATCCCGATCATCGTGCAGCGGCTGATGGAATGGCTGTCATTGCTCCTGCGAAAGCGCTTCCGGAGCATTCCGGCGTCGTTGCCCGTCTTGAGGCCAAGCGACCTTCGCGCGGCAATCGCCCTGCAGTTCGTGCAATGGCTCGGGCTTGGCGTGTTTGTCGCGGCGACCGCGGTACTGGTGATGCCCGGGGTTTCTTCCGTGACCCTGCTCGTAATCTGCGGCGCCTATGCGACGGCGGTGGTGGTGGGCATCGCGGTGGTCGTTCTTCCGGGTGGCCTTGGGGTACGCGAGGCCGCATTCGTTGGACTCAGTGCATCCGCGCTTGCTCCCCAGGACGCGTTGCAGCTTGCTCTTGCGCTGCGGATTGCCATGTCCGGCTTCGACGTGTTCGCCTTCCTGGTGAACCTTTCCATCCGCGTCATCTGCGCGAAACGACGCTTGCCGCGCCAATGACGTCGCGCCAGGCTGGAAGCGGGAATCGGCTGGGATTCCGGGCATTCGAACCCGCCCACCCATGCGAGGCTAGAGCGCGGGCAGCTTGCTGCGCACTTCGGCGATGGACGCATCCTGGCGGGCCGTGGTCCGCATTCCTTCCAGGGCAGCCAGCTGCTGGCGCACCTGGTCGAACCGTCCCAGTACGAAGTCCATCCGCGCGAGCGTGATGCGGTAGTCCGCGTCGCCTGGCCTGGCCGCTACTGCGGCAGCGGCCAGGCGACGCGCCTCCTGACGATCACCGCTGACACTCCAGGCGTAGTCGGCGGCGATGGTGAGGAGGCGCGGATCGCGCCGGTTGTGGTCAAGTGCGCCATCCAGCGCGGCCTGCATGCGCGCCGCTGGCAGCACGCAGTCACCGTTGCTGGCGCAGCGGGTCAGGGCACCCAGAGCACTCACATTTTCCGCCCCGGGGGCGCGGTGGCGCAGCTTGACGATCAGGGCCTCCCACCAGCGCTCATCCACAGGGCGGTGCATGAGGCTGTTCATCAGGATCAGCATCTGCTCGGGCAAAATCGAGGAACCGGGCATCGAGGACGCGCGCAGCAACGGCGCATAAGCATGCTTGGTGAAGGGCGAATTGGGGTCGTAGCCGCCTTTCGTGACCAGTTCACGTCCGAGGCCGAACTGCGCGCGCGGCGAATCGGGCGCTCGTGCGGCGAGGTCGACGGCCAGCCGAAGCGGATCGCCCCATGCGTAGGCGGTGATCAGCGTCGATGCGGCCCACCACGCCAGCAGCAGTGCCAGCGTGGCATGGCGGGCGAGCGCGAACGGGTAACGCGCCGTGCTCAAGATCGGCACCACGGCCAGCAGCACCCCAAAGCTCGCGAAATAGTTGCGGTGCTCATAGATGAGCTCCAGCGGCAGGATCGTGCCCGTCAGCACATGGGCAGTGAGATACAGCGCGATTCCGAGGCTGACCAATGGGTAGCGCCGGCGCAGTGCGCATGCAGCGGCGACCAAGCCGATGAGGGCAGCGAGCGAAGCCAGCGTCGTCCAGGGGGTCAACAGCCCGGTCGAGGTGCGGAAATGGTCATGGTAGAAGGACAGCCATTGCGGTAAGGGAAGCAGGATCCAGCCGATGTAGTCGATGATGATCCGCGCCTCGCTCAGGAGACGTGTCCACATCGTGAAGTCCCGTGCGCTCCAGGCCGCGGCCGTAGCGATGCGGGGCAGGATCCAGGCAAGCCCGGCTGTTGCCGGCAGCGCCAGCAGCACGACGAACAGCGTCACGACGGAGCGGTCCGGACCGGAACGTGCCCGATTCGACCGGAAGCGGAAAACGATGCACTCGACGAGAAATGCATAAAGCGGCAGCAGGACGGCCGATTCCTTCACCAGCGCGCCGACAGCGGTCGGCACGACGAGGCTCGCCGCGCCCCATGCAAGCGCGCTGCCGGATCGGGCGAGCAGTTGCTTGCGACGCGCCTGTACATAGCCGGCAAGCCCCGCGACGACGAACACGTTGGCAAGGCTCTCCATGCGCTGGACCACCAGTAGCACGGCGGTGAGGTTGATCGGCAGGAGCAGCCACCCGCCGGCTATCAGCGCGGCGGTGATCCCGGCGCGCGGAATCGGTCGCCCCTGCTCGTCAAGTGCCGCGAACAGGACGCGCGCGAAGACGAACAGCAAGACGCCGTTGCAGAGGTGGATGACGAGGTTGGCGAGCTTCCAGCCGAACGGGTCAAGCCCGCTCATCGCATGGCTGGCCACGAAGCTCAACGACGCCAGCGGACGCTTGAGCGCGCTGGCCGGCGAGGAACGCGCCGCCTGGAGGAGTTCCCGGGCGCCGAGCCGTTCGGGCTGGACGTCCGCATTGTCGACGATGTTCGGATAATCGTCGAAGAACCAGCCGCCCCCGAGCCCCGGCCAATAGACCAGGCAGGTCAAGACGAGCGCGGCGGCCATCAACAAGGTGGCGCGGGAGCGCAGCGCGCGGATGTTCACCGGCAGGCGGCGCGGGAGCGCTTGATGCCGCGTCGGCGCAGCCGAAACGTCTTCAACGGCACTCCGCCGGCAGGTATTTGCCCGGGAGCGTCCCTTCCGTATAGAGCATGGCGCGCGCTTCTGCGACCACGTGGCTGCTCGAGGCGCAGGCCCAGTCCATGCGACCATTGGCCTCCGCAGCGAGCGCGACAAACCCGCTGCTCGTCGACACCTGGGGGGTGAGCGTGAAGGTCTGGCCATCGAGGCCGGACGGCAGGCCGTTGGCGGCGTTTGCGGCGATCACCGCGGTGATCACGCCTGCGTCTGAGACTTCGATGTGCTTGACGTACTTGGTGCGCGTACTGGTGTTGGCGGGCTGGTACTGTTCGGCGACGACGGCGACACGGGCACTGCCGCCACTCATGTAGGCGCTGCCGATCTCGGCCTTCACGCCCATCGCGCCGCTGAAGCCCTCGATCAGCTTGGCACGCACCACATAGTCCTGATAGGCCGGAACGGCAATCGCAGCAAGGATGGCGATGATCGCGATCACGATCATCAGTTCGATCAGCGTGAAGCCCCGCGGTGCGTTCATGCGATTCCCCCTTTCCGGACCCACGGCGACGAAACGATCACGCTTCATGGATTTCCGTCCCGCGGATAAAAGGAAGCCCCGCGGGGCGGGGCTTCCGGATCACACCGCCACGGCTCCGAGAGCCAGCACGGCTTGGCTCAGCGGCACTCGGCCGGAGCGTACTTGGCGAGCAGGGTTCCTGCGGTCAGGGGAGTGAGCCCGCGATCATCCGCGGTCTTGTGCGTGGCGGAGCTGCAGCCCCAATCGATCGAGCCTGTTGCGGTGGCATCGAGCGCAACGGGCGAGCCCGTGGCCATCGCATACGGCGAGAAGGTGATGGTCTGGTCGTCGACGCCGCTCGGCAGGCCGTTTTCGTCAGTGGCCTGATAGACCGCGGTGATCATCCCCGTATCGCCGTCGATGTTGATTTCCTTGACGTACTTGGAGCTGGTCGATGTGTTGCCGGCCGCGTATTCTGTAGCGACCGCGGCAACGCCGGTCATGCCGCCGCTCTGGAAGCCCTCGACCACGGTCACCTTGGCGGCGCTGGCACCGACCAGGCCTTCCGAGACCTTCGAGCGGACGGTGTAGTCCTGGTAAGCCGGCAGCGCGATGGCGGCCAGGATGGCGATGATCGCGATGACGATCATCAGTTCGATCAGGGTAAAGCCTTGGGTCTTCTTCATGTTCATGGGTTGTATCCCCTTTTGGTGTAGTCATACCAGAGCCGCCGACCTTGCGAGGCGGGCCCGCTTCCGCGATCGCTGGTTTCCAGACAACCGACGGCTCGCGCTAAGACAGTAGCAGAATCCGTGCCAACCACTCCAGAGTGCTCGGCGTCACGCTTTCGGCGTCGTCTTGATTCGGTGGTGCGACACACGTCTCAGGAAGGACGCAAACTGGTGCGAGAATTGTCAGGAAGTGACAAGTAACGGCTGCCGACCAGCCCGTACACGCGTGTCGTCTGTCGCACGTCAGGCCCGATTCGGCGAGCGCGGCGCGCCAGCGGTAAAGGTTCCGTAGGTGCTGCTTCCCAGGCGCAGGCGCGAATCAGGTTCGAAGCGTGACGGAGGCTTGGATTGCTTGGTTCACGTGTTGTCAGCCCCCCCCCAGCTCGCGTGCTACCAAAGATCCATCGCGAGTACATCCAGGACGGCGCCATCGGCGGCATCCAGGACGATGGCGAAATCGCCGTGCGGCGCAAGCAGTGGCAGGACACGGATGGCGGCGGGCTGGACGCTGTGTTCTTTGAGCCAGGTAAGCAGAGCCGGCGCGTTTTCCGGATGGCTGCCATCGACGTCTTGCACGGTCCGGGCCTTCGCCAGCATCCCCGCTGCCACCTGCGCGTAGGGCACGTAGTATTTTGGAAACTTTTCGACGTCCTTGCCGGCGAGAGCGGAGAACAACAGGTCGGCCTGCTCCTTCCCGTTGGTAGGGAGTTTCGTCCCGACGATACGTGGCCCGCTCCACGGGAGCTTGCGGAATCCGGATTGGGCTTGGGCCAGATCCTCGGGATCCAGTTCATTTGCCGTCACCAGCACGAACCGGTCCACCGCCCCCACGATGTACACGGGCCGCGCTACGGCTACCACGTGCAGGCCATAGACCAGCGCACATGCCTGCAGGGTACCGATCACCGCCAGGTCAAACGCCATACCCTTCTTGCCGGCCTTGAAGACCACCAGGGTCAGCAGCGGGCCAAGGGTCAGGTCCACGCCCAGTAGCAGCATCACCAGTTCCGGCGCGCCGGTGGCTTGGGCATAGGGTGGCGGGTACCACAGGCCGAAGATCAGGAGCGCCGCCAGCACGCCAATGGCGGCACTGATGGAGGCGTGGATGGCAGCGGCTTTCCAGCGGGACATGGGCGGACGTGCAGTGGAGCCAGCGCGGAAATATACGACAGAGCGCCGGACTTGATGCCCCTTAGAGTAGCGGCGCCAACGGGCGCGTGTGTATGCAGCAGCGTGAGGCTGCCATGACCGCAGGCCTCCGTGGCGAAGGGCCGCAACCGCGAAGGCCGGTAGCGTAGAATCCGTGCCTTATGAGCACTCCAATCCTGCCCAGGGATCGGTCCGCAAGGGGTTGGCGGCCGGGTTTCCTGCTCGCGCTGGGTCTGCGATGTTCGTGCGGTGCATGCTGCATCATGGGTGTCGTGGCGACCGACACGCCTTCGATGCGCGTCGCGCGCCGCTGGCGTGGCCGCGAGCGATTGGACTTCGATGCGCGCCGTGCGTCGCAGGCGTAGCCGCGACCTGCGACCCTACTTGATGCGCTTGACGCGCAGGCTGCAGCCGCAGCCCTTGACGACCATCAGCCAGCTGCCGAAGGACATCGGCTTGATTTCGACCGCGGGGTTGTGGAACAGGCCCGCGTCGTGGCGGCTGCTGGTTTCCACCTGCTGCCACTCCTGGCCGTTGTCGAGGCGGAAGATGGTGTGGCCGAGCCAGCCGGTGAAGTCGCCCTGGATGTTCGCCTTGACCGTCGTGCGGGCGTCGGAATCCGGGTAGAACAGCGGCTTGCCGCCCCTGCCGGTGACCTGGGTTTCGCCGTGCGCGGCCAGCCAGGCATTGAGCTGGGCGAGCTCGGCCGGCGACAGCTTTTCCAGCCCGGCGGCCTGGAATTCCGACTGCGACATGCGCTCTTCGAGCGTGGGCGCGGATTGCGCACCGGCGGTGCCGGCGGCGATGAGGAGGGTCAGGGCAAGGCTGGATATCGTGCGCATAGGGCTGCTTGGGCGGGCACCGAAATGTGACGGGCGGCCGAAAATGGCTGATTTCATGCGGAAATGACTGGTGCGCGCGCACCTGTCAGCGGTTAGAATGACGCCGATCGAGTGTAGCATGCAGCATCCGGATTGACGTCGACGGTGAACCCGGCGGCAAGGTCGGCACGGCGGTTGCGTGCAATCACATTCGGACATTGCTCGACCAGAGAACCCAAGCCAATGCTGTCAGTGACTCCCCGGTCCATCCTCGCCGGAGCCCTCCTCTCCGTATTTTCCATCTCCGCTGCAACCGCCGCACCTTCGCTGACCGTCAACCAGGACAACATCGCCCTGCAGGCGCCCGTCGGCAAGCCGGCGCTGCGCTACCAGGCCGATGGCCCAAGCAGCGCCCGCCTGACGGCCTATACCGATGGCTACCTGCTGTGCGCGAATGTCGGCAGCCCGGTGGCCAGTTCGATCGTCCACCTGGTGCCGCGCCACGAGACCGCGAACCAGCACCAGTGGACCTTCCCGTCGGCCGTCGATGCGTTTCCGGTCACCTACCGCGGCGAAACCTTCACCATCAATCGTCAGCCCGCGGGCCTGCGCGCCTCCACGCTGACCTGCAATCCACTTGGCCCGCAGGGCGAGTGGACCAGTCCCTTCATGGACAGCATCTTCGCGGATGGCTTCTGGAACGGCACCGAGGCCGTGGCGAACAACTACCGCAACATGCTCAACTGGAATCCGCCGAGCGGGTCGCTGATGCCGCCCTATGACTGGTCGAATCCGCTGTGGGGGCAGTTGCCGCAGGATCCGTGCGTCCTGGGCGGCAACGACGCCGGCAGCATGCGCGTCGATGAATCGGTCGCCTGCGGTGCCGCGACCGGCATCGTGCCGGCGGGCATCGCCGGGGCCACGCGCGGGCCAATCATGTGGATCGAATCCCTGCCCGTGGGTGTGGCGCTGAAACTGACCTACGTGTTCCGCGTCGATGCCAGTGTGGGGACGCAGGTGAACCGGCCCAGCAACTTCTTCGAGCTGCCGCAGCAATTGGGCGACAACGTCGCCGGGCTGCAGAACTTCACCATGTTCGCCGTGCGTGACGCCTTCGACGAAACCCTGCTGAGCAGTGCCGGCGACTGGTGTACGCTGGCGCAGCTGCCGAGCACGCTGGATGCCAATGTGTGCAATGGCGCGATCTACAGCGGGACCCTGAGTTCTGCCTCACCCTTCGTCGATATCGATTTCGTGCTCGGCACCACGCCGGACGGCGGGGGGTCCACGCACGCCTCGTTCTACGTGGCGGTGACGCGCACCGTGGTCGGTGGGCAGACCCAGCCGGCGCCGAACACGCCGATCGTGGCAGCCTCGGTGTTCGTCGAGCCCACGGTGGTGGCCGAGGGCGGCAACCGGTTCCGTGGCGACGATGTCATCTTCGGCTTCGTGCCGGGCTCGCCCGGCTTCCCGTGGATGAAAGGTGGCCCCGCCAACCCCTGACATCCTTGCCGCACCCGCGGGACCCATCGGCGCCTGCGGGCGCCGATGCCGTTTGCGCCCCGCGCAGCGCGCCTGCGCCGGCGCGCGCGGCCGGCGCAGCCAGGTGCGCAACCCATGACGTCCGCGCCGAAACCCGCGCATGCTTCCAGGTCGCCTGCCGCTGAGGTGACGGGCGACTGCGTGCGCCGCGCGCGGGCATTGGCCGACGAACGGGCGGCGGATGCAGCGGCCTGGCAGCATGCCCAGGCGGGCCTGGAAGCCAGCCTGGAACTGCTGGCCCGGCTTGGCGTGGGCGAGGAAGCCCAGGCCGCGTGCATCCTGCACGTGGCCGCGCAGCGCGGGGCCCGGATCGAGAGCGCCGACCTGGCCGCATTTCCGGCCGACGTGGCGGTGCTGGTGGAAGGCCAGCAGGCGGCCGGGAAGGTCTGGTCGCTGCACGCCGCGCATGGCGCCGCCGGCGGTGCCGAGGGCCTGCGCCGCCTGTTGCTGGCGATCATCCGCGACCTGCGCGTGGTGTTCATCCTGCTGGCGCGCCAGCTGGTGGCCATGCGCGAGGCGACCCACGCCGGCGCCGAGGAACAGCGCGCGCTGGCGCGCCTCACCGCGGACATCCACGCGCCGCTGGCCAACCGCCTGGGCGTGTGGCAGCTCAAGTGGGAACTGGAAGACCTGACCTTCCGCTTCCTGCAGCCCGAGGTCTATCGGCGCATCGCGCACCTGCTGGACGAGCGCCGCGGCGACCGCGAGGCGTGGATCGACAACGCCAAGGCGCAGCTCAGCGCGGCGCTGGCCAAGGCCGGCATCCGGGCCGAGATCGGCGGGCGCCCGAAGCACATCTATTCGATCTGGCGCAAGATGCAGAAGAAGGGCCTGGAGTTTTCCGGGCTCTACGACGTGCGCGCGCTGCGCCTGCTGGTGGATGACGTGCCGGCCTGCTATGCGGCGCTGGGCGTGGTGCATTCGCTGTGGCCCTTCATCCCGGGCGAATTCGACGATTACATCGCCAGCCCCAAGGGCAACAACTACCAGTCGCTGCACACCGCCGTGATCGGGCCGGACGGCAAGACCCTGGAAGTGCAGATCCGCTCGCACGATATGCACGACCACGCCGAGCTCGGCGTGGCCGCGCACTGGCGCTACAAGGAAGGCGGCGGCGGCGATGCCGCGTTCGAGCGCAAGATTGCCTGGATGCGCCAGCTGCTGGAATCGCGCGATACCCAGGACGACGATGCCGCGCTGCTGGCGGGCTTTCGCACCGAGGTGGTCGAGGACCGCATCTATGTCCTCACGCCCAAGGGCCAGGTCATCGACCTGCCGCGCGGGGCGACCGTGCTGGATTTCGCCTACGCCATCCATACCGACGTCGGCCACCGCTGCCGCGGCGCCAAGGTCAACGGGCGCATCGTCACGCTGAACTTCCAGCCCGGCAGCGGCGATCGCGTGGAAGTGCTGACCGGCAAGGTCATCGAGCCGCGGCGCGACTGGCTCGCGCCGCAGCGCGGCTACCTCAACACGCACCGCGCGCGCGAGAAGGTGCGCGCCTGGTTCAAGCGCATCGACCGCACGCAGAACGTGGCCGCCGGGCGCGCCCTGCTGGAGCGCGAACTGCGCCGCCTGGCGCTGCAGCCGGCGACCCTGGATGGCCTGCCCGAGCGCTTCCAGCTCAAGACCCAGGAAGACCTGCTCGAAGCGCTGGCGCTGGGTGACGTCACCGCCGGGCACCTGGCGCGCGCCCTGCACGAGCTGGTCAGCCCGCGCGAACCGGAACCGCCGCCGCCAGTCACGCCGCGCACGCCGACTCCGAACGCGGGCGCCATCATCATCGAGGGCGTCGGCAACCTGCTCACCCAGCTCGCGCGCTGCTGCCAGCCGCTGCCGGGGGACGCCATTTCGGGCTATGTCACGCGCGGCCGGGGCGTGTCGGTGCACCGTGCCGACTGCGCCCAGTTGGCGGCCCTGCGCGAGCGCGCGCCGGACCGCGTGGTCGCGGTCGAATGGGGCCTGCGCAGCGAACGCAGCTACGATGTGGATATCGTCGTGCGCGGCTATGATCGCAAGTGGCTGCACAAGGACGTCAGCAACGCCATCGCCGCTGCCAATGCGCAGGTCAAGGCGCTGAACGCGCGGGTGGATCCGCGCAAGGGCATCGCGGAAATGAACTATGCGCTGCGGGTGGCGGATTTTGGCCAGTTGAGCGGTCTGCTGGCCCAGCTTGCCGCCATTCCCAACGTGATCGAGGCACGCCGCACGGGATGAGCGCGGCGCCGGCATCCGCGCCATTGCGTTGTGGCCGAACTGGCGCCATCTTGGCGTGCCAGGGCGCCACAGTGCGCGCAGCCACGCCACGCCGGCGCGCAGCGGACAAGGAACACCCGACGTGATCGAGATTTCCGGCTATCGACTCCTGCGCCAGCTTGGCCGTGGCGGCATGGCCACGGTCTATCTCGCGCTGCAGGAATCGGTGGAGCGCGAGGTCGCGCTCAAGGTCATGTCGCCGGCCCTGCTCGCCGACCCGGATTTCGGCGCGCGCTTCCTGCGCGAGGCGAAGATCGCCGCGCGCCTGCACCATCGCCACGTGGTCGGCATCCACGATGTCGCACGCAGCGGCGACTGGCTGTACATCGCGATGGAATACCTCGCCGGCGGCCCGATCCTCACCCAGGGCGGTCCGCCGCGCGATGTACCATTCGCGCTGCGCGTGGTCGGCGAGATCGCCAGCGCGCTGCATTACGCGCATGCCGAGGGCTTCGTGCATCGCGACGTCAAGCCCGACAACATCCTGTTGCGTGCCGACGGCTCGGCCGTGCTCACCGACTTCGGCATCGCGCGCGCGCTGGACGCCATGCAGCGCGTGACCCGCACCGGCACCGTGGTCGGCACGCCGCACTACATGAGTCCCGAGCAGGCCGGCGGGCGCGCCGTCGATGGCCGTTCGGATCTCTACTCGCTCGGCGTGGTGCTCTATGAGCTGCTGATCGGCCGGGTGCCCTGGCATGCCGACGATCCGCTGGCGCTCGGCATCATGCATCTGACCGAACCCGTCCCGGAATTGCCCGCCCCGCTGGCCGCCGTGCAGCCGCTGCTTTCGCGCCTGCTGGCCAAGCAGCCCGAGGAGCGTTTCCAGACCGGCGACGAGGTGGCCCGGGCGGCGCGCACGCTGGCGCGGCAACTGTGGCAGGCGCCGCAGTCATCGATGGCGCGCGCTGCCAGGTCGACGCCACCGCCGGCCCATCCGGCCACGCGCGTCGAGGCGCCGGTCGTGCCGAGCGCCGAGCGCGCGGAGCCGAGCCTGGGGCGCATGGACGACATCGCCGCCGTGCTGGATGGCAATGACCGCAACGCCGCCAGCCACCGCCGTCGCAGCTCGGCCAGCCGCCCGTCGCGAACGCGGCGCCTGTGGTTCGGCCTGCTGGCGCTGGCGGTGCTCGGCGTGGCCGCCGCGTGGCTGAACCAGGACAACCTGCGCCACCTGCTTCCACGCACCGACTTCAACATCACCCTGGCCCGCGCGCAGCAGGCCCTGGCCAGCGGGCACCTGACCGGCGACCAGGGCGACAGCGCGCGCGAGCTGTTCCTGGCTGCCCGCGCGCAGGACCCGGACAATGACGTTGCCCGGCGCGGCCTGCAGGAAGTGGGCCAGCGCCTGCTGCAACAGGCCGAGGCGGAACTGGCGCGCGACGATCTCGCAGCCGCCCGCCGCGACCTTGACGGTGCACGCGAGCTGCTGGGCGGCGGCGCCGACGTCGAACGACTGGAGCAGGAACTCGCGCAGCGCGCCGCGCACGCGACCGGCATCGCCCAGCAGCTCGATGCGGCAAACGCCGCACTGGCACGCCACGCGCTGGACGGGCCGGACGGCGCGGCCGCCCTGTTCCAGCGCATCCTGGCGGCCGAGCCCGGCAATGCGCTGGCCGAGGCGGGGCTGGCCAAGGTGGCCGACGCACTCGCCGTCGCGGCGCAGGCCGCGCTGGCCGCCGGCGACGCCGATACCGCCGCCGCGCGCGCCGACGAGATCGCGCGCATCCTGCCCAGCTGGCCACGCCTGCCGGAGCTGTTCGGTCGCATCGCGCAGTTGCGCGACACCGCGCGCGCCGCCCTGGCCCAGACCCTGGAGCGCGCCGACGCGGCGCTCAAGGCCGGCCACTTGCGCGGCAAGGATGACGCGGCGTTGAACCTCTATCGAAACGTGCTGGCCAAGGACCCGACCAATGCCCGCGCCGCCGCGGGCCTGCGCCAGGTCGCCGTCGCCGAGGTCGCCGCGGCGCGGCGCGCCATGGCCCGCGAGGACGAGGCGGACGCACGCCGCCTGCTCGATTCGGCCAGCGCGCTCGCCGCGGACCTGCCCGAACTGCGCGCCGCGCGCAGCGAGTTGCGCGAGCTGGGCGAGCGACGCGCCATCGCCGCCGAGCGCGCCCCGGTCACGCCGCAGCAGGCCGCCGAGGTGCGCCGCCTGGTCGCCGAAGCCCACGCCGCCGCGCAAGCCGGCCGCATCATCCTGCCGCCCGGTGCCAGCGCCTGGGACAAGTACCGCGCCGCGCTCGCCATCGACGGCGACGATGCCGCCGCCCAGGCCGGCCTGGCACGCCTGCCGGCCCGCGCCAAGGAACTGCTGGCCGAGGCGCTGGCCGCCGGCGCCCCGCAGCGCGGGCGCGCGTTCTTCGAGGCCATCGTCCAGATCGACCCGCTCGATGCCGCCTTGCCGATCCTGCGCGAAAAGCTCGCCGACGCCTTCCTCGACCAGGCCGACGCCCGCCTCGGGTCCGGGCGTGCCAGCGACGCCGCGCGCGCCCTCGACGCCGCCCGCGAACTCAGCCCGGCCAACCCGCGCATCGCGCCGCTGACGGCGCGATTGCGCCACCTGGAGGCCGCCCCCGGCGCTGCGGGTTGAACGGCCCCTGCCGGCACAGCCACCGCGTCCCTGTTGCGCCGCCGCAGCCGGCATGAACTCCGTCGCCCCGGCGCCGGCCGTGGCCCAGCGAATTTTCGGCGCCGGTCAAGTGCGTTGGCCGTGTGGGTCCCGTGCCAAGGCGCTGGATTCCCGCGTTCGCGGGAATGACGAGGGTGGGCGTGCCCGTCACGCCGCCGCGCGGACGCGGTGGGCTTGTGTTGGCGGGCGGCTTGCGCGAGCGTGTCGCAGATTCTCGTCTCTCGCCAGCCAGCCATGTGCCTGATCCTCGTCGCCCTCGATGTCCTGCCGCAACGGCCGCTGCTGCTGCTTGGCAACCGGGATGAATTCCATGGCCGCGCCAGCGCGGCGGCGGCGCCGTGGGCCGAGGATGCGCGCGTGGCCGGCGGGCGCGACCTGGTGGCGGGCGGGAGCTGGCTGGCGGCACGCAGCGACGGGCGCTTCGCGGCCGTCACCAATGTGCGCAGCGGCATCCCGGCGACGGCGCCGCGTTCACGCGGCGCCCTGGTGCGCGATTTCGTGCTGGGATCGGCCTTGCCGGAGGATCATCTTGCGCAGATCCATGCCGTGATCGATCAATACGGCCCGTTCAACCTGGTGGTGGGGCAGGCGGGTGCAGCCTGGCTGCTCAGCAGCACGGGCGGGGAACCCCGGCGGCTGGCGCCGGGGGTGCATGCCATCAGCAATGGCGCGCCCGGCGTGGTGTGGCCGAAGACGACGCGCCTGGCGCAGGGTTTCGCAGCCTGGTCCAGCGCACGGGCGCATGACGAGACCGCGGCGCTGGATCTCCTGCTCGACCGCAGCCACCCGCAGGACGCGGCGTTGCCGGACACCGGCGTCGGCATCGAGCTCGAACGCCTGCTGGCGCCGGTATTCGTGCAGGGCGCGCACTACGGCACACGCGCGAGCAGCCTGCTGACGTGCAGCGACGCGGGCGTGGTGCGCCTGCGCGAACGCCGCTTCGGGCCGAATGGCATCGCCCAGGGTGAGGCCTGCTGGCAGGCGGTGCGCGATGCGGCGTTCGGCGCCTGTCAGACGACTGCCTGAGGACTGGTGCCGGGGATCATGCGGCGCGTGCCTGCGCGGCACGCGCAGTGCCGTGTCCGCGCGCCGCGGCGGGTCGGTGATGTGCCAAGCCCGCCGCCCGCGCCAGGCCGGCGCGTGCTTCGCTCAGGCCGGCAAATCCAGCAGGCCGGCGACGACGCGGCGTGCGGCGGCGAAGGAGAAATGGCGTTCCACGTTCGCCAGGCCGTGCGCCGAAAGCGTGTTCCACAGGGCCTCGTCGCGGTACAGGCGGATCACTTCGGCGGCGAAGGCATCCGCGTCCTCGGCCACCAGCACGTCGCGGCCGGCCTCCACGTGCATGCCCTCGACGGCAATGGGCGTGGCCACCACCGGCAGGCCGCAGCTCATCGCCATGTTGACCTTGCCCTTGACGCCGGCGCCGTAGCGCAGCGGCGCGACCGACACCCGGCAGCCATCCATGTACGGCATGATGTCGGGCACGAAGCCATGCACGATGACCGCTGCGTCGGCGAGCCGGCGGATGGTTTCCGGGAGCTTGCTGCCGATGATGTGGAAGCGCACGCCGGCAAGCGCCGCGCGGACCGTCGGGAAGATGCGCGTGACGAACCATTCGACCGCATCGGCATTCGGCGGATGCTGGAAGCCGCCGACGAAGACCAGGTCGCGGCGCGCGTCCCACGGGGCCTTGCAGCCATGCACCTCGTGCACGTTGGAGAGCACCTCCACGCGCGCGCCGGGCGCGTCGCGTGCCAGCAGCGCCTGTTCGACCGGGCTCACCACCAGGGTCATGTCCGCTTCGCGGATGATCTTCAGCTCCTGGGTGCGCGTGGCCGCCGCGACGCGGCGCAGCTCGGCGCTGTCGGCCAGCTCCGCCGCGCGCTGTTCGCGCAGGTAGTGCAGATCGACCGTATCGAAGGCCAGGCGCGCCTGCGGCGCATACAGGCGCACCAGCCCGACGAAGCTCGCCGCGACGTAATGGCGCGAGAGGATGACGAAATCGAACTCGCCGCCGCGCTCGCGCAGCAGCCGCACCGGATCCTGGGCATGGGGCGCGTACAGGGCCTCGATGCCCAGCGCCTGCAGCGCCGGCGTGTAGGTCTCCACGAACGCGCGGTTTTCGGGCAGGAAGCTGACCTGGCAGCCGAGATCGCCGAGCACGCGCATCAGGTTGACCAGGCGCAGCGAGCCCGAATCCTGGTCCGGCGCGGGGGTGGTGGCGTCGATGACCAGCACGCGCCTGCGCGCGCGGTGGCTGGCGGCCAGGCCGATCGGCGTGCCGGGCGCGGGCTGCTGCGCCAGCGCCTGCTGCCACTTGTCGCGGAACTTGCCCTGGTTGACCACCTGGTAGCGCTTGGCGCCGCTGGCCGTGTCGGTGCCGGAGGTGACGCCCTCGAAATGGATCACGGTTGCGGCCGGTTCCACGTAGACCTTCAGGCCGGCCGCGCGCACCGCGAAGGCGAGGTCGGTGTCCTCGTAATAGGCCGGGGCGTAACGCGTATCGAAGCGGCCGAGGCGCTCGAACAGCTCGCGGCGCAGCAGGATCGCCGCGCCGGAGCAGTAATCGACCTCGCGCCGGAAGCTGAAGCGCGGGTCGGTCGGGTCCTCGAAGCGCCCGTAGTTCCAGCCCGAGCCATCGTTGAAGACGATCCCGCCGGCTTCCTGCAGGCGTCCGTCCGGATACACCAGGCGCGCGCCGACCAGGCCGGCCGCGGGGGCGTGCTCGATGCAGTGCACCAGGGCTTCCAGCCAGCCGGCCGTGACCACCGTGTCGTTGTTGAGGAACAGCACGAACTCCCCGCGCGCCGCTGCCGCACCGGCGTTGCACGAGCCGATGAAGCCCAGGTTCTTCGCATTGCGCAGCGTGCGCAGGCCACCGATCCCGGCCAGGCGCGCCGGGGTGGCGTCGCTGGAGCCGTCATCGACCACGATCACCTCGAACGGGATTTCGCCGGCCTGCTCGGCAATCGAGCGCAGGCAGGCCAGCGTCCAGGCGATCTTGTCGTACACCGGGATGATGATCGAGACGCGCGGTTGGGCGTGGGTGGGCAGAGCGAAGGGCGTGGCATCGTCCACCGGCTCGGCCAGGTGCGCCAGGGGGCGTGCCGGGCCGCTGCCCCGCAGTTCCTGGCCGGCCCGGGCAAGCGTGCCGGCCAGGCCGCGACGGGCCAGGCTGCCGCGCACGCGCCCACCCACCGCGCCGAAGCGGCGGGCGCGGAAGGCAAGGCTGGCGCCCAGGCGCCGACGCAGCTCGTTGGCCGCGCGCAGCGGCGCGGTGAGGCGCCACGACCAGCTCGCCAGTATCTGCTCGTAGCGCGGCTTGACGTCCTGGAGTTCGGCATCCAGCGCCAGCGCCCAGCGCGTGCGCTCCTCGAGCTCGGCGTGCACGGCATCGAGCCGCTGGCGTGCCAGTTGTGTTTCGTGGGCATATTCCTGGCGTAGCGCGGCCAGTTCGCGATCCAGCGCATGGCCCCAGTCGCCGCGCCGGCCGCTTTCCTCGCGTGCGGCATCGCGCTCGGCGGCCAGCTGGCGACTGGTCTGCCGGGTGCGCGCCAGTGCCGACACCAGCGCCGCGCGCTCCAGGGCGGGCGCATCCACGCCGGCCAGGGGATAGCGCGCCGCCGGGCGGGCGGGAAGCTGCAGCAGCCCGGTGTAGGCACGGGCCATCGTCGCGATGGATGCCGCGTCGCCCGCGCCGGCAAGCCGGGTGCGAAGTGCGTCCAGCGGCGAGCGCTCGCCCGCCAGTGCCGCGATGCGCTCGGCCACGGCCTGCGCATTGGGGGCGACCAGCAGGCCATCGATGCCGTCGCTGATGCGTTCGGCCAGCGCGCCCACGCGCGTGGCGATGACCGGCACGCCGAGGCTGCGCATTTCCGAAAGCGTGTAGCTGAAGGTTTCCGCGACGGTCGGCAGCAGCAGCGCGGCGTCCGGGCGCAGCCCGGCCAGCAGCGTCGGCAGATCCTCGCGCCGGTAGTCGAGCAGGAGGTGCACGCCGGCCTCGCCGAACAGCGCCTGGGCATCGGCGCCGGCACCGAGCAGGAAGATGTCCGCATGCGCGCGCAGGGCCGGCAGCGCCGCGAGCAGCAGCTCGGCACCCTTGCCGCGGCGCACGCGGCCGGGCACCACCAGGCGCAGGCGCGCACGCGCGGGTGGCGCCGGCACGGCCGGGCTGCCTGCCGGCCAGGGCGCCAGGCCGTGGCCGATGACCGAGGCGGGCAGGGCGGCCAGTTCCGGCGCCAGCCGCAGGTGGCTGGCGAGGGCCGCCCGGCTCGGTGCGACCAGGGTCGCGCGCGCGGCGAGCAGGGCGGCCACGGTGGCCTCGCGCAGGCGCAGCCAGTGGGCCGGGTCACGGTTGGCAAATTCGGCGTCGGCCCCCAGCGCAGCCAGGTCGCCGGCCCGCTGGGCGGCGTCGAAGGCCAGCGCCGGATCGCCGAAATCGCGATGCAGCACCGGCCACAGTGGATAGTGATCGTGCACGATGCACACGGTCGGCAGGCCGGTGCGCAAGGCATCCAGGCTGTGGCCGATGAGCGAGGACACGAGGATGGCATCGACGCAGCAGTCGCGCAGCACGCCCTGCACCAGCGCGCGCCAGGTGCTGTCGGCCAGCGCCGTGTCGTGGATGGGACGCGGCAGCGGCCAGCGCCGCAGCGGCGGCCCGGTCAGCCGGCCATCGTGCAGTTCCAGCCATTCGCCGTGGCGCCGCTGGCGGAAGCGCCCGCGCGCGACCAGCACCAGGTGCTGGGCGCTGGCATCGGCGGCAGCGTAGTCGCGCACCCAGCGTTCGGCGCCGCCGCCCCAGCCATGCAGGATGTGCAGCAGCACGGGCCTGCCGTCCAGGCCCGGTTGCGCGGGTGCGGGCGTGTCGGGCGCAAGGGCGGCCAGCCGCGCGCGCAGCGGCGCCAGCGGCGAGGGTGGTTCGGCTTCGCCGTCCGCCGGGCGCGGCGGGCGGGCCGGCACGCCCGCGGTGGCGGGAACATACACATGATCGAGCATGACCACGCGCAGCCCGGCGGCGGCGATCGCCTCGGCATCGTCGGCGCGGGACTGGCCGAGTGCGGCCAGGCGCTCGCCGTGCCAGGCACTGATCGCGCCGCAATCGGCGGGAAAGGCGGCGTCGGGCAGCAGGCGCCGGTCGGACCAGGCGAAGCAGAGGGCATCGAGATGCTCGGCGGGCGCGCCCGCCCGGCTGGCCGGCCACGGGTTGCGCGGCCCGCCGTCCAGCGGCAGGGCGGCCAGCACGCCGTCGGCGCCGAGGGCATGCAGCAGGCGCTCGCAGGCCAGTGGCGGCAGGGTCGCGTCGGCGTCGATCAGCAGCAGGTCGGCGCGCGGGAAGGCATGCGCGGCCGCCCGCAGCAGTGCGGGCAGCGTCGGCCCGGCCGGCAGGTCGGCCAGGCGCTCGGGCTGACCGGCGGCCAGCCCCGCATCGCACGCGCCGGCGAGCACCAGGCGTGCCGCCGCCGGCAGCCGCCGCTGCACGGCATCACGATCGGCCGTGGTGAGCGGGCGCGCTGCGTACAGGCAGGCCACGATGCCGCGGTCCCTGGCCGCGGGGTGGGCACTGGCGTGCTCGCCCGGCTCCGGGGCGGCGAACGGGGTGGCCTGCATGACGCTCCGGCGCGTAGGGCAAAGCCGGGATTATCCTGCATTTGGGCGTGCCGACGGAGCGCCGCGGCGCGGCAAGGCCAGGCGGCCACCCGTGCGATCCGTCTCGCCAGCTGCGACAGGCGGCCGCTACACTGCGCCCAGCTCCTGTCCGGGGCATCGTTTCTTCATCCAGCGGTAGGCCGGTTTGTCCCTGATTTCCAGTTTCCTGCGCGGCCTGGCCGCCCTCTGGCGTGCGCTGCGCGTACCGCGCTGGATCGCGCTGGGCGTGGGGGTGGGCTTTTTCGTCCCCTATACGATCTGGCTCGACCACGCGGTGCGCGCGCGTTTCGACGATCTTTCCTGGCAGGTCCCCAGCCGCGTGTATGCGCGGCCGCTGGAACTGGCGCCGGGCCTGCCGTTGACCGCCGAGGCGCTGGGTATCGAACTGGCCGCTTCGCGCTACGTCGAGGCGGCCGGCGCGGCGGCGCCCGGCACCTGGCAGCGCGAGGGCGCGCGCTTCACCATCGCCCGGCGCGCGTTCGTCTATCTCGATGGCCGCGAGCGCGCGCGGCGCATCACGCTGGACCTGGCCGGCGGTCGGGTCGGCCGCCTGGTCGATGCCGACAGCGGCGCGGCGCTGGGCGCGGTGCGCCTGGAACCGGCGCGCATCGCCACGCTGTATGGGGCGTTGCAGGAAGATCGCCGGGTGATTTCCCTGGGCCACGTGCCGCCATTGCTGGTCGGCGGCCTGCAGGCGGTCGAGGACCGCGACTTCAAGCACCATCACGGGATCGATCCGGGTGCCATTGCGCGCGCCGCCTGGGCCAACCTGGTCGCCGGCCAGGTGGTGCAGGGCGGCTCCACCCTGACCCAGCAGCTGGTCAAGAACCTGTTCCTCGACCGCGGCCAGACCTTGTCGCGCAAGGTCAACGAAGCCCTGCTGGCGCTGATCATCGAAGCGCGTTACGACAAGCGGCAGATCCTCGAAACCTATGTGAACGAGGTGTTCCTCGGCCAGCAGGGTGGCCAGGCGGTGCACGGCTTTGCCGCCGCCAGCGAATTCTATTTCGGGCGCGACCTGGCGCACCTGGGGCCGGCCGAGATCGCCCTGCTGGTCGGCATGGTGCGTGGCCCGAGCCTGTACGACCCGCGGCGCAACCCGGATCGCGCACTGGCGCGCCGCAACGTGGTGCTGGGACAGTTCCGCGACACCGGCCTGATCGACGCGGCCACGCATGCCAGCGCCTTGAAGCAACCCCTGGGCACGGCGGCCCGGGCCAGCCTGCCGCGCGATCGCTATCCGGCGTTCCTCGACCTCGTGCGCCGGCAACTGCGCGTGGAGTACCCGGACACGGAGCTCAACAGCGCGGGCCTGGAAATCCACACCACGCTCGCGCCCTCGGCGCAGGCGTTCGGCGAGCGCGCCGTCGGCACGAGCCTGGCGGCGCTCGGCAAGCGCGGCGAGGCGGCCGAGGCGGCGCTGGTCGTCACCGGGGCACGCGATGGCGAGGTGCGCGCCATGATCGGCGGGCGCGACGTGGATGCGCCGGGCTTCAATCGCGCACTGGACGCGGTGCGGCCGATCGGATCGCTGGTCAAGCCGTTCGTGAACCTGGTGGCACTGGCGCAGCCGCAGCGCTATTCGTTGGCCACGCTGCTCTCCGACGCACCGATCGACATGGCCCAGCGCGACGGTTCGCGCTGGCGCCCGCAGAACGACGACGGTCGCACGCACGGCGAAGTGCTGCTGATCGACGCGCTGGTACACAGCTGGAACCTCGCCACCATCGACCTCGGCCTGCGCATCGGCGTCGATCGGGTGCGCGGATTCCTGGAATCCTTCCGCCTCGGACGGCCGGTCAACCCCAATCCGTCCATGCTGCTTGGCGCGGTGGAACTGTCGCCGTTCGAGGTGACGCGCCTCTATCAGTATCTTGCCGCCGACGGCCACGCGATCCCGCTGCGCGCGGTGCGCGGCGTGCTCGACGCCAAGGGCCGGCCGCTGGCACGCTATGCGGTCAAGCCCGGCGGCGGCGACTACACCACGGCGGCCCGCCTGGTCATCCTCGCCCTGCAGCAGGTGGCCGCGGAGGGCACCGCGCGGGCCATTGCCGCCGCCG
The DNA here is from genome assembly GCA_023228465.1 of Dokdonella sp. Lineage (GTDB taxonomy): Bacteria > Pseudomonadota > Gammaproteobacteria > Xanthomonadales > Rhodanobacteraceae > Dokdonella_A. The sequence continues at coordinate 13,444 of JALOBC010000021.1, read as the reverse complement.
GCCTCGGCCAACTGCGCGCGGCCGGCAAGACCGGTACCAGTGATACCCAGCGCGACTCCTGGTTCGCCGGCTTCACCGGTGACACGCTGGCCGTGGCCTGGATCGGCCGCGACGACAACCGGCCCACCGCGCTGTTCGGCGCGACCGGTGCGCTCAAGGTGTGGATCGCGCTGATGGACAAGCTGCCGAGCGCGCCGCTGGTGGTGCCGCAGGCGGGCATCGAACGCGCCTGGATCGATCCGGCCAGCGGCCGGCGCACCGACGCAGCCTGTGCCGGCGCGCGACAACTGCCCTTCGCCGCCGGCTACCTGCCGCAGGATGAGGTGCACTGCCCGCTGGACCAGTTGCGGCAATTCTTCGGCGCGGGCGACTGACGCTGCGCATGGCACAATCGGCGTCGCTGCGGCGCTGCCGCGCGCCAGCTCGTCCGCGCGGCACTGGCGCGGGCGCTGCCACCCCTTTCCCAGCCCATGCCATGTACTTGCCCATGAAGTCTTCCGTCCGCACCGTCCGCGCCCTTGCCGGGGCGCTGTTGCTTGCCTGCGGGCTGGCCGCCTGCAGCCATCCCGGCGGCTCCGGCAGTTCGCCGGTGAAGGCGCAGCCGAGCGTCGAGCCGAGCGCCGCCGTGGCGGCCATCCGCGCCGCCGGCAGCAACCTCGATTCGGCCGTGCAGGTGCAGCCCCTGCGCGACCCGGCCATCGAGGGGTTCCTCGAGCGCGCGCACGCGGCGGAGAAGCAGGGCGACATCGCGGCCGCGGTCGCGGCCGCGCGTCAGGCGCTGGACCTCGCACCCGACGCACCGGACATCCTGCAGTACCTGGCCGAGCTGGACATCGCCCGCGGCCAGTGGCTGGATGCCGAGAAGCGCGCGGTCGAGAGTTTCAACCTGGGACCGCGCGTGGGCAGCCTGTGCGCGCGCAACTGGCAGACCGTGGTCGAGGCGCGCACCGCCATCGGTGACGAGGCCACCGCCGCCAGCGCGCGCGAGCGCGTGCAGGCCTGCCGCGTGGCGCCGCCCACGCGCATGTAGCCAGGCGCGCTGCAGGCGCCGGGGATCGCACGCGTGGAGCGTGGCGATATGCTCTGTCCCTTGCCTGGTTCCCGCTTCCGGTTCGCGCATGTCTTGTCCCTCGCAGCTCCTCGGCCCCGACGGCCCGTTTGCCCGGCAAGTGCCGGGCTTCGTCCCGCGCGAGGTCCAGCAGCAGATGGCCGATGCGGTGGCGCGGGCGATCGAGGCGCGCGCCAGCCTGCTGGTCGAGGCCGGCACCGGCACCGGCAAGACCTTTGCCTACCTGGTGCCGGCGCTCACCTGCGGGCGCCGGGTCATCGTCTCGACCGGCACCAAGTCGCTGCAGGATCAGCTGTTCCACCGCGACCTGCCGCGCGTGCGCGAAGTGCTGGGCGCGCGCCTGCAGGTCGCGCTGCTGAAAGGCCGCGCCAACTACCTGTGCCTGCATCGGCTCGAGCACACGCGCCAGGATGGCCGCTTCGCCAGCCGCGAGGAGGCCGACCGCTTCGCCACCATCAGTGCCTGGGCCGCGCAGACCGCCACCGGCGACCGCGCCGAACTTGCCGAGATACCGGAAGACTCGCCGCTGTGGCCGCGCGTGACTTCGACCGTCGAAAACTGCCTTGGCGCCGCCTGCCCGATGTACCAGGACTGCTTCGTGGTCAAGGCGCGCCGCGCGGCGCAGGAAGCCGATCTCGTGGTGGTCAACCACCACCTGCTGTTTGCCGACCTGGCGCTCAAGCAGGAGGGTTTCGGCGAAATCCTGCCGGGCGCCGCCGCGTTCATCCTCGACGAGGCGCACCAGTTGCCGGAACTGGCCGCGCAGTTCTTCTCCACCTCGCTGTCGGCGCGGCAGTTGAATGAACTCGCGCGCGATGCGCTGGCCGAATGCGCAGGCCTGGGCGGTGCGCTGGCCCTGCTGCAGGCGCCCAGCGACGCGCTGGCGCTGGCGGTGAAGCGCCTGCGCTTGGCGCTGGACCGATTCGCGGCACGCGGCCCGCTGGGGCAGGTCGAGCAGGACGAGGCGGTGGCCGGCGCGCTGGCCGAACTGCGCGACCGGTTGGCCGGGCTGGCCGGTGCTCTCGACGCGCAGGCCGAGCGCAGCCTCGGCCTGGCCAGCGCCAGCGAGCGCGCGAGCGTGCAGCTGGCGCGCCTGGACCCGTTGTTCGAGGGGACGGCGGACGCGGCGGTGCGCTGGTACGAACTGAGTGGCCAGGGCTTCCAGTTCCACACCACGCCGCTGGATCTGTCCAGCCCCCTGCAGGCGCTGCGCGAGCAGAGCGGGGCCGCCTGGATCTTCACTTCCGCCACGCTCACCGTGGGCGGCGATTTTGACCACTATGCGTGCCAGCTCGGCCTGGAGGACGCCGACCGCCTGTGCCTGGATAGTCCCTTCGACTACGCGCGCCAGGCGCTTGCCTACCTGCCGCCCGATCTGCCACCGCCGGCCAGCGACGACTATGTGGAGCGCATGCTGGACGCGGTGGTGCCGGTGCTCGAGGCCTCGCAGGGGCGCGCCTTCCTGCTGTTCACCTCGCATCGGGCGCTGCGCCGGGTGGCGGCACTGCTGCCGGCGCGCATCGACTTTCCCCTGTTCGTGCAGGGCAGCGCACCGCGCCACCGGTTGCTGCAGGCGTTCCGCGAATCGGGCAACGGCGTGCTGCTCGGCGCGGCGAGCTTCTGGGAAGGCGTGGACGTGGTCGGCGCCGGGCTCAGCGTCGTCGTCATCGACAAGCTGCCGTTTGCCGCGCCCGACGATCCGGTGCTGCTGGCGCGCCTGGAAGCCGTGCGCGCGGCCGGCGGACAGCCCTTCATGGACTGGCAGGTACCAGGCGCGATCATCAGCCTCAAGCAGGGCGCCGGACGCCTGATCCGCACCATCGATGATCGCGGCGTGCTGGTGCTGTGCGATCCGCGCCTGACCACGCGCGGCTATGGCAAGGCCTTTCTTGCCAGTTTGCCGCCGATGCCGCGCACCCGCGAGCTGGTCGAAGTGCAGGCCTTCCTCGGCAGCGCCATGGAGGCCCACGCGTGACGCTGGCAGCCCCATGCCGGAGCGGGCCACGCGCGGCCAGCCGCATGGCTTGCGCGCGCAGGCGATTTCCGCGAACCGGACGGGCCTGGAGGAATGCTTTCCATACCCAGGCGTATTGCGGCAGCCCGCCTTTTGCCGATGCCTGAATGGTGCTATAACACACGACGCAGGTCGTGCCTGGTGGCTCTCCGGTTCCGGTCATTTCGTCCTGTCAATTCCGGCCAGCGGCGACGCTGGCTGTCGCTTTGTACGTATTCGAAATTTGTGGAGACAATTTCCATGGGGAATCACTTTCGCGTCAAGACACTCGCGTCGGCCGTCGGCCTTGCGTTGATGGGCATCGCATTCCAGCCGGCGACAGATGCGCAGGCTGCGACTTCCAGTTACACGGCCGCGCAGGTCGAGGCGCGGCAGGTCTACATCATCACCTTCGCCGAGCAGGGACTGGTTCGCTATGAGGGCGGCGTGTCGGGTCTGGCCGCCACCGCACCGCGCGCCACCAACTCGCGCAGGCTGGACGTCCATTCGCCGGCCGCGCAGGCCTATGCCGATTACCTGGCAACGGCACGCGCCTCGCACGTCGATGCCATCCAGGGCCTGATCGGGCGCAACCTCGGTGTCACCCACGAATATGCCGTCACCCGCAACGGTATTGCCGCCGAGATGACCGGCCTCGAGGCCGCCGCCGCGGCGCGCGCGCCTGGCGTGACTTCGGTCAGGCCTGCCGGTGTCGAGTACCTGGATACCTATCGCGGCCCGAAGTTCATCGGTGCCGACAAGATCTGGGACGGTTCGGCCACGCCGACCGGCGCGGCGGGTGCGACATTCGGCGAGGGCATGGTGGCAGCGATCCTCGATGGCGGCACCGCCAGCGGCCATCCTTCGTTCGCCAACGATCCGGCCTGCGGCTTCAGCCCCTCCAACCCCAAGCTGGCCATTGCGGTGGACTGCAGCAGCACCAGCGGCTCGGGCGTGTGCAATGGTCCGAATCCGGAGGCCAATCCGGGTTTCGGCCACGGCGTGCACACCTCGAGCACCGTGGCCGGCAACACGATTGACAACACCGTCACCCCGGCCCCGGCGCTGCCCGACGGCGTGACCATGTCGGGTGTGGCGCCCTGCGCCGCGATCCACCACTACAAGGTGTGCGCGACGAACACTTGCGGCGGGGCCGATATCCTCGCCGGCATCGACAACGCCATCCGCGATGGTGCCGATACGCTGAACTTCTCGATTTCCGGCGGCACCAGCCCCTGGTTCGACAATGATCGAGGCTTCCTCGACGCCGTCGACGCCGGCATCTTCGTCGCAGCTTCGGCCGGCAATACCAACGCCACGATCACCAACCCCGTCGGCCAGGTGAACCATCGCGGCCCGTGGGTGACCACGGTAGCTGCATCCACCCAGGACATGATCATCGGCCCGAACCTGACTGTGGTCGGTCCCGGCACGCCGCCTGCCGAAGCCACCAACGTGGCCATGAATCCCGGCAGCAACCCCCAATCCAACAACACGCCGACCTGGACTGGCAAGCCGATCAAGACCTATTCGGCGAACATCGAGGGTTGCACGGCTTCGGGCGGGATCGCGGCGGGCACGTTCACCGGCTCGGTGGCCGTTCTGCGCCGCGGCACCTGTGCCTTCACGGAGAAGGTCGCCAATGCCGCCGCGGCGGGTGCGGAACTGGTGGTCATCGCCAACAACACCTTCGGCTCCATCAACATGAACACGGACGGAGCGACGTTGCCGGCCTACAGCATCCGCAAGGACGCAGGCGATGCGATCATCCCGTTCCTCGCCGGGAATGGCGACGCAGGTACGGCGGACGTGAAGCCGATCGGCGTCGGCACCACGTTGGGTGACGTCATTGCCGACTTCAGCTTCCGCGGACCGACGCCGGCCCCGCTGGCGGACCTGACCAAGCCGGACGTCACTGCACCGGGCGTGGACATCTATGCGGCCACCGATCCGGCCAGCGGCAACTACGAGTTCATGAGCGGTACCTCGATGTCCGGCCCGCACGTGGCCGGTGCAGGCCTGCTGGTGGCTGCCGTGCAGCCGGACTTTACGGTCCCGGAAATCAAGTCGGCCCTCATGACCACGGCCAAGAAGAATGGCTTCATGGAAGACGAGTCCACTCCATGGAACGTCGACGTGGTCGGCAGCGGGCGCATCGACCTGACCAAGGCGACGCTGGTCGGCTTCACCCTGGATGAGACCAAGGCGCGCTTCCTGGCGGCCAATCCGAGCGGTGGTTCGATCAACGTCAAGGATCTCAACCTGGCGGCGGTGCGCAACCTCAACTGCACCCCGGAGTGCACGTTCACCCGCACGATCAAGAACGTGCTCGGCACGTCCGCGACGTGGAACACCTCGTTCACGCCGGTCGACGAGGCGATCAGTGTCACGGTAAGCCCGGCAACCTTCAGCATCGCCCCGGGCGCGACCCAGGAAATCACCATCACCGCCAAGCCGCCCGCCGGCACGGCGATGTCCGATATCGGCTTCGGCTACCTCGACTTCACGGAAGCCAACGGCCAGTCGCCGGTGCAGCATTTCACGGTCGCCATCAAGGGTGAGGGCGAAGCCGGTATCGACCTGATCTTCAAGAACGGTTTCGATGAAGGCGGCGTGTCCGCTTCGTTCTACGACGGCTTCGACGACTATGCCGCCGGCAGCAACGTCGCCGGCCAGGGCGGCTGGAAGGGCTGGGGCAACGATGATGCCGCCGGTGCCACGGTGGTCGATGAGCCGGCCGGCCGCAGCATGCCGAATTCGATCGATATCGCTGGCGACAGCGACCTGATCCACGAGTTCGACTACACCAGCGGTTCGTGGACGATCACCGTCAACCAGTACATCCCGTCAACGTTCTCGGGCAAGTCCTACTTCCTCTTCGAGAACGTGTACGACGACGTGGACATGAGCATCATCAGCTGGTCCACCCAGGTGTACTTCGACAGCGCCACCGGCCAGCTCGCCAACGAGGCCGGCGCGGCCAATCCGTTCACCGCGAACTACATCACCGACCAGTGGGTGCAACTGAAGCTCGTCGTCGATCTCGACGCCGACCTGCAGACGTTCTACTACAACGGCGTGGAGATGTACTCCGGTTCCTGGAGCAACCAGTTCCCGGCGCAGACGGTGCCGGGCATTCCGGCGATCGGCTCGATCGACCTGTATGCAAACGGCGCGACGTCGGTGTTCTACGACGACGTCAAGATCGTTCCGACCACTCCGTAAGCTTGTCCACCCCGGCCCGGATTTCCGGGTCGGGACGTGGCAAGCCGGCTTTGCTTCGGGCGGCGTCTTCGGACGCCGTCCTTTTTTATGGCTGCGGTTCGGGCCCGACGCGTCGGCGTCCGCCGGGCGCGATCGCGCGCCGCGGCTGATTGGGATGCAGTCGATGAGGCTGGATCGGCGCTGCCGGCCATGCCCATGCAGGCGCGCGCCCACGTGGCCGCCGGCGCGACTCCGCCCGACGCGCGCGAATGGTTCCTGGCGCAGGCACGGGCCGCGCCGGGTGGTGTCACCCGGGCACGGCCTTGCGGGGTTGGTTCAGCCCGCGGCCGCCGCCTGTGCGGCGGCTTGCGGCGTGCCCGCCAGTTCCGCGGCAATGCGCTCACGTTCGACGCGCAGGCGGGTGGGCAGGCGCGCACCAAAGGAATCGAGGTAGCGGCCGATGTCGTCCATTTCGCTGCGCCAGCCGGCGCGATCGACCTCGAGCAGGGTGGCCAGCGCCTGGGCGTCGAGATCCAGGCCGGTGAGGTCCAGATCCGCGGGCGCCGGGAGCAGTCCGATGGGCGTGGGCTGCGCGCCGGCCTTGCCGCGGCAGCGGTCGATGATCCATTCCAGCACGCGCAGGTTGTCGCCGAATCCCGGCCACAGGAACCTGCCGTTGGCGTCCTTGCGGAACCAGTTGACGTGGAAGATCTTCGGCAGCGTCATCTCCTGGCGGTCGAACGACAGCCAGTGCGCGAAGTAGTCGCCGTAGTTGTAGCCGCAGAAGGGTTTCATGGCCATCGAGTCGCGACGCAGCACGCCGACCGCGCCGCTCGCCGCGGCGGTGGTTTCCGAGCCCATGGCCGCGCCGACCAGCACGCCATGTGCCCAGTCGCGCGCCTCGAACACCAGCGGCACCAGCGACGGGCGGCGGCCGCCGAAGACGATGGCGGAAATGGGCACGCCCTGGGCGGCTTCCGCTTGCGGCGACCAGGTTGGGCATTGCCGCGCCGAGACGGTGAAGCGCGCATTCGGGTGCGCTGCCGGGCCGTTGGCGGGATCGTAGGGCCGCCCCTGCCAGTCGGTGACCGGGCTGCCGGGCAGGCCTTCCCACCACGGCTGGTTGTCGGCGGTGACCGCGACGTTGGTGAAGATGGTGTCGTGCGAGATCGTGGCCATCGCATTCGGATTGGTGTGCCTGCTCGTGCCCGGCGCCACCCCGAAGAAGCCGGCTTCCGGGTTGATCGCCCACAGCCGCCCGTCCGCGCCCGGCGTCATCCAGCAGATGTCATCGCCGATGGTCCAGACCTTCCAGCCATCCCGGCGGTAGTTCTCCGGTGGAATCAGCATGGCGAGGTTGGTCTTGCCGCAGGCGGACGGGAAGGCCGCGGCGATGTAGTGCACCTCGCCCTGCGGATCCTGGATGCCGACGATCAGCATGTGTTCGGCCAGCCAGCCTTCGCTCTTCGCCTGGAACGAGCCGATGCGCAGGGCATGGCACTTCTTGCCGAGCAGTGCGTTGCCGCCGTAACCCGAGCCGATCGACTTGATGGTCAGCTCCTCCGGGAAGTGCATGATCCAGCGCCGCTCGGGATCGAGATCGCCGGTCGAATGCAGGCCCTTGACGAACTTGCCGTCGCGCTCGATGCGTGCCAGCGCGGGGGCGCCCATGCGCGTCATGATGCGCATGTTGGCAACCACATAGGGCGAGTCGGTGATTTCCACGCCGCAACGCGAAATGGGCGAGTCGATCGGCCCCATGCAATAGGGGATGACGTACAGCGTGCGCCCCTTCATGCAGCCCTTGAACAGCGCATCGATCTTCGCATGCGCCTCACCAGGTTCCAGCCAGTGGTTGTTCGGGCCGGCATCTTCGCGGTTCCTGGTGCACACCAGGGTCAGGTGCTCGACGCGCGCCACATCCTTGGGGTGGGAGCGGTGCAGCCAGCAATTGGGGTGCGTCTCGGGGTTCAGGCGGATCAGGGTGCCGTCGTTTTCCATCTGTGCCGTGAGCGTGTCGAACTCGGCATCGGAGCCGTCGCACCAGTGGATGGCATCGGGTTCGGTCAGGCGGGCGACTTCGTCGACCCATTGGTTCAGGGACTCGAGTTGGCTGGACATGATCGGGTTGCGCTGGGGCGCATTCATGAATGAGGATCCGGGACGGTAGCGAGAGCTCCGCCCACGTGCAAGGAGACTTGCAGCATGCCAGCGCCTGGCGTGCTGCGCGACCGCCCTGGCGCGTTCCGTTCGTCCGCTATTCAGCGGGGAATCAACACCTCGATGAAGTCGCGGATATAGGCCTCGAACTCATCGTGGTTCATGCGCGGCTGGCGGATCTGCGCGAGCTGGACGAAACCGACGTAGGCCGACCATGCCAGGCGCGCGCGGTTGGCCGCCTGGGTGGGGCCGAAGCCGGCCTGCTCGAAGGCCTCGGTCACGAAGTCCAGCCGGCGTTGCGACACGCGTTCGATCACCGGCCGGATGAGTGGCTGGTCGATGGCCTTGAGCAGGGCGGCGAACACGGCGTGCGAGGGCCGCTTGTGGCTGACCTGGCGCACCAGCTCGCGCACCCGTTCGCGCGGATCGGCAATGGCTTCGACATGCGCGATGACCTCGCGTTCGTCGTTCTGCTCCCAGCGTTCCAGCGCGGCCTGCAACAGGGCTTCGCGGTTGGGGAAGTGCCAGTAGAAGCTGCCCTTGGTCACCCCCAGGCGGCGTGCCAGCGATTCCACGGCGACCGCGGCCACGCCGCTTTCGGCGAGCGTCAGCAGGGCGCAATCTTCCCAGTCGGCAGCACACAGGCGTGGTCTGGTCGTGTGCTTGCGGGTGCGTTCGGTCATGGCTTCGGGTCGAGGAGACGGGGGTGTGCATGGTGCCTTGGCGCGTGCGCAGGATAAAGCGGCGCGCGTGCCATTGGCCTTTGGCGGGTGGACCGTTGCATTCGCTTTCACCACACACCATACTGCGCCGTATGGTAGCGCAACTGATGGATTCCCCGAGTGCCCTGGATGGCCGCCTGCTGCGGCCGGACGGCGTGGCGCTTGCCACCACGCGCTGGGCCGGCGCGGGGCGGGGCGTGGTGTTTGCGCACGGTTTCGGCCAGACCCGGCGCGCCTGGGCCGGCAGCGCCGGGGTGATTGCCGAACAGGGGTTCGACTGCATCAGCTTCGATGCGCGCGGCCACGGCGACAGCGACTGGCGTGGCGCCGAGCCCTATCACTTCGATGTCATGGGCGCGGATCTTGCCGCAGTCGCCGCCCGCGTCGGCAAGCGGCCGGTGCTGGTCGGCGCGTCGATGGGCGGCCTGCTGGGCATCGCCGCGCAGGATCGTCTGGATGCGCCGTTTGCCGCCATGCTGCTGGTCGATGTGACGCCGCGCTGGGAAACGCGTGGCGTCGAGCGCATCCTCGCCTTCATGCGTGCCTACCCGCAGGGCTTCGGTTCGCTCGCCGAGGCGGGCGAGGCCATCGCGGCCTACCTGCCGCACAGGCGCGGGCGCAGATCGCCTGAACGCCTGCGCACGCTGCTGGTCGATCGTGGCGACGGGCGGCTGCGCTGGCATTGGGATCCGCGCCTGCTCGATGACCTCACCGCCGACATCGAACGCCATCAGCCGATGCTGCTGGAAGCGGTCAGCCGCATCCGCGTGCCGCTCCTGCTGGTCAGCGGCGACCGCAGTGATGTCGTCTCGCAGGCCACCATCGACGAGTTCCTGCAGCTCGCGCCGCACGCGCGGCACGTCAGCGTGCCTGGCGCCACGCACATGGTCGCCGGTGACGACAACCACGCCTTCACCCGACACGTACTAGAGTTCCTGCACACGCTGCATCCCCAAGGAGGTTGACATGCTGCCGTTCCTGCCGTTCATCGCCGCTGTGCTGGTTTCGCTCGGCGCCGCGTACTTCCGCGCCGGCCTGCGCACCTGGACGCTGCTCACCGTGGTGGCGATCGTTGCCGTTGGCTGGCTGGCGGGTGCCTCCGCCGTGGCGATCGGCGTTCCGCTGGTGCTGCTGGCCCTGGTCGCGGTGCCGCTGAACCTGGTCGGCTTCCGCCGCGCGAAGATCACCGCACCGCTGATGAACGCCTTCGAGAAGGCGCTGCCGACCCTGTCGGACACCGAACAGGTCGCGCTGGATGCCGGCACGGTCGGCTTCGAGGGCGAGCTGTTCAGTGGCAAGCCGGATTGGGACAAGCTGCTCAAGTTGCCCAAGCCCGCCCTCTCCACGGAAGAACAGGCCTTCCTCGATGGCCCGGTCGAGGAACTGTGCGCCATGGTCGACGACTGGCAGATCAGCCATGAACTGGCCGACCTGCCGCCGCAGATGTGGCAGTTCCTCAAGGACAAGAAGTTCTTCGGCATGATCATTCCGAAGGAGTACGGCGGCCTGGGCTTCTCGGCGCTGGCCCACTCCATGGTGCTGCAGAAGATCGCCGGCATGTCGACCACGTTGTGCTCGACCGTGGCCGTGCCCAACTCGCTCGGTCCCGGCGAGCTGCTGGTGCACTACGGCACCCAGGAACAGAAGGATCACTACCTGCCACGCCTGGCCGATGGCCGCGAGGTGCCCTGCTTCGCCCTGACCGGGCCTTACGCCGGTTCGGACGCCACCTCCATTCCCGACTACGGCATCGTCTGCAAGGGCGAGTGGCAAGGCGCCAACGTGCTGGGCGTGCGCCTGACCTTCGACAAGCGCTACATCACCCTGGCGCCGGTGGCCACGCTCGTCGGCCTGGCCTTCCGCATGCACGATCCCGAGCGCCTGCTCGGCGACCAGGAGGATCTGGGCATCACGCTCGCGCTGATTCCGCGCGAAACCGCCGGTCTGGAACTCGGTCGCCGCCACCTGCCGCTCAACAATCCGTTCCAGAACGGCCCGGTGCGCGGCAAGGACGTGTTCGTGCCGCTGGCCCAGCTCATCGGCGGCCCGGACATGGCCGGGCAGGGCTGGCGCATGCTGGTGGAGTGCCTGTCGGTCGGGCGCGCCATCTCGCTGCCCTCCAACACCACCGGCGGGGCGCGCACCGCGCTCGCTGCGACCGGCGCCTATGCGCGCATCCGCAAGCAGTTCGGCCTGCCGATCGGCCGCTTCGAAGGCGTCGAGGAGGCGCTCGCGCGCATCGGCGGCTACACCTACGCGATCAGCGCGCTGGCGCTGGAAACCGCCGCCGCGGTCGATCGCGGCGAGAAGCCGGCGGTGCCTTCGGCGATCGCCAAGTACCACGCCACCGAACGCGCGCGCGAAGTGGCGCGCGACGCCATGGACGTGCACGGCGGCAAGGGCGTGCAGCTGGGGCCATCCAACTATCTCGGCCGCGGCTGGCAGGGCGCGCCGATCGCCATCACGGTGGAAGGCGCCAACATCATGACGCGCTGCCTGATGATCTTCGGCCAGGGCGCCATCCGCTGCCATCCCTTCGTGCTGAAGGAAATGGAATCGCTGAAGATCGCCGACCACGACGAGCGCCTGGCGGTGTTCGACGCGGCGCTGTTCGGCCACATCGGCTTTGCCATTTCCAATGCCGTGCGCAGCTTCGTGCTCGGCCTCACTTTCGCCCGGATCGGTGTCGTGCCGGGGGATGCCTACACGCGGCGCTACTTCCGCAAGCTCAACCGCTACGCTGCGGCGCTGGCGCTGGTGGCCGATACCTCCATGCTGGTGCTGGGCGGCAAGCTCAAGTTCAAGGAGAAGATCTCCGGGCGCCTGGGCGACGTGCTCTCGCAGCTCTACATCGCCAGCGCCATGCTCAAGCGTTTCCAGGACCAGGGCTATCCGGTCGCCGACCGGCCGTTCCTCGCCTGGGCCTTCCATGATTCGGTGTACCAGATGCAGATGGCGCTGGATGGCGTGCTGCGCAACTTCCCGCTGCGCCCGGTCGCCTGGCTGCTGCGCGTGCTGGTGTTCCCGTTCGGCCGCCGCGAAGTGCCGCCTTCCGATCGCCTGGGCCGGCGCGTCGCGCAGCTGCTTACCCAGCCGAACGAGGCGCGCAGCCGCCTGATCGCCCCGATCTACCGCACGCCCACGGCCAACAACCCGGTCGGCCGCATGAACGCGCTGCTGCCGGAGGTGATCGCCGCCGAACCCATCGAGCGCAAGTTCCTGAAGGCGGTCAAGGCCGGCGAAGTCACGGGCTACGACTACGACCAGCAACTGGCCGACGCGCACGCCAAGGGCATCCTCGACGGCGCCGAGCGCGACCTGCTGGCGCGCGTGCGCGAGGAGACCTTCGAGTTCATCTCGGTGGACGATTTCGACAGCGAGGAACTGGCGGCCGGTGCGCGAGATCAACCGCACAGTCTGCGCCGTATCAGCAATAGTTGACAATATTGCAGGCCAGACAAGATCGTCGTAAATCGGCGACGGTCGATCATTGTGTGTTTATGCGCCGTTCATGTGGGAAAGTATATGATAACCTCGCGGTGGTCTAAGTTCTTACCGCATCGTAATGACTAAGTAAACAAAGGAGCTTGATATCATGAAGAATTGCTCTCTTTCTCCGCTCATGACGCTGACGTTGGCATTTGGATTCGCGTTTTCAAGCGCATCGCTTTTGGCGCAATCGACGGTTAATGCGAGTGTGGTCAGCCCGGTGAATGGTGCCATTACAAACGAAGTCATTAACGATCATGCTCTGCATGGGGAGATGACGACCTTCCATCATCAGGATGGACGGGTGGCGGCGATCATTTTTACCAATAAGGACGGGCAGATCGTTGCCTTGCCGAAGGTTACCATTGATCGAATCAATGAGTTGGCGGGAGAGCAGCGGGGCGCAATGCCAAACAGCAGCTCGACCGTTACTTGGCTCTATAACTTGCCAGGCGGTGGTAGCGTGTATGAAGTCAGCAATCGAGGAGTTCCGCTTGGCTTGCTGATCGTGCAGCCGAACGGGCATGTTACTTACGTTGCATATTGACTCAACTTTACGCGGCACCTCTCTAGAGTGGTGTCGCGTTTTTGATCGCTTCCTGATTACGTCTGGTGAATTTAGCTCCAAAGTCCAGAGCTCATGCTGTGATCGCTAACGGTGACGAAAAAGAACTTTCGATTTGGACGGGTACTGATCAGCTTGTAGCCTGCGGTGCGTGTCAAGATAGTTGTCGCCTGTTTCATGCAGCCAATCGCTTACTTTCCGGCTCTCGTTCCGGAGTACCGCACGTTGCCGCAAGCATGTCG
>JALOBC010000075.1 GCA_023228465.1 Dokdonella sp. | reverse complement strand
GCGTCATGCGCGTTTCGAACACCAGAAGTGGCTGCAACCTGTTGATTCAGCGGCTGCATTTGTGGGGAAACCTCAGGCTCCGTCCCCTTTTATGGCGACGTGGCTTGGGGAAGATGGGATGGACGCTTTCAGCTACCTCTCGGTCCTGGTTTCCCTCATCCTGGGGCTTGCCATCACCGAGGTGCTGCAGGGCCTGCGCAACGTGATCCAGGCGCGTGCCCGCCTGCGCAGCTATTGGCCGGGCCTGCTCTGGGCGGCGCTCGTGATGGTTCTGGCGGTGCAGTCCTGGTGGGCGATGTACGACCTGCGCCTGCGCTCGGACTGGACCTTTCCAGATTTTGCCGCAGTGCTGGCCCAGACGATCGTCCTGTACCTGCTCGCCGCGCTGGTGTTGCCCGAACATCGGGGCGAAGGAGATGTGGACCTGCGCGCCCACTATGACGCGCAACGTCGCTGGTTCTTTTCGTTGCTGGTATTGCTGATCGTTGCCAGTCTGGCGCGCCACTGGGTGCTGCTGGGCGATCTCCAGCACGGCGCCGACCTCGCCTTCCATGGCGTATTCGCGCTCCTCGGCTTCGGCGGCATCGTGCTCGCCGGCGCGCGCTGGCAGGCCGTCCTTGCATTGGCCGGTGCCGCGCTGATCTTCGCCTATATCGCGCTGCTCTTCATGCGCCTGGGGTAACGGGACGCCATGTGCTCGATTGCGTGCCGTGGAATCCCGGGTCAGGGATCAAATCCGTCCGCGAAGAGGGTGCCATCGGTCCTGACGTGCGTCTTGGCGAGTTCACCGAGCAAGGCCAGGCCCAGTTGCACGAAGGGCACGCTGGGAGCCACGGTGTCGCCCATGTTGGCGAGCGTGTCGTTGGCGCTGTGGATGTAGGGGAAGTCACCCATGTCCCAGCCACCCGGCGTGTACGGATGGCCCGTTTCGAACAACATGCCGGCCGGGAAGCCATGTTCGGTCCATGAGGCATGGTCGGAGCAGCCGTAGCCGCAGGCAACATCGGCCCGGGTGAGTCCGCGCGGCGCGAGGTAGGCATCGAAGAGGCCGCGAAGGTACTGCAGCAGCGCGGTATTGGAATTGTCGCTGACGATGCGCAGGTCGTAGCTCGCGCCGTTCCTGTAGTTGGTCATGTCGAGCTGCAGCACGCCGACGACGTTGGTGCCGGCGTCGGCATACGCGCTCGCGATCGCTTCGGAACCGCGCAGGCCCACTTCCCAGGCCGCGTAGCCCACGACCTTCACGGTACGCTGCGGTCGCCAGCCACCGGCCAGCGCGATGCGCATGATCTCGGTCGGAGTCGCGATGCCCGATGCGTCATCGTCCGCGCCGGGGGCGAGCTCTTCATTGCCGCCCGGCTGCTGCCAGTTGACCGAGTCGAGGTGGCCACCCAGCACCACGACCTCGTCGGGCAAATCGTGGCCCTGCACGGTCAGGATGACCGATGGCTGGTTCGAACAGTTGTTGCAGCCGGTGAAGAGGTCGACCGAAACGTCGGCGCGCCTTGCCGCCAGGTCCTGCCACGAATCGCGGATCCACAGGGCCGAGGCAATGCCATGGGTGGTGTTGTAGCGGCGGTTCTGGAACGCCGCCAGCGCGGCAACCGTGTCGTGGATGGCCGATTCGGAAACCTGGTCGAGCCAGGGTTCGACCGTGGCCTGGTTGTCGATCGGAGAAAATGCACTCTGCCCCCGGTTGCGTGCTATTTCACGTCGCCCGCGCCCCAGGGCGGCGGTGGCAGCGGTACCGGTGCGGCGAGATCGAAGCTCACGCGGAAGAGGCGCTGCGGACGCGACAGTTCGTAGACGAAGCTCTCATCGGGCACGAGCTCCAGCGCCCAGACGTTCGCGTTGGACACCGCCATGTCGTTGCGGGTGAACAGTGCCTTCGACTCGACATCCGCCGGGAAGGTCTGGCGCGTGGACGTGCCTTCGCCGACCGTATCGCCACCGTATTGCGTGATCGGATCCTCACTGCCGTCCGCGCGCCGATGATCATGCTTCAGGCGCAGACCGGTCGCAGTCCGGGTGATCACCCAGGTGCGCGAACGGTCGCTCCCGACGTGGAAGGGAATGCGAATCTCCTGCGGACCGCAGTCGCGCACGTGCATGACCAGGCGCTGGCCGTGGAACGGATCGGAGGCAGCCGCAGGCGGCTGCTCGGCGGTGATGCGACCTTCGAACGCCTGGCCACACAGGGCGCCGAGACGGTCGAAGAACGCAGCAGACGCATTGGGAGCGCCAGGGCTGGAGGCTGACGCGACCTGCGCAGGCGTGACGTCGGCCAGCGCTGGGGTGCCGGCGGATGCGACGGGCGCCCAGGCGGCAATAAAAGCGAAGAAAGTCAGTTTCATACGCCGACCCTAGCTGCTATTGCACGGTTGCGCCAGAGCGACGATCGTCTTCCGACTCAGGCATCGAACCCATCGATGAAGATGATGTCGCGCGGATCCTCGTACGCACCGACGTCGCAGTGGGCGACGCCATCACCATCACCGTCAATCGGTCGGGCCTGGCGGCGGGCATCGGTCGATGCGCATATGTGGGGATCGACAATGCTGTCGATCACGGCGCTGCCACTGAATCGCAGCACGCCGATCAGGCCCGGCCGCTCGTCGACAAGGACGCTGCCAAGCGGCGAGCTCGGCAAGGCGGCCGCCGCCAGACTGGCGCAGCTTGCGTCCGAAAAGAGGTTGACGCCGACGTAATTGGGGTTCGTGACGGGCGGGGTTCCCGCACAGGCACTCCCTGCATAAGTGCGTGCGGGCAGATTAGCCTGGAAAAGACGGACCTCGGTGTCGGCCAGGAAGCCCAGGTGTGAGCCGCTGCTTGCATCGCCGTCGAAGAAGGTATTGTTCAATGCGCCAAGATTCGTCCACGGCCCGAGATAGACAGCCCCGCCACTCTCGACCGCACTACTGTCATAGAACGTCGAATTTCCCAGCGTGAGGTAGTCGTCCGGTGTTCCTGCACTGCGCTTGCGGGCAAAGACCGCGCCACCGAAATTGAATCTACCGGGAGCCTGCGCTCAGCCTGCGGAGTGCGGTCTGGCCTCAAGCCCTTCCGGGGGCACGCTCTCTGACCCCGGTTTCATTCACGCAGCGAACATCTGGCGACGCCTACTATCCCGCTGGTTGCGCGCTTGGGGAGAGGCTGGTCCATGGTGAACGAGTCGTCCGATCCGGGGCAGGCTGCGGGCGGGGCCGATCCTCCCGCGACAACCCAACCGGGAGCGCTCGAACGCAGCCGCTTCGGCGGCACGGGGCGCCGTCCGCGCGATGGCGATGAGACCGAGCCGCCCGCCTCGCGCAGCGAGCTGGCGCAGGGTGCGGCGGATCTCGTGGGCGGCCGCCGCGGCGAGATCAGCTGGCCCGTTCTGATTGCCGCGTCCACGGTGATCCTTGCCTTTTCCGCCTGGGCGATCCTGCTGCCAGGGCATGCCCGCGACCGCCTGGAGCGCGTGGTGCACGCCATCGCCAGCAATCTCGGCTGGTATTACGTGCTGACCATGGCACTGGTGATCGGGTTCGTGCTCTGGGTGGCGCTGTCGCGTGCCGGCAGCCTGCGACTGGGGCCCGACGACTCGCGACCGCAGTACGACCTGGCGACATGGGTGGCGATGCTGTTCGCGGCGGGCGTCGGCATCGACCTGCTGTTCTTTTCCGTGAGTGGGCCGGTCACCCAGTACCTGTACCCGCCCATCGGCGAGGGCAGCAGTCCGGCCGCGATGCAGGACGCGGTGGTGTGGACCATGTTCCATTACGGCATCGCGGGCTGGGCGGTGTACGCCCTGCTCGGCATGTCCATGGGCTATTTCGCCTACCGCTGGGGCATGCCGCTGTCGATCCGCGCCGCGCTCTATCCGCTGTTCGGGCGGCGCATGCGTGGTGCGCTGGGCGACACGCTATGCGTGCTGTCGCTGGTGGGTACGGTGTTCGGTGTCGCCACGTCGATGGGTATCGGCGTGGTGCTGCTGGCCGTGGGTTTCGAACGGATCTTCGGGCTGACCCAGGGCCTGGGCCTCGAGATCGCGCTGGTGATCGGCGCGGTGGTGGTCACGATCGGCGCCACCACGTCCGGCCTCGATCGCGGCATCCGCTGGATCTCGAACCTGAACCTCTGGAGCGCGCTGGCGATGATGGCGTTCATCCTGGTCGCCGGCGAGACGGCCTTCCTCCTCAATGCGCTGGTCGAGAACATCGGCCGCTTCCTCGTCACGCTGCCCGCGCGCACACTGCGCACCTTCGCCTACCAGGCCGGGAGCAGTGACTGGATGGCGCGCTGGACCCTGTTCTTCTGGGCATTCTGGCTGGCGTGGGGACCGTTCGTCGGCGTCTTCCTGGCCCGCATCTCGCGCGGGCGGACGCTGCGCGCGTTCGTGATCGCCGCCATCACCGTACCGGTGTTGTGCGATTTCATCATCGTGTCGCTGTTCGGCAATTCGGCCCTGCACGAGGTGCTGCAGGGCAAGACCGCGTTCGCCCAACTGGCGGTGGAGAGCCCCGAACGCGGCTGGTATGCGCTGCTGGCGATGTTTCCAGGCGCGACCGCGCTGATCCTGCTCGCGACCTTCTCCGGGCTGCTGTTCTACCTGACCAGCGCCAACTCCGGCGCGATGGTGATGGCGAACTTCTCCACCGCCATCGCCGACCCCGCCCGCGACGGCCCGAAGTGGCTGCGCATCTTCTGGGCCCTGCTCACGGCCCTCCTCACGGTCGCCATGCTGATCGCCGGGGGTGTGCTGACCATGGAATACGCCACCCTGATCTTCGCCCTGCCGGTGACGGTGATCGCCTATCTGGTCATGGCAGCCTTCCACAAGGCGCTGCGGATGGAACAGGACGAGCGCGAGGGCGCACAACGTCGTCGACGGTCGATCGCCGCGGGCGGTGGGCATGTGCCGGAGCGCTCATGGAAGCAGCGCCTGGGCAAGCTGCTGGCCTTCCCTTCACGGCGCGAGGTGGTCCGCTACCTGGCGGCTACCGTGGCGCCCGCGCTCGACGAGGTGGCTGCCGAGTTCGCACGCCAGGGCTACAGCGTGGAGCGCGCCAGCTCCCCCAGCGCCGGTGGCATCGAGGGTCCGCTATTGCGTGTGTCCATCGACGCCAGGCCCGACTTCCTCTACCAGGTGCGGGCGGTCGAGGCTCCGGTACCGAGCTTCAGCGGCCGCCTGGACCGCGGCAATGCCGACGTCTACTACCGGCTCGAGGTGTTCACGCACGCCGGCTCCGGCGGCTACGACCTGACCGGCCTCACCCGCCCGCAGGTGATCGACGACGTGCTCGAACGCTACGAGGCTCACCTGGCGCTACTGGCCGCAGAGGCCTCATGAGGCGGAGCGGGTCGGACTGCCGCGACCAGACTTCCAAATGCACTCGCCCGGGCACCTGCTGCGACCCTGCCGACCACCCCTTTGCCGTCCGCCACCGACAGCGCTTGCCGCGCGCCTGGGGATCATCGCCCGGTGGCCGGGTTGATCGTGGCTCGCGGGCTTTTCGGCCGGGACAAGTCGAACGCAGTGGAGGACCTTCGAACCGCCAACCGCTCATGGAGCGCACGCTGGCTTTGCGGCACCCCGTCGGTTTGATTCCCTCCGTCCCGCCTTCCCTCGGATGCCGTGAGCCGATCTGCCGCGCTTTGACGTATTACATGTCAGCGCCCGGAATGACTGCACGATCCGAGATGACCCCATGCCGACACTGGAGGAAGCCATGACCATCAAGCAAACTGGCCGGAAAGGCCCCCTGTTGCAGCACGACACGCGCCGCGCATGGTTCGCAGGCCTTGGTGCTGCCGCCGCTCTTGCGATGGCAACCGCCGCCGCTGCCCAGCCCCCGCACTCCGCTTCCCCCACCGCAAGTGGCCTTGCCGGGTCTGCGCCGATTTCCCGCGTGGACATCAACGCCCCGAGCCTGGCCGACCAGCCGAACATGCACGGCCTCGGCGTGACACGCGGTCCCGATGGCCATCCGCACATTTTCTGCACGGAGCCTTCCGACCCCCTGCAGCTCGACCGTCTGCGCCTGGACCTGCAACGCGGCGACAACAGCGTGCGTTACCAATAGGGGTATGCCATGAACCATCAACCATGCTTCGCGCGCAAATACCTGCACGTTGCCCTGCTGGGAATCGGGGTGGCAACGATGCCGTTTGCCGCCCATGCGGCGATCGTCACGATCGTCAATGCCGATGCGCCGGGAGTGGGGCTCAACGACCCGACGCCGCGCGCGCCGGAAGGTGGCAACCCCGGTGCCACGCTCGGCGCGCAGCGCCTCATTGCCCTCCAGCACGTTGCCGACAACTGGGGCGCAAAGCTCGAAAGTACCGTGCCCATCACCATTTCGGTCAGCTTCCAGGACGCCGGCTTCACCTGTGCCGTGAACCCGGATGACTTCGTCTACCTCGCATACTCCGGTCCGACCGCGTATTACCAGGGCAATCCGCCGTATCCCGCCCACCCGTACGTCTATCCGGTCGCCTTGCGCAACGCGATCGTGGGAGCCGAAGCCGATCCGTCGATGCCCAACATCACGGCGCGATTCAACGCCAGGTTCGACTCGACACCCGGTTGCCTGCCGGGCTATGACGGCTTCTGGTACGGCATCGACCCGACCCTTGCGCCACCCGGCGGTTCGTCGAAATTGTCCATCGTGTCACTGGCAACGCATGAATTCGCGCATGGGCTCGGCTTCATCAACAATGTGAACCTCCAGAATGGTTCGGCATTCCCGCCCTATTACTACGTCTGGAGCGACTGGCTTTACGACCTGCAGATGGGCCTTCGCTGGCAGGACATGAGCGATGCGCAACGCGCGGCATCGGCCACCAACGATCCAAACCTGGTGTGGAGCGGACCGAACGTCACGGGCGCGCAATCGGTGCACCTGCGCCCGCCCTACCGTCTGAAGGTCGGCGCAACCGCGCAGGCGGGGGAAGTCAAGCAGGCCTATTTCGGCGACCTCGTCCCGCGCTCGGGCCTGGCCGGCCTTGGCGCCGTGGTCAACGATGGCAGCGCCAATCCCGAGGAAGGCTGCAATCCTCTTGTGAATCCAGCGGCGATCCAGGGCCGCCTGGCGGTGGTGAAGCGCGGCACCTGCGCATTCGGCACCAAGGCGCACAATGCCGAGCAGGCCGGCGCGATCGGGGTGCTGATCCTCAACAACCGCGCCGAAGCACCGAGTGACCCGCTGCCGACTGCGGCAGCCGCGGACTTCACGCTGCGGGTGCCCACCGTCACCGTCGCCTGGCAAACGGGCCTCGATCTTCTTGCGACGCTGGGATCGGCACCCGACACCCCGGTCGGGATCGAGCTCGTTCCCGGCGCGATCGATATCGGCGCGAACGACGGCTACGTGCGCATGTTCGCACCGGAAACTTTGCAAGTGTCCTCGTCCGTCAGTCATTTCACCGACGAGTCCAACGCACCCCTGCTGATGATGTCTTCCGTCACCGGCGCATCGTTCGACAGGACCGACATGACCGAAGACCTGCTGCGCGATGCGGGCTGGCAGCTCGCGCCCGGCGTGGGCAACACGATATTCACCAACGGACTGGAGGTCGACCCCATTCACTGAGAACAGGGCGCGACGAAGGCTTGGAGCATTTGGTTCATCGCCGTGATCGGCCTCCGCGTCGGAACATGGCGCCCATCTTTGCTCAGTCCGTCGTAAAGCCTGCGACGCGTGGCTGAGGGTTGACGCTGATCAGGCTTTCAGGTGACATCTGAGCGCGGCAGGGGGTATGGTTTTCACAGGGGGCGTCCCGCTTGCGCTCAAGGTCGCACGGGATTCGGGGTCTGTACGTGTTGCCTTCTCCTTTGGGGAATCCCTTCGGCATTTCCGCTTCCGCGTGAAACCAGCCCGCGCTGCCATGCTTTGAGCGGAAGTGCGCAGTCTGGGATTTTGATCACCTGCAAGGAGAACACGATGGACGCGTCATCAGGACGGACTTCACCCAGGCACGAGTCGCGGCGGCTTCTCACGACCCTGCGCCGCTGCGCCGCACTGGGGTCGCTTGCGTTGGTGGGATTCGCCGGCATCGCACCCGTGCACGCGGCCATACCCGCCAGCGAACGCCAGGTGTTGATTGATCTGTACAACAGCACGGATGGGGCGAACTGGACCGCGAACACGGGATGGCTGGGACCACCGGGCACTGAATGTACCTGGTTCCAGATAACCTGTGATGCGGCACAGACGCATGTCGGAAAGATAGGCCTGGCGGGAAACGGTCTCGTCGGGACGCTGCCCTCGCTGTCCGGGTTGACGAACCTTGCGGTCTTCTTCGTCCGGTACAACCAGCTCACCGGCCCCATCCCGTCGCTGACGGGGTTGACGAGCCTTCACGTTTTCGACGTCTACAACAACCAGCTCACCGGCCCCATCCCGTCGCTGACGGGGCTGACGAACCTGACCTTGTTCTACGTCGACCAGAACCAGCTCACCGGCCCGATCCCGTCGCTGGCGGGGTTGACGAGCCTTAAGTCATTCATGGTCTACGACAACCAGCTCACCGGCCCGATTCCGTCGCTGGCGGGGCTGACGAGCCTTGAGTATTTCTACGTCCACAACAACCAGCTCACCGGCCCGATCCCTTCGCTGGCGGGGTTGACGAACCTCAAGGGGTTCTCCGTCCGCAACAACCAGCTCCGTGGCGACGCGCCGGACGTGCCAAATCCGAACGCGTTGACTGCCGGCCAGTCAAGCCTCTGTCCGAACGCCCTCGATCCCACTCCGAATGCCGACTGGGATGCGGCCACCGGACAAACGCCGTGGTACCAGGATTGCTTCGAACTGCCCGACCTGATCTTCAGCGATGGATTTGATGGTCAGGGTGGGCTCCGTTACTTGCCGACCACGGTGCACCGACCCGCCGCCGACGAGGTTTAATTTCCTCCGTCCCTGAGGTTTCCCCACGTTTTTCACGCCGGGCTCTCCATTTCGGCGAGCAGTTCGGGGGCAGGCTGTCGTAATCGATCCAGCAACGAGGCCAGCGTACCGCATGGCCACCTG
>JALOBC010000020.1 GCA_023228465.1 Dokdonella sp. | reverse complement strand
TCCAGCTACAACTCTTCGCCGCGCTCGACACAAAAGCACCGCCCACCCGCTGAGTTGTGCCACAAATGCCTCTTCTGGTTCAGAGGTATCAACAACTTACGTGGCTAACTGCGGAACTTTGGCGGCCTGCGCCGGGATGACGGGATTGAGTTCGGAACATTGATCCTGACCCCACGCCAACCTCGCCTGGCGCGCAGCACCGACTCGGCCGCAGCACCGGTGGTCGGCAGGCCGGGGCTTTATTGTAGAGGCGAAGAATAGAGCGGTGGCCCCGGGATTCCTGTCCAATAACATCTCGCGGCCTTCCCTTGGGTCCGCCCCCACCATACCGAATGGTATCGATTTGAGGAAAAGCACAATCAACTGCCGCGCGCAGCGAGAATTGCATTAATTGCCTGTTCGAATGTGACGAGATCGCGCGGAGAAATCGCAGTGCGCGCAAATTCCTCTGCGCCCATTGGATGATCGCACTGTAGAAAGCACAGTTGTGCCGAGTACGCCGAGTATGGACCGCACCCTCCAAATACTCTGCAAGCAGCCACTATATTAGCATAGTCGGCAACTTCTGGATTAATGTGCGTTGGATAATAGAATTTGCTCAATCCGATCTTGATCGCACGTGAATTACTCAACAACGTCAACGTCTCCAGCAGCTCATAACGCCCACTCGCCCTCTGAACCGCGCTTACCACAAACCCTTCCACCTCAGATGACGGTACAGGTTTATGCGCGCCATTGTTTAGAATATCAGAGAAGGCGACTACATCCTGAAACAATGGTGAGCTTTGAAATAGTACGTCCCGTCGATCCTTATAGGGTTCGCTAATAATTACATTAGTCTTGCGCGAATGACAAACACTTTCTATAAGTTCTTCAGTTGCGAGCACAACTGCATCTTGCGGTCCATGCTTGGTTTTATAATGTTCGAGCAGGGATCTGGCCGAAACATCTTTAGACACCGCATCTCCATCGCACAAATCAGCAGCAGCCCACGAATCCATCATATTGTCAATTCCATCAGCTAGTTCGACGTGCGCACTTCCATCTGTCTTGGTATCGCCTCCCAAGTCAGCTTCGCTCATTCGCATCATAGTACGCCTATCAACCATGCCACCACTAGAAGCGCTCGCACCAGTTGTCTTTCTTTTCGCTACGTCCTGGGTCGTCTGGAAATTCATTGACAAGAAGATAATCACCGCACACGCAGAGATGAGTGTAATGACAACAACGATCTTGGATTTCATATCGAGACTCTCATGTTCTCAGAGCAATTTGCTCGCTCAACGGTTCTGCAGTTGATGAAAGATGCCCGAATAGATTGGTAAATACTCACTACTCTTGAAAAGGATGCAAATTAGCTGGCGGAGAGAGCTGCACCGAAATCTAGAGGCTGAACCAAATTACGGATAAAGTCGTAAACAGTACCAAGTTAGCATGCGCGTAAATAACGCATTACGTTCAATTCGACAGGGCACGGAGCATGAGTAAAAGCTATGCGCTTAAAGCTGAAGCGCGCCCGGACTTCGCACTTTCCGAAGCCCAGGCACGCCAGCCCGAATATTTGACAAGAGCGTGAATTATTGAGCTACGGCCCCTCACAAGGTCCTGCAGGTATCAATCCGAGCGTCGTAAGATAGGGATCAGTAACAGACCATCGTTGCGATGTGCCTGGTCCGTAATTGATGGTATATATTCCACGGCGACTCATCGGCGTGGTGGACTGACTGATCGTCTCTCGAGCAGCGAGCATACGATCTTCTTCACTGCTGTTGGCGCATGTGATATTTGGATCTGAATCTCTGCTACCCCTCAACACATTGGGTCTTCTAAAGATTCTTTGAAACAGGTTTGAATGCGCTCCGGTTGTCACCACAACATACGCAGGTGAAGGCCCGTAAAACGGCGCGATCACCGTGACCGGCTCAAGCTCTACTGGATCACAAAACGAACTCGCAATGACAGGTTCTTCATTACTTCTCGCTGGATAGCTTTCAACATAATCGCCCGGCATAGCAGAACGTGTGTTTGCATCGGGATCAAAGAAGGTGTATTGAAGAACCCAAACATTGTCGTGACTCCATGCATATAATCCAGAGTTGAATGCTGACGGAGGTCGTTGCTGAGCCGACGTGAATTTTATGTCACCCCCCCCCACCATATGGCATGAATTCACAACCTTCTGCAGAAGTAACGCGATAAGCTGAAATTAAAAAAATCAAAGTGAACCCAAGTATAATTGATTTCATTTCGCTTCTCCATTCGAGTATATTCAATAGGAACTGAATTATCTCAGTGCGGCACGGGGCGATATCGCAATATCGACTGTGCATTTCTAATGCCGCATTCTGAAGATATACAACTTATTTGTCGAATTTTGTGACGAGTTTCACAAGTTGAAGACTTTCGCGAGAGATCGCGAATTGCTCTAGAGGAGAGATACGTGATTGTCGTTCAAGCGCAAGCTCGAGGTCGACATGACGGCAAGGTTTCTCTACACCGATGACATGTTGATGCGCGCATGGATCAATGCCGGTCTCGGCGTTTTGCGCGCGAAGTAGAGGGGACGGAGTAATTATCCGTTTGAATCGCCACGGGGCCAGACCGTCGGCGGCCCTCCCCCGCTCGATACCTCAAGCGCCAGCTCATTTGCCTCTTCTTGATGCGATCTTCCGCCATGCGCCATCTGATTGAACGCAAACCCAAACGAAGCCGTCACCGCCCCGTTGGCGAACTTCCCGCCCGCCAGCCGTGAGGCCGTGCCGCCCACCACGGCGATGGCCACCGCCTGCAGCGGCACGGAGCGGATGCCGCCCACCAGCGGCGTCGCCGCTTCGCCAAACCCCGCGCTCGCGAAGCCGTGCCCGAAGTTGCCGCCCTGCAGCTCCGACATCACCCCGCCCGCCATGCCGTGGCTCAGCGTCTTGGCCGCGTAGCCCGACCAGCTCAGGCCGCTGCCCATGGCATTCTCCCATTCGCCCGCCTGCGCCCAGTCGGCGCCCTGGTAGTAGCTGCCGATGCCGAAGAAGATTCCCGACGAGAGCGCCCCGGCCGCCGCGCCGCGCAGCGTGCCGGTCTGCATCGCGCCGATGGTCGCCCCGCCCGCCACCGCCACGCCGTAGGCCGCGGCCGTGTTGCCGGCTGCGTACATGCCGCCCGCCCAGCCGCCCGTGGCATAGGCGAACACCGACACCACCGCGATCTTGATCACCTCGCCCCACGAGATGTAGCCGCTCGGATCGGTGTAGTACAGCGGGTTGTTGAAGCCGTAGCTGTAGCGGTTCCAGCTCTGCAGGTCGCCCGGGCTTTGCACGAAGGGGTCCGCCTGCAGGAACCGCCCAAGCTGCGGGTCGTAGATGCGCCCGTTCATGTGGATGATGCCCACCGACTCGGCCATCTCGTGGCCGGTGTAGCCCTGCGTGGTGCTCGCCTGCAGCAGGTGCTCCAGCGACCAGTCCCACGGCTTTGGCGTGCTCCACGTTGCCGTGTCGCGCCGCTCGCCCCAGGCATCGAAGCTGCTCGGGCTGGAGGCGTTCACCGGCTCCAGCGTCATCGCGCCCAGCACCTGGTCGATGCTGCCCTGCCGATCCCGCAGCACCACCTGGCGTTTCAGGCTGTAGCCCGGCCCGCTGCCGCGCTGCGTCACCATCGTGTTGCCGGCCATGCGCCGCACATCCACCAGTTGATTGACGCCACCGACCACGCTGGCCGTGTAGCGCACCTGCGCCCCGCCCACCCAGTGCACCACCGTGTCCGCGCCCACCGCTTCGGCGCCGGCGTAGTCCAGCCGCCGCAGCCGCTCGCGGTTCGGGCCGTAGCCGAAGCCGACCTTCGCGTTGCGCGTGGTGTCCTTGGTGGTCTCGACCTGGTCGGCGGCCGTGTACGCGAGCGTGCGCTCCACGCTGCCCGTGCTCCGGTTCACCTGCTTGCGCAGGTTGCCGTTGGCGTCGTAGCACAGGTAGGCCGTGCCGGCCTCGCTCACCGCGTTCGGCCCGGGAGTCACGTAGGGGCTGGGCGAACCGTCGCCGCTGCATACGGCGGGCTTGACGCCGTAGACGTAGTTCGTGCCCATCCCGTCCTTGCTCCTGATACGGCCCAGCGCGTCATGGCTCAGCGTGCGCCGCACCCATCCGTTGGATTCCTCGGCCAGCGCACCGATGCCTGATCCGCTGGCAACGTCATACGCCCACGCGGATTGCGATTCCTGCGCCGTGCAGTCCGCGCCCATGAAGTCGCGACGGGGCCACACCCGGCCGCGGCCGTCGTAGTCATTGCCCTGCGGTTGACGCATGCGGCAGGGGTGATGCCGCGCCTGCACCCGCATCGCGCGTGAAGAACGGATCGGATTCGCGCTGTACGTTTCCATGGGCGTCATGCTGCATGATGACGCACTCGACCGCAGCTTGGTTCGGTGAACCGCCGCAATCGAGTCGTCACCTATGTCGACGACCGCATCACGCCCGGCGTTCGGCGTGCCCGGATCGATCGGCGTCCCGTTCCGCGCGGTGCCACTCGAACGGCGACGATGACGCTGGAAGCCGCCTGGTCGAGTGTGCCACGCGCCTGCAGCAAGGCGTCGTCGCCCGTGCGACCCTGCGCCGGAGCGACGAAAGACAGCGCCGGCAATGACCTTTGACACTTGCCGGGCACGCATCGCGAACTAGGCTTGCACCGCCGGTGCGCGGCCCCCATCTGGCAACCTGCGGCTGTGCGCCTGCGCGCGCCCGTGTATCCCAACCCGACGCCGCCCGCGACTCCGCGCGCATCCAACGCGCTTCGCTGCTGCGCCCTGCAAGCGACCCTTTCGGAGCTTCCCCATGCGCAATTCCCTGTCCCGCCCGCTGATGCTGACCCTCTGCACGGCGC
This sequence comes from Dokdonella sp., assembly GCA_023228465.1. Classification (GTDB taxonomy): domain Bacteria; phylum Pseudomonadota; class Gammaproteobacteria; order Xanthomonadales; family Rhodanobacteraceae; genus Dokdonella_A. Next base: position 43,538 of record JALOBC010000020.1, on the reverse strand, counting down.
TTTCCAGCGCGGCCATCGCCGCGCCTTCGTTCGATGTCGCCGACCTCGACAAGGCCATCAACCCCTGCGCCGATTTCAACGGCTTCGTCAACGCGAAGTGGGTGGCGGCCAATCCGATCCCGCCCGACCGCACCCGCTGGGGCGCCTTCGACGCCCTGCGCGAGCACAGCCTGCAGACGCAGCGCGCCATCGTGGAGAAGGCGGCCCGCCCCGCCGAGCAGGCGAAGGCCGGCTCGATCGAGCAGAAGGTCGGCGCGCTGTATGCCTCGGGCATGGACGAGGCGGCCATCGAGAAGGCGGGCATCACGCCGCTGCAGCCTGAACTGGCGCGCATCGATGCACTGAAGACGCCGGCCGAAATCGCCGCCTACCTCACCGACACGGCCGCGCGCGGCCTCGGCGGCGTGTTCTACGTCGGCCCGGCGGCGGACTTCAAGAACGCCAAGATGCAGATCGCCTTCGCCTTCCAGGGCGGACTGGGCCTGCCGACTCCCGACTACTACAGCGCGGCCGAGCATGCCGACCTGCGCAAGGCCTACCACGCCTACATCGTGAAGATGCTGGAGCTGGGCGGCGCCAAGACCGCCGACGCCACCAAGGCGGCCGACCAGGTGATGGCCTTCGAGACGCGTCTTTCCAAGGTCACGTTGTCGCCGGTGGAACTGCGCACCCCCGAGAACCAGTACCACTTCGTCACGCTCGCCGAGGCCGACAAGCTGACGCCGAACTTCTCCTGGACGAAGTTCTTCGCCGCGCAGAAGACCGACATCAAGGACGGCTTCTCGCTGTCGCAGCCGAAGTTCTTTGCCGAGTTCGACAAGATGCTGGCCGACGTGCCGGCGGCGGAGTGGCGTGCCTACCTGCGCTTCCACGCCATCGACGGCGCCGCGCCCTATCTGTCGAAGTCCTTCGACACGGCGCACTTCGAGTTCCACGACAAGACGCTCAATGGCCAGAAGGAACAGCAGCCGCGCTGGAAGCGCGCGCTGGCGGCGGTCAACGAATCGATGGGCATGGCACTGGGCGAGCTGTATGTCGCCACCGCCTTCCCGCCCGAGTCCAAGGCGCGCGCCATGGTGCTGGTCGACAACGTCAAGGCGGCGCTGAAGACGCGCATCGAGCACCTCGACTGGATGAGCAAGGAAACCAAGGAGAAGGCGCTGGAGAAGTGGGCCACCTTCCTGCCCAAGATCGGCTACCCCGACAAGTGGCGCGACTGGAGCGGCCTAGAGGTCGAGTCCGGTGACTACTTCGGCAACGTGCTGGCGGCGACGCAGTTCAACCATGCCTGGGAAATGGCCAAGGTCGGCAAGCCGAGCGACCGCCTCGAATGGGGCATGACGCCGCAGACCGTCAATGCCTATTACAACCCGCTGGACAACACCATCAACTTCCCGGCCGCGATCCTGCAGTCGCCGTTCTTCGACCCCAAGGCGGATGACGCGCTCAACTACGGCGGCATCGGCGCGGTGATCGGCCATGAGGCCATCCACGGCTTCGACGACGAGGGCAGTCAGTTCGATGCCGACGGCAACAACAGGAACTGGTGGACGAAGGCCGACCGCGAGAAATTCGACGCCCGCACCGCGCGCCTGGTCGAGCAGTTCAACGCTTATGAGCCGCTGCCCGGCAAGCACGTCAACGGCAAGCTGACCCTGGGCGAGAACATCGCCGACCTCGGCGGCGCCAACGTGGCCTTCGATGCGCTGCAGATCGCGCTGAAGAAGGATCCGGCCGAAGCGAAGGAGAAGATCGACGGCTACACCGAGAACCAGCGCTTCTTCCTCAACTTCGCACGCATCTGGCGCGGCAACATCCTGCCGCAGCGCCAGGAAGTGTTGCTGAACATCGATCCGCATGCGCCGATGCAGTACCGCGCCATCGCCGCGCCCTCGAACATGCCGGCCTTCGCCGAGGCCTTCGGCTGCAAGGTGGGCGACAAGATGGTGCGCAGCGGCGACAAGCAGGTGAAGATCTGGTGATGCCTCGCGGCGGGAACCTGCGGCCAGGCCGACAGGTTCCCGCCCGCTCGAAGTCAGGCGCCATCAAGCCCGCCACCGCTACCCTGCCCCGTCCAATCTCGCCCGGAGGTCTCCCATGCACGCACTCGTTTCCCGCCCGCTAGCGCTGGCCATCGGCCTGGCCATCTCCAGCGCCGCCGGCGCCTTTTCCTTCAGCGCCAGCGACCTCGATCGCGCGATCGCGCCCTGCCAGGACTTCAACGGCTTCGTCAACGCGAAATGGCTGGCGGCCAACCCCGTGCCGGCCGACCGCAGCACCTGGGGCACCTTCGAGGTGCTGGAGGAAGCCAGCCTGGCCGCGCAGCACGGCATCGTCGATGCCGCCGCAGTGCACGCCGAGCATGCCAAGGCCGGCTCGATCGAGCAGAAGATCGGCTGGTTCTACGGCGCGGGCATGGACGAGGCCGCCATCGACAAGCTCGGCGACGCGCCGATCAAGCCGACGCTGGCGCAGATCGAGGCGCTGAAGACGCCGGAAGAACTCGTTGCGTGGCTGCGCGCCGACTTCGCCCGCGGCCAGGGCATCCCGTTCCGGTTCGGCGGGCGCGCCGACTACAAGAACTCGACCATGACCATCGCCTATGCCTTCCAGGGCGGGCTGGGCCTGCCCGAGCGCGACTACTACCTCAAGGACACGCCGGACTTCCAGGCCAAGCGCAAGGCTTACGTGGCGCACATCCAGCGCATGCTGGAACTGGCAGGCACGCCGGCCAAGGCGGCGGCCGAGCAGGCGCAGTGGGTGATGGCCTTCGAGACGCGCCTGGCCAAGGCATCGATCGGCCGCATCGAGATGCGCGATCCGAACAACCAGTACCACTTCGTCAGCGTCGCCGATGCGAACAAGGTCACGCCGAACTTCGACTGGGCCGCGTTCTTCACCGCCCAGGGCGCCGACGTCAAGAACGGCTTCTCGCTCTCGCAGCCGAAATTCTTCGCCGAACTCGACGCCATGATCGCCAGCGTGCCGATGACGCACTGGCAGGCCTACCTCCGCTACCACACCATCGACAACGCCGCGCCCTACCTGTCCAAGCCCTTCGTCGCCGCCAGCTTCGATTTCCACGACCAGACCATGCGTGGGCAGAAGGAACAGAAGCCGCGCTGGAAGCAGGTGCTGTCCGCAACCAACAGCGAGCTGGGCATGGCCCTCGGCGAGCTTTACGTGGCGAAGGAGTTCTCGCCCGAATCCAAGGCCGCCGCACTCGAACTGGTGCACAACGTCGCCGCCGCACTCAAGACGCGCATCCAGAATCTCGACTGGATGAGCGCGGAAACCAAGAAGAAGGCGCTGGAGAAGTGGGCCTCGTTCACGCCCAAGATCGGCTATCCGGACACCTGGCGCGACTGGAGCGGCCTCACGCTCAAGCCCGGCGACTACTTCGGCAACCTGCTCGCCGCCGAGAAGTTCAACTACGACTGGAACATCGCCAAGATCGGCAAGCCGGTCGACCGCAGCGAGTGGCACATGACGCCGCAGACGGTCAACGCCTACTACAACGCCACCATGAACGAGATCGTGTTCCCGGCCGCGATCCTGCAGGCGCCCTTCTTCGACGCCAAGGCCGACGATGCGCTCAACTACGGCGGCATCGGTGCCGTCATCGGCCACGAGATGAGCCACGGCTACGACGACAAGGGCAGCCAGTTCGACGCCAGCGGCAACTTCAACAACTGGTGGACGGACGCCGACCGCAAGGCCTTCGATGCGCGCACCGACAAGCTGGTGCAGCAGTTCGATGCCTACTCGCCCATCGACGACCTGCACGTCAAGGGCAAGCTCACCCTGGGCGAGAACATCGCCGACCTCGGCGGCCTCGCCACGGCCTACGACGCCCTTCAGATCGCGCTCAAGGCCAAGCCGGCCGAGGCGAAGGAGAAGATCGACGGCTTCACCGAAGACCAGCGCTTCTTCCTCAACTGGGCCACGGTATGGCGGCGCAACTTCCGCCCCGAGGAACTGAAGCTGCGTCTCAACACCGATTCGCACGCCCCGGCCATGTTCCGCGCCATCGGTGCGCCCTCGAACATGCCGGCATTCGCCCAGGCCTTCGACTGCAAGGCCGGCGACAAGATGGTGCGCCCGGCGGACGAACGCGTGAAGATCTGGTGAGGCGCCCGCGCGGCGCGGGCGTAACACCAGCCCGCGCCGTGCGTCGGCCGCGCAGGGCCGACCTGCCGGCAGGCCGCGTCGGGGCGAGGTCTCCGACGCGCGCCCACCCGACCGGCGAAACGTCACCTCACGCCGCGTCGCATCCACGCCACAGCGCATCCCGCGCCGCGCCCTACCCGCTCGCCGCCCCGGCGCACGCCGCGGCCGAGTGACCTGCGGTCGAAACTCGACGCCCCCGGTACGCGCCAGGACCGCCGAATGGCACCGCGCTATGGCGCGGTGCTGGCGTTGCCGTAGCGGGCGAACCACGCGAGGATCGCCGCTGCCTTGGCTGCCGACTGCGAGGGCCGCGCGGCGAGGCCGCCGTGGTTCGCGCCGGGCACCTTCACCAGCGCGGTGGGTACGCCGCGCAGTTGCAGCGCCTCGTAATACTGCTCGGACTCGCTCACGGGCGTGCGGTAGTCGGCGCTGCCGACGACCACCAGGGTCGGCGTCTTCACGTTGCCGACCAGCGACAATGGCGAACGCGCCCAGTAACCCTGCGGGTCCTCCCAGGGGTATTTGCCAAACCAGTAGCGCGCGAAGTACGGCGTCATGTCGGCGGTAAGCACGAAACTCGACCAGTTGATGACCGGCTTCTGCGTCACCGCCGCGCGGAAGCGGTCGGTCTTGCCGACGATCCAGGCCGTCAGCACGCCGCCGCCGGAACCGCCGGTGACGAACAGGCGTTCGGGGTCGACGAAACCCCTGGCAAGCGCAGCATCCACCACGCTCATCAGGTCATCGTAGTCGTGGCCCGGGTAGGCCTTGTCGATGTGATTGGCGAAGGCCTCGCCGTAGCTGGTCGAACCGCGCGGGTTGGCGTAGGCAACCACGTAGCCGGCCGCGGCGTAGAGCTGGTAGTCGGTGGCGAACGAAGGGCCGTAGGCGGCATACGGACCGCCGTGGATTTCCAGGATCAGCGGGTACTTCTTCGCCGGGTCGAAGCCGGGCGGCGTGACCAGCCAGGCGTCGATGGGCAGCCCGTCGAAGGCGGTCACCGCGAGCTTGTCGATCCTGCCCAGTTGCCTGCTTTCGAGCAGCGCCTCGTTGAGCCGGGTCAGGCGCCGCGTCTTGCCGTGGCGCGCCACCCACACGTCGGCGGGGCGATCGTCGGCGGCGCCGGTGAAGGCGAGCGTGCCGTTGTGCGCGACCGTGAACTCGCCGCCGCTGTAGGGGCGATCCAGGCTGCTGGACACCAGCCCATGCGCGGCCGGCGTGATCTTGCCATCGAGTCCGACGCGTGCCACCCGCATGCCGCCGCGATCGTCGTAGCCGACATAGATCGCACGGCTGTCGGCGGACCACACCGGCGCGCCGACGCTGCGGTCGAGCGTGGCGGTGAGCACGCGCGCACCGCTGCCGTCGCGCCGCATCACGGAGAGTTGCTGGTTCTGGTAGCCGAGGCCGCGGTCATCAAAGCCCACGTAGGCGATCCAGCGACCGTCCGGCGACACGGTCGGCGCGTTGTCCGGGCCATTGCGCTGCGTCAGCGTGCGTACTTCACGGCTGGCGAGCGCCACCTCGTGGACTTCCGTATCGACAAGATCGCGCTGCCAGTCCGGCTTGAAGTTGGCACTGAACAGGATGGCGCGACCATCGGCGGACCAGGCCAGCCCGCCACGCAGGTGATGTGCGCCGGAGGTGAGCTGGATCGGCGCGCCGCCATCGGCCGCCACCCAGAAGATCTGTGCATGGCCGGGCTTGCCATAGCCGCCGCCGTCGGTGCGGTAGATCACCTTGTCGATGACCTGCAGCGGCTCGGCCCACTTCGCGCCATCCGGCCTGGCCGGCGCTACCCCCAGCCGCGCGCCCTCGTCGGCCACGAACAGGGTCCAGGCCAGGCGCGTGCCGTCCGGTGACCAGGTGATGTCCTGCGGCGTGGCCGGCAGGCTGGTGATGCGCGCGGTCGCACCGGTTCGCATCCAGCGCACGTAAAGTTGCGCCGTGCCCGCGTCGCCGGCGTTGGAGATGTAGGCGAGCCGGCTGCCGTCGGGCGACCAGCGCGGCTGGCTGTGCGATCCCGCATCGGCCACCAGCGGCGCCTGTGCGCCGCTGGCGACATCGACCGTCCACAGCGTCGAACGCGCCCGGTCGGTCATGATGTCGTTGCTGCGACGGACATAGACGACGGTCTTCCCGTCCGGCGCAATCTGCGGATCGCTGGCGACCTCCAGGTTGAAGAGATCCGCGCCGGTGAACAGGCGCCCTGCCGGTGCGGGCGGCGCGCCCACGGCGGGCGCGGCCAGCAAGACCGCAAGCAACGCGACGAGGGGACGACTCCACATGACAGGCTCCTTGCAAGGCAGGCTGGCCGGATCGGCCACAAGCCGGGCAAGGTAACGGTTTCCCGCTCCGATCGCGTGCGCCGAAAGTCGTGGTAGCGGGCCGGAGCGGAGCGGCGATCGCATGCCGGAAGCGACCCACGCCGCGCGCTGGCAGGCTGCCCTTGCTGGCCAGGCGCCGGGCGCCCCGCGCCAGGCGCATTCCTCGCCGGAATCGCGATCCGACCCGCCGGACGGGCGCGTACTTTGCCGTCGCAACCCCTTGCGCTATGGTTGGCGGCGGATGCACTCCGCTCCGTTTCCTTTGCCACGGGCCAAGCTCGCAGCTGCCCATGGCCTGACTCAAGGGTTCACTTCATGCACAAGCCACTCATCGCTTGCGGTTCCCTGGCCGCAGTCCTGTTTGCCGCCGTCGCCAGCGCGGCGGTGCCCGAATACACCGGCACCGAGCTCGAGGCACGCAGCAATCTCATCGTCAACGACAACGGCTACAACGTGCCGCCGGGCACCTCGTTCAACTCCATCTCCGCCAATCTGAACGATGCCGGCATGGTGACCTTCACCGCCGGCGTGGTGCCGATCGACGGCGACCTCTCCCGCACGGGCGCGGGGATCTGGCTGGGCGGTCATGGCACCGGCGAGTTCGTGGCGATCCACGAACCGGCCAGTCCCGATCCGGAAGTGACCATGATCATCTCCGACCGCCCCAGCATCAACCTGCATGGCTGGCTCGGCTACTACACCAGCGAGGATGGCGGTCCCTATACCTTGCGCCGCTACAACCCGCTCACCGCAACCTCGAGCCCGGTCAGCGTGATGCCGCTGACGCCCACGTCGATCGCCAATCCGGACATCGGCTCGGATCGCGGCATCGGCTTCAAGGGCCGCTTTGGCCTGGGCTACGGCATCGCCCTGGCGGGCGTGAACCCGGGTGTCATGTATGCCACCGACACCAACGTGGATGCGGCCAGCCCCTACGCCTACATCTACTCGCCGGCGACCAACGACGCGCACCAGATCGCGGTCAAGGTCAGCACCAGCGACTACAGCCACAATGAGATCCGCCTGTTCCACGGGCCTGGCGACAGCGAGCTCGTGGTGGCCGACAAGGTCACCGACGCGGCATCGCCGTTCCGCAAGTTCGACAATGGCCTGGCCCTCAACCAGCGCGGCGACGTAGCGGTGGCAGTGAACCTGGACGAGGGCAACGTACGCGCGGTGTATCGCTTCACGCGCACGGCCGCCGGCTACGCGGCCGCCGAGATCGCGCGTGTCGAGGCGACCGGCATGGTGCGCGGCATCGATTTCTTCGCGCCGGCCATCAACGACGCCGGCCTGGTGGTGTTCCGCGGCGAGGACGAGAACGGCCAGGCGATCTTCGCCGGCGACGGGGATTCCCTGGTGCGCGTGATCGGCAAGGGCGACGTGGTGGCCACCGACCTCGGTTCAGGCCAGCTCGGCCAGCATGATTCCAGCCCGGTCTTCAGCGGCGCACCCGCCGTCAACAACTTCGGCGACATCGCCTTCGTCGCCGGCCTGCATCCGGAAGGCGACAACCAGGTGGAATGGGGTTCGGGCGTGTTCGTCGCCTACGCGGAGCGGCCCGAGCCGCCAGCGGTGGACGATGGCATCTTCGCCAATGGTTTCGAGAGCACGCCGCCGAGCATGGAATACGCGCACGATGACGGCACCGGCAACACCAACCAGGGGCCGCCCTCGAGTTTCGATCCGGACATGCTGTGGGGCAACTACTTCACGGTCGCCGCGGGCGGTGAGGTGATCACCCAGATCAAGGTCGCCTTCGGCCCGACCTTCCCTTCGCTCGCGCACGGCCCGGTCACCTTCTGGCTGCTGGAAGATGCCGATGCGGATGGCGATCCGACCAATGCGCGTGCGGTGGCGAGCGTCCAGGCCACGCCCGACGTTTCCGGCAACACCTTCTACACCGTGCAGATTCCACCGACCCAGGTGCAGGGCGCATTCTTCGTCGGCGCCAGCGCCAAGCTCATGGGCGGCCAGGACAAGCCGGCGCGCGCTGATACCTCCAACCCCGGCGACAATTCCTGGTTCTGCTACGCACCGGACATTGCCAGCACCATCGACGACCTCGCCAGCGCGCCGTTCTGCTCGCGCAATACCGCGCCGACGGCACCGCTGCCCTCCGCCTTCATGGTGCGTGCGGTGGCCATTCCGGCCGGCTAGGTCCCGCGTCCCGGCTGCCGGCCCGGGGCGGCAGCCGGGCACGTCTGCACGAGCGCACGCTGACGTGCGATCGTCGCCAGCGCGCGTCGGGCGGGTTCGCGCGGCTGCGCTGGCGGCCTGCGTGCACGCGGTCCCGCACGCTGCGCGCGTGGTGCCCGCAGGCAGCAGCGGCTGAGGCCAAATGCCGGTTCGCAAGGGTGCATCCTGGCAAGGTCGTGCCCGCTTTCCTTTGCGAACGGGCGCCGTGGGCGGATAATCCACGGCCGCCCGCTTGCAATCCCATCATGGCTTTCGTTCCCGGACAACGCTGGATCTCCAACGCCGAACCAGAACTTGGTCTCGGCACCGTCGTACGCCGTGACGGGCGCACCGTGCAGGTGTTGTTCGCCACCGCTGGCGTGCTGCGCCAGTATGCCATGCATGCCGCGCCGCTGATGCGTGCCGAATTCCGCATCGGGCAGAAGATTTCCGGACAGAGGCGCAGCTTCGTCGTCGAGCGCGTCAGCACGGCCGATGGGCTGCTCAACTACCACGGCGCCGATGGCAGCCTGTCGGAGGCGGAGCTCGACGACGCGCAGCCGATTTCGCGCGCCGACGAACGCCTGCTGTCCGTGCGCATCGATGCCCCGGACCGCTTCGACTTCCGCTGCGAGGCCCTGGCCCGCCGAGCGGCGGCCATGCGTTCGCCTGCCTTCGGCCTGGCTTCCGCGCGGGTGGACCTGATTCCGCACCAGCTGCGTGTCGCCGAAATCGTCGCCGGGCGCCAGCCGCCACGCGCCCTGCTCGCCGACGAGGTGGGTCTGGGCAAGACCATCGAGGCCGGCCTCATCCTCGCCCGCCTGCTCGCCAGCGGCCGCGCGGCGCGCGTGCTGGTGCTGGTACCGGCCAGCCTGACCAGCCAGTGGCTGGTGGAACTGCTGCGGCGCTTCAACCTGGGCTTTGCCCTGTTCGACGAGGAACGATGCGAATCGATCGCGCTCGGCAATCCGCACGACAACCCCTTCGAGGACGAACAGCAGGTGCTGGCCGACATCGGCTGGCTGGCGGCCAATCCCAAGCGCACCGCCCAGGTGGTGGACGCTGGCTGGGACGTGGTCGTGGTGGACGAAGCCCACCACCTCGAGTGGGCGCCGGATGCCGCCAGCCCCGCCTACCTGCTGGTCGAAGCGCTGGCCGCCGCCACGCCCGGCCTGTTGCTGCTCACCGCGACCCCGCAGCAGCTGGGGCGCAGCGGCCACTTCGCGCGCCTGCGCCTGCTGGATCCGGCCCGTTACGTGGACCCCGATGCGTTTGCGGCCGAGAGCGAAGGCTATGCGCGGCTTTCGGCGATTGCCGCCCAGCTGCTCGATGGACAGGCGCTGGCCCCGGCGGCGCGTGACGAACTGGCGACCCGCTTCGCCGACGATGCCGATCTGCTCGACCTGCTCGCCCGCTACGACGCCGACCGGGCCACGCATGCATCGGCGCTGCTCGATGCCCTGATCGACCGTCACGGCACCGGAAGGGTGATGTTCCGCAACCGGCGCGCGCAGATCGGCGGCTTCCCGCGCCGTGTCGAGGCCATCGAGGTACTGGACGGCAGCGAACTCGACGACGCCCGGCGCCAGGCGCTGCTGGCCGAGTTCCACGCCGACGCCATGCTGCATCCACCCGCGGTCGAGATCGACTACCAGGACGACCCGCGCCTGCCCTGGCTGCTGGCGCTGATCGAGCGCCTGGGCGGACACAAGCTGCTGCTCATCTGCCGCACCCAGGCCAAGGTGCTGGCGCTGGAGGCGGCCCTGCGCCTGCGCAGCGGGGTCAAGGTCGCGCGCTTCCACGAGGGCATGACCATCCTGCAACGTGACCGCAACGCGGCCTGGTTCGCCCAGGCCGATGGGGCGCGCATCCTGCTGTGCTCGGAGATCGGCTCGGAAGGGCGCAACTTCCAGTTCGCCCACGATCTGGTGCTCTGGGACCTGCCACACGATCCCGACCTGCTGGAACAGCGCATCGGCCGCCTCGACCGCATCGGCCAGCGCCACGACATCCAGATCCATGCCGGCGTGTTCAGCGGCACGGCCCAGCACGCCCTGCTGCGCTGGTATCACGAGGGCCTCGACGCCCTGCGCGTCAGTCCGTCCGATGGGCGCGAGATCGTGCGCCGCTTCGAAGCTCGCCTGCGCACGGTTGCCGAGCAGCATGCGCTCGGCGGCGAACGCGAAGATGCGGAGCTGGACGCGCTGATCGCCGAAACCGCGGCGACCCACCGCGAACTGTCCGAACTGGTCAATGCCGGTCGTGACCGCCTGCTGGAGCTGGCAACCGAGCGCGAAGCGCGCGAGCAGCGACTGTTGAACGCGCTGCAAGCCGGCGACGAGGACCTGGAGGCCGATGCCTTCATGCTGAGGCTGTTCGAGCAGTTCGGCATCGAAGGCGAGGAAACCGGCCCGCGCAGCGTGGTGCTGGATCCGGAATACCTCAGTACCGATGGTTTCCCCGGCCTCAAGGACGGCCCGCAGCAGGTGACCTTCGACCGCGCGACCGCGTTGGCGCGCGAGGAGCTGCCGCTGTTGCGGATCGACCACCCGCTGGTGGCCGGGGCGCTGGACCTGCTGCTGGAAAGCGAACATGGCAATGCGGCGGTACTCGTCGATGCCGCCCTGCCCCTGCGCACCGCGCTGCTCGAATGCATCTTCGTGCTGGACTGCGTGGCCGAGCGCACGCTGCACGTCGGCCGCTTCCTGCCGCCGCTGCCGCTGCGCACACTGGTGGACACGCGCCTGAGCGTGCGTGGCGACTACGCCCCCGATCCGGCCAGCCTGGCGCGGGCACGCGAACAACCCATCGACGCGGCGCGCTTTCGACCGCTGCTGGCCAAGCTGGTGCCGCCGATGCTCGCCGCCTGCGAGACCGAGGCGCGGCGCCTGGCTGCGACCGAGATCGGCCAGGCGCTCAGTGCCGCCGAACACAGCCTGGTCGCGGCCCACACCCGGCTGACTGCGCTCGCCCGCGTCAACCCCGCCGTGCACGCCAGCGAGATCGACGCGATCAGCGCCGAGCTGGAAGCCCTGCGCGCCGCCCTCTCCGGCGCGGCGCCGCGGCTGGACGCCATCCGCTTCGTGTGCAGCCCGGACCTGGCCGCCAAGGCGACCGGCTGAGCGCGGGGTCGGCCTTCACGCAAAGGCCGGCCACGTTCCTGTCGCCACCAGCCTGTGCGCGCGGCGCCTGCCAGGTCGGCCGCGCCCGAACCGAGTGCCGCTCAGGCCGCCTGCGGCTGCTTCATCAACAGGGCGAGAATGGCGCCGAGGCGCTCGCGCATCTCGCGACGATCGACGATCAGGTCGATGGCTCCGTGCTCGAGCAGGAACTCCGAACGCTGGAAACCTTCCGGCAGGGTCTCGCGCACGGTCTGCTCGATCACGCGCGGGCCGGCGAAGCCGATCAGCGCCTTGGGCTCGGCAATATTCAGGTCGCCCAGCATGCCCAGGCTGGCCGATACGCCGCCCGTCGTCGGGTGGGTCAGCACGCTGATGAAGGGCACGCCGGCATCGCGCATGCGCGCCAGCGCGGCCGAGGTTTTCGCCATCTGCATCAACGAGAACAGGCCTTCCTGCATGCGCGCGCCGCCAGTCGCCGCAAAGCAGACCAGGGGCATGCGCTCGGCCAGGGCGAGCTCTGCCGCGCGGGTGAACTTCTCGCCGACCACCGAGCCCATCGAACCACCCATGAAGGCGAAATCGAAGGCGCAGGCCGCCAGCGGCCGCCCCTTCAGCTTGCCGCGCATGGCGATCAGGGCGTCCTTTTCGCCGGTCTGCTTCTGCGCCGCGGTGATGCGGTCGCGGTACTTCTTCGAATCGCGGAATTTCAGCGGATCGGTAGGTTCGAGATTGGCAAACAGTTCCTGCGCACTGCCCTCATCCAGGAATGCCAGCAGTCGCTTGCGCGCGCGAATCGCGTGATGATGTCCGCACTTGGGGCAGACCATCAGCGCCGCTTCCAGATCCGGCTGGTACAGCACGGCGGCACAGCCTTCGCACTTCTCCCAAAGGCCTTCGGGCACCTTGCCCTTGCTGGCGGTGGTGGTGCGCATGCGCGGATTGACGAGTCGTTGCAGCCAGTTCATGGGTAATTGATTTCCGGATGGGCATCCTGCGGTTTCCACCCGCATCCTTGCAAGCGGGTCACGGCTTCGCGTGCGCGCGAGACGGCGCAAGCCGCGGGAACGGCCGCCCGATGGCGACGGCGCCCGCGGACGCGATCCCCGGTGGGCGCGCACCGGCCACAGCGTGCCGTGGCACCGACAAACCTGCGCACCGCCGTTCACGCCACCGCGGGCCGGCCCGTCCTGCGCCCAGCACCCCGGCAAGGGGACTCAAGCGTTCATCGCGTCCCGCTTGCTTGCGCAGGCTTCATCCAGCGCTGCACGCACCGGCGCGATGAAGTCCCGCGCACGCTGGCAGAGGGTCATCTCGTCGCCGGCGCCGGCCAGTTGCCCGACCAGGGCACTGCCAATCACCACCGCATCGGCGAACGCGCCGATCTTCGCCGCCGACGCGGCATCGCGCACGCCGAAACCCACCGCGACGGGCACCCGGGTGCGCGCCTTGATGGCCTCGACCCGCGCGCGCACGTCGTCGTGGCTGATGCGGTCGGCACCGGTAATGCCGGCGAACGAGACATGGTACAGGAAACCCGTGGCGGCCTCGCAGATGCGCGCCAGGCGCGCGTCCGGCGTGGTCGGCGCGGTCAGCAGGATGCGCGCCAGCCCCGCGTCGCGCAGCGGCGCCGCACTGGCCGATTCCTCGATCGGGCAGTCCACCAGCAGCACGCCATCGACGCCCGCCGCCGCGGCCTCGCGGGCAAAGCGTGCCGTGCCATGGATTTCGACCGGATTGAGATAGCCCATCAGCACGATGGGCGTGACGGCATCCTGGCGGCGGAAATCACGCACCCAGGCGAGCACTTCGTCCAGCCCGATGCCGCGCGCGATGGCCCGCTCGCTGGCCTGCTGGATGACCGGACCATCGGCCATGGGGTCGGAAAACGGCACGCCGAGTTCGATCAGGTCGGCGCCGGCGGCGACCAGCGCGTGCATCAGCGCCACCTGTGCTTCCGGCAGCGGGTCGCCGGCGGTGATGAAGGGAATCAGCCCGGTGCGTCCGGCCTCGCGCAGGGCGGCGAAGCGCGCGTCGATGCGCTTGCACCCAGTCTCCGGCTGCCCGGCCTGTGAATCACTCATGACCCGTCCTCCAATCGCCCTTCCCCAGCCGCACTCCGGCGCAGGCCGCGGCGCAGTGGCTGTCCACCCGCCCATGCCGGCGCCGGGTCCCGACCTTCGCCGGCGCGACGAACGTGAGCGCGCCGCGGGTCGGGACTGACGCCCCGACGCGGGTTCCTTCGCCGACCTTCATAGCGACAGGCCCTCGCGGGCGGCAATGGTATGCACGTCCTTGTCGCCGCGGCCGGACAGGTTGCACAGCACCAGTGCGTCGCGTGGCAGCTCGGCAGCCAGCTTCATCGCCTGGGCCACCGCATGGCTGGATTCCAGCGCCGCGAGGATGCCTTCGCTGCGCGCCAGACGATGGAACGCGGCGAGTGCCTCCTCGTCGGTGACGCCGACATAGCGCGCGCGCCCCGAATCCTTCAGGAAGGCGTGCTCGGGCCCGACGCCGGGATAGTCCAGTCCCGCCGAGACCGAATGGGTTTCGGTGATCTGCCCGTCGTCGTCGCACAGCACGTAGGTGCGGTTGCCGTGCAGCACGCCGGGGCGTCCCGCCGCCAACGAAGCGGCGTGGCGGCCACTGGCGAGGCCCTCGCCCGCCGCTTCCGCACCGACGATGCGCACCTCGGCATCGTTGAGGAAGGCATGGAACAGGCCGATCGCGTTGGAACCGCCGCCCACGCAGGCGGTGATCACGTCCGGCAGGCGACCGTACTGTGCCAGCATCTGCGCGCGCGCCTCGCGGCCGACCACGGCGTTGAAGTCGCGCACCATGCGCGGATACGGGTGCGGGCCAGCCACGGTGCCGATGATGTAGAAGGTGTCGGCAACGTTGGTCACCCAGTCGCGCATGGCTTCGTTGAGGGCGTCCTTGAGGGTCTTGGAGCCCGAGGTCACCGGCACCACTTCGGCGCCGAGCAGCTGCATGCGATAGACGTTGATCTTCTGCCGCTCGATGTCCACCGCGCCCATGTACACGACGCAGTCCAGGCCAAAACGCGCGCACACCGTGGCGGTGGCGACGCCATGCTGGCCGGCGCCGGTCTCGGCGATGATGCGCCGCTTGCCCATCGCGCGCGCCACCAGCGCCTGGCCGATGGTGTTGTTGATCTTGTGCGCGCCGGTGTGGTTGAGGTCCTCGCGCTTGAGCAGGATCTGCGCGCCACCGACTTCGCGGGACAGGCGTTCGGCATGGTAGATCGGCGAGGGCCGACCGACGTAATGCGCCAGGTCGCGCTCGAACTCGGCGATGAAGTCCGGATCGACGCGCAGGCGATCGTACGCCGCGGTCAGCTCGGCCAGCGGTGCCACCAGGGTTTCGGCCACGAACGAGCCGCCGTAGGGGCCGAAGTGGCCGTGCGCGTCGGGGAAGGCGGAGAAGTCGCCGATCTTGCCCATGGGAAGTCGTCAGTCAGGAAGGAACGCGGCGCACGCACCGGGCAGGTTCAAGGCCGGGGCGACAGCGCAGCACGCCATGGTACGGCCGCCGGCGCAAGACGGCCAGCATATGCGTGGGCGTGATGACGCCGGCGTGCTGCTCCGCCTCGTCGCGTTGGTGGACGCGGTCGATGAAATCGCGATCCCAGGTCGCCTCGGCATCGAAATGCGGCCCGAAGCCGCGATCGATGAAGGGGTCGATGAGGTTGCCGAAGCCGAAGAAGAACTCGAAATCGAAGCGCGCGATCAGCAGCGGCAGGATGTCCTGCGCGCGGATGCCCTCGAAACCCTCGTTCGAGCAGTCCCAGTCTTCCAGCAATTCCTCATGCCGATTGAGCTGCACGTTCCAGCGATACGCTTGCGGCAGCTCGCGCCAATACTCGTGAATGATGGCCATCGCCTCCGGCCAGCGCATGTGGCCGTTGCGACCGATCATGTCCGAGACGATGAAGCGCCCCTGCGGAACGAGCGCGCCTTCGACGGCGGCAAACAGGCCCTCGAGCGCGACGACATGGTGCAGGCTCTGGTTGGCCAGGACCGCTTCGTAGGGATGCGTGGGCCGCCAACGATTGAAGTCCCCGCGCACCGGCAGGATGTGCCCGGCCAGACCCGCTTCGGCAGCCTGCCGCGTGCCGCGTTCCAGCATTGCAGCGTTGATGTCGATGCATTCGATGGTGAAATCGACCACGTTGCGCTCCAGCAGACCGCGTGCGACACGGATCTCGGTGTCGCAGTTGCCCGAACCGAGGCTGGCGATGCGCAACGGGCGCCCGACCTCGGCCGCTGTCTCGGCGAGGTAGTTCACGAAGAACTGGTCGGGATTGGAAAACCCGAACGCTTCCAGTTCCGGGCGCAGCCAGGTGTTGGACCAGTAATGAAAAATGGCCGGAAGATCATGTACTTCCACTTGCTCTGCGAAGATGGCGCGCTCGGCAGCGAGGCGACCGGCGTAGCCGGGGGGCGCCGCGGAATGCGCTCGACGCAGGGCATCCCCAAGCGCGCGCAGCCGGCGCTTCAGCGCGTCCGCGAGGCGGCGCGCCAAGCGCAGGAGGCGCTGGATAATGCCCGGCCTCATGGGAACACGTCCCCACGATAGGCCTGCACCGCGGCGACGAAGGCACGCATGCGCGCCGGGTCCTTGATCCCCGGCACGGATTCTATGCCGCTGGACACATCGACCGCGAACGGCCGCGCCAGCGCAATCGCCCGGGCGACATTGGCCGGTTCCAGGCCGCCGGCCAGCACCAGCGGGCGCTCGAGGGCGGTCGGCACGCGGCGCCAGTCGAAGGCATCGCCACTGCCGCCCGCGGCGCCGCTGGCATGGCTGTCGAGCAGGAAGCCGCAGGCGCGTGGATGGGCGGCGGCGTATCCCTCGACATCCACGACCGAAGCCATCGGCACGGCCTTGAGGTAGGGACGGTCGAACTGCCCGGCGAACGCGGCATCCTCGCTGCCGTGGAACTGCAGCAGGTCAGGCTGCAGGGTGGCCACGACCTGCCGCACCCAGGCCGCGTCATCGTCCATGCACAAGGCGACGGCCGACACGAAGGGCGGCAGCAGATCACGCAGCGCGCGCGCGGCGGCGGGCTCGATGTAGCGCCGGCTCCTGGGGGTCAGCACGAACCCGATCGCGTCCACACCGAGTTCGACCGCCAGGCGCACGTCTTCGGCGCGGGTCAGGCCACAGAACTTGACGCGGATGCGAGAGGGAATCATGGCGCCTTCAAGAGCATCGCGGCTGAAGCCGCTCCCGCGCTAGAGTAGCCAGGCCTTCGCGCAGTGGGCGGGACTTCAGTCCCGATGCCTGGCGATGGGAAAGCCAAAAGCATCGCGGCTGAAGCCGCTCCCACGCTAGAGTAGCCAGGCCTTCGCGCCGTGGACGGGACTTCAGTCCCGATGCCTGGCGATGGGAAAGCCAAAAGCATCGCGGCTGAAGCCGCTCCCACGCAAGAGTAGCCAGGCCTTCGCGCCGTGGGCGGGACTTCAGTCCCGATGCCTGGAGACGGGAAAGCCAAAAGCATCGCGGCTGAAGCCGCTCCCACGCTAGAGTAGCCAGGCCTTCGCGCCGTGGGAGGGACTTCAGTCCCGATACCTGGAGACGGGAAAGCCAGGCGAATCGCGGCTGAAGCCGCTCCCACGCTAGAGTAGCCAGGCCTTCGCGCCGTGGGCGGGACTTCAGTCCCGATGCCTGGAGACGGGAAAGCCAGGCGCATCGCGGCTGAAGCCGCTCCCACGCAAGCCGCTCCCACAAGAACTTCTCCCACGGGTGTCGCTCCCACACAAGTCGTCCCCACGCGGGCAGGGCCGATCATCGCGTGACGACTTCCGCCGGCAGTCCCCACTGCGCGGGGTAGCGCGGGGCGAGGAAGGTGAGCCCAGTCGGCGGGGCGGTGGGGCCGGCTGCGTTGCGATCGCGCCCGGCGAGCAGTTCGGCCAGCCATTCCAGCGGACGCTCGCCGCGGCCGATCGGCAGCAGCGAACCGACGATGTTGCGCACCATGTGGTGCAGGAAGGCATTCGCCTCGATCTCGACATGCACGCGATCGGCGCAGCGCGTCACGCTGATCTCGTGCACGCAGCGCATGGGCGTGCCGGCCTGGCACTGGGCACTGCGGAAGGCACTGAAATCATTCTCGCCCAGCAGGGCCTGTGCGGCACGCTGCATCGCCTCGACATCCAGCGGCACCCGCTCCCAGGTAACGTAGCGGGCCTCGAGCGCCGCCCGCACCGGGCGGTTGAGCAGGGTATAAAGATAGCGGCGCGCGCGCGCAGCGAATCGCGCATGGAAATCGTCATTGACCGGCTGCGCCCAGAGCACCGCAATCGCGCGCGGCAGGCGTGAGTTGGCGCCCATCATCCAGCCGCGCGGGCTGCGCTCGGCGGTGGTGTCGAAATGCACTACCTGGCAGCGCGCATGCACGCCGGCATCCGTACGCCCGGCACAGGTCACCTCGATGGGCGCGGCGGCGACGAAGGACAGCGCCGCCTCCACCTCACCCTGGATGCTCGGGCGATGCGAGAGGCGCTGCCAGCCGGAAAAGTCCGTGCCGTCATATTCGATGCCTAGGGCGAAGCGCATGGCGCAAGACCACAACGGGCGTTGGCGATTCGCTGCCGGGCGGGGTGCCTGCCATCCGCATCCCGGCTTGCGAACCCCGCTTCCCGGCTCCGGTCAGCCCAACTCGCCAATCAGACGCTGTGCCTCGGCCTTCTGGCCTTCGTCGCCTTCGGCAACGACCTCTTCCAGCATGGATCGCGCGCCTTCCGGGTCGCCCATGTCCATGTAGGCACGGGCGAGATCGAGCTTGGTCGCCACCGCATCCACGCCGCCGAGGAAGTCGTCGTCCAGCGTGGCTGCACCGGCGAACTCATCGACTTCGGTTTCGGCCTCGGCCTCGATGTCGGTCGGCGGCATGGGCTCGGGTTCGATCTCCGCCAGCCGGTCGCCGACTTCATCGGCAACTGCATCGGGCGTTGATGCAGTCGGCTCGGCCTCGAATGCAATCGGCGGCAGGTCACCAAAGGGATTGGCCTGGTCGAACTCGGCTGCGACCGGCGCCTCGGTTCCGAACTCGTGATCGAGACCAAAGCCACCGACTTCGTCTGTGGACTCGCTTGACGGATCCCGTCGTTCCTCCGTCTGCCCATATGCGTGGGTCGGTGGTGGCTCATCGTCCAGGTTGGCCAGCACGTCCGCCGGCGGCGGCTCAGGCCGGGCCGCATCTTCCTCAGCGTCGCCAGACACGCCGATTTCTGCGTCCGAATAGGCTGATCCATCGGCCTCGTCCACCTCGCCGGTCACCGCGAACAGGGGATTGTGCGGTGCCAGTTCCTGGCCCATCGCCTGGGCTTCCAGCCATTCGGCCTGATGCTCCTCGCCGACGATGTCGTGCATCTGCGAGGCGGCGATCTCGAAGGCCTCGACATCGCGCCGGGCGTAATAGACGCTCAACAGTTCGAGGTGCAGGCCGGCGTCGTGCGGATGGTCTTCGAGGCGCGCGAGCAGCTCGGCTTCTTCCTGATCGAGCCCGGCGCCCGCGGCACCGGCGGGCAAGGGGGAATCACCGAAGGCATCGGCAATGGAACTGCGTGCGGCGGGCGCCTGCCTGCGGCGACGCATGCCGAACCACGCTGCGAGCAGCACGAGGATGCCGGCGATGAGCGCGGCGGGCTTGATCCAGGCTTGCATATACCATGGCCCCATCGATGTATCCGGCTGGACGGGCGCCGGCACGCTACCGCCCGGGGCCGACTCCGCGCCCGACCCGCTGGGGGCCTCGGGCGCCGCAACGGGTTGTGCGGGCGTTTGCGCCAATGCCGCTGCCGACGAATCCGCTGTCTCGCCGGCGGCCGGCGTGCCCGACGCGCCGTCGGCCGGCGCCGACTCCGCGCCGCTGGCTGCCGCGCCTTCGGGCGTGGCGGCAAGCGTGTCCGCCTGGGTTGCAGCCTCGCCAGTGGCCGCTTCACCGGCCGTCGTCCCGGCTTCGGCAGCGCCGTCGTGGGCAGCGTCGGCAGGTGCAGAAGCTTCCGACTCGCCGGTACCCCAGATGTCATCCTTGCCGATCGGCTCCGCTGCCGTCGTGGCAGCGGCCGTGGAAGTGTCGCCCGCAGCGGCCGCGGCCGGGGCCTGCTCGCCGGCGGCCGCCACTTCGGCAGAGGGTGCGGCCTGCGCCGTGCCCGCGGCGGCGGTCCGCAATTCCTGCAGCTTGCGCTGCAGGTCGGCAATCTCCGAATCCTTGAGGCTGAGCAGGCGCTCGTTCTTGGTCTTGAGATCCTCCAGTTCCTTCACCCGGGACTTCAGTTCCTTGCTTTCCTGCTGCTCGGAACCGAGGGCCTCGCGGGTGCGCGCGAGTTCGGCCTTGAGTGCGCCGGTCGCGGCACTGCCCCCGTCGCCAGGCCGGTCGGCAGTAGCCAGGCTGTCCTGCCCGGCCCGGGGCGGCACGAGCTCGAGGCGCTCGCTCGCGCCGCCGGCGCTGCCGGCAACACCGGCGCCCGGTGTCATGCTGGCGGCATCGGCAACGCGCGTCGGGGCGGCCTGGATACCGCGCCAATCCTCGATCTGGGCGCGCACCTGGGCCGCGGCGTCCGCGGCCGAGCCGACGGCGCTGAGCTCATCGGCGCTGGGCACGCGCAGGATCGCGCCACGCTTGAGCGCGTTGATGTTGTCCTTGTAGAACGCCGATGGATTGGCCTTGAACAGGGCCAGCATGGCGCGGTTGAGGTCGTCGTCCGGGCGCACCATGCGGGCGATCTGCGACAAGGTCTGGCCGGACGCGACCGGGCCGTATTCGCCGGCCGTGGCGGCCGACGCGGCCGCAGGTGCCGGACTGCGCGGGGCGGCGACCGGCGCCGGTGGCTCGCGCATCGGCGCGGTTGCCGCCGGCGGTGCGGCCGGCGTGCGCGCGGGTGGCGCGGCGGGCGTGGTGGCCACGCTGCGTGCCGGCGCCGTCACCGGCGGGTCGAGCAGCACGGTGTACTCGCGCAGCAGGCGCCCCTTGGGCCAGTTCGCCTCGACCAGGAAGTCCAGATAACTCTGGCGCACCGGCTCGTCGCTGGTGACCTTGATGACCGGCGCACCGTTGGCATCCTTGTCGAGCTCGAACTTCAGCGGCACGCCCAGGCGCGCGCGGCTGAGGCCGATGCGCTCGAACTCCTCGGCGCCGGCGAGCGTCACCAGCAGGCCTTCGGCCTCGCCCGGGCTGCTCTGGATGACGGGAATCTCGGCGTTCAGCGGCTGGTTCAGCCGCGAATGTACCCGGACGGGCCCCAGGCCCAGGGCCAGCACATCCGTTACGCCCAGTGCAAGCGCGATCGCGAGCGACAGTTGCAGTGGTCGTTTCATCTAGTTAAGCCCCCCGAAGGCATGCAAGAAGTCCAAGGCCAATCTCGAAACGGGCTTATAACACATTCATAACCATGTATCACGAATACGTTTTCCAACTTTCCGGGCCAGCCCTCAAAGCCCATCACGCACCAGCAGTTCGGCGATCTGCACCGCGTTGAGCGCGGCGCCCTTGCGGATGTTGTCGGCCACGACCCACAGATTCAGCCCGCGCGGATGGGAAATATCCTCGCGAATTCGCCCCACGTACACGGCGTCCTGCCCGGCCGCATCGGCCGCCGGCGTCGGATACCCGCCGGATCGATGTTCATCGATGACCACCACCCCGGGCGCCGATTTGAGCAGATCGCGGGCCGCCCCTGCCGTGATCCGGTCGCGGGTTTCGACATGGATCGCCTCGGAATGACCGTAGAACACCGGCACCCGCACCGCGGTCGCGTTCACCTGGATCGACTCGTCGGCGAGGATCTTGCGCGTTTCCCACACCATCTTCATCTCTTCGCGCGTGTAGCCATTGTCCTGGAAATCGTCGATCTGCGGAATCAGGTTGAAGGCGATGCGGGCCTGGAACGTGCCCACCTCGAGCTCCTGGAAATTGAGCAGGGCGGCGGTCTGCTGGCCCAGCTCCTCGATCCCCGAACGACCGGCGCCGGAGACCGCCTGGTAGGTCGCCACGTTGATGCGCCGGATGCCGACGGCCCGATGGATCGGCGCCAGGGCCACCATCATCTGCATGGTCGAGCAGTTCGGATTGGCGATGATGCCGCGCTTCTCGTAGGCGCCGATCGCCTCGGGATTGACCTCGGCCACGACCAGCGGAATGTCGTCCTCGTAGCGGAACTCCGAAGTGTTGTCGATGACCACCGCGCCAGCCGCGGCCGCGCGCGGGGCATGCGCGCGGCTGACCTTGCCGCCGGCGGAAAAGAAGGCGATGTCGATGCCGTCGAAGTCGTACCTGGCCAGGTCCCTGACGCCGATTTCGCGCTCGCCGAAACGCACCAGGCCGCCGGCCGAGCGCTCGCTGGCGAGCAGGACCAGTTCGCCGAGGGGGAACTTGCGTTCCTCGAGGATGGCCAGCAGGGTTTCACCGACGGCACCGGTGGCACCGACGATGGCGACGTTGTAGCGGGAGGTTCGGGACATGATGGGCTGGCTGCAGGCGGTTGGGGACGGATGCTCGGCGACTGGACGGGTACTGGACGGGCTAGGGCATTCCGGCGGGAATGCGCGGGGCGACCTGCCCCACATCACCACACTGGGCGCGGTGGCGCAGGGCCTGGTCCATCAGCACCAGGGCCATCATCGCCTCGGCGATCGGCGTGGCGCGCAGGCCCACACAGGGATCGTGGCGCCCTTTCGTGACGACCTCGACCGGCTGGCCGGCAAGATCGACGCTTCGCCCGGGCACCAGGATGCTCGAGGTGGGCTTGAGTGCGATGCAGGCATGGATGGCCTGGCCGCTGGAGATGCCGCCCAGGATGCCGCCGGCGTGGTTGGAGAGGAACCCCTCCGGGGTCAGCTCGTCGCGATGTTCGCTGCCCTTCTGCGCCACCGCGTCGAAGCCGTCGCCGATTTCCACACCCTTGACCGCGTTGATCGACATCAACGCCGCGGCGAGTTCGGCATCGAGCTTGCCATACACCGGTTCGCCCCAGCCGGGCGGCACGCCTTCGGCCACCACTGCCACGCGCGCGCCGATCGAGTCGCCGGACTTGCGCAGCGCGTGGATCAGGGCCTCGAGCGCCGGCAACATGGCCGCGTCCGGCCAGAAGAAGGGATTGCCCTCCACCGCCGCCCAGTCGAAGCTGCGTGGCACCAGCTCGCCGATCTGCGCCAGGTGTCCGCGCACGCGCACGCCGTGGCGGACGGCCAGCCACTTCTTCGCGATCACCCCGGCGGCCACGCGCATGGTCGTCTCGCGCGCCGAGGAACGTCCGCCGCCGCGCGGGTCGCGGATGCCGTACTTCTGCCAGTAGGTGTAGTCGGCATGTCCCGGGCGGAAGGTATCGGCCACGCCGGCGTAATCCCTGGGGCGCGCGTCGGTGTTGCGGATGAGCAGCGCAATCGGCGTGCCGGTGGTATGGCCCTCATATACGCCGGAGAGGATCTCGACCTGGTCGGCCTCGCGTCGCTGCGAGGTATGCCGGCTGCGCCCGGTCGCGCGGCGATCCAGGTCGGTGCGAAAGTCCTCCGCGGCAAGGGCCAGCCCTGGCGGGCAGCCATCGACGACGCAGCCGATGGCCGGGCCATGGCTTTCGCCGAAGGTGGTGACACGCAGGAGGCTGCCGAAGCTGTTGGACATGGGCGGGGACGGGAATCTGCGTTGCGCGGGGCTGGGCAGGCCTCAGGCCGGCGCGCGCCGGGCCAGCGCGTCGTGGATGGCCGCGGAATGCTCGACCAGGTCGTCGCGATCGAGCAGGAACACGCCCATCTGGCCGACGTCGAACTCGATCCAGTTGAACGGCACGCGCGGCAGCAGCTCGCCCAGGGCACGTTCGCTTTCGCCCACCTCGACGATCAGCACGCCATCTTCGTTCAGGTGCGTGGCGGCGCCGGCCAGGATGCGCAGTGCGAAATCCAGGCCGTCGCGGCCGGCGGTCAGGCCAAGCGCCGGCTCGTGGGCATACTCGGGCGGCAGCGCGGCGTACTCGTCTTCGGTGACGTAGGGCGGGTTGCTGACGATGAGGTCGTAGCGCGCGCCGTCCAGGCCCGCGAACAGGTCCGACGCGACCACCCGCACGCGATCGGCCACGTCCTGGAAGGCGACGTTCTCGCGCGCCAGGGCCAGGGCATCGGCGCTGATGTCGGCCAGATCCACCTGCCAGTCCGGATTGTGGACGGCCATGGCGATGCCAATGCAGCCCGAGCCCGTGCACAGGTCCAGCGCCCGCTCGACCCGATGCTCGTCCAGCCAGGGCGAGAAGCCGCCCTGGATGAGTTCGGCGATGGGCGAACGCGGTACCAGCGCGCGCGGGTCGGACTTGAACTTGAGGCCGGCGAACCAGGCCTCGCCGGTCAGGTAGGCCACCGGCCGGTGCTCGGCGATGCGCCGCTCGATGAGCGCCAGCACCGCCGCGCGCTCATCGCCCGTCAGGCGTGCCTGGCCGTAGGCCGGCGACAGGTCGTGCGGCAGGTGCAGGGCGTGCAGCACCAGGTGCGTCGCCTCGTCCAGCGCATTGTCATAGCTGTGTCCGAAGCTGAGACCGGCGGCGCCAAAGCGGCTGGCGCCGTAGCGGATGAAGTCGATGATGCTGGCAAGTTCCTCGGTCACGCTGCGGCCCGTCGCGCAAGGGATCGCACAGTATAGGCGGCGACCGCCCCGTACGCAGGCCGACCCGCCTATAATGGGCGCATGAAGTTTTCTCACACCGCCGGGCGGGTATCCGCAAGCTGGCTGATCGTGATCACGGCCTTCGCGGCCGCCCTGGGCCTGTGGTTTGGCACGCGCATGTTCGCCACGCCGCCAGCGCCGAACCTGGAAGCAACCCTGCTCTATCCGGCGCCGCGCGCCCTGCCCGACTTCCAGCTCGTCCGCAGCGACGGCACGCCGTTCACGCAGGCGGACTGGAAGGGCCGCTGGACGGTGGTGTTCTTCGGCTTCACCAACTGCCCGGACGTGTGCCCGAACACCCTGTCCACGCTCAGGCAGACCTGGGCCACGCTCGGCACGCAGGGACTGCACGATCGCGTGCGCATCGATTTCATCTCGGTGGATCCGCAGCGCGACACACCCGCGCAGCTTGCCCGCTATACCGCCTTCTTCAGCCCCGACTTCGTCGCCGCAACCGGCAGCGACGAGGAACTGACGCGCCTGACCCGTGCGCTGGGGCTGCTCTACCATCGCGAACCTGCGCAGGATGGCCATTACAGCGTCGATCACAGCGCCTCGCTGGTAGTGATCGACCCACAGGGCCGCCAGGCCGGCCTGATCAAGCCGCCCTTCGACGCGGCACGCATCGCCCGCGACCTGGGCACCCTGGCCGGGGGCGGCTGATGGGTCGCTCCTGATGCGCGCGGCCCTCCTGTTCCAGTACGTCCTGCCGCACCGCCTGCTGTCGCGCCTGGTACGCTGGGCCACGCGCTGGACCTTCGCGCCGTGGAAGAACTTCCTGATCGGGCGCATCGTCAAGGCCTACGATGTCAATCTCGCCGAAGCGGCCACGGCCGATCGTGCTGCCTGGCCGCATTTCAACGCCTTCTTCACACGTGCGCTCAAGCCGGGGGCGCGGCCGCTGCCCGAACGTCGCGACGCGATTGCCTGTCCGGCCGATGGCCGCATCAGCCAGTGCGGCGCCATCCAGGCCGGGCGCATCCTGCAGGCCAAGGGGCAGACCTTCAGCGTGGCCGAACTGCTGACCGACGAGGCCATGGCAGACCCCTATGCCGATGGCCAGTTCCTGACCGTGTATCTGTCCCCGCGCGACTACCACCGCGTACACATGCCACTGGCCGGCGCACTGGTCGAAACCGTCCACGTCCCCGGACGGCTGTTCAGCGTTGCGCCGTTCGCCGTCGCCGGCGTGCCGCGCCTGTTCGCGCGCAACGAGCGCCTGGTCTGCCACTTTCAGGGCGAGGACGGGCCGTTCGCCGTGGTGCTGGTCGGCGCCATGCTGGTATCGGGAATCGAAACGGTCTGGAGCGGGGTGGAAGTGCCGCCCTATGCCAGCCGCATCATCCGCCGCGACTGGCGCGGCCAGGCCATCCGGCTCGATCGCGGCGAGGAGCTGGGACGCTTCAACATGGGCTCGACCGCCATCGTGCTTCTGCCGGCCACGGTCGGCCGATTCGACCCGACACTGGCAGCCGAACAGGCCGTGCGCATGGGCCAGGTCATCGGCGCCACCGTCAATATGTGACGCAGCGCGACAAATTGTGACGCAGACAGTACCCTTTCCTGCCCGCTCGGGGTTAAACTCGGGGAAAGTCACGTTGGGTTATGGATCGATGGGGGTAGTCATGAGGGGGCAGACATGGAGTTCTTGACCCGCTTGATCGCGCTGACGCGCGCCATGCAGTTGCGGCGTCAGTTCCGCGAAGTGAGCCGCATGCTCGAAGAATTGTCGCCGCCGGCGCGACGCCAGATGGCAAGCCTGGCGCTGCGCGAGTTCACGAACGCGTCGAAGAGCGAGTTTCCACACCTGTACGGCACCTCGCCGGACGAGAAGTACCGGGCCTGGGGCAGCGGCACCGATGTCGGGCTCGAGCGCCTGCGTTCGGACAACCTGCAGGTGCGGCTGCGTGGCGGCGCGCTGTGGCTGAGCGTGGCCTATCACGAAACACGCGATTCGCCGTTCGGCGAACAGCAGGAACTGCATCGCCAGCTGATGCGCATCCTGCGCACGCTGAGGGAAACGATTCCGGCCGCGGAACGCGAGCGTGCCGGGCTCGAGGAAGCCGCCTGACGCCCACGCCATGCGTGGTGCGGGCGCCGGCGTTCAGGGCGGCGTGTAGCGAATCGCGACGACCACGAAGCTGGCGTGGCCACGTGGGGCTTCCACCTCGAACTCATCGTCCACGCGTCGCCTGAGCGCCGCGCGCGCGACCGGCGAATCGACGCTGATCCAGCCGCGAGCGGCATCGGTTTCGTCGGGGCCGACGATGCGGTAGTCATGCGTCTGGCCCTGCGCATCTTCCAACGTGAACCAGGCACCGAAGCGGATCGCGCCCGGATCATCGGGCACGCCATCGATGACCTCCAGCTGTCGCAGGCGCCGGCCCAGGTAGCGGACGCGCCGGTCGATCTCGCCCAGCTGCTTTTTCCGGTAGGTGTATTCGGCGTTCTCCGAGCGGTCTCCCTCGGCGGCGGCGGCGGCGAGTGCCTGTACCACCTCCGGCCGGCGCACGCGCCACAGTTCATCCAGCTCCTGCCTGAGCCGCGCATGGCCCTGCGGCGTGATGAGCGCCGTCGAAGCCACCCCCGGAGCGCGCCAGCGGCCCATGCCCGCGACCTCAGCGGCGGCGCATGGAGCCGAAGACCCCGCGCAGCACCGAGCGGCTGAACTGCCCGCCGAAGTTGCGTGCGGCCGACTTGGCAAACGCCTCGATCATGCCCTGGCGCCGGCCGGTGCCGAGCAGCATGTCGCGTGCGGCACCCATCCAGCCCGCTTCTTCCTGCGCCGGTGCCGCCTTGCCGGCGCCCTTGCCCGCGCTGGGTCCGGCTGGCGACGCAGCCGCTGCGGACTGCTCGGCACGCGCCGCGAGGATCTCGAAGGCCGATTCGCGGTCCACGCCGGTGTCGTAGCGGCCGCCCACCGGCGAGCGCGCGCGCACCGCGGCGCGTTCCGCGTCCGTGATGGCACCGATCCGGCAGGTTGGCGGACACACCAGGACGCGCTGCACCGGCAAGGGCACGCCACCCTCCTGCAGGGTCGAGGCCAGTGCCTCGCCCACGCCGAGCTGGCCGATCGCCGCGCTGACATCGATGGCCGGGTTCGGCACGAAGGTTTCCGCCGCCGCCCTGACCGCCTTCTGGTCGCGTGGCGTGAAGGCACGCAGGGCGTGCTGGATGCGGTTGCCCATCTGGCCGAGGATCACGTCCGGCAGGTCGTCCGGATTCTGCGAACAGAAGTACACGCCCACGCCCTTGGAACGGATCAGGCGCACCACCTGCTCCACGCGCTGGCGCAGCACCGGCGGTGCATCGGCGAACAGCAGGTGCGCCTCGTCGAAGAAGAACACCAGCTTGGGTTTGTCCAGGTCGCCCGCCTCGGGCAGGCGCTCGAACAGCTCGGACAGCATCCACAGCAGGAAGGTGGTGTAGAGCCTGGGCTTGAGGATCAGCTGGTCGGCGGCCAGCACGTTGACGATGCCGCGCCCGGACAGGTCCTGGCGCATGAAGTCGGCGAGATCCAGCGCCGGCTCACCGAAGAAGCGGTCGCCGCCGGCCTGCTCCAGTGACAGCAGTGCGCGCTGGATCGCGGCGAGCGAGGCCGAGGACATCAGCCCGTACTGCTGCGAAAGATCCTTGGCACGCTCGCCCGCCCAACCCAGCAGCGCACGCAGGTCCTTGATGTCCAGGAGCAGCAGCCCCGCGTCATCGGCCGCCTTGAAGACGACTTCCAGCACGCCCGACTGGATGTCGTTGAGCTCGAGCAGGCGCGCCAGGAGCTGCGGACCCATTTCCGAAATGGTCGTGCGCACCGGGTGGCCGGCCTGGCCATAGATGTCCCAGAACACCACCGGATTGGCCGCCGGCGCCCAGTCGATGCCGAGCGTGTCGATGCGGGCCTGCAGCTTGGCACCCCTGGCGCCGGCCTGGGAGAGGCCGGCCAGGTCACCCTTGACGTCGGCCAGGAACACCGGCACGCCGAGCCGGGAAAAGCCTTCCGCCAGTACCATCAGCGACACCGACTTGCCGGTGCCGGTGGCGCCGGCGATGAGGCCATGGCGGTTCGCATACCTTGGCAGCAGGTGGACGTCCTGCGTGCCCTTGCCAATCAAGATGTCGTTCACCCTGTCTCCCCACGTACCGGATCGGTCGTCCGCCGCTGCGGACGCCATGACGCCCGGATTGTAGCGGCGTTCCAGCCGCTTGCGGCTTGCTCGCCATCGCACTGGCGGGTAACGTGCAGTGGTCCCCTCGTCGCCCCGCCTCCGCTCGATGCAAGCCCTCGCCCGTCTCGCCGTGTGCACCCTCCTGCCCGTCCTTGCCGCCTGCGCCGGCACGCCATCACGTGCTCCGGCACCCGGCGCGCCCGCGCCGCTCTCGGCCACCGATGCCCTCTACCAGCAGCTCGACCAGACCACGGCGCGCTACGAGGCCGCCCAGGCGCGCATCCACCAGGGCGATGCGCTGCGCGGCCAGCAGGAAGCCACGGCCGCGCTGGACGATCTGCGCGCCGGCGCCTCGCGGTGCCTGGCCTTGCCCGGCTGCGACGTCGAACGCTTCGTCGCCACCCTCGACGGGTTTCTGCGCAGCGATGCGGGCAGCGGTGCGAATGGCAACGGCGCCACGCCCGAAGCCACCAACGAGGCCGGAGAAGCCTCGCCGGTGATCGCTGCCGTGCCCGAACTGGCGCGTTCGGTGGCCTTGCTCAAGGGGCGTGAACTGGGCGACGTGATCGCCCTCAACGGTCCGGTCAAGGCGGCGCTGGAGGCCTGGCTGACGCAATACCGTCCCAATCTCATCGCCGCCTGGGAAAACTACCAGCACCTGCGCCACCTGATGGCGCCCGAGTACGAGCGCGCCGGCCTGCCCGAAGCAATCCTGTTCGGCATGCTTGCGCAGGAATCGGGCGGCAAGGTGCACGCCGTGTCGCGCTCGGGCGCCTCGGGACCGCTGCAGTTCATGCCTGCCACCGGTCAGCGCTTCGGCCTGCGCAGCGTGGCCGGCTTCGACCAGCGTTTCGATCCGGCGCTCTCGGCACGCGCCAATGCCGCCTACCTCAACGAGCAACTGGCGATCTTCAACAACAACCTGGAACTGGTGATCGGCGCCTACAACGGCGGCGAAGGCGCGATGCGCCGGCGCGTGGCCGCAGCCGGCGGCGCGACCAGCTTCTGGGATCCGAAGATCTACTACGACATGTCTCAGGAAACCCGCGAATACGTGCCCATGGTGCTGGCCGCGGCGTGGCTGTTCCTGCACCCGGAGCGCTACAACCTGCGCTTCCCGCGCGTGCCCGGCGTGCCGGGCAGCATCACCCTGGTGCGCCCGGCCTCGATCGCCGAGCTCACCATCTGCCTGGGCCAGGACGCGATCGCACCAGGCGGCTGGTTCCGCACCCTGCGCAACCTCAATCCGCAGCTCGATCCGCAGGTACAGGAGCCGGCCGGCGCGCGCCTGGCGGTGCCGGCGCACCTGGAGAAGACCTACCAGCGCGACTGTGCCGCCGGACACTGGCCGACCCTGGCCGCCGACCTGCACGCCGCCGTCGTGCCGCAGGTCCCGGCCACGCGCCGCGCCGCGGCGCCTTCCGGCAAGCCGCGCACCTACACGGTCGTCAAGGGCGACACCGTTGCCGGCATCGCGCGCCGCAGCGGCTGCGGCAGCATGCATGACATCGCGCGCATCAACAGCCTGCGTGCCCCGCACTACCCGATCAGGCCCGGCCAGGTGCTCAAGCTCGGCAACTGCCGACGCTGAGGCGCGGTCGTCCCGGCGGGTCGGCGCCTGTCCCGTGGGCGCCCGAAGCTAGGCTGCGACCGGGAAGGCCGGCGCCGCGTCCAGTGTGGTGGCACAGATCGCCGCCAGTTCCAGCAGGCGCAGATCCGAACCGGGGCGCCCGACCAGTTGCAGGCCGACCGGCAGGCCGTTCGCCAGGGTGCCCATCGGCACGCTGATCGCGGGGCAGCCGCCGAGGCTGGCAAAGCCGCTGAGATCGGCATCGTTGGCGCGCTCGCCTTCGGCCAGGGGATAGGCGGCGTGCGGCACGCTCGGCAACACCAGCACGTCCACCCCGACGAACAGGTCGCGCGCTTCGAGGATGGCGGCATCGAGCGTGCGATCGGCGCGCACGTAGTCGGGCGCCGACTTGCCACGCGCATAGTCCAGCATGGCACGCAGGCGCGGCGACACCGGATGCCGGGTATCGTCCAGGTCGTGGGCCAGCTCCACCGCGAGTTCGGCTTCCATCAGCAGCAGCGCCGCGCGGCGGGTGCGGCCGAGGTCACGCGCCTGGAAATCCACCGTGCGGCGCTGGCCCAGGTGGTTGCCGAGCCGTTCCACGGCACGCTCGAACAGGGCCTGGATCTGCGCATCGACACCGAAGGCCGCCAGGTCGGCCAGCAGGCCACTGCTCAGGCGGCCCGGCTCCCAGTCCGGCGGCGCCAGCGGCACGCGACGGCGCCGCGAACGCGGATCGGCCGGATCATGCGCGCCCAGCACGTTGATGACGATGGCCAGGTCCTCGGCCGCGCGCCCGAGGATGCCCA
The DNA here is from genome assembly GCA_023228465.1 of Dokdonella sp. Taxonomy (GTDB): domain Bacteria; phylum Pseudomonadota; class Gammaproteobacteria; order Xanthomonadales; family Rhodanobacteraceae; genus Dokdonella_A. Next base: position 12,526 of record JALOBC010000020.1, on the reverse strand, counting down.
CGCAGTCCAGCCGCCGGGCCGCGCCGAGCATGCCGCGGGTCGAAATCTCCCCGTGGGTGGGACGCAGGCCGTACACGCCACAATGGCTGGCCGGGATGCGCACCGAGCCCAGGGTATCGCTGCCAATGGCGAAGCTGCAGTGGCCGGCTGCCACCGCCACCGCCGAACCGGCCGACGAGCCGCCGGCGGTGTAGCCGTGACGCAGGGGATTGTGCACCGGACCGAAATGCGGGTTGGCGCCGAAGGTGCCAAGCGAACCCTCGTCCAGATTGGTCTTGCCGAGGATCACCGCGCCCGCCGCGCGCAGCCGCGCCACCACGCCCGCATCGCTGTCGGCGACGCGCCCGGCGCGCCCGGGCAGCCCGGCGCTGGTGACCAGTCCGGCCACATCCAGGTTGTCCTTGATTGCCACCGTGAGGCCGTCCAGGCGGCCGATGGCCTGGCCGTTGCGCCGCCGTTCGTCGCTGGCGGCGGCCTGCTGCAGCGCGGTCGGATCGAGCGCGATCCAGGCGTTCAGGCGGGCAGCATCGCGCTCGATCGCGGCCAGGCAGGCCGAGGTCAGACGTACGCTGTCGATGCGCCCGCCAGCCAGCCAGTGCAGGTGCTGGAATGCCGTTGCACCGCGCAGGTCCGCATCCTCGATCGGCTTGCTCATCGCTTGACCCTGATCTGTCCCGTTGACGGAATGCGCCAAGGTGAAGCGTCGGCGAAAAAAAGTCAAAGCACCGTGCGTGCGCTGCAGGTGCGCGGTTTGCCGCCTGCGCGATGAACGCGGACAATCCGGAGCATTCCCTCGAACTGGAGCCTGACATGAGCGAACGCGACATCATGGAATACGACGTCGTCACCGTCGGCGCGGGTCCGGCGGGACTGGCGTTTGCCATCCGGCTCAAGCAGCTCAAGCCGGAGCTTTCGGTGTGCGTGATCGAGAAGGCCTCGACGGTCGGCGCGCAGATCCTTTCCGGCGCGGTAATCGAACCCGAACCGCTGAACGAACTTCTGCCGGACTGGGGCAAGAACCCCCCGCCGATCTGCGTGCCGGTGACCCGGGACGAGTTCTGGCTGCTGCGCGATGCCGAGCGTGCCTACAAGTCGCCAATGACACCGCCGCAGATGCACAACCGCGGCAACTTCATCGTCTCGCTGGGGCAGCTGTGCGCCTGGCTCGCGCCGCAGGCCGAGGCGCTGGGCGTGGAGATCTACCCGGGCTTTGCCGCCGCCCACATGCTGTTCGACGACGCCGGCGCGGTGCGCGGCATCCGCACCGGCGACATGGGCGTGGCCAAGGATGGTTCGCACAAGCCCGGCTACACGCCGGGCATCGACATCCACGCGCGCGTGACGGTGCTGGCCGAAGGCTGTCGGGGTTCGCTCACCAAGGTCCTGATCGCCAAGTACGGACTCGACAGGGAATGCGATCCGCAGACCTACGGCATCGGCATCAAGGAATTGTGGCAACTGCCCGCGGGCCGCGCGCAAGCGGGCAAGGTCATGCACACGCTCGGCTGGCCGCTCAACCGGCAGACCTACGGGGGCAGCTTCGTCTATCACCTCGATCAGGATCGCGTCGCGGTCGGGTTCGTCGCCGGGCTGGACTACGCCGACCCGCTGTTCCGCCCGTGGGAGGCCTTCCAGCAGTTCAAGCACCACGCGATGATGCGCGAGCTGCTGGACGGCGGTTCGATCATTTCGGCCGGCGCACGCGCCCTGATCGAAGGCGGCTACCAGTCGCTGCCCAAGGTGGAATTGCCCGGCGCGCTCATCATCGGCGATGCCGCCGGCCTGCTGAACGTGCCCAAGATCAAGGGCACGCACCAGGCGATCCGTTCGGGCATGCTGGCGGCCGAGCACGTGGTCGAGAAGGGCACCAGCACCGGCTGGGATGAGCGTCTGCGCGGATCGCGCGTGATGGCCGAACTGCGCAAGGTGCGCAACATCCGCCCGGGTTTCCACAAGGGCCTGTGGCTGGGCCTGGCCAACGCCGGCTGGGAAACCGTCACGGCCGGCCTCTCGCCGTGGACGCTCAGGAACCGCGCTGACCACACCTCGCTGCACCGCCTCGAAGCAAGCCTGGCCGAGACCCGGCCCGGTCCGGATGCGCCGTCGGCCGAGCAGCCCGCCTACGTGGCGCGCACCCTGCCCCCGCGCGATCGCCTGGCCGGCGTGTACTTCGCCGCCACCGAATACGACGAGGACCAGCCGGTGCACCTGCAGGTGGCCGACACCGATCTGTGCGTCACCCGCTGCACGGTCGAGTTCGCCAATCCCTGCACGCGCTACTGTCCCGTCGGCGTGTACGAAATCGTCGAGGATGAAGCCGGCCGCCGCCTGCAGATCAACGCCGCGAATTGCGTGCACTGCAAGACCTGCGACATCAAGGACCCCTACGAGAACATCAACTGGGTGACGCCCGAAGGCGGCAGCGGGCCCAATTACCAGAACCTGTGACAATGCCCGGTGCGCAAGGGAGCGGATCGATGATGCATGGTGAATACAAGATGCCCGGCGGCAAGCTGATCGTGGCGGATGTCACGCTGCGCGACGGGCGCATCGATGCCATCCAGGTCAGCGGCGACTTCTTCCTCGAACCGGATGCGGCGCTGGCGACCATCGACGCCGCCCTGCGCGGGCAACCGGCCGCCGCCGACGAGGCGGCGCTGGCCGCGTGCATCAGCGCGGCGCTGGGCCCGGAAGTGACGATGTACGGCATCTCGCCGGAGGCGGTCGCGGTGGCCGTGCGCCGCGCCATCGACCAGGGAGCCGATGCATGAGCCGCAGCAGCTGGCGTGATCACGCCTGGCAGTTGATCCGCGCGATTCCGCAGGCGCCGGCGCTGCACATGGCGCTGGACGAGGTGCTGGTGGACGAAGTCTCCGCCGGGCGCCGCGCACCGACGCTGCGCATCTGGGAATGGGCCGGCCCCGCGGTGGTGATCGGCCGTTTCCAGTCGCTGCGCAACGAGGTCGATGGCGAGCGCGCGGCGGCACATGGCATCGAGGTCGTGCGCCGCATCAGCGGCGGCGGCGCCATGTTCATCGAGCCGGGCAACACCATCACCTATTCGGTCTATGCGCCGCTCTCCATGGTCGAAGGCCTGTCCTTCCAGGAAGCCTATGCGTATCTGGACGAATGGGTCATCGCGGCCCTGCGCGAGGTCGGCATCGAAGCCTGGTACCAGCCGCTCAACGACATCGTCTCGGCCGACGGCAAGATCGCCGGCGCAGCGCAGGCGCGGCGCGGCAAGGCCGTGCTGCACCACGTGACCATGGCCTACGACATCGACGCGGCGAAGATGCTGGACGTGCTGCGCATCGGCCGCGAAAAGCTGTCGGACAAGGGCACCCAAAGCGCCGCCAAGCGCGTGGATCCGCTGCGCAGCCAGACCGGCCTCACGCGCGAGGCGATCATCGCCTGCATGATCGAAACCTTCCAGCGCCGCCATGGCCTGCATGCGGGTGAGCTGCGGGCCGACGAACTGGCGCGCGCCACGGCCCTGGCCACCAGCAAGTTCGGCAGCCAGGCCTGGACCGGCGAGGTGGCCTGACGCATTTGCCGCGCGCCGGTTCGGCGATCCCGCCCTGCGGCCGCGCATGCGGGGCGCCCGCGCCCGCGCACCAGGGCCGGCGACCCGTTACATCACTTCCACGATGACCGTCGCACTGGCCGTCCCGCCGCGGCCGTCGCTGATGGTGTAGGAGAAGCTGAATGTGCCCACCGTGCTGGATACGAAGAACACCTGGGTGCCGTCCGTGGACGTCTGCGCGCCCACGGGCTGGGTCACTGCCACGATCTGCAGCGGGTCGCCATCCGGGTCACCGTCGTTGAGCAGGACATCGAAGCTCACACCATTGGCGGCCTGCGCCAGGTCGATCACGTAGCTGTCATCCCCGGCGAAGGGCGGCACGTTGATCGTCGTGCGCGTGATGTTCACGGTTGCGCTGGCCGTGCCGCCGCGGCCATCGCTGATGGTGTAGGTGAACTGGTCGGTTGGCAGGCCGGTGAGGTCGGTCCAGGTGTAGCTGAGGCGATTGTCCGGCAGGATCTGCACCGTGCCATTCGAGCCTGGCGTGACCGAGATGACGGTGAGCGGGTCGCCATCCGGGTCGCTGTCGTTGGCCAGCACGTCGATGATGGTCGGCACGCCCGTCTGCACGGTGGCCGCGTCATCGTTCGCGATGGGCGGCAGGTTCGGCGGCGGCGGGAAGCTGACCGTGACATTGGCTGTGGCCGTACCGCCGCGCCCGTCGCTGATGGTGTAGGTGAAGACATCCACACTGGCGCCGCCCGGATCGACCAGGGTGTAACGCACCCGGTTGTCCGGCTGGATGGCCACGGTGCCGTACTGGCCCTGGGTCACCGCCGTCACGGTCAGCGGATCACCATCCGGGTCGCTGTCGTTGGCCAGCACGTCGATGTCCGCGAAGCCAGTCGCAGCCGCGACCGCGCCCGTGTCGTCCACCGCCACCGGCGGCTGGTTCGGCGGCGGTACGGGCAGGGTCAGCGTGACCGTGGCCATGGCCGTGCCGCCGCGGCCGTCGCTGATCGTGTAGCTGTACTGGTCGCTGGCGGGTCCGGCCACGCCATCCCAGGTGTAGCGCACGCGCTGATCCGGCAGGATCGTGACCTGCCCATGCTGGCCCTGGGTGACCGCCGTCACCGTGAGCGGGTCGCCATCCGGGTCGCTGTCGTTGGCCAGCACGTCGATGTCCGCGAAGCCAGTCGCAGCCGCGACCGCGCCCGTGTCGTCCACCGCCACCGGCGGCTGGTTCGGTGGTTGCGCCACGGTAATGACGGCGGTGGCACTGGCGACGCCGCCGCGGCCATCCTCGATCCAGTAGCGGAAGCGATCCGTGCCGCTGAATTGCGCATCGGGCGTATAGACAACCGTGCCGTCACCCTGCGCCTGCACACTGCCATGGCGCGGTTGGCCAAAGCCGCCGAGCACGATGGCGTCGCCATCCGCATCGCTGTCGTTGGCCAGCACGTCGATGGTCACCGGCTGGCCGGCCGGCGTGCTGGCGAAGTCGTCGCGCGCGACCGGATCACGATTCGGCGGCGGCGCGACCGTGATGGTGACTTGCGCACTGGCGCTGCCGCCCTGGCCATCGCTGATGGTGTAGCTGAAACGGTCCGTCCCCTCGAAGCCGGCATCCGGCGTATAGGTGAGCTTGCCGCCGTCGCCCTGGCTGACGCTGCCATGCGCGGGCTGGGTCATGGCAATCACGTCCAGCGCGTCGCCATCCGGATCGCTGTCGTTGGCCAGCACATCGATGGTCACCGGCTGGCCGGCCGGCGTGCTTGCGCTGTCGTCGCGTGCAGCCGGCGCGCGGTTGGGCTGCGCGGTGACCGTGACCGTCACGCTGGCGCTGGCAATGCCGCCGCGCCCGTCGCTGACAGTGTAGGCGAAGCGGTCGCTGCCGCTGTAGCCGTCGGCCGGCGCATAGGTCACGCTGCCGCCGGCGAGGACCACCTCCCCATGCGCCGCAGCGGTCACCGCGGTGACCGTGAGCGTATCGCCGTCGGCGTCGCTGTCGTTGGCCAGCACGTCGATCAGCGTCGGACCGGCATTGGCGGCGACGCTGATGGAATCATCGCGCGCAATTGGGTTGTGATTGGTGTACTGCTTGGGGCCGACGGTCGTGGTGGTCGTGCTCGAGGTGCGCCGCGTGTAGGTCTGCACCGTGCGCGGATGGTTGGTCGGCGGATTGACCAGGGCGCGCGCGATCCAGGCCGGCGTGGCCAGCTCCGAGGTCGGGACGAACACGCGCCCGCCGAACTCGTAGCGCAGGAACAGCGACACGCGCGTATCCGACGAGGTGCCGAGCAGCGGGTCGGTCGATGACTGATCGTGCGCCACCTGGCCGGACATGCTCCAGCCGCGCGTACCGAGGTACTTGTCCGCGCCAGCCGATACCGTGAACACATGGGCATCGCCACTGCCGCGCTGGTAGTCCATGCCGGCGTGCAGGCGCAGTCCCAGCGCATCGGAAAAGTGCCCGGCGCGCAGCCCGATGCCGGCGTCATAGGCGCTGCTCGAATAGCCGTCGATGACGGTGACGGTTTCGACCTGGGTATAGCTGCCCACCGGATCGCTGCCTTCCAACAGGGACTGGCTGGCGGTGGCCTGCGAACCCGCCGCGCGCTTGCCGCTGGCTGCGGTGGAAAGATAGGCGTCGATGAAGTACTGCGGTCGCTCGATGCCGAAACCGAAGGTCGCCTTGCGATCCTTGAACTGGTTCTGGTCGATGGCGAGCATGGTGCGGGCAACCGTCACGCGTTCCGGGTGCGCCTTCGCCTCTGCCAGGCTCATGCCGCCCCACAGCCAGTTGTAGCCCAGCTGCAGCCCGCCGGCGCCACCGTGGCCCCACCAGAGCTGGCCGATGTAGGCATGTTCGCCGGTGTTGTCGAAGACGCCGAGCGCCTCGCCGGTGCTGTTGCCATCGTCATCGATGCCCAGCGAAACCCGCCCGCTGCCACCGACGTAGCTAAGCGGAATGGCGTGCGCGACGGATGGCTCCTCGCCGGGCAGGGGTTGGCCAAGTTGCGCCTGGGCACTGGCAAGCGTCAGCACGCAGGAGGCAATGCACAGGCCAATCCGCTTCATGAGCGTCCCCGGGAAAGCGCGATGCCGTACCGGCCGCCGCAACGCGACCAGGTCATGGCATACCTTCGCATGCCCACCCACGCGCGACAAGTGCGCCGGCGTCGCGCAGGCCGGCGCTTGAACAGCGGGCCGCTGGCCGCCACGATCAGCGCCCCGCCCCACCAGGTCGCTCGCCATGCCTCGTATCGCCCTCGTCACCGCCCAGGTTGCCCAGGCCCTGGACGAAGACCTGCCGCCCCTGCACGCTGCCCTCGCCGCGGCCGGCGCCGAAGTCCACGCCGTCGCCTGGGACGACGCCGATGCCGACTGGTCGCGCTTCGACGCCGCGCTGCTGCGTTCCACCTGGGACTACGCCATGCGCCTGCCGGAGTTCCTCGCCTGGATCGCGCACGCTGCGGCACACACGCGCCTGCTCAATCCACCCGGCGTGGTGCGCTGGAATGCCGACAAGCACTACCTTGCCGATCTCGCCGGCGCGGGCCTGCCCTGCGTGCCCAGCGCATTCGTCGAACCGGGCACCAGCGCCGGCGCCGCGCTGGCCGCCTTCCTGGCCGCCGAAGGCGCAGGCGCCAGCGAGTTCGTGGTCAAGCCCGCGGTCGGCGCCGGTTCACGCGACGCCCAGCGCCACGCTCGCGACCAGCGCAGCCTGGCCAGCGCGCACATCGACCGGCTGCTGCGCGCCGGACGCAGCGTGCTGCTGCAGCCCTACCTCGATCGGGTCGATACGCAGGGCGAAACGGCGCTGATCTGTTTCGACGAGGTCTTCAGCCACGCCATCCGCAAGGGCCCGCTGCTGCACCGGGACCAGGGTCCGACCAGCAGGCTGTTCGCACCCGAGGACATCACGCCGCGTTCGGCCAGCGCCGCGGAACGCGCACTGGCCGAACAGGCGCTGGCCATCCTGCCCCGCTTCACCGGCCGGGGCGAAGCCGACGCACGGCCGCTGCCGTACGCGCGTGTGGACCTCATCCAGGCGCCCGACGGCACACCGCGCCTGCTCGAACTGGAACTGATCGAACCCTCGATATTTCTCGACCATGCGCCCGGCTCGGCCGACCGTCTTGCCCGGCTGCTGCTCGCCCGCCTGGCCAAGGATTGACCATTCTGACGACCGGCCGCATGGCATGGCCCCGTGCGGGCGGTTGCCAGCATCTTGTCCACAGCACTCTCCACAGCAGCTGTGGACAACTGTTCGCGGCTGGCCCGCCGCCGCGACGACGCACGGCCGTTTCCGCTAAAATCCCGCTTCTTTGCGTCGCCGGCGTGATCCGGCGGCCCTCGCCATGAGGATCAGCATCCGATGAAAATCCTGGTCGGCTACAAGCGTGTCGTCGATTCGAACGTGCGCATCCAGGTCAAGCCCGACGGCTCCGGCGTGGTCACCGACGGCGTCAAGCTGTCGGCCAATCCATTCGACGACATCGCCCTGGAGGAAGCCCTGCGTCTGCGCGAGAAGGGCCTCGCCAGCGAAGTCGTGCTGGCCACCATTGGCCCGGCCGATGCCCAGGCGCACATCCGCAACGGCCTGGCCATGGGCGCAAACCGCGCCATCCACGTGGTCAGCGCGGACCCGATCCAGCCGCTAACCGCCGCGCGCACCCTGCTCAAGCTGGTCGAGAAGGAACAGCCCGACCTGGTGCTGCTCGGCAAGCAGTCGATCGACGACGACTGCAACCAGACCGGCCAGATGCTGGCGGCACTGTGGGATCGCCCGCAGGCCACCTTCGCCTCGAAGCTGGAGGTGAACGGCAAGGCGCTGCGCGTGATGCGCGAGGTGGATGCCGGCCTGGAAACCATCGAAGTGGATCTGCCGGCCGTGATCACCACCGACCTGCGCCTCAACGAGCCGCGCTTCATCAAGCTGCCGGACATCATGAAGGCCAAGTCCAAGCCGATCGAGACGATCGAACTGGCCAGCCTGGGCATCGCGCCCGGCGACCATCTCGAGACCACGCATTACGCACCGCCGGCCAAACGCAGCAAGGGCGTGATCGTGAAGGACGTCGCGGAACTGGTCTCCGCGCTGAAAGCCAGGGGGTTGATCTGATGAGCAGGATCCTGATTGTCGCCGAGCATGCCAACGGCAAGCTCAATGCCAGCACCGCGCGCTGCGTCACCTGCGCAACGGCCATCGCTGCCGACGGCATCGACGTGCTGGTGCTGGCGGCCGAGCCGGCCGCGGTCGCCGACGAAGCGGCGCGTATCGAAGGCGTGGCCAAGGTGCTGACCGTCGCCCGCGCGGAAAACGCGCACGCGCTGGCCGCCGTGCTGGCCCCGCAGATCGCGGCCGCGGCCAAGGGCGGCTACAGCCACCTGCTGGCACCCTCGACCACCTTCGGCAAGGATGTATTGCCGCGCGCTGCCGCCCTGCTCGGCGTGGCGCAGGTGTCCGACATCTCGGCGGTGGACGGGGCGCATGCATTCAAGCGCCCGATCTACGCCGGCAACGCCATCATCACGGTGCAGGCGCCGGCCGACCAGTTGCTGGTCGGCACCGTGCGCACCGCTTCGTATGCGGCCGCCGCGAGCGGCTCGACCGCGGCGCCGGTGGAAGCACTGGCGATCGACGTGGCGCTGCCCACGCACACGCGCTTCGTCGAACTGAGCGCCGGCAAGAGCGACCGTCCGGACCTGCAGGCCGCAAGCCGCGTGGTGTCCGGCGGGCGCGCGCTCGGCTCGGCCGACAACTTCGCCATCATCTACGCGCTGGCCGACAAGCTCGGCGCCGCGGTGGGTGCCTCGCGCGCGGCCGTGGATGCCGGCTACGTGCCCAACGAGCTGCAGGTCGGCCAGACCGGCAAGATCATCGCGCCCGAACTCTACATCGCCTGCGGCATTTCCGGCGCCATCCAGCACCTCACCGGCATCAAGGACGCCGGTACCATCGTCGCCATCAACAAGGATGCCGATGCACCGATCTTCGAGGTGGCGGACTTCGGCCTGGTCGGTGACCTGTTCAAGCTGGTGCCGGAGCTGACCGCCGCGCTGTAGGCTCCCCGGCAACGCGCCCACAGGCGCGCGGATGCGCGACCTGGCGCGTGGCAGGCGCGCGCGCCGGCAAGCGCGATCTCCGGCCGCATGCGCGCGTCACGGCGCGCGCCGGCCGCCGCCTCGGCCGGCAACCGCAGGTTTCTGCAAGTTACTGAAACAAAAGGGGAACTTTCCGAAATGTCGTTTGTCTAGACAGTCGGTACTGCAAGCGCAGTCCGCATGACAATCTGTTGAGGAGGAGAAAGATCATGAGCGTTACACAACTCATTCCCTGGACCCGCAACCGCAACAGCCTGGTTCGTTCCGGCAACCGCGATCCGTTCTTCGCACTGCAGCGCGAGGTCAACCGGTTGTTCGACGACATGTGGAGCGGCCTGGACATGCCGATGTTGCGCGGACGGCTGGGCGAGCGGACCGGATGGCCCACGCTCGACCTGAGCGAGCGCGACAAGGAGTTCGTGCTGACCGTGGAAGTACCCGGGATGGACGAAAAGGACGTGGACGTGCAGTTCGCCAACGGCACCCTGATCGTGCGCGGCGAACGCAAGGAGGAGCGCACCGAAGCCCAGGGCGAAGCGCACTACAGCGAGCGCATGCATGGACGCTTCGAACGCCAGATTCCGCTCGATGTGGACATCGACCTGACCCGGGCCAAGGCCACCTTGAAGAACGGGCTGTTGACCGTGACGCTGCCCAAGGCGGCGCAGACGGCAACGGAAACGCATCGCATTGCCGTTTCCAGGGCTGCCTGATCGACGGCGCGTTTCCAGCCTTCGGGCCGCCCATCCGGGCGGCCCTTTTCTTGCCTGACACAGACGCGCCAAGGCAGACGCGCGAATCCCGGCAGCGCAAGCGTACCTGACCGGGCACGCCCATCGGTCAAGCGGGTTCGAGCGCCATGTGGCTGCCGGGATTCGGCCAGGGAGCCACGCGCAAGACCCCTCGCGCGGTGCCCGGGCCGTGCGTCGATGCGGTTGCGGGATGCGACCGCAGGCGTAGCAGAAAAGCGGGTTGCGCATGCGAAAGGGCGACCTGACGACCGTGCAGCGCGTTGGCGGATGCCGTGGTGCAGGCCGGCAATGGCGACGCCTTCCAGTCCGACTGCGACGACCACGCAACCCACCACGGCTGGCAGCGCGTCCTCAGCCGCGCGACCAGCGCCAGTCCTGCATGCGACCATCGCGATAGGGCATCACGCCGTGGAAGGGTCGCGGGTCGCCGTCGAACACCAGCGGCAGGAAGTGGCGGTCGCCTTCCCACATCGGCAGTTCGTGCAGGCGATCGAGCGCGACCCACGCGAGCGTGCCCTCGGGATTGCGTTCGAACGGTTCGCCGCTGAACGCGGTGACGAGGAACACGAAGCCGAACCAGTCCTCGCCCTGCTTGCCGAAGCCCGGCCAGTTGAGCGTGCCGCGCAGTGTCAGCGCGGTGCAGTCGATGCCGGCTTCCTCGCGAATCTCGCGGCGCATGCCGGTCGCCACGTCCTCGCCCGGCTCCAGCTTGCCGCCGAGGCCGTTGTACTTGCCCAGGTGCGCATCATCGGGCCGCGCGTTGCGGTGGATCAGCAGCACGCGCTGGCGATCGGGTGACAGTACATAACCCAGGGTGGCGAGGATCGGCGTGTAGGGCATCGCGGTGCGGCGGCAGGCGGACTGGCCATCATAGCCGGGGCGGCTACACTGGCTGGCCTTCCGTCTTCAGGGAGTTCCAACGTGGGCTTCGACATCCTTTCCGAACAGCGCTGCTTCGGCGGCACGCAAGGCTTCTACCGCTTCGATTCCGCGGCCACCGGCGGGCCGATGCGCGTTGGCGTCTTCATGCCGGTGCTCGCGCAGGAGGCCAGGGCACCGGTGCTGTATTTCCTCGCCGGACTTACCTGCAACGAGGAAACCTTCGCCATCAAGGCTGGCGCGCAGCGGCTGGCGGCCGAGCTCGGCCTGGTCCTGGTCACGCCCGACACCAGCCCGCGCGACACCGGCATCGAGGGCGCGACCGGCGACTGGGAGTTCGGCGAAGGCGCCGGCTTCTACCTGGACGCGACCACGCCCGCCTTCGCGCCGCGCTTTCGCATGGAAAGCCACCTCGTGCATGAATTGCCCGAGCTCATCGGCGCGCACTTCGCGCAGGCCGACGTCGCCCGCGCCGGGATCTTCGGCCATTCCATGGGTGGCCATGGCGCGCTGACCCTGGCGCTGAAACACCCGGATCGCTATCGCTCGGTGTCCGCCTTCGCGCCCATCGTCGCGCCGATGGAGGTGCCGTGGGGCCAGAAGGCGCTGCCGCGCTATCTTGGGCAAGATCGAACCGGCTGGCGCCGCCACGACGCCTGCGCGCTGATCGAAGACGGCGCGCGCTTCCCCGGCACGGCGCTGGTCGATCAGGGCGAGGCGGACAAGTTCCTCGACGTGCAGCTGCAACCCGAACGCTTCGAGCGCGCCTGCCAGGCTGCCGGCCAAGCACTTACGCTGCGCCGACATGCCGGCTACGACCACAGCTACTGGTTCATCCAGAGCTTCGTCGCCGACCACCTGCGCCACCATGCGCAGGCGCTGCGCGGCTGAGTGGCCGGTGCTCCGGCAGGTTCCATGACAAAAGCGGCTCCTTGCGGATCAGTGTGGGCGAAGGCGGGCACTTTCGGCTCCGGGCTGCAAACGCATCAGGTAGCCCGGATGCAGCGCAGCGGACTGCGCAGTCAGGATGCCGGAGCGAACGCCGAAGGCGGCCCGGAGGGCAGGCCGCAGGAGCGGCCTGTAATCCGGGAACGACATCGCAAGTCGGCACCGGCGCTGTCGCGCCGATCCCGGATTGCGGCGCTGCGCGCCTTCATCCAGGCCCCCTGCGTCAGAATAGTTGTCGCCTTTATAGAACATCCACCCGGGGGCGAAGGAACCTGAAGACGTGGCTCGATACGGACAAGCATTCAAAGATCGC
>JALOBC010000019.1 GCA_023228465.1 Dokdonella sp. | reverse complement strand
ATTGCGCGAGGTGGATGAGAACCACCGCAATGGAATGCCGGTTCGACCGATCCGCCGGGAGCGGATCGGAACGCGACGCGAAGCGGCGCGGCCCCGGAGGGGCGGAGGGCAGGAAGCCCGGAGTAATCCACCTCCCTCCACCAGCAACACGTTCCACGCGACGCTTCGGCGGCGCGGCACCACCAGTTCCAGGGCGGGAGTAGTTCAATGGTAGAACCTCAGCCTTCCAAGCTGATGGTGCGGGTTCGATTCCCGTCTCCCGCTCCATTGCACCTCCAGCCAACGGCCTGCCGATACCCGGCGAGGCCATGCTTGAAGATTGAAGGCAGCCTTCGCAAGCGCCACCCGAAGCCTGCTGTGTTTGAGAAGTCCGGCATGGATGCCGGGTTGGTCTTCGCCTTCATGGAGGAAGGCACAAGTACACGCTCACCTAGCTCAGTCGGTAGAGCACTTCCTTGGTAAGGAAGAGGTCACTGGTTCGATTCCAGTGGTGAGCACCATATCAGTGCCACCGGTTCGCGATACGCCCACGGGTTTCCGGTCCGCCTTCACATTGTTCAACAGATCGGGGTTTTCGACATGTCCAAGGAAAAATTCGAGCGCAACAAGCCGCATGTCAACGTGGGCACGATTGGCCACGTCGATCACGGCAAGACGACGCTGACGGCGGCGCTGACGAAGGTTGGCGCGGAGCGTTTCGGTGGCGAGTTCCGTGCCTACGACGCGATCGACAAGGCGCCGGAAGAGAAGGCGCGCGGCATCACGATTTCGACCTCGCACGTGGAGTACGAGTCGGAAAAGCGCCATTACGCGCACGTGGACTGCCCGGGCCACGCCGACTACGTGAAGAACATGATCACGGGTGCGGCGCAGATGGACGGCGCGATCCTGGTGGTGTCCAGTGCCGATGGTCCGATGCCGCAGACGCGCGAGCACATCCTGCTGGCGCGCCAGGTGGGCGTGCCGTACATCGTGGTGTACATGAACAAGGCGGACATGGTCGATGACGCCGAGCTGCTCGAGCTGGTGGAGATGGAAGTGCGCGAGCTGCTCAGCAAGTACAACTTCCCGGGCGACGACACGCCGATCGTGAAGGGTTCGGCGCTGAAGGCGCTGGAGGGCGACCAGTCGGAGATCGGCGTGCCGTCGATCCTGAAGCTGGTGGATGCGCTGGATTCGTGGATTCCGCAGCCTGAGCGCGACGTGGACAAGCCGTTCCTGATGCCGGTCGAGGACGTGTTCTCGATTTCCGGTCGCGGCACGGTGGTGACCGGGCGAATCGAGCGCGGCGTGATCAAGGTGGGCGAGGAAGTGGAGATCGTGGGCATCCGCCCGACGACCAAGACCACGGTGACGGGCGTGGAGATGTTCAGGAAGCTGCTGGACCAGGGCCAGGCGGGTGACAACGCGGGCCTGCTGCTGCGCGGCACCAAGCGCGACGATGTGGAGCGCGGCCAGGTGCTGTGCAAGCCCGGTTCGATCACGCCGCACACCAAGTTCGAGGCCGAGGTGTACATCCTCAGCAAGGACGAGGGTGGCCGTCACACGCCGTTCTTCAAGGGCTACCGTCCGCAGTTCTACTTCCGCACGACGGACGTGACGGGCGCGGTGGAGCTGCCGGAAGGCGTGGAGATGGTCATGCCGGGCGACAACATCAAGATGGTGGTGACGCTGATCCACCCGATCGCGATGCAGGACGGGCTGCGCTTCGCCATCCGCGAGGGCGGCCGCACGGTCGGCGCCGGCGTGGTGGCAAAGGTATTCGAGTAGGCCCGCGAACGGGAATGGAGGATCGGCAGCGCAGGCGCAACCGCCCGTGCTGCCGAGCCACCGGATGAACCCGCAACCTGCGGTTGATTGAAGGCCCGGCCTGGATGCCGGGTGGTTCCCGGCAAGCATGGAAGGTTGCAAGGGTCCATGTTTTCAAGGATTGACCGGGTGGCGGCGGTTGGAAATCCGGATTCGCGTGCTCCAGCGATCCAGGACTCCCGAAAGCCCAGTCCCGGTTCCCACACGCCAGTAGCTCAATTGGCAGAGCAGCGGTCTCCAAAACCGCAGGTTGGGGGTTCGAGTCCCTCCTGGCGTGCCATTTCTGCGACGGCCTGGCGGTCGCTTCACCAGATGTTGCCGTGCAGGTGACAGAAGTCTTGAACCTATGAATGCCAAGGTAGAAAAGGGCGGCGCAGCAAGCACGCTGGACACGGCCAAGCTGGCCGTCGCGGCGCTGCTGCTCGTCGCCGGTATCGTCGCCTATTACTGGCTCGGCACCTGGACGGACTGGGCGCGCATCGGCGTGCTCAGCGCAGGCATCATCGCGGCACTGGCGGTGGCTGCCTTCACGGGGGTCGGGCGTTCCGCGCGCGGTTACCTGGCTGAGTCGCGCTTCGAGATGCGCAAGGTGGTCTGGCCGACGCGCGAGGAGACGCTGCGCACCACCCTGGTGGTGATCGTGGTCGTGATCATCCTCAGCCTGCTGCTCGGGCTGATCGACCTGATCCTCAAGTGGGTCGTGCTCGACAATCTCCTCAAGATCGGAACCTGATGGCATGAGCATGCGCTGGTATGTGGTGCACGCCTACTCGGGCTTCGAGCACGCCGTCGCGCGGGCGTTGAAGGAACGCATTGCGCGGGCGGGCATGCAGGATCGGTTCGGCGAGGTGCTGGTGCCGACCGAGGAGGTCATTGAAATGCGCGGCGGCCAGAAGCGCCGCAGCGAACGCAAGTTCTTTCCCGGCTACGTGCTGGTGCAGATCGACACCCACGACGAAGGCAAGGCGATCCGCATCGACGATGAGTCCTGGCACCTGGTGAAGTCGACCCCGAAGGTGATGGGTTTCATCGGCGGCACCGCCGATCGTCCGCTGCCGATCAAGGATTCGGAGGCCGATGCGATCCTGCAGCGTGTCCAGGAAGGTGCCGAGAAGCCGCGTCCGAAGGTGTTGTTCGAGCCGGGCGAGATGGTGCGCGTCATCGAAGGCCCGTTCAACGATTTCAACGGCGTGGTCGAGGAAGTCAACTACGAGAAGAGCCGCCTGCGTGTGGCGGTACTGATCTTCGGGCGTTCCACCCCGGTCGAGTTGGAATTCGGTCAGGTCGAAAAAGCCTGAGCGCGATCCGGGACAGGCGCTTTTATTGAGAGTCCGGCAGGGATGCCGGTCTTATCTTCGCGGTCACGGAAGACCGCAAAAATGACGGAGGAGTCCCGCAGCCTTGATGGGCGTGCAGACGCTTGAACTCCAGGAGAATGCAACATGGCAAAGAAAGTCGTCGGCTATATCAAGCTGCAGGTGAAGGCCGGACAGGCCAACCCATCGCCGCCCGTCGGTCCCGCGCTGGGTCAGCGCGGCCTCAACATCATGGAGTTCTGCAAGGCCTTCAATGCCGCCACGCAGAAGCTCGAACCGGGCCTGCCGATTCCGGTCGTGATCACTGCGTATTCGGATCGCACGTTCACGTTCATCACCAAGACCCCGCCGGCCACCATCCTGCTGAAGAAGGCCGCCGGCATCACCTCGGGTTCGAAGCGCCCCAACACCGAAAAGGTGGGCAAGGTATCGCGCAAGCAGCTCGAGGAAATCGCCAAGGCGAAGGAGCCGGACCTCACGGCAGCGGATCTGGATGCCGCGGTCCGCACCATTGCAGGCAGCGCCCGCAGCATGGGCCTGACGACGGAGGTCTGAGATGAGCACGAAGATCAGCAAGCGTTACAAGGCCCTCAGCGCCAGCGTCGTGCCGGGCAAGTCCTATGCGGTCGATGAGGCCCTGACCATCGTCAAGGAAGGCGCCAAGGCGAAGTTTCCCGAGTCGGTGGACGTGGCCGTGCGCCTGGGCATCGATGCGCGCAAGTCCGACCAGGGCGTGCGCGGTTCGGTCATGCTGCCGCACGGCACCGGCAAGACGGTGAAGGTGGCGGTGTTCTGCCCGCCGGGCGAGAAGGCCGAGGCCGCCAAGGCCGCCGGTGCGGACGCCGTGGGCATGGAGGATCTCGCCGAGCGCATGCAGGCCGGCGAGCTCGATTTCGGTCGCGTGATCGCCACGCCGGACGCCATGCGCGTGGTCGGCAAGCTCGGCCAGCTGCTGGGCCCGCGCGGCCTGATGCCCAATCCCAAGGACGGCTCGGTGGCGGCGGATGTGGTCACGGCCGTGCAGAATGCGAAGGCCGGCCAGGTGAAGTTCCGCAACGACAAGGGCGGCATCATCCACTGTTCGATCGGCAAGGCCTCGTTCGAGGTCGATGCGCTCAGGGACAACCTGAACGCGCTGCTGTCCGATCTGGTCAAGGCCAAGCCGGCCGCGGCCAAGGGCCAGTATCTGCAGAAGGTGTCAGTGTCCAGCACGATGGGCATTGGCGTGGCGATCGATACATCCACGCTCGCGGTCTGACCGGGAGCGGCAATGACGGCACCGGATGTTCCGGTGCCGAAGTCCGGAAGCGCGTGGCGCGTCCGGCAAGGTGTTTTGAGGGCGCCCGCAGCGCGGGGGCCGTCAAAGACCGCAGGTGGTGCAAGTGGTGCAGGGCGGGAAGCACGGAGGCGTGATCGTGCAATGGACTTTCCCGCAGGCATCGCCCAGACCTTAAGTCGTCGCGGCGCATGACGCGCCCGGCCTGCCTGCGCAGATGGTGATGCCCGACAGGATTACCTGGAACGGCCACCAAGATGGCGTCGCAAGACGCCGGCGAGTCCGCAGGGAGGCGGAGTCGTGAACGCTATGCGGGAAGCGGGGCGTGGAAGCGCTTCGAGTCCCGGTTCGGAGTTTGCAATGGCGCTCAATCTTGCGCAAAAGAAAGAGGTCGTTGCCGAACTGGCGAACGTGGCTGCCAAGGCTCATTCCCTGGTCGCTGCCGAGTATGCCGGTCTCACCGTCGCGCAGCTCACCGAGCTGCGCAAGAAGGCCCGACAGGGCGGTGTCTACCTCAAGGTGGCGAAGAACACCCTGGTATCCCGCGCGGTCGAAGGCACGGACTATGCCTGCGTCCAGGACGCACTGGTGGGTCCGCTGCTGTATGCCTTCTCAGACGAGGATCCGGGTGCTGCAGGCCGCCTGATCAAGGATTTCGCCAAGGCCAATGACAAGCTCAAGCCCAAGCTGGTCGCCATCGGCGGCAAGGCTTATCCGGCTTCGCACGTCGAAGTGCTGGCTTCGCTGCCGACCCGTGACCAGGCACTGAGCATGCTGCTCAGCGTGATGGTCCAGCCGGCGACGATGCTGGTGCGCCTGCTTTCCGAGCCCGCCAGTCAGCTGGCGCGTGCGACGAACGCGGTTGCCCAGCAGAAGCAGGCAGCCTGACGCCACTCGCCAATCGGCCACACCGGTCGTTCTACATTCATTGAAGTCGTATCCAGGAGTTCAGTTCATGTCCCTCAGCAACGAAGAGATCATCGACGCGATCGCCGGCAAGTCCCTCATGGAGGTGATGGAGCTGGTCAAGGCGATGGAAGAGAAGTTCGGCGTTTCCGCCGCCGCCCCGGTCGCCATGGCTGCCGGTCCGGCCGCTGCCGCCGCCGCTCCGGCCGAAGAGCAGACCGAGTTCACGGTGGCCCTCAAGGCCATCGGCGAAAAGAAGGTGGAAGTCATCAAGGTCGTGCGCGCCATCACCGGCCTTGGCCTCAAGGAAGCCAAGGATCTGGTCGAGTCGGCCCCGGCGATCGTCAAGGAAGCGGTCAGCAAGGATGACGCAGCCAAGTTCCAGAAGGATCTGGAAGCCGCCGGCGCCAGCGTCGAGGTCAAGTGACGACAGGATGTCGTCATCCCGGCCAGTACAGGGATGTACGGCGAGCCGGGATCCAATGACGTCGAGGCGCCATTGGATCCGCTCGCCACGGAATGACAAGGCCAGGCCCGGGAGCGCAAGCCCCCGGGCTTTGGCCGTTGCAGATGTTCATCAAGCGGTCATGGGAAATCGCGCGAACTGCCCCCATGTGTGGCGTCCCGCGCTTTCCGATGTCCGTTTCGGCCCATTCGCCGGTTTTCCCGCCCTGGCGACGCCCCGTCGTCGCTCGCTGTACGAGGTGTGCTCCGCATGACCACGACTTATTCCTTCACCGAGAAAAAGCGCATCCGCAAGGATTTCGGCAAGCGTCCGCCGGTGCTCGACGTGCCGTTCCTGCTCGCGATCCAGGTGGATTCCTACCGGGAGTTCCTGCAGGCCGACGTGGCGCCGGGAGCGCGCGAGGACAAGGGTCTGCACGCCGCCCTGAAGTCGGTGTTCCCGATCTCCAGCTACTCGGGAAGTGCCGCGCTGGAGTATGTCAACTATCGGCTCGGCGAGCCCGCGTTCGACGAGCGCGAATGCCGTTCGCGCGGCATGAGCTATGGCGCGCCGCTGCGCGTGACGGTACGTCTGGTCATCTATGATCGCGAGTCGTCCAACAAGGCGATCAAGTACGTCAAGGAGCAGGAAGTGTACATGGGCGAACTGCCGCTCATGACCGACACCGGCACCTTCATCGTCAATGGCACCGAGCGCGTCATCGTCTCGCAGTTGCACCGTTCGCCGGGCGTGTTCTTCGACCACGACCGCGGCAAGACGCACAGCTCGGGCAAGCTGCTCTACAGCGCGCGCGTGATTCCCTACCGTGGCTCGTGGCTGGATTTCGAGTTCGACCCGAAGGACGCCCTGTTCACCCGTATCGACCGCCGTCGCAAGCTGCCGGTGACGGTGCTGCTGCGCGCGCTGGGTTATTCGAACGAGGAGATGCTGGACATCTTCTTCGAGAAGAACGTGTTCCACCTTGGCAAGAAGGACGGCGCCACGCTGGAGCTGGTCGCCGAGCGCCTGCGCGGAGAAACCCTCAACTTCGACATCCGCGCCGACGACAAGGTGCTGGTCGAGGCTGGCCGCCGCATCACCGCACGTCATGTGCGCCAGCTCGACAGCGCGGGCATCAAGTCGCTGGAGGTGCCCGACGACTATCTGACCGGGCGCATCGTCGCGCATGACGTGGTGGACGCCAAGACCGGCGAACTGCTGGCCGCGGCGAACGAGGAGATCACCGAGGAGCACCTGGAGAAGTTCCGCCTGGCCGGCATCGACAGCCTCGCCACGCTGTGGGTGAACGATCTCGACCGCGGCCCCTACATTTCGCAGACCCTGCGCATCGATCCGACGCACACGCCGCTCGAGGCGCTGGTCGAGATCTACCGCATGATGCGTCCGGGCGAGCCGCCCACCAAGGACGCGGCGCAGAACCTGTTCCAGAACCTGTTCTTCTCGGGCGAACGCTACGACCTGGATCGCGTCGGCCGCATGAAGTTCAACCGTCGCGTCGGGCGCAAGGACGACAAGGGCCCCGGCATCCTGTACGACGGCAAGTACTTCGGCGAGCGCAACGACGAGAAGTCCAAGGCGCTGGTGGCCGAGTACGGCGAAGGCTCGGACATCCTCGACGTCATCCGCGTGCTGATCGAGATCCGCAACGGGCGTGGCGTGGTCGATGACATCGATCACCTGGGCAACCGGCGCGTGCGTTCGGTTGGCGAGATGGCCGAGAACGTGTTCCGCATCGGCCTGGTGCGCGTCGAGCGCGCGGTCAAGGAGCGCCTGTCACTGGCCGAGGCCGACCAGCTCACGCCGCAGGACCTCATCAACGCCAAGCCGGTGGCCGCGGCGGTGAAGGAGTTCTTCGGTTCCTCGCAGCTCAGCCAGTTCATGGACCAGAACAACCCGCTCTCGGAAGTCACCCACAAGCGTCGCGTTTCCGCGCTCGGCCCGGGCGGCCTCACCCGCGAACGTGCCGGCTTCGAAGTGCGCGACGTGCACCCGACCCATTACGGCCGGGTGTGCACCATCGAGACGCCGGAAGGCCCGAACATCGGCCTGATCAATTCGCTGGCGGTGTATGCACGCACCAATGGCTATGGCTTCCTGGAGACGCCCTACCGCAAGGTGGTCGATGGCAAGGTGACCGACAAGGTCGATTTCCTTTCCGCCATCGACGAGGGCGAGTACGTCATTGCCCAGGCCAACTCGCCGCTGGACGCCAAGCGGGCGTTCATCGAGGACTTCGTTTCCTGCCGCTACCACGGCGAGTCCGAGCTGCGCCCGGCCAGCGAAATCAACTACATGGACGTGTCGCCCATGCAGACGGTGTCGGTGGCAGCGGCGCTGGTGCCGTTCCTGGAGCATGACGATGCCAACCGTGCCCTGATGGGCGCCAACATGCAGCGCCAGGCGGTGCCGACGCTGCGGTCGCAGACGCCGCTGGTCGGCACCGGGATCGAACGCGCGGTGGCGCGCGACTCGGGCGTGACCGTGGCTGCACGGCGTGCCGGCGTGATCGACCAGGTCGATGCGGCGCGCATCGTGGTGCGCATCAACGAGGACCAGATCGGCGAAAACGACGCGGGCGTGGACATCTACACGCTGACCAAGTACACGCGCTCGAACCAGAACACCAACCTCAACCAGCGCCCGCTGGTCAACGTCGGTGACAAGGTGGAGCAGGGCGACGTGCTCGCCGACGGCTCCTCCACGGACCTCGGCGAACTTGCGCTTGGCCAGAACATGCTGGTCGCCTTCATGCCCTGGAACGGCTACAACTTCGAGGATTCGATCCTGCTCTCCGAGCGGGTCGTCGAGGAGGATCGCTACACCACGATCCACATCGAGGAGCTGACCTGCCAGGCGCGCGACACCAAGCTGGGACCCGAGGAAATCTCGGCCGACATCCCGAACGTTGGCGAAGCGGCGCTCAACCGCCTCGATGAGTCCGGCGTGGTGTACATCGGCGCCGAGGTCAAGGCCGGTGACATCCTGGTCGGCAAGGTCACGCCCAAGGGCGAGAGCCAGCTCACGCCGGAAGAGAAGCTGCTGCGCGCGATCTTCGGTGAGAAGGCTTCGGACGTGAAGGATTCGTCACTGCGCGTGCCGCCCGGCATGGACGGTACGGTCATCGACGTGGCGGTGTTCACCCGTGACGGCATCGAGAAGGACAAGCGGGCGCGCCAGATCGAGGAAATGGAAGTCAAGCGCGTCAAGAAGGACTTCGACGACCAGTTCCGCATTCTCGAAGGCGCCATCTTCAACCGCCTGCGTACCGCGCTGATCGGCAAGGTGGCCAATGGCGGCCCGGGCGGACTCAAGAAGGGCAGCGAGATCACCGACGAATACCTCGGCAAGCTCAAGCGGGACGAGTGGTTTGCGATCCGCATGAAGGACGAGGATGCGGCCGAGTTCCTCGAGCGCGCCCAGGAGCAGATCAAGAACCACAAGGAAGAGTTCGAGGCCCGGTTCAAGGCCAAGCAGGCCAAGATCACCGCCGGCGACGACCTGGCGCCCGGCATGCTGAAGATGGTCAAGGTGTACCTGGCCGTGAAGCGGCGCATCCAGCCGGGCGACAAGATGGCCGGACGCCATGGCAACAAGGGTGTCGTGTCGATGATCGTGCCGGTCGAGGACATGCCCTACGACGCCCACGGCCGCCCGGTCGACATCGTGCTCAATCCCCTGGGCGTGCCCTCGCGCATGAACATCGGGCAGATCCTGGAAGTCCATCTGGGCTGGGCCGCCAAGGGCCTGGGCGAAAAGATCCAGCGCATGCTCGACGCGCAGGCCAAGGTGGCCGAGCTGCGCAAGTTCCTCGACGAGATCTACAACAATGGCCGGGATGCAGCACACAAGGTCAACCTGAAG
The DNA here is from genome assembly GCA_023228465.1 of Dokdonella sp. Taxonomy (GTDB): domain Bacteria; phylum Pseudomonadota; class Gammaproteobacteria; order Xanthomonadales; family Rhodanobacteraceae; genus Dokdonella_A. The sequence continues at coordinate 38,794 of JALOBC010000019.1, read as the reverse complement.
TCGCTGAGTGATGGCGAGCTCCTCACCCTCGCGCAGAACCTCACCGATGGCGTGCCCATGGCGACGCCGGTGTTCGACGGCGCCGAGGAGAGCGAGATCAAGGCCATGCTGAAGCTGGCCGACCTGCCCGAGTCGGGGCAGACCACCCTGTATGACGGGCGCACCGGCGAGGCCTTCGACCGTGAAGTGACGGTGGGTTACATGCACATGCTCAAGCTCAACCACCTGGTGGACGACAAGATGCATGCGCGCTCGACCGGGCCGTACTCGCTGGTCACCCAGCAGCCGCTCGGCGGCAAGGCGCAGTTCGGCGGCCAGCGCTTCGGCGAGATGGAAGTCTGGGCACTGGAGGCCTATGGCGCGGCCTACACCCTCCAGGAAATGTTGACGGTCAAGTCCGACGACGTGTCCGGCCGCAACCAGATGTACAAGAACATCGTCGATGGCGACCACGAAATGGTTGCCGGCATGCCCGAGTCGTTCAACGTGCTGGTCAAGGAAATCCGCTCGCTGGCGATCAACATGGAACTGGAAGAAAGGTGAAGCCGGGAAACGGGAATCGGGAATCGGCAAGCGCGGGAACGCCATCGTGCGCCGCGGCTCTCCGACCCTGGTTCCCCGCTTCTGACCATTCCCGACTCCCCATTCCCGATTCCCGGAGAATCTCATGAAAGACCTGCTCAACCTCTTCAACCAGCAGCGCCAGTCGCTCGACTTCGATGCGATCAAGATCGCGCTGGCCTCGCCGGACATGATCCGCTCGTGGTCGTTCGGCGAGGTGAAGAAGCCCGAAACGATCAACTACCGCACCTTCAAGCCGGAGCGTGACGGCCTGTTCTGTGCCGCCATCTTCGGGCCGGTCAAGGATTATGAGTGCCTGTGCGGCAAGTACAAGCGCATGAAGCACCGCGGCGTGGTGTGCGAGAAGTGCGGCACCGAGGTGACCCTTGCCAAGGTGCGCCGCGAGCGCATGGGCCACATCGAGCTGGCCAGCCCGACCGCGCACATCTGGTTCCTCAAGTCGCTGCCCTCGCGCATCGGCCTGATGCTCGACATGACGCTGCGCGACATCGAGCGCATCCTGTACTTCGAAGCCTACGTGGTGGTCGATCCGGGCCTGACCACGCTTGAGCGTGGCCAGCTCCTGAACGAGGAGCAGTACCTGCAGGCGGTGGAAGAGCATGGCGACGAGTTCGACGCCCGCATGGGTGCCGAAGCCGTGTACGAGCTGCTCAAGACGATCGACCTCAACCAGGAACTGATCAGGCTGCGCGAGGAGATCGCGGCAACCGGATCGGAGACCAAGCTCAAGCGCCTGACCAAGCGCATCAAGCTGGTCGAGGCGTTCCTGGAATCGGGCAACCGCCCGGAGTGGATGGTGATGACGGTGCTGCCGGTGCTGCCGCCGGACCTGCGTCCGCTGGTGCCGCTGGATGGCGGACGCTTCGCCACCAGCGATCTCAACGATCTCTACCGCCGCGTCATCAACCGCAACAATCGCCTCAAGCGCCTGCTCGAGCTCAATGCGCCGGACATCATCGTGCGCAACGAAAAGCGCATGCTGCAGGAAGCGGTCGATGCGCTGATGGACAACGGCCGTCGTGGCCGTGCCATCACCGGCACCAACAAGCGCCCGCTCAAGTCGCTGGCCGACATGATCAAGGGCAAGCAGGGGCGTTTCCGCCAGAACCTGCTGGGCAAGCGCGTGGACTATTCGGGCCGTTCGGTCATCGTGGTCGGCCCGACCCTGAAGCTCCATCAGTGCGGGCTGCCCAAGAAGATGGCGCTGGAGCTCTTCAAGCCGTTCATCTTCTCCAAGCTGCAGCGACGCGGCCTGGCGACCACGATCAAGGCCGCCAAGAAGGCGGTCGAGCGCGAGGACGCCGAGGTGTGGGACATCCTCGAGGAGGTCATCCGCGAGCACCCGGTGATGCTGAACCGCGCGCCGACCCTGCATCGACTCGGCATCCAGGCGTTCGAGCCGGTGCTGATCGAAGGCAAGGCCATCCAGTTGCATCCGCTGGTCTGCACGGCCTTCAACGCCGACTTCGACGGTGACCAGATGGCCGTGCACGTGCCGCTCTCGCTGGAAGCCCAGCTCGAAGCGCGTGCGCTGATGATGTCCACCAACAACATCCTCTCGCCGGCCAATGGCGAGCCCATCATCGTGCCGACCCAGGACGTGGTGCTGGGCCTCTACTACATGACCCGGGCGCTGGAGAACGCGCAGGGTGAGGGCATGGTGTTCTCGGACATCGCCGAGGTGCACCGTGCCTATGACAACCGCGTCGCGGCCCTGCATGCCAAGATCAAGGTGCGCCTGCGCCAGGTCGAGATCGACGAGGACGGCGAGCGTCACGAGCAGCGCAGCCTGGTGGAAACCACCGTCGGGCGCGCCCTGCTGGCCGAGATCCTGCCCGAGGGGCTGCCCTTCGAGCTGGTCAACACCGAGCTCAACAAGAAGGCGATCTCGCGCCTGATCAACAAGTGCTATCGCCGCCTGGGCCTGAAGGACACGGTGGTCTTCGCCGACAAGCTGATGTACACCGGCTTTGCCTACGCGACGCGCGCCGGCATCTCGATCTGCATCGACGACATGAAGATCCCCGGCGAGAAGAAGGCGATCCTCGAGGAAGCCGAGAAGGAGGTCACCGAGATCCAGCAGCAGTACCAGTCGGGCCTGGTGACCGCCGGTGAGCGCTACAACAAGGTCGTGGACATCTGGTCGCGTACCAACGAGCGCGTGGCCAAGGCCATGATCGAGGGCATCGGTTCGGACCGCGTGCCCAATGCCAAGGGCGACCTGGTCGATCAGAAGTCGATGAACTCGATCTACATCATGGCCGACTCCGGCGCGCGTGGTTCGGCGGCGCAGATTCGCCAGCTCGCCGGCATGCGCGGCCTGATGGCCAAGCCGGATGGCTCGATCATCGAGACGCCGATCAAGGCGAACTTCCGCGAAGGCCTCGACGTCCTGCAGTACTTCATCTCGACCCACGGCGCGCGCAAGGGCCTGGCTGACACCGCGCTGAAGACCGCGAACTCCGGTTACCTCACGCGCCGCCTGGTCGATGTGGCTCAGGACGTGGTGGTGACCGAGCACGATTGCGGCACCCACCAGGGCCTGACCATGACGCCCATCGTGGAAGGCGCCGACGTGGTCGAGCCCCTGCGCGACCGCGTGCTTGGGCGTGCCGTGGCGGTGGACGTGTTCGCGCCGGGCAACGACGAGGACCCGATCGTGGCGCGCAACGTCCTGCTGGATGAGCGTGCGGTGGAGAACATCGAGCAGGCCGGCGTGCAGTCGGTGCTGGTGCGCTCGCCCATCACCTGCGAGGCCGAGTTTGGCGTATGTGCGCTCTGCTACGGCCGCGACCTCGCCCGTGGCCATCTGGTCAACATCGGCGAAGCGGTCGGTGTCATTGCCGCGCAGTCGATCGGCGAACCGGGTACCCAGCTCACCATGCGCACCTTCCACATCGGTGGTGCCGCCTCGCGTCAGGCCGACAATGATGCGGTCAGCGTGCGCACGACGGGTACGGTGAGCTTCGACAAGCTCAAGTACGTCAAGCATGTCGATGGCCACCTGGTGGTGGTGTCGCGTTCCGGCGGCCTGTCGGTGCTCGATGGCAACGGTCGCGTGCGCGAGCACTACAAGGTGCCCTATGGTGCCCACGTGTTCGTCGGCGACGATGGCGAGGTGAAGGCCGGGCAGCAGATCGCGCGCTGGAATCCGCACTTCCGTCCGATCATTTCCGAAATGAGCGGCCGCGCCGAGTACGTGGAGCTCTACGAGGGCATCACCTTCGAGTTCCGCCTGAACGAGCTGACCGGTGTCAACACCATCGTCATCCTCGATCCCAAGCGTCTGGGCGCCGGCCTCAAGGAAAGCGAAAAGGATCGCCGTCGCACCCTGGTGGACGTGTTCGGCAATACCGTGGGCGAAGCGTCCATCAAGCAGATTGCCGCCATGCGCCCGGCCATCAACGTGATCAACGACGAGAACCCGGAGCGCATCGGTCACTACCCGCTGCCGGTGCGCACCGAGGTGACGATCGAGCACAATGCGGAAGTGGTGCCCGGTTCGCTGCTGGCGTCCATCCCGCTGGAAGCCTCCAAGACCCGCGACATCACCGGCGGCCTGCCGCGCGTTGCCGACCTGTTCGAGGCGCGCAAGCCGAAGGAACCGGCGATCCTCGCCGAGCGCTCGGGCGCGATCAGCTTCGGCAAGGACACCAAGGGCAAGGTGCGCCTGGTGATCACCGGCGAGGATGGCAACGAGCACGAGGAGCTGATCCCCAAGTGGCGGCGCATCTCGGTGTTCGAGGGCGCCAACATCGAGAAGGGCGAGACGGTCGTCGAGGGTGAGGCCAATCCGCACGACATCCTGCGCCTGAAGGGCGTCGAGCCGCTGGCCGCCTACCTGGTCAAGGAGATCCAGGACGTCTACCGGCTGCAGGGTGTGAAGATCAACGACAAGCACATCGAGGCGATCATTCGCCAGATGCTGCGCAAGGTCGAGATCACCGATGCGGGCGAAACGCGCTTCCTGCGCGGTGAGCAGGTCGATCGCATGCGCCTGATCGAAGAGAACGCACGCGCCGAACTGCGCAACGAGCGTCTCGCCGAGTTCAGCCCGGTCCTGTTGGGAATCACCAAGGCCTCGCTCGCGACCGAGTCGTTCATCTCGGCGGCATCCTTCCAGGAGACCACTCGCGTGCTCACCGAGGCCGCAGTACGCGGCACGCGGGACAACTTGCGGGGCCTCAAGGAAAACGTTATAGTCGGCCGCTTGATTCCGGCTGGTACGGGTCTTGCTTACCACGCCCAACGGCGCGGGAAGTTCGACACGCTCACCGAGGCGGAACGCGCCACCCTTGGCGCCACCAGTTCGGTGGCCGAGGCGATCGCGGACGACGGCGAGGCGCATTGATCCACGCGGATGCACAAGTGCGTCGGCGGGCACCGGCCGGCCGACGCCAGACATCGAAATGAGGCGCAGGAAGCGCCTCGTGTTCGAGTGCAGGGAGCATGACCTGGAAGTTTGACGACGTTCCGGGCCGCACGTTATACTCTTTCGTCTTGGCAGGCCGGATTGTTCGGCCTGTTTTTGTTTCGTCCGGTTTGCCGGATGGCCACCCGAAAATCTTGCCCGCACGGTTTCCAAACGCATGTCAACTGTCAATCAGCTGGTCCGCAAGGCGCGCAGTCCGAAAACCTACCAGAGTGACTCGCCCGCACTCGAGAACTGCCCGCAGCGCCGTGGTGTGTGCACGCGCGTGTATACGACCACCCCGAAGAAGCCGAACTCGGCCCTGCGCAAGGTGGCCAAGGTGCGCCTGACCAATGGTTTCGAGGTGATCAGCTACATCGGCGGCGAAGGCCACAACCTGCAGGAGCACTCGGTGGTGCTCATCCGCGGCGGCCGCGTCAAGGACCTTCCCGGCGTGCGCTACCACACGGTGCGCGGCTCGCTGGATGCCGCCGGCGTCACCAAGCGCAGGCAGGCCCGCTCCAAGTACGGCGCCAAGCGCCCGAAGGGCTGAATCCCCACTCCAGGCACAGGCGCCCCGCGCGCTTGAGTATCAGGCGGCTGCATGGCCGCATCATTGAGAAGACCCCATGTCACGCAAAGGCAATACCCCAACCCGTGAACTGCTGCCCGACCCCAAGCACGGCAGTCAGGTCATCGCGCGTTTCATCAATATGGTGATGCAAAGTGGCAAGAAGTCGGTGGCCGAGGGCATCGTGTACGGCGCGCTCGACCATATCGGCGAGAAGCACGCCGAGCCCGTGGCTCTCGTCGAGAAGGCGCTGGGCAACGTGGCGCCCGCAGTCGAGGTGAAATCCCGGCGTGTCGGTGGCGCCACCTACCAGGTGCCGGTCGAGGTGCGTTCGTCGCGGCGCATGGCGCTGGCGATGCGCTGGCTGATCGACGCTGCGCGCAAGCGCGGCGAGAACTCGATGCCGCGCAAGCTGGCCGCCGAGCTGCTGGAAGCGTCCGAGAATCGCGGCGGCGCGGTCAAGAAGCGCGAGGAAACCCATCGCATGGCCGAGGCCAACAAGGCGTTCTCGCACTACCGCTGGTAAGGAACGCCTGGCGCCCTCGTCCCGGTGGCGAAGGCGTCCCGCCAGGCACGGCGGGCAATGGCGATCCAGTCGCCGCCCACGAAGGCAACACGCAAACCGCCATCCACGATACGCCTCGACGCTCGAGGCCACTGCCGGCGTGGAGCAGGCCTCCTGCGTGACCGGTTCCAAGAGGTCCAGCCGTCCGTGCGGATGGCACACAGCAAACCGCCACTCGTGGCGGATTTCCAACCAGAAGCGCGGCCGGGACGGCCGTTCCTGTCCAGGGCGGGATGCCCTGCAGAGGCAATCAAAATGGCTCGCACCACTCCCATCGACCGTTACCGCAACTTTGGCATCATGGCCCACATCGATGCCGGCAAGACGACCACGACCGAGCGCATCCTGTTCTACACGGGTGTCAACCACAAGCTGGGCGAGACCCACGAAGGCTCGGCCACGATGGACTGGATGGAGCAGGAGCAGGAGCGCGGCATCACCATCACGTCCGCGGCGACCACCGCCTTCTGGACCGGCATGGACCGTTCGCTGCCGCAGCACCGCTTCAACATCATCGATACCCCCGGACACGTGGACTTCACCATCGAGGTGGAGCGCAGCCTGCGCGTGCTCGATGGCGCGGTGTTCGTGCTGTGCTCGGTCGGTGGCGTACAGCCGCAGTCGGAAACCGTGTGGCGCCAGGCCAACAAGTACGGCGTGCCGCGGCTTGCCTTCGTCAACAAGATGGATCGCACCGGCGCCGACTTCGACAAGGTGGTCGGGCAGCTGAAGAGCCGTCTGGGCGCGAACCCGGTGCCGGTGCAGGTGCCGATCGGTGCGGAAGAGCGTTTCGAAGGCGTCATCGACCTGATCAAGATGAAGGCCATCTACTGGGATCCGGACTCCCAGGGCATGAACTTCGAATACCGCGAGATCCCGCAGCACCTGGTCGAGAAGGCGCAGAAGGCCCACGAGGCGATGGTGGAATCGGCCGCCGAGACCTCCGAGGAGCTGATGGACAAGTACCTCGAAGAGGGCGGGCTCAGCGAGGAAGACATCCACGCCGGCCTGCGTGCGGGCACCCTCGCCACCACCCTGATTCCGGTGTTCTGCGGTACGGCGTTCAAGAACAAGGGCGTGCAGGCGATGCTCGATGGCGTCGTGAATTACCTGCCGGCGCCGTCGGATCGTCCGCCGGTCAAGGGCATCGACGAGAACGAGAAGGAAGACACGCGCCCGGCCAGCGATGATGCGCCGTTCTCCGCGTTGGCGTTCAAGATCATGACCGATCCTTTCGTCGGTTCGCTGACCTTCTTCCGCGTCTATTCGGGCGTTCTGAATTCGGGTGACACCGTGTTCAATCCGGTCAAGGGCAAGAAGGAGCGCATCGGGCGCATCCTGCAGATGCACGCGGCCGACCGCCATGAGATCAAGGAGGTCCGCGCGGGCGATATCGCTTCGGCCGTGGGTCTCAAGGATGTCACCACCGGCGACACGCTGTGTGCACCTGGCGACGTCATCACGCTGGAGCGCATGGTCTTCCCGGAGCCGGTGATCGCCATGGCGGTGGAACCCAAGACCAAGTCGGATCAGGAAAAGATGGGTATCGCCCTGTCGCGTCTCGCGCAGGAAGACCCCTCGTTCCGGGTCCGTTCGGACGAGGAATCGGGCCAGACCATCATTGCCGGCATGGGCGAGCTGCACCTGGACATCCTGGTCGAGCGCATGAAGCGCGAGTTCCATGTCGAGGCCAACGTCGGCAAGCCGCAGGTGGCCTATCGCGAGACCATCCGCAAGGCGGTCAAGCAGGAAGGCAAGTTCGTACGCCAGTCCGGCGGCAAGGGCCAGTATGGTCACGTCGTGCTGGAGATCGAGCCGCAGGAGCGCGGCGCGGGTTACGTGTTCGAGAACCTGACCGTGGGCGGTTCGGTACCCAAGGAGTACGTGCCGGCGGTCGACAAGGGCATTCGCGAGGCGATGACCAGCGGTCCGATGGCGGGTTATCCGGTCGTGGACATCAAGATCAAGCTGGTCGACGGTTCGTACCATGAAGTGGACTCGAACGAAATGGCGTTCAAGATCGCCGGGTCCATGGGCTTCAAGGAAGGCTTCAACAAGGCCAGCCCGGTGCTGCTCGAGCCGATCATGAAGGTCGAAGTGGTCACCCCCGAGGACTACATGGGCGATGTCATGGGCGATCTCTCGCGGCGTCGCGGTGTCCTGCAGGGCTCCGATGACTCCCCTTCGGGCAAGGTCATCAATGCGCAGGTGCCGCTCGGCGAGATGTTCGGTTACGCGACCAGCCTGCGCTCGCAGACCCAGGGGCGCGCGACCTTCACCATGGAGTTCGACCACTACGCCGAAGCGCCGACGAGCATCGCCGACGCGGTCATCAAGAAGAGCTGACGTGAAACACGGCACGGGGCAAGGGGCTGGAGGGCACGACGCCCCGGCCTTCGGCCCTCGCACCCGACCCCAGCCCCATCCAAGCATCCAGATCAGGTAACGCAGATATGTCCAAGGAAAAATTCGAGCGCAACAAGCCGCATGTCAACGTGGGCACGATTGGCCACGTCGATCACGGCAAGACGACGCTGACGGCGGCGCTGACGAAGGTTGGCGCGGAGCGTTTCGGTGGCGAGTTCCGTGCCTACGACGCGATCGACAAGGCGCCGGAAGAGAAGGCGCGCGGCATCACGATTTCGACCTCGCACGTGGAGTACGAGTCGGAAAAGCGCCATTACGCGCACGTGGACTGCCCGGGCCACGCCGACTACGTGAAGAACATGATCACGGGTGCGGCGCAGATGGACGGCGCGATCCTGGTGGTGTCCAGTGCCGATGGTCCGATGCCGCAGACGCGCGAGCACATCCTGCTGGCGCGCCAGGTGGGCGTGCCGTACATCGTGGTGTACATGAACAAGGCGGACATGGTCGATGACGCCGAGCTGCTCGAGCTGGTGGAGATGGAAGTGCGCGAGCTGCTCAGCAAGTACAACTTCCCGGGCGACGACACGCCGATCGTGAAGGGTTCGGCGCTGAAGGCGCTGGAGGGCGACCAGTCGGAGATCGGCGTGCCGTCGATCCTGAAGCTGGTGGATGCGCTGGATTCGTGGATTCCGCAGCCTGAGCGCGACGTGGACAAGCCGTTCCTGATGCCGGTCGAGGACGTGTTCTCGATTTCCGGTCGCGGCACGGTGGTGACCGGGCGAATCGAGCGCGGCGTGATCAAGGTGGGCGAGGAAGTGGAGATCGTGGGCATCCGCCCGACGACCAAGACCACGGTGACGGGCGTGGAGATGTTCAGGAAGCTGCTGGACCAGGGCCAGGCGGGTGACAACGCGGGCCTGCTGCTGCGCGGCACCAAGCGCGACGATGTGGAGCGCGGCCAGGTGCTGTGCAAGCCCGGTTCGATCACGCCGCACACCAAGTTCGAGGCCGAGGTGTACATCCTCAGCAAGGACGAGGGTGGCCGTCACACGCCGTTCTTCAAGGGCTACCGTCCGCAGTTCTACTTCCGCACGACGGACGTGACGGGCGCGGTGGAGCTGCCGGAAGGCGTGGAGATGGTCATGCCGGGCGACAACATCAAGATGGTGGTGACGCTGATCCACCCGATCGCGATGCAGGACGGGCTGCGCTTCGCCATCCGCGAGGGCGGCCGCACGGTCGGCGCCGGCGTGGTGGCAAAGGTATTCGAGTAGGCCCGCGAACGGGAATGGAGGATCGGCAGCGCAGGCGCAACCGCCCGTGCTGCCGAGCCACCGGATGAACCCGCAACCTGCGGTTGATTGAAGGCCCGGCCTGTACGCCGGGGGTTCCCGGCAGCCAGGCAGGACGGCACAGGCAGGAAAGGCTTTTCTTCATGAAGAAAAGCCAGTACAATGCGCGGCTCCCTGCTGGTAGGGACCGAACAAGACAGCGAAATGAGGCACAGGAGGTGCTTCGAGTTCGCGGGCAAGGAAGCCGATCGTGGTGGTGGCGGACCCAGGTCCGGCGGAGCCGCGATGATCGAGACAGGCCTGGGCGGACCGACTTTCGGTCCGCCCGTGTTTTCGCAGTTCAAACATTCGACATCGAAAGTCGCAGCCGAACGGCATGCGGCGGTGGGGCGACAGCCTTGCCTCCCGGTGGGTGAAGTTCTTTCAGATCAGGACACGGCAATGGCGGAACAGAAGATTCGCATCCGGCTCAAGGCGTTCGATCATCGCTTGATCGATCGTTCCGCGAGCGAAATCGTCGAAACGGCGAAGCGTACGGGCGCCCAGGTGCTCGGCCCGATCCCGTTGCCGACCAAGATCGAGCGCTACACCATCCTGGTGTCGCCGCACGTGGACAAGGACGCGCGCGACCAATACGAAACGCGCATCCACAAGCGCGTCCTGGATATCGTCGATCCGAACGACAAGACCGTGGACGCGCTGATGAAGCTCGATCTGGCGGCCGGGGTCGACGTCCAGATCAAGTTGCACTGATGAGAGCAGGGAGCAGGGAATAGAAGTGGGAAATGGTTCGAGCCAGCGCCTGTTGCGCCTTGGGCCTTCCCGATTCTCAATTCCCCATTCCCGTACTAGAGAGATACGAACATGAGTATCGGGTTGGTGGGTCGTAAATGCGGCATGAGCCGTGTCTTCACGGAGGACGGCCGCTCGGTGCCGGTGACGCTGATCGAGGCGACGCCGAACCGGGTGACCCAGGTGAAGACGGCCGAGGTGGACGGCTACAGCGCCATCCAGGTGACTGCCGGCAGCAAGCGTGCAGCACTGGTCAACAAGCCGCGCGCCGGACACTTCGCCAAGGCGAAGGTCGAGGCGGGCCGTGGCTTGTGGGAGTTCCGCGTGGACGCCGGCGAGCTGGACAAGTACGCACCCGGGGCCGAACTCACGGCGGCCGAGGTGTTCAGCGTCGGCCAGAAGGTCGACGTCTCCGGTGTGAGCAAGGGCAAGGGTTTCCAGGGCGTCATCAAGCGCTGGCACTTCGCGATGGGCGACGCCACGCACGGCAACTCGCTGTCGCACCGCGTACCCGGCTCGATCGGTCAGCGCCAGACGCCGGGCCGCGTGTTCCCCGGCAAGAAGATGGCCGGCCACATGGGCAACGTCAATCGCACCTCCATGAATCTCGAGGTCGTGCAGATCGACAGCGAACGCCACCTGGTCGCCATCAAGGGCGCGGTCCCCGGGGCGCCGGGCGGGAACGTGATCATCCGTCCGGCCGTGAAGTCGAAGTAAGGAAGACGCCATGGAACTCAATGTCATTGGCGCCAGCCCCGTAGCCGTTTCGGAAGCCGTGTTCGGCACGGAGTGGCGCGAAGATCTGGTGCACCAGGTCGTGGTGGCCTACCGCAATGCCGGACGTGCCGGCACCAAGGCGCAGAAGACGCGCTCCGAGGTCAGCGGTACCACGAAGAAGTCCAAGCGCCAGAAGGGCGGCGGTGCGCGCCATGGTGCGCTGACCGCGCCGATCTTCACGGGCGGTGGCGTGACCTTCGCCGCCAAGCCGCGCAGCTTTGCGCAGAAGATCAACCGCAAGATGTATCGCGGTGCGATGGCCTCGATCCTCTCCGAGCTCAACCGCCAGGGCCGCATTGCCGTGGTGGGCGCGTTCGGCATCGAGGAGCCGAAGACCAGCGCGATGGTGAGCAAGCTGGCTGAACTTGGTGCCAGCGGCCGCGTGGTGCTGGTGGCCGAGAACGCGCCCGAGGCGCTCTATCTCGCCGGCCGCAACGTGCCCTACCTGCACATCGTCGACGTCGCCGCACTCGATCCGGTCAGCCTGGTCGGTGCCGACAAGGTCGTCATCAGCGTCGATTCGGTCAAGCGCATCGAGGAGTGGCTGGCATGAACGAGCGTCTCCTGAATGTCCTGCGCGCCCCGCACATCTCCGAGAAGAGTGCGCGCCTGCAGGGCGAAAACCAGTACGTGTTCGTGGTCGCGCCGGAAGCGACCAAGGCGGACGTCAAGCAGGCCGTCGAAGGGCTGTTCAGCGTCCAGGTGCAGTCGGTGAACCTGCTCAACCAGAAGGGAAAGAGCCGGGCATTCCGCAATCGCGCCGGTACGCGCAGCAACAAGCGCAAGGCATATGTGCGCCTCGCAGATGGCCAGACCATCGACGTCACTGCCAAGCCCTAAGGTGAACGACTCATGGCACTGATTCCAGTAAAACCAACTTCAGCCGGTCGTCGCGCCGTCGTGCGCGTGGTGACGCCTGGGTTGCACAAGGGTGCGCCGTACGCGCCGCTCGTCGAGCCGCAGTCGCGCACGGGTGGTCGCAACCACTACGGTCGCATCACCACGCGGCACAAGGGTGGCGGCGCCAAGCAGCACTACCGCATCATCGACTTCAAGCGCGACAAGGAAGGCATTGCCTGCCGCATCGAGCGCATCGAGTACGATCCGAACCGCACCGCGCATATCGCGCTGCTGTGCTTCGTCGATGGCGAGCGTCGCTACATCATTGCGCCCAAGGGTGCGAAGGTCGGCGACCAGCTCATGAGCGGCCACGATGCGCCGATCAAGGTGGGCAACTCGCTGCCGCTGCGCAACATCCCGATCGGCTCGACGATCCATTGCATCGAGATGAAGCCGGGCAAGGGCGCGCAGCTGGCGCGTTCGGCAGGCGCCTCCGTGCAGCTGGTGGCGCGCGAGCAGGGTTATGCGACGCTGCGCCTGCGCTCCGGCGAGATGCGCAAGGTACCGGTCGAGTGCCGCGCGACCATCGGTGAGGTCGGCAACTCCGAACACAGCCTGCGCAAGCTGGGCAAGGCCGGCGCCAATCGCTGGCGCGGCGTGCGCCCGACGGTTCGCGGCGCGGCCATGAACCCGGTCGATCACCCGCACGGTGGTGGCGAGGCCAAGGCCGGACAGGGCAACCCGCATCCGGTGTCCCCATGGGGCATGCCGACCAAGGGTTACAAGACGCGCAAGAACAAGCGCACGACGAAGTTCATCGTTCGCGATCGCAGGGGTTGATAGATGGCACGCTCTCTGAAGAAAGGACCGTTCGTCGATCACCACCTCCAGAAGAAGGTGGAGATCGCGAGCGCCACGCACAACAAGCGTCCGATCAAGACCTGGTCGCGCCGCTCGATGATCATCCCGGAAATGGTCGGCCTGACGCTCGCCATCCACAACGGGCGCCAGCACGTGCCCGTACTGGTGAACGAGAACATGGTCGGCCACAAGCTCGGCGAGTTCGCGATCACGCGGACCTTCAAGGGCCATTCGGGCGACAAGAAGTCGAAAGACGCCAAGAGGTAACGGGTGAGCACGATGGAAGCCAAAGCGATTCTGCGCAGTGCGCGCATCTCCCCGCAAAAGGCGCGCCTGGTCGCCGACCAGGTGCGTGGCCTCGGGGTGGAGCGTGCGTCCAACCTGCTCAAGTTCAGTGACAAGAAGGCCGCGCACCTGATCCGCAAGGTGCTGCTGTCGGCCGTCGCCAACGCCGAGAACAACCTCGGCGCCGACGTCGACGAGCTCAAGGTCGCGCGCATCTTCGTCGACGAAGGTGCGATCCTCAAGCGCATGCATGCACGCGCCAAGGGCCGCGGTTCCCGCATTTCCAAGCGCACCAGCCACATCACCGTGGTTGTCGGCGAATAAGGTACAGGACGGCAACGATGGGTCACAAAGTACATCCCACTGGCATCCGCCTTGGCATCAGCAAGGACTGGAACTCGAAGTGGTTCGCGGGCAAGCGCGAGTACGCCGAGTACCTGGGCGCCGATCTCAAGGTGCGCGAACTGCTGCGCAAGAAGCTGGCCCAGGCCGGGATCTCGAAGATCCTGATCGAGCGGCCGGCCAAGACGGCGCGGGTCACGATCCACACGGCCCGGCCGGGTGTCGTGATCGGCAAGAAGGGTGAGGACATCGAGAAGCTGCGCAAGGAGATCACGACGGTGATGGGCGTTCCCTCGCACATCAACGTGGTCGAGGTGCGCAAGCCCGAGCTGGACGCCCAGCTGGTGGCCGAGTCGATCGCCCAGCAGCTCGAGCGCCGCATCATGTTCCGCCGCGCCATGAAGCGCTCGGTGCAGAACGCGATGCGCCTGGGCGCCCTGGGCATCAAGGTCAATGTCGCCGGCCGCCTCAATGGCGCCGAAATCGCGCGTTCGGAGTGGTACCGCGAAGGTCGCGTGCCGCTGCACACGCTGCGCGCCGACATCGACTACGGCTTCGCGGAAGCCTCGACCACCTACGGCATCATCGGCGTCAAGGTCTGGGTCTACAAGGGCGAGATCTTCGACCTGCACGCCGCCCAGCAGGAAGCCAAGGCCGAGGCCGCGGAAGACCGTCCGCAGCGCCGCGCGCCGAAGGCAGGAGCGTAAGTCATGCTGCAACCCAAGCGTACCAAGTACCGCAAGGTCCAGAAGGCCCGCAACCGTGGCCTGTCCTATGTCGCCAACAAGGTCAGCTTCGGTGAGTTCGGCCTGCGGGCGACCACGCATGGCCACCTGACGGCGCGCCAGATCGAAGCGGCGCGACGCTGCATCACCCGCTATGTCAAGCGTGGCGGCAAGCTGTGGATCCGCGTGTTCCCCGACAAGCCGATCTCCAAGAAGCCGATCGAGGTCCGCATGGGCAACGGCAAGGGCAGCGTGGAGTTCTGGGTCGCGCCGATCCAGCCCGGCCGCATGTTGTACGAGATCGAGGGTGTCGCCGAGAGCGAGGCACGCGAGGCGTTCCGCCTGGCTGCGGCCAAGCTCGCGGTGCAGACCCAATTCGTTGCCCGAACGGTGCTGTGATGAAGCTCAACGAACTCCGTCAGAAGAACGCGCGCGAACTCGAGGATCATCTGCTCGAGCTGCGCCGCGAGCAATTCAACCTGCGCATGCAGAGGGGCTCCGGCCAGATGGCGCAGACCCACCAGTTTGGACGCGTCCGTCGCGAGATCGCGCAGGTCAAGCACCTGCTTGGCACGAAGAAGCAGGAATCGCAGCAATGACCGAAACCGCGAAGATCCAGCGTACCCTCGAAGGGCGCGTGGTCAGCAACAAGATGGCCAAGACCGTGACCGTTCTGCTCGAGCGCCAGGTGCAGCACCCGCTGTACGGCAAGATCATCCGCCGCTCGACGAAGGTGCATGCCCACGACGAGGGCGGCGAATGTCGCGAAGGCGACCTGGTGCGCATCGTCGAGTGCCGTCCCCTGTCCAAGACCAAGAACTGGCGCGTCGTCGAAGTCGTGACGCGCGCCGAAGCCTGAAGCGTGAAGGAGCGGAAGGAGTAGCAACATGATCCAGATGCAAAGCACGCTGACCGCAGCGGACAATAGCGGTGCCCGCGAACTGATGTGCATCAAGGTGCTGGGCGGTTCCAAGCGCCGCTATGCCCACATCGGCGACGTGATCAAGGTGTCCGTGCGCGAGGCGATCCCGCGCGGCAAGGTGAAGAAGGGCGAGGTCTACGACGCGGTGGTGGTGCGTACCCGCAAGGGTGTGCGCCGTGCCGACGGTTCGCTGATCCGCTTTGACGGCAACGCCGCGGTCCTGCTCAACAACAAGCTGGAGCCGATTGGCACGCGCATCTTCGGGCCGGTGACGCGCGAACTGCGCAGCGAGCGCTTCATGAAGATCGTCTCGCTGGCGCCCGAAGTCCTGTAACGAGGTTGATGGCATGAACCGTATCCGCAAAGGCGACCACGTTGTCGTGATCGCCGGCAAGAACAAGGGCCAGAGGGGTGATGTGCTGCGCGTCGCGGGCGACTCCGTGTATGTCCAGAACATCAACTTGGTCAAGCGCCATACCAAGCCGAATCCGCAGGCGAACCAGCCTGGCGGCATCATCGAGCGCGAAGCGCCGATCCACACGTCCAATGTAATGCTGTTCAACTCCGCCACCGGCAAGGGTGAGCGCGTGGGCTACAAGACGCTCGGTGACGGGCGCAAGGTCCGCGTGTTCCGCCCCTCCGGTGAAGTGGTCGATGCCTGAGGTCGCCGCGATGACACGCCTTGAGAAAATCTACAAAGAGCAGGTCGCGCCCAAGCTGACCGAGCGCTTCAAGTACACCAACCCGATGCAGGTGCCGCGCCTGAGCAAGATCACGCTCAACATGGGCGTGGGCGAAGCCGTCGGCAACAAGAAGATCCTCGAGAACGCGGTGGCGGACATGGCCACGGTCGCGGGACAGAGGCCGGTCGTGACCCTGTCGCGCAGGGCCCATGCGACCTTCAAGATCCGCGAGAACTGGCCGATCGGCTGCATGGTCACGCTGCGTCGCGAACGCATGTACGAGTTTCTCGATCGCCTCATCAACATCTCGCTGCCGCGCGTGCGTGACTTCCGCGGCGTGTCGGGCCGTTCATTCGATGGTCGTGGCAACTTCAACATGGGCATCAAGGAACAGATCATCTTCCCGGAGATCGATTTCGACCAGATCGATGCCCTGCGCGGCATGAACATCTCGATCACCACGACGGCGCGTACCGATGAGGAAGCCAAGGCGCTGCTCGAGGCCTTCCGCTTCCCGTTCAGGAACTAGGAAAACCAAGATATGGCAAAGACCTCGATGGTGAACCGCGAAATCAAGCGGACCAAGCTGGTCAAGCGTTATGCAGTCAAACGTGCGGAGCTGAAGGCGGTCATCTCCAGCCCCACGGCCTCTTATGACGAGAGGATGGCCGCAGTGGTCCAGTTGCAGAAGCTGCCGCGCGACTCCAGTCCTGCGCGCCAGCGCAACCGCTGTGCGCTGACCGGCCGGCCGCGCGGCGTCTATCAGAAGTTCGGCCTCGGCCGCAACAAGCTGCGTGAGGCGACCATGCGCGGCGACGTGCCAGGCCTGCGCAAGGCCAGCTGGTAATCAAACCGGGAATTCAGACCTGGGATTGGGAATTCGGAATGCGAGGCTTCGCCGCACGCGCTCCTGCTTCTGCGAATCCAGAATCTCACATCCCGAATCCCGGATCTCCGGATATCGATGCAGGAATTGAAACATGAGCATGACTGATCCAATCGCCGACATGTTCACGCGCATCCGCAATGCGCAAGCCACGGGCAAGCGCTCGGTGGCCATGCCGGCGTCGCGCCTGAAACAGGCCATTGCACAGTTGCTGATCGACGAAGGCTATATTGCCGACGCGCAGACCGGCAGCGTGGATGGCAAGCCGACCCTGGAAATTGCCCTCAAGTATCACCAGGGCAAGCCGGTGATCGAACGCATCCAGCGCGTCAGCCGCTCGGGTCTGCGCGTCTATCGCGGCAAGAACGAGCTGCCGAAGGTCCTCAACGGCCTGGGCATCTCGATCGTCTCCACGTCCTCCGGGATCATGACCGACGCGCAGGCCCGCAAGCAGGGCCTCGGCGGCGAAGTCATTGGTCTGGTGGCCTGATCAGGGAGGAAGGAACCATGTCACGAGTTGCCAAGATGCCGATCACCCTGCCCAAGGGTGTCGAGTGCCGGGTCGAGCCCGACACGATCACCGTCAAGGGTCCCAAGGGCAGCCTTTCGATGGCAACGCCTGCCGGCGTGGATGTGGCGATCGAGGGCGGCGAGATTCGCCTGAACCTGCCCGAAGGCAGCGATCACCGCATGGCGGGTACGACCCGTTCGCTGATCAGCAACATGATCACCGGGGTCAGCGAGGGCTATACGCGCAAGCTGGAATTGCACGGTGTCGGCTACCGCGCGGCGATGCAGGGCACGGAGCTGAACCTGACCCTCGGATTCTCCCATCCGGTGCTGTTCAAGGCCCCGGAGGGCATCACGATCGAGGTGCCCGGCCAGTCCGAGATCCTCGTCAAGGGCGCCGACAAGCAGGTCGTCGGAGAAGTCGCGGCCACCATCCGCAAGTTCCGTCCGCCCGAGCCCTACAAGGGCAAGGGTGTGCGCTACGCGGGTGAGCAGATCACGTTGAAGGAAGCCAAGAAGGCCTAGTTGGGATACCGATTCCTCCGCCAGCGCCTGGCCCTCCATGGCCGGACCCTCGACGGAGGAGCAATCCCGCAGCCTTCAGCTTCCCGGAGAACCAAAGTGAAGAAGAACATTGCACGCCTGCGCCGCGCCAAGTCCACGCGCAGCCACATTCGCAAGCTCGGAGTCGCGCGCCTCAGCGTGCATCGCAGCTCGCAGCACATCTATGCCCAGGTCTTCAGTGCCGACGGCGAGCGCGTCCTGGCTGCCGCATCGACGGTCCAGAAGGCACTGGCCGAGGGGCTCAAGGGCACCAAGAACAAGGAAGCGGCGGCGGCGGTTGGCAAGGCCGTGGCCGAACAGGCCCTGAAGGCGGGCGTGGAAAGCGTCGCCTTCGATCGTTCCGGGTTCCGCTACCACGGTCGCATCCAGGCGCTGGCCGATGCGGCGCGCGAGGCGGGTTTGAAGTTTTAGGGAATGGGAAGACGGGAATCCGGATTGGGAAAGGCGGGTTTGCGGGTCCCCATTCACGATTCCCGAACAAAACAACTCCAAGCGGCTGTGCCGCAAGCAGAAGTCCGCATCTTTCGTGAGCGGCACACAGGTGAAACATGGCAAATCCGAATGAGCGCGACAGCGCCGATGGCTTCCTCGAGAAGCTGATCGCAGTCAACCGCGTCGCCAAGACCGTCAAGGGCGGTCGCCAGATGAGCTTCACCGCACTGACGGTCGTCGGTGACGGCGAGGGGCGCGTCGGCTTTGGTTATGGCAAGGCGCGCGAAGTGCCGGTGGCCATTTCCAAGGCAATGGAACGCGCGCGCAAGGGCATGGTGCGTATCGAGCTGGACAACGGCACCCTGTTCCACGCCGTCAAGGCGAACCATGGCGCGGCGCGCGTGTACATGCAGCCGGCGTCCGAAGGTACCGGCGTGATTGCCGGTGGCGCCATGCGCGCGGTGCTCGAGGTGGTGGGTGTCAAGAACGTCCTGGCCAAGGCCGTGGGTTCGCGCAACCCCATCAACCTGGTGCGCGCGACGATCAATGGCCTGCAGGCCATGGCTTCGCCCGAGCGCATCGCGTCCAAGCGTGGCAAGACCGTCGATGAGGTACTGGGCAATGAGTAAGACCGACAAGACCATTCGCGTGCGTCTGGTCAAGAGCCTGATCTGCTGCCAGGCGCGTCATCGCCTCAGCGTGCGGGCGCTTGGCCTGCGCAAGCTGAACGACGTGCGCGAACTCAAGGATTCCCCTTCGGTGCGTGGCCTGGTCAACAAGGTCAGCTACCTCGTGCGCATCGAAGAAGGCGCGTAAGCCGCAACATTACCGGAGGCAATCCAGATGCGTCTCAATACACTCAAGCCCGCTGACGGCGCCCGCAAGGAGCGTACCCGCGTCGGTCGCGGCATTGGTTCCGGCCTTGGCAAGACGGCAGGTCGCGGCCACAAGGGCCAGTACGCCCGCTCGGGCAAGGGCAAGGTCAAGGCCGGCTTCGAAGGCGGCCAGATGCCACTCCAGCGCCGTCTGCCCAAGGTGGGTTTCAGCTCGCGCATGTCCGCGGACACCAGCGAGGTGCTGCTGTACCGCCTCGACAGCCTCGCTACCGACGTGGTCGATTTCGCGGCGCTGCAGGCGGCCGGCCTGGTCGAGAAGCGCGCCAAGCGCGCCAAGGTGGTCAAGAGGGGCGAGATCAAGCGCGCCGTGAAGCTGGTTGGCGTTCGCGCAACGGCCGGTGCGAAGGCCGCCATCGAGGCTGCCGGCGGCAGCGTGGAGTAAGCAGTGGCCGCTTCGCAGTCCAACCCGCTGGCATCGCTGGGCAAGCTCACCGAACTCAAGCAGCGCCTGCTGTTCGTGGTCGGCGCGCTGGTCGTGTTCCGGCTCGGTTCGTTCATCCCGCTGCCGGGCGTCGATCCGGCGCGGATGACCGAGCTGATCGAGCGTTCCGGCGGGCTGCTGGACATGTTCAACATGTTCTCCGGCGGTGCGCTGGAACGCATGTCGGTGTTCGCGCTGGGCGTGATCCCCTACATTTCCGCGGCGATCGTGGTGCAGATGTTTGCTGCGGTCATCCCGAGCTGGCAGGCGCTGCGCAAGGAAGGCGAGTCGGGGCGGCAGAAGCTGACGACCTATACCCGCATGGGTACGCTGGGCCTGTCGATCTTCCAGTCCTTCGGCGTGGCCTCGATGCTGCAGCTCCAGCAGGGCGTCGTCTATGCGCCCGGCCCGAGTTTCGTGCTGACGACCATCGTTGGCCTCACGACCGGGACCATGTTCCTGATGTGGCTGGGTGAACAGATGACCGAACGCGGCGTTGGCAACGGCATTTCGCTGCTGATCTTCGCCGGCATCGTGGCCGGTCTGCCCGCGGCGGTGGTACAGACACTGGGCATGGCCCAGACCGGCGAACTGCCGATCCTGCGCGTGCTCATCATCTTCGCCGTGGTGCTGGCGGTGACGGCGTTCGTCGTGTTCATGGAGTCCGGTCAGCGCCGCATCACCGTGAACTACGCGCGCCGCCAGGGTGGTGCTGGCAAGGCGTACATGAACCAGAGCTCGCACCTGCCGCTGAAGATCAACATGTCGGGCGTGATCCCGCCGATCTTCGCTTCGTCGCTGCTGATGTTCCCGGCGACGGCGGCGACCTGGCTGAGCGGTGCGAACGACGTGCGCTGGCTGCAGGTGATGACCGCCTCGCTGAGCCCGGGTGCGCCGCTGCACATGCTGATCTATGCCGCGCTGATTGCGATCTTCACCTTCTTCTACACCGCGCTGACCTTCAACTCGCAGGAAACGGCGGACAACCTAAAGCGTTCCGGTGCGCTGATCCCGGGCCTGAGGCCGGGCAAGGCGACGGCCGATTACATCGATGCCGTGCTGACCCGCCTGACCGCCGTTGCCGCCGTGTACCTGGTCGCGGTGTGCCTGGTGCCGGACATTCTGCGCAAGGCCTGGGCCGTGCCGTTCTACTTCGGTGGTACCTCGCTGCTGATCGTGGTGGTGGTGGTCATGGACTTCACCTCACAGGTACAGGCGCATCTGGTTTCGCATCAATATGAAAGCCTGCTGAAGAAGGCGAACCTGCGCAACCGTTGAGTCGCGCCCTCTGCCAGGCCCGGGGTTTTCCGGCCGGGTGTTATGCACTACAATGCGCAGTTCCCTGCGCTTCCAACTCGTTTTTCGGAGACATACAAGCATGGCTCGCATCGCGGGTGTCAACCTTCCGATCCAGAAGCATGTCGTGATCGGCCTGCAGGGCATCTACGGCATTGGTCGTTCACGCTCCAGGCAGGTATGTTCCAGTGCCGGCGTCGATCCTGCCGTCAAGATCCGCGACCTCACCGAGGCCGAGGTGGAGAAGCTGCGCCAGGAAGTGGCCAAGTTCATCATCGAAGGTGATCTGCGCCGTGAAGTGGGCATGTCGATCAAGCGTCTCATCGACCTTGGCACCTATCGTGGCCTGCGCCATCGTCGCGGTCTGCCGCTTCGCGGCCAGCGCACGCGTACCAATGCGCGTACCCGCAAGGGCCCACGCCGCGCCATTCGCAAGTAATCAGAGAATATCCGGAGTCCCATGAACAAGCCGGCTGCAGGCAAGACGAAGAAGAAGATCAGGCGCGTAGTGACCGATGCGGTCGCGCACGTGCAGGCTTCCTTCAACAACACCGTTGTCACCATCACCGATCGCCAGGGCAACGCCCTTTCGTGGGCGACCGCGGGTGGTGCGGGCTTCCGCGGGTCGCGCAAATCGACCCCGTATGCTGCCCAGATCGCCGCCGACAAGGCCGCGCGAGCCGCTGCCGACTACGGCATCAAGACGGTCGAAGTGCGCATCAAGGGGCCGGGCCCGGGCCGCGAATCGGCCGTGCGCGCGCTCAACAACGCGGGCTACAAGGTCACCAATATCATCGACGTCACGCCGATCCCGCACAACGGCTGCCGTCCGCCCAAGAAGCGCAGGGTCTGAGGAAGCAATCACATGGCACGTTACATTGGTCCTACCTGCAAGCTCGCGCGCCGCGAAGGCGCCGACCTCAGCCTGAAGAGCCCGGCACGCGCAATCGATTCCAAGTGCAAGCTGGAGAACAAGCCCGGCCAGCACGGCGTCAGCGGCGCCCGGCGTGGCCGGCTGTCCGATTACGGCGTCCAGCTGCGCGAGAAGCAGAAGGTCAAGCGCATGTATGGCCTGCTGGAGCGCCAGTTCCATTCCTATTACCAGAAGGCCACCGGCCAGAAGGGCAACGCCGGCGAGAACCTGCTGCGCATGCTGGAAGCGCGCCTGGACAACGTCGTCTATCGCATGGGTTTCGCGGTGACCCGCGCCCAGGCGCGCCAGCTGGTTTCCCACGAAGGGGTCCGCGTCAACGGCAAGAAGGTCAACCTGGCGTCCTACCAGGTGCGTCCGGGTGACGAGATCAGCCTGTCCGAACGTGCCAGGAACCAGATGCGCGTGCAGGAAGCGCTGAAGGTTTCCGAAGACATGGATCTGGTGCCGGCGTGGATGGAGGTCGATGCGAAGAAGGCCAGCGGCCTGCTCAAGGCGCTGCCCGAGCGTGCCGACCTGCCGTCGGACATCAACGAAAGCCTGATCATCGAGCTGTACTCGAAGTAAGCGCCTCCTGGCGGGTCTGGTTTTTCGCTACATACACACCATTTGAGGAGTCCATCAGGGATTCCTGGAGTCAAGCCCATATGACGGGATCGTCAATCAATGTGCTGCGTCCGCGCGGCATCCAGGTGGAGCGCAAGAGCGATCGGCGCGCCCGCGTCATCGTCGAGCCCCTGGAGCGCGGTTTTGGCCACACGCTCGGTAATGCGTTGCGGCGCGTACTGTTGTCGTCGATTCCCGGCAGCGCGATCGTCGAAGTCGAGATCGACGGCGTACTGCACGAGTACACGACGCTCGAAGGCCTGCAGGAAGATGTGATCGAGGTCCTGCTGAACCTGAAGGACGTCGCGATCCGCCTGCATGGCGTGGACGAAACCACGCTTACGCTCAGCAAGAAGGGCAAGGGCGTGGTGACGGCGGCCGACATCAAGGTCGACCACACGGTGGAGATCTTCAACCCCGAGCATGTGATCTGCCACCTGACCAAGGACATCGAGCTCAACATGCGCCTCAAGGTTGCGCGTGGCGTCGGCTACCAGCCGGCGACCTCGCGCCGCCTGCCGGACGAGGAATCGCGTCCCATCGGGCGCCTGCAGCTGGATGCCTCGTTCTGCCCGGTGCGCCGGGTGGCCTACAACGTGGACAGCGCGCGTCTCGAACAGCGCACCGACCTCGACAAGCTGGTGCTCGACGTCGAGACCAACGGCGCGATCGATGGCGAGGAGGCCGTGCGCAGCGCAGCCGAGATCCTGCAGGATCAGATCAGCGTGTTCGGCGATTTCACGCGCCGCGAAAGCACCGATGCGGCAGCCGACCAGAGTGGCGTCGATCCGGTGCTGTTGCGTCCGATCGATGACCTCGAGCTGACCGTGCGCTCCGCCAACTGCCTCAAGGCCGAGAGCATCTACTACATCGGTGACCTGGTGCAGAAGACCGAGGTGGAGCTGCTCAAGACGCCGAACCTGGGCAAGAAGTCGCTCACCGAAATCAAGGATGTACTTTTCCAGCGCGGACTGCAGTTGGGCATGAAGCTGGACAGCTGGCCGCCGCCGGGGCTCGTCCACGGCATGCAGATGGGCTGAGAGGCCGGGAATCGGAAAGGGTGAGTCGGGAATCGCCAACAGCCGGCCCGCTCTCCTGATACAGGGACGCCACAGCGGTTGCGGATTGCAGGTGTTCCAGCAGTAGCGTGACACAGCAAAATCGCGGAATGTAGCGGGATCGGGCTTCGAACGACTCCCGATGCCCATTCCCGATCAAAACAAGCGGGTAACCGCGGGATGCCGGACGCAGGTGCCGGTGTCTCATAACAATCGAGACAAGAGGATTCTCCCATGCGTCACCAGAAGTCCGGCCGCAAGTTCAGCCGCACCAGCAGTCACCGCGAGGCCATGTTCAAGAACATGTCCGCGTCGCTGTTCAAGCACGAGCTGATCCGCACCACCCTGCCCAAGGCGAAGGAACTGCGCCGCGTCGCCGAACCGCTGATCACGCTGGCCAAGGAAGATGGCGTGGCCAATCGCCGCCTGGCGTTTGCGCGCCTGCGCGACAAGGAAGCGGTCGGCAAGCTGTTCGTCGAGCTGGGCCCGCGCTACCGTGAGCGCAAGGGCGGTTACCTGAGAATCCTCAAGTGCGGCAATCGCGTCGGCGACAATGCGCCGATGGCCTACGTGGAACTGGTCGACCGGCCGCGTCGTGATACGGATTCCGCCGACGACTGAGGTACGCGTGGCCGCCAACGTGCCCGAACCCCGCAAGCCCCGGCCCGTCCGGGGCTTTGTGTTTGCGGAAGCTGGCGATGCGGCGGCGGGTACCCGGCGCTGGGAGCCCTGGGTTTACGGCGTGGTGCTCGGCCTGCTCTACGTTGTCGCGCTCAGCCTGGCGCTGAAGGGCGGGCTGCGCGGCGACGAGCTTTACCACTACGCGCAGATCCAGCTTTTCCGTCATGGCGACTTTCGCCTTCTCGACACCTACCTGACCACGCTGCCCGGTTACCATGCGGCGGTTGCCGGCCTGCTGGCGCTGGGAGGGTTGGATTCCCTGGCGAGCGCGCGGATCGTCAATGCGGCCTTTGGCCTGCTGGCGTTGGCGGCATTCCATGCCGTGCGCAGGCGCGCATGGCCGGGCACGGAAACCCTGGCAACCGCGCAGCTCATGGCGCTGCCGATCCTGGCGCCCTATTTCTTCCTGGTCTATACGGATGTGCTGGCCCTGGCCCTGGTGCTGGGCGCAACCGCAGCCAGCCTGTCCCGCCGGCATCTGCTGGCGGCGGTGGCGTTGCTCGGCGCGCTGGCCGTGCGGCAGAACAACGTGGCCTGGGCCGGCCTGCTCGCCGTGCTGGCGATCTGGCCGATCTGGCGCGAAGGACGCCTGGCTGCGTGGCACGCGATGCTGCGGGTCGCCTTGCCCTATGGCGTGCCGGTGCTGGCATTCGTGATCTTTCTCGTCGCCAATGGTTCGGTGTCGATGTCGCATGGACAGGCGGCCCTGCACCCGGCCAGCCTGCACCTTGGCAATCCGTTGTTTGCGCTGTTCCTGGCCGGCCTGCTGCTCCCCCTGCAGGTGATCGATGGCCTGCCTGCGGCCTGGGCATGGCTGCGCGCGCGGCCCTGGCGCCTGCTGTGGCCGGCGGGCCTGCTGGCCGTCTACTGGTTCGGTTTCCATGCCGACAACCCCTACAACACGGCGCTGCCGGATTTCCTGCCGCGCAACGCCTTCCTGCTGGCGCTCGAGCACGATCTCCTGTTGCGCGCGGCGACCGGGGTGGTGATCGTGCTGGCTGCGTGTGGCCTGGCCACGACGCGCCTGCGCCCGGACGGCGCGTGGTGGCTGTATCCTTTCGCGGCCTTCTTCCTGGCCGCATCATGGCTGGTCGAGCAGCGTTATGCCATGGTGCCGCTGGTCCTGTGGCTGGCCTTGCGCGAGCCGCGCGGACGCGGCGTCGAACTGGCCACCCTGGTCTGGTGGCTGCTGTTGGCCGGTGTGCTGGTCGGCGGGATGATCAGCGGCCGCTTCTTCCTGTAATGTTGCGATTTTTGATCCGGAGCAGTCGAAGGTGAATCCGAATCCGTTTGCGTGGCCCTTCCGCGCACAGTTCCTGCTGGGTGGCGTGGTCTGCTGCGTGCTGGTCGCATACGCCCTGTTCGAGCAGTTCCAGGTAGGCCTGGAACCGTGCCCCAAGTGCATCCTGCAACGGATTGCCTTCATCGTCGCCGGCGTGCTGTTCCTGGTTGGCGCGGCGCATGGCCCGGGTGCCGTGGGCCGGCGCATCTACGGCGTGCTGGTCGCACTGGCGGTGGCCAGCGGCGCGGTGGTTTCGGTACGCCATATCATCGTGCAGATGACGCCCACCGATCCCCTGCTGGCCGGCTGCGGTCCGGGCCTCAATTACCTGATCGACGCCTACCCGTTGGCCGAGGCGATCAAGAAGGCCTTCATCGGCACCGGCAACTGCGCGGACATCGACTGGAGCTTCCTGGGCCTGAGCATGCCGGCCTGGGCGCTGGTGTGGTTCGTGCTGCTGGGCGGCGGGGCGCTTTGGGCGGGTTTTCGGCGCCGGCTTGCGTAAAATTTGCGTTGACAGGTCCCTTGCCTGTGGCATGATCACTTTTCCGCATTGCAGCATCGCCCGCCAATGAAGCCCATCCCGCACCTCGTCCCAGTCCGCGAACCGGAACGCTGGTCGCCGTCGTCCTGGCGGGAGTTCCCGCAGCGTCAACAGCCTGCGTATCTGGACGAGGGCGAGCTGGCCAGCGTGCTGGGACAGCTGCGTGAGCTGCCGCCGCTGGTGACCTCGTGGGAAATCTTCGCCCTGAAAAGGCTGCTCGCGGACGCGGCCGAAGGGCGCCGCTTCCTGCTGCAGGGTGGCGATTGCGCCGAAACCTTCGACGATTGCAGTTCGCCGCTGATCTCCAACCGGCTCAAGGTCATGCTGCAGATGAGCCTGGTGCTGGTGCATGGCCTGCAGCTTCCGGTCGTGCGGGTAGGGCGCTTTGCCGGCCAGTATGCCAAGCCGCGCTCGGCGGATCTGGAAACCCGCGATGGCCTGTCCCTGCCGAGCTATCGCGGCGACCTGGTGAATGGGCCGATCTTCACGGCCGTCGCGCGTCGCACCGACCCGCAGCGCCTGCTGAAGGGCCACGCGCGTTCGGCGATGACGATGAACTTCGTGCGTGCACTCATCGATGGCGGTTTCGCCGACCTGCACCATCCAGAGTACTGGGATCTCGACTGGGTTCGGCATTCGCCGTTGCAGGACGAGTATGGCCGCATGGTCGAATCCATCCGCGCCTCGCTGCGCTTCATGGAAACCCTGGCCGGCAAATCGATCGGCAGCTACCAGCGGGTGGATTTCTTTACCTCGCACGAGGCGCTGATCCTGCATTACGAGGAAGCCTTGACGCGCCAGGTGCCGCGCCAATGGGGCTGGTTCAACCTGTCCACGCATTTCCCGTGGATCGGCATGCGCACTGCCCAGCTGGATGGCGCGCACGTCGAATATTTCCGCGGCATCCGCAATCCCATTGCAGTCAAGGTCGGCCCGCAGGTGACGCCGGATCAACTTCTGGCGCTGGCCGACCTGCTTGATCCGGAGCGCGAGCCCGGCCGCCTCACCCTGATCCATCGCATGGGTGCGAAGAACATCGAAACGGCCCTGCCGCCACTGCTCGGCGCATTGAAGGCTGCCGGTCGTCACCCGCTGTGGGTGTGCGACCCCATGCACGGCAATACCGAGACGCTTGGCAGCGGCATCAAGACGCGCCGCTTCAGCACCATCCGTGACGAACTGGAGCGCGCCTTCGACGTCCACGCCGCCGTTGGTACGCGCCTTGGCGGCGTGCACCTGGAACTCACCGGTGAGAACGTCACCGAGTGCCTCGGTGGCGCCCGCCACCTGGTCGAGGCCGACCTTGGTCGCGCCTACAAGACCACCGTGGACCCGCGCCTCAACTATGAGCAGTCGCTGGAACTGGCGATGCTGATCGTGCGCAAGCGCGGCGCCGCAGTGGCGGCGGGCTGATTGCGGCGGGTAAACCGCCATCGGCTGCGGAAGGCCGAATTGCCCGGCTTGCCAACACCGTCAACGGGATCCCGACGGATTCGTGCATGGCGTCGATCGGCGCCTTCGGACTGCAGGACGATCGGATCTTCGCTGACGATCTGGAAGCACGTGTCGAGCCGGTGAACATGCAAGGACCGGTAATGCCCCAGGCGGCGCGCGCCTGAGCCGGTCGCAGGCTTGCGAGCCCGTCCCGCCGCATCGCGAGCCGCGTACGGTCAGGCGGCCTGGCGCGACGCCCGCTTGCGATCGTTTTCGGTCAGGTGGCGCTTGCGCAGGCGGATCGCCTTGGGCGTCACTTCGACCAGTTCATCTTCCGCGATGAATTCCAGTGCCTGTTCGAGTGACATGCGCATGGGCGGGGTGAGTTGCACGTTGTCGTCCTTGC
Organism: Dokdonella sp.; assembly: GCA_023228465.1. Classification (GTDB taxonomy): domain Bacteria; phylum Pseudomonadota; class Gammaproteobacteria; order Xanthomonadales; family Rhodanobacteraceae; genus Dokdonella_A. The sequence goes on along the minus strand of JALOBC010000019.1, from coordinate 10,829 downwards.
CGGCGGCGCGGATGTTGGTGAGCTGCTTGGCGCGCAGGGCGTTCACGGTGAGGTCGTTGTCCTTGGAGTGGATGCCGACCAGCTGGCCTTCGTAGATCTCCTCGCCCTCGCCAACCAGCAGGCGGCCGCGCTCCTGCAGGCCGACCAGCGCATAAGCGGGAGCCATGCCCTGGCCGTTGGAAATCATGACGCCGTTGGGGCGCTTGGCGATCGCGCCCTCGGCCTTCGGCCCATAGTGGTCGAAAAGGTGGAAGAGGAGGCCCGAACCCGAGGTCAATGTCTTGAACTCGTTCTGGAACCCGATGAGCCCGCGCGCCGGAATCAGGTACTCAAGGCGCACGCGACCCTTGCCGTCCGGCTCCATGCCGGTCAGCTGGCCCTTGCGCGTGCCAAGGCGCTCCATCACGCCGCCCTGGTGCTGTTCCTCGACGTCCACGACCAGCTGCTCGATGGGCTCGCTCGGGACGCCATCGATGTCCTTGATGATGACTTCGGGTCGCGACACGGCAAGCTCGTAGCCTTCGCGGCGCATGGTTTCGATGAGCACCGACAGGTGCAGCTCGCCGCGCCCGGAGACCTTGAGCCGGTCCGGATCCTCGGTGTCCTCGACCCGCAGGGCGACGTTGTGCAGGGTTTCGCGCATCAGCCGCTCGCGAATCTGGCGGCTGGTCAGGAACTTGCCGCCGCTGTGATCCCTGACCCCGGCGAAAGGCGAGTTGTTGACCTGGAAGGTCATCGAGATGGTGGGCTCGTCCACGGTCAGCACGGGCAACTGCTCGGGCACCTCGGGTGCGCAGATGGTGTCGGAGATGCCGATGCCCTCGATGCCGTTGATGGCGACGATGTCGCCAGCTTCCGCCTCGGCCACCTCGCGCCGCTCCAGGCCCATGAAGCCGAGCACCTGCAGCACCTTGGCGTTGCGCTTCTTCCCATGGCGGTCGATCACCGCAACCGGCATGTTGGTGTGCACCTTGCCGCGCTGGATGCGGCCGATGCCGATCAGCCCGACATAGCTCGAATAGTCGAGCTGGCTGATGCGCATCTGGAACGGGCCTTCGCTGTCCACCGGCGGCGCCGGCACGTACTGCATGATCGCCTCGTAGAGCGGCGTCATGTCGCCCGAGCGCACCGAGGAATCCAGGCCCGCGTAACCGTTCAGGCCCGAGGCGTAGATCACCGGGAAATCGAGTTGCTCGTTGGTCGCGCCGAGGCGGTCGAACAGGTCGAAGGTCTGGTCCAGCACCCAGTCCGGACGCGCGCCGGGGCGATCCACCTTGTTGATGACGACGATCGGCCGGAAGCCCATCTGGAACGCCTTCTGGGTCACGAAGCGCGTCTGCGGCATGGGACCGTCCATCGCATCGACCAGCAGCAGCACCGAATCGACCATCGACAGCACGCGCTCGACCTCGCCGCCGAAATCCGCGTGGCCCGGCGTATCGACGATATTGATGCGGTTGCCCCGCCAGGTGATGGCGGTGTTCTTGGCCAGGATCGTGATACCACGTTCCTTTTCCTGGTCGTTGGAATCCATCACGCGGTCGGCCAGCACCGTTCGCTCGTCCAGGGTGCCCGATTGCTTGAGCAGGCAATCGACGAGAGTGGTCTTGCCGTGATCGACGTGGGCGACGATGGCGATGTTGCGCAGGTTTTGAATGGACATGCGAATGAGCGGCGGCCGGGGGACGTCGCAAAGCGTGCGGAAAAGGAATGAAATTATACGCGGCTTTGCGTCGCTGCGCTGCAACATCTTGCGCGGGCTGCTAGGCTTGCGGTTTTCCAGCGCAGGATCCGTGAATGTCCAGTCCCAACACACTGCGTGCCACCATCACCACCTCGCGTGGCGCGATCCACCTGAGCCTGTTTGCGGATCAGGTGCCTGTCACGGTGGCAAGCTTCGTCAACCTTGCTCGGCGCGGCTTCTACGATGGCAAGACCTTCCATCGCGTGATTCCCGATTTCATGATCCAGGGTGGCTGTCCGCGTGGCAGTGGCACCGGTGGTCCCGGCTACAAGTTCGAGGACGAGATCGTGGCCGAGCTCAGGCACGACCGCCCGGGGATCCTGTCGATGGCCAATGCAGGCCCGGGCACCAACGGCAGCCAGTTCTTCATCACGCATGTGCCGACCCCGTGGCTGGATGGCAAGCACACCGTCTTTGGCGCCGTTGCCGGCCCGGAAGACCAGAAGGTCGTCGATGCCGTGGAAGGTGGCGACACGATCGAATCGATCCGCATCGAGGGTGATGCCGACGCGCTGCTGGAGAAGCAGGCGGCGCGCGTCGAAGACTGGAATGCGGCGCTGGCGAACGCGGGTTTCGAACTGCGCTGAGGGTGCCAAGGCGCGCGGGCCGGAGCCAGGCTGCGGCCCGCGGCCTCGGTGATCAGGCCGCCCCGCGCCGTAGCATGTGGTAGATGGCCAGCAGGATCATCGCGCCGATGACGCCGCCGATGAACCCGGCCGGCTCGATCTGCCCGCCCGGCCCGATGTGCGTACCGAAAATGAGGCTTGCCAGCCAGCCGCCGAAGAACATGCCGGCGATGCCGAGGATCGCGGTGATGATGAAGCCACCCGGATCCTTTCCGGGCATCAGGAACTTGGCGACGATGCCGACGATCAGGCCAATGATGAACAACCAAAGCCAGCCCATGGACCACCTCCGTATCGAGAAGACGTCCCTGCACCTTAAACCGGCCTGCTGAATGGCGCCCATCGTGCCGCGCAAGGGCGCGACCCGCACCCGCGGACCCGGGCGGCACAATGGGCTGTGTTAGAATTTCCGGCTGTCCAGGCCCCGCTCCGGGCCCGCATTTCCGAGGATCCCATGCCCAAGCTCGCCGCGCGCACAGCCCGCGCCAAACCCAGTGCAATCATGGTCATTGCCGACAAGGCCCGGCAGCTCAAGGCGGCCGGGCACGATGTCGTCAATTTCTCCATCGGTGTCCCCAACTTCCTGCCCGGCGCGCACGTGTACGCCGCCGTGCGCGATGCGCTGGAACATGACAGCGGCGCCTATGGCAGCAATCGCGGCAGCAATGAACTGCTGGATGCCTTCATCGGGCACCTGAAGTCCAACGGGCTGGAGGGCTACACGCGCGCCAACGTCACCGTGGGCATCGGTGCCAAGCAGGTGCTCTACAACCTCTGCGAGGCCCTGCTCGACGAGGGCGACGCGATCGCGTTCCCGACTCCGTACTGGACCAGCTACGTCGACATCGCCGAGATCCTCGACGCGAAGATCAAGCTGCTGCCCTGTCCGCCCGAGCAGCACTACAAGCTGACGCCCGGGCAGCTCGACCAGGCGCTGGCCGAAAAGCCCAAGGTGTTCCTGTTCAACAATCCGTCCAATCCGACCGGGATGGTCTACACGCGCGAGGAGATCGCCGCGCTGGCCGACGTGCTGGCGAAGCATCCGGACACCTGGATCATCTGCGACGACATCTACAACCGCCTGGTGTTCGACGGGATCGGCTACCACAACGTCGTCACCTTCCGGCCGGAGCTGCGCGCGCGCACCTTCATCATGGATTCGTTGTCCAAGACCTACGGCATGCCGGGCTGGCGCGTCGGCTTCGTGGCCGGGCCGGAGGAGGGCATCCAGGCGCTGGTGACGCTCAACTCCAACCACATCACCTCGCTGCCGGAAGTCACCGCTGCCGCGGCCGTTGCGGCGCTGGCCGGACCGCAGGACGTGCCGGATGCCAAGCGCGAGGAATTTTCCGCGCGGCGCGACGAAGTGCTGGCCGCGCTCCTCGCCATCCCCGGCGTGCATTGCCCGCGTCCGCAGGGCGCCTTCTACGCGTTCCCGGACATTTCGGTGGCCTTTGGCAAGAGCCACCAGGGCACCCGCATCGACAACGACGTCGATTTCTGCAGGGCGCTGCTGGAAACCAAGTTCGTCGCCACCGTCCCGGGTTCAGCCTTCGGCGAACCGCGCAGCCTGCGCATTTCCTATACCTGCCCGAAGGCGCAGCTCGACAAGGGGCTGGCGCGCATCCAGGAATTCTTTGCCGAGCTGGCTTGACGGCGAATCGCGGCAGGTGGTCCGCCCGGCGATTTCCGATTCCCCATTCCCGCTTCCCGAGGTCCCCATGAAAGCTCCCGTACGTGTTGCCGTCACCGGCGCTGCCGGCCAGATCGGTTATGCCCTGCTGTTTCGCATCGCCGCCGGCGACATGCTCGGCCCCGATCAGCCGGTCATCCTGCAATTGCTGGAGATCACCCCCGCATTGCCGGCGCTGCAGGGCGTGGTGATGGAGCTCAACGATTGCGCCTTTCCGACCCTGGCCGGCGTGATCGCCTGCGATGACCCGAACGTGGCCTTCAAGGATGCCGATTACGCGCTGCTGGTTGGTGCGCGTCCGCGCGGTGCGGGCATGGAGCGCAAGGACCTGCTGGCCGCCAACGGCGCCATCTTCGCACCGCAGGGCAAGGCGCTGAACCAGCATGCCAGCCGTGGCGTGAAGGTGCTGGTGGTTGGCAACCCGGCCAATACCAATGCCCTGATCGCGCAGCAGAACGCGCCGGATCTCGACCCCAGCTGCTTCACCGCCATGGTGCGCCTGGACCACAATCGCGCCAAGAGCCAACTGGCAGAGAAGACCGGCGTGCATAGCAGCGACGTGAAGAAGATGATCATCTGGGGCAACCACAGTTCCACCCAGTACCCGGACATCCACCACGCCACGATCAACGGCAGGTCCGCGCTCGACGCCGTCGGCCAGGCCTGGTACGAGAACGACTTCATCCCCACCGTACAGCAGCGTGGCGCGGCCATCATCAAGGCGCGCGGCGCGTCCTCGGCTGCTTCGGCGGCCTCCGCGGCCATCGACCACATGCGCAGCTGGGCACAGGGCACCGCCGAGGGTGACTGGGTATCGATGGCCGTGCCGTCCGACGGTTCCTACGGCATCGCGCCGGGCGTCATCTACGGCTATCCGGTTACCTGCAAGAACGGCAGGTTCGACATCGTGCAGGGCCTGGCCATTAGTGATTTCTCGCGCGCCCGCATGGACGCCACGGCCAGTGAGCTGCGCGAGGAACGCGCTGGCGTCGAGCACCTGTTCGCCGCGCGCTGACCCGGCGCAGGCGCGGCACGCACGGGTCTTTGTGGCGCCATGGTCCCGGCGCGCATTGCCGTCGCCGCGCCGGCTCCTTAGGATGGCGCAAGTTCAGGGGGGTGCATGGCAGTGAGGCGCGACCGGACCATCGCCGTGGTGGGCGTTTCCGACGAGGAAGCGGCGCACCTGCGCCTGCTGGTGCGCAGGTGCGAAGCCGAGCTGGAGGGCCGTTGGGTCTGGGGCGAGGGCGAGGACGTGGATCTGCTCGTCGTCGATCCGGAGTCCTTCGCCGGGCAGATGGCGCGCGCGCGCGCGCAGGCCGGCGGTGTACGCGTGGCGGTATTCTCGGATCAAACGGAGGCCGGCACCGAACTCGTGCTGCGCCGCCCATTGCTGCGTGCCAACGTGGTCGAGGTACTGAACGAAATCACGCGCGCGGCCGTCAGGGGACCGGTTTTCGGCGCGAACACCGACGATTTCTACACCCGTGACGTGGGCAACGAGGACGCCGATCCTGCAGCCAGCGCCGCACCGCAAGCGGCCGACGGCCTGGATGCCCTGCTGCGACCGCTGCCGCGGGAACTGCGTGACGTTCCGCCGCCACCGGCGCCGGGGCCGGCCATGTCGCCGGCATCACCGCTGCCGACGCATGCTCCGAAGGCGACACTGCCAGCCGCGCGCGCTCCTTCGCGCGCTGCTGCCCTGGCCGAGCTGGAGCCCCGATCCTTGCGCGAGTGGCTGCATGATGGCCTGCTCGGCGCGCCGGTATGCGTCGAACTGCCTGGCGAAGCGCCGCTGGTCCTGGACCCGAAACATTCGATGGCCTACACGCCCGGGTCGCTGGTGGCCCTGCGCGCGCACTGCCATGCGCGCTGGGCGATGCGCGACTGGCGCCCGCTGACCAGCGCGGAACTGGTGCGCGCTTCGGCGACACAGAACGCCATTGCCTATGCACGCATCACCTGGCTGGATGCGCTCGAGCATTCGGGGGGACGGCTTGCCAGCCACCTCGATCCGGCGGGCACCTATTGCCTGCGGCAGTGGATGGAGATCGATCGCGAACTGGGCACCACGTTCCGCATTGCCACCAGCCTGCTCAAGCCGCTGCGCCTGCACGAAGTCGCTGCCGCAAGCGGCGCCACGATGGGCGACGTGTTCGACGTGGTCAACGCCTATGCGGCCATCGGCCTGATCGAGTGCCAGCCGCGCCAGCGCGACGGGCCGGCGCCGGAATCCTTGCTCAAGCGCCTGGGCAAGCCATTCACCAAACGCTCCTGAGCGTCGCGCTGGCCACCAGGCCTGCTTCGGGTGCGCGGCGTTTGCCCGACCTGCGTGCAGGCAGGTAGCGTCTGTCCCGGGACGGGCACTTCAGCCCCGATGCGCCGGACCCGTCGTGCTGAAAGATCGCGGCTGACGTCGCGCACCCGGGCAGGTTGCGGCCTGGCGCCTGGCTCAAGCGCTGTCGCCGGAGCGATGCGCCACCCAGGCGCCGACCAGCGCCGAGCCGTAGGGAATCGCCTGCGCCGCGAGGATGGCGATCCACAGCCGGCCCTCGATGTAGTTCATGCCGGTCGAATTGATCATGCCGACGATGCAGGCGATCAGCGCGAGGAACAGCAGCAGTTCCTCGCTGACCGAAGTGAACGGGTTGGGCTTCTTGCCGATGCGCCGGCTCTTGGCGGTGCGGATGAACTCGCCCTTCTTGCGCGCGAGGCCCTCGAAGATGCCGCGTGCGATCGCGTGCGAAAGCCCCATGCTGGCGACCGACGCGGCGAGGGTATCGGCCCATGAACACGGTACCCGCACCCGATAGAGGATGAAGCCGAACGCGGCCTTGAACAGGAAGAAGCCGATCAGCGGCACCAGGAACAGGTACATCGGCAGGGTGAAGTACTTGGGCAGCAGCACCATGCCAAGTGTCCACACCAGCGCCATCAGCGTGAACATCAGGTGCAGCGCGTCGCCGAACCAGGAAAACCAGCCGGTCAGGAAGTGGAAGCGCTGCCCGCGCGTGAGGGTGGACGCACGCGACACCATCCAGTTCCAGCGCGCCTTCAGGATCTGCATGGCGCCGAACGCCCAGCGATAACGCTGCGATTTGTAGGCCTTGAAGTCGGCCGGGGTCAGGCCGCGCCCCATGACCTCGTCCACGTAAATCAGCTCGTGGCCCGCCTTCATCAGGCGCAGGCCCAGTTCCGCATCCTCGCAGATGGTCCATTCCGACCAGCCGCCGGTATCGGCCAGCATGCTCCTGCGCACCATGGTCATGGTGCCGTGCTGGATGATCGCGTTGCGCTCGTTGCGGTGGTGCATGCCGATGCGGAAGAAGCCGTCGTACTCCCAGTTGGCCATGCGCCGGAAGGCGTTGTGCTCCCAGTCGCGGTGCGCCTGCGGGCACTGCACGACGGCGACGTTCGGATCGGCAAAGTAGCCGGTCAGGCCGCGCAGCCAGTCATGGCGCACTTCATAGTCGGCGTCCACCACGGCAACGATCTCGGCGCGCGGATCGGTGACCTCGAGTCCATAGTTGAGCGCCCCGGCCTTGAAGCCGGGCCAGGGCTCGAGGTGGTAGAAGCGGAAACGCGGTCCGAGCTTCGCGCAGTGTTCCTCGACCGGTTGCCACACCTCGGGATTCTTCGTGTTGTTGTCGAGGACGATGACCTCGAAGTTGCGGTAGTCCAGTGCGGCCAGCGAGTCGAGGGTGAGGATCACCATCTCCGGCGGCTCGTTGTAGCAGGCAAGGTGGATCGAAACGAAGCGTTCCGGATCGCCCGGCGCCGGCACCAGCGGGCGGAACTCGCGCAGCCAGCGCGGGCGCCACAGGACTTCGGTGAACTCGAAGGCGTTGATCAGCAGGATCACGATGATCGCCAGCTGCGCGGGCAGCAGCAGGGTCAGCATCGCCCAATCGAGCGGGTTCAGGTAGAAGTCGTAGGGCAGGGCCGCCATCCACACCAGGATCGAGGCCGACAGCTGCACCAGCACCAGGAAGAAGGCCAGGCCCAATGCGCGGAAGCGGATGAAGTGCCGGGCGAAGAAGAACATCGGCAGCAACGCCAGCAGCGAGGCGATGGCGGCCTTCCACGGCCAGCCAGGGTTCTCGACCACCGGGCCGGTGAAGGCAAACTTGAGCTGCCGGCTGGCGTTGAACACGCCCCAGTAGGCTTCCGCGCGCCCGCCGATGGCCTCCTTCCAGGGCTGGTCGATCGCCTCCATGACGTAGTAGTCGATGTGCTCGCGCGCCGCGACGTTGAACCAGTCGCGCAGGAAATGCGCCTCGTTGGCCAGCGAAGGCTGGGCATACTTGCGCCGGTCGCCGTTGGAGGGCCAGCCGACTTCGCCGATCACCACCGGCTTGCCCGGTGATACGCGTTCCACCAGCGCCTGCGTGGCACGGTACTGGTCGAGCACGAAGCCGACCGCATCCTTGCGTGGAATCTGCTCCCAGTAGGGCAGGATGTGCACGGTGACGAAATCGACGTGCCTGATGAGCTCGGGATTGCGCTGCCAGCTGTCCAGCGGTTCGGCCGTCGATACCGGAATGTCCAGGTGCGCGCGGGCCCGGTCGAGGTAGCCGATCAGCGTGCGCACGCCCAGATCACCGCGCAGGATCACCTCGTTGCCGATGATCGCGCGTTCGATGTTGTCGTTCTTCCCTGCCAGCGCAATCAGGGCGGCAAGTTCGCGCTCGTTGCGTTCGGCGCGGCCCTCGATCCACGCACCGGCCATCACCGTCATGCCGTAGGACTTCGCGATGCGCGGGATGGCGGGATTTTCCGCCGATGAATAGGTACGCAGGCGTTTGCTGTACTTCGACAGCAGGCGGATATCGCTTTCCAGCTCCGTCTCGTTCGGGAACAGGAGCTTGGTCGGATCCTGATAGCGTTGCGAGGGGTTGAACGCGAAGCCGTCGATCTGGCCATGCCAGTCGGCGATCTGCACCGGCCGGTTCACGAATGCCCACAGGCCGACGTTGAGGGCGGCCACCAGCAGGGCGAGCAGCAGCGCGCGCCAGAACGAGGTGCGCACGATGTGAGGCTGGGCGGCGGTCAACGGGAACCCTGCGGGCATTGGCAAAGGCACGAACCGCGCAGCATAACGGATGCGTCAAGGGGCCGCTAGGCGCGCGCCGGCGACACCAGATGTGCCGTGGCGGGGGCGCCGCAGGGCCATCGGGTCGCGCGCCGGCATGCGGTTCCGAGCCACGCATGCCTGGTCATCTGCACATTGCCGGCAGCCCGCCTTGTGGTGGCGCCGACAATTCAGCGGTCGCCGCGCCCACTTGCCGGTGCGCGTGCGTGACGCAGACGCCCCAGCAGGATCGGCGCCAGGGCAAGCACAGCCATGCCGAGCAGGGGCAAGACGATGCCGCGATGGGCGATGAGGCTGAATGTCACTCGACCCTCGCGCGCGATCGTCTCGGCCAGGCCGGCGCCCAGCGCCGTTTCAAAGCCGATCATCACCGTGCCGCCGACCGCCGTGGTCAGCGTGAACAGCCAAAGCGGGCAGCGCAGCCACGCCAGCGCCACGGTCACGGCGCCGAACGGAAAGAACGGCACCAGGCGCAGGAACATCGTGTAGCTGGCCGGATGCGCGTGGTAGCCCACGCGCAGGCGTTCGACCAGGGCCGGCGGCGTCGCCGTGCCCGCGGCGAACGCCGAGCGGCTGGCAAGGAACAGCACCAGGGCGCCCAGCGTGGTCCCGATGGACGACCACAGCGTTCCACCGCCGATGCCGAACAGCATGCCGCCCGCCAGGACGATCACGATGGCGCCCGGCAGCCCGGTCGCGATGGCCAGCGTCATCAGGCCGATCTGAGTCAGCGCGGCGAGGGCCGGGTGCGCGTCGATGAGCGCATGCAGCGCCGCCTGTTGGCGCGCCACGTGGTGCGGATCGAAGTGCTGCAACACGCCCGAACCCAGCAAGAGCAGGCCCAGGGTGATCAGCACCAGCAGGGGCAGGAAGGCACGCAGCCGTTTCATTGCGTTCCAGGAATGAAAGGCCGGAGCGACCGGCTCTTCCAAGGGTGTCGCAAGGATAGCGCTGGCTGCGGCGCGGCGGAACCGGTGGGCAGGGTCGGCGCCGGCGCGTTGGCATGTCAGGTCGGCTTGCCCGGCTTCAGAACCGACTGCCTTCTTCGAACCCGTCGGCAAAGAGCAGGTCGGCGAAGAGGTACTCAGCTTGGGTGCCGACTCGACCTTGAGAATTGCCACCGAGCCCGCCCGGCACGAGCCCCTCCGCGCGCAGGATGTAAGGCTCGTCGACCAGCGGTGGGATGCCCGCCTTCTCCCATCCTCCGGCGATACGGCCCATCGCGCCGAGTGTCGTCCATGTCGCGCCAGCGTCCGTGGAACGGTAGAGGATTGGCGGCGCGCCGAGTTCCGGGCTGCTGCCGGCACGCATCCAGCGCACGCGAGTGCCGGCCGCATCCACCTGCTGGGTTTGTTCTGCAGGTTCTGCCAGGGCCACGCGGGCAAGCCTCTTGATCGGCGTGCCGCCAATCTGGCTGTAGCGACCGCCGACCATCAGGTGTCCATCGGCCTGAAGCGTCAGCGCATCGATATAGTGGTCTGCCCCAAGATCGGCGAAGCCGGTATCGAGGCTGCCATTGGCATTGATCCGCGCCAGGCCGGCGCGCGGCATGCCGTCCACGGCATTGAAACCGCCGGCAACGAGCAGCTTGCCATCGGCCTGCAGCACCATCGAATCGGTCCAGCTTTGCAGCTTCGGATCCTGGAACGTCGTGTCCAGGCTGCCATTGGGCTCAAG
>JALOBC010000072.1 GCA_023228465.1 Dokdonella sp. | reverse complement strand
CGGCGACGTGGTGGAGATCGCCCTGCACACGGTCAAGGTGGTCAATTGGGACAAGACCATCAGCACCGTGCCCACGTGGCACCTGATTTCCAAGTCCTATCGCAATTATCGTCACATGTACGCCACCGGCCGACGCATCCGGCGGGCGCTCAACATCGATCTGACCAGCGTGCGCTTCCTCACCCCCGCGGAGATCGAGCGCTTGCGCCAGTTCAAGCTGCTGGACGGCTACTTCGAGCGCAAGCAGAAGGAAATCGCCGAGTGGAATGCGGCCAGGGGAGAAGCCGGGAAGCTGCCGGTCAACCAACGCCGCCTGAGCAACCTGGGAAGTTTCCGCGCCTACATGCAGGCCTACGTGCTGGCCCACCCCGGCGTCAATACCGAATTGTTCTGGGCGGTGCGCCAGCTGGATCCGGGTCCCACCGGCATCCCGCTGCAGATCTACGGCTACACGGTGGATACGGGGTTCGTCGCCCACCACAGTGTCCAGGACGACATCTTCGATCACCTGATTGCGATCCTGCCGGAGTTTGGCCTGTCGCTGTTCCAGCAGCCGACCGGCGCGGACATGCGCGCCGGATTGCGCCGCGAGGCGGCCGCGCTTGCGCCCCCCGCGGACTGAGCAGGATCCGCTCGCGCGCCGCGGGCGGCGGGCCGCTTCGCCGCAGCGCATAATGCACTGCGGTCGGCAGCGACCCTGCGCCTGGCGGCAGATCCGGGTCGGGCCTGTCACCCCGGTCGCCGCCGGCGATCGTGTCAGCTTCCGGGTCCTTTGCCCGCACTCGCCTCGATGATGCCCACCACGCTTCCCGACTGGCTCGAGCACCTGCAACGCCTGCATCCACAGGCCATCGCCCTGGGCCTGGACCGGGCGGGCGAGGTCTGGCGCCGGCTCGGCGCGCCGACACCTGCGCGCGTGGTCATCACCGTCGGGGGCACCAACGGCAAGGGTTCGACCGTGGCGCTGCTGGAGGCGATGCTGGCCGCGGCCGGCAAGCGGGTGGGCAGCTACACCTCCCCGCATCTGCTGCGCTACAACGAACGGGTGCGCGTCGCCGGAATCGAGGCCGACGATGCTGCGCTGGTCGATGCATTCGCCCGCGTCGAAGCCGCGCGGCTCGACGGCGCGCCGGTGGCGCTGACCTATTTCGAATTCGGCACGCTGGCGGCGCTGTGGCTGTTCGCGCAGCGTGACCTGGATGTCGCATTGCTGGAAGTCGGCCTGGGTGGACGCCTGGATGCGGTCAACCTCATCGATGCCGACGCCGCGATCGTCACCACGGTCGATCTCGACCACCAGGACCTGCTGGGCCCCGACCGGGACAGCATCGGGCGCGAGAAGGCCGGCATCTTCCGCGCGGGCCGGCCCGCCATCATCGGCGATGCCGGCGCGCCGCAGGGGCTGATCGAGGTGGCGGTGGCCAAGCGGGCCCTGCTGCACGTGGCGGGGCGCGATTTTCATGCCGAGATCCGCCCGCCCGGACGCTGGCGCTGGCGGTCCGGCGATGCCGACCTGGTGCTCCCGCTGCCGGCACTGCCTGCACCCTGCCAGGTCGCCAATGCGGCGGCTGCGATTGCGGCCCTGCAGGCCCTGCGGTCACGCCTGGGCTGGTTCCCGGAGGCGATTGCCCGGGGTGTCGCCGGGGTGCAGCTGGGCGCGCGCCTGCAGCGCTTTGCCGGGCCGCCCGAGCTGATCGTCGATGTGGCCCACAATCCCCAGGCAGCCACGGTCCTGGCTGCGTGGCTGGCTGCGCAGCCGGTCGCGGGCCGCACGCTGGCGGTGTTCGGTGCGTTGGCCGACAAGGATGTCGAGGGCGTGGTCGCAGCGCTGGCCGGGCAGGTCGGTGCCTGGTTTCCGGGCGGCCTGGACGGCGCATCGCCGCGCGGCCTGGAGCCCGCTGCCCTGTTCACGCGACTGCGCCGGGCGGTGCCCGAGAGCGCAGTGATGCCGGCTTCCGGCGACATTCGCGCCGCCCTGGCGGCCGCCTGCGCGGCGGCCCAGCCGGGCGACCGGGTGCTGGCCTTTGGTTCCTTCTTCGTCGCCGCGGCAGCGCTGGGTTTCATGGCCACGCGGGCCGCCGCGGCAGCCTGACCGGCGCGCCCGCGCGCGCTGCGCCCGAGCGGTGGCGACACGGGAGCCGGCAACGCCCCGTCTGTACAGCCGGCACGCGTATAATCGGCGCGTCCCACACGATTCAGGCCAGCCATGGATTCATCGCTGAAACAGCGCCTGCTTGGCGCAGCCGTGTTGATCGCACTGGCGGTGATCTTCGTGCCGATGTTCCTGGCGCCTTCGGCGCCGCGCGATTCCACGGAACTGCAGTCCTCGACCATCGCCATTCCGCCGCAGCCGGAGGCCGAGTTCCAGACGCGCGTGTTGCCGACCACGCCCGAGGCGTTGCCCACGCCTTCGGCGCCCGGTCCGGACCAACTGGCCTCGATCGATACTGCAACCGCGCCGAAGCCGGAAGATGCCACGCCATTGGCGGATGCTGGCACCGCCCCCGCGGCTGCGCCCGGCCCGACCCCTGCGGCGGGCCCGGCCACGCTGCCCGCGCCGGTCACGGCCACACCCGGTGAGCCCGCGGCTACGCCCGGCAAGGCGGCCCTTGGCCAATGGTTCGTGCATCTTGGCGTGTATGGCGCGGCCGGCAATGCCAGTGACCTGGTTGCCGCGCTCAGGAAGGACGGCTATCCGGCCTTCGACGAGGCGACGACCTGGCAGGGCAAGGCGGCCCGGCGGGTGCGCGTGGGCCCCTATGCCAACCGCGCCGCCGCGGAGGCCGCGCGTCTGAAGATCAAGCAGGCCCGGCCGCAGGTGCCAGGCAGCGTGGTCGAGGTGGCGGCCGACGCGCAAGCCGACGCACCCGCCAATGCCCTGCCGGCCAATCGTGCCGGCGGCTGGGTGGTGCAGGTCGGGGCGCTCAAGGCCGAGGCCGATGCGAACAAGCTGCGCGACCGCCTCAAGGGCGCCGGCTTCGTTGCTTTCGTGGACAAGGTGGATGCGGACGGCACCACCCTGTGGCGCGTGCGCGCCGGCCCGGAGGTGGATCGCGGGGCGGCCGACCGGCTGCGTGCCAGCATCAAGGACAAGCTCAAGCTCGACGGCATCGTCGTGGTGCTGTGAAGCCGGCCCCGGGGATCCCGCCGAGCGACTCGCGGTATGGCTGACATGTCGAGGTCTGCGGACGTCATGAACTGTCCTGTCTACACGAGGCCGCAGCGTGTCTTGCGATTTCCCGATGTCCCTTCGCCGGTCCCGGACCTGCCGTGAACTGGGCCGACTACACCATCCTCGCCGTGCTCGGCCTGTCCGTGCTGATGGGCCTGTGGCGCGGTTTCATCGGCGAAGTGCTGGCGCTGGTGGTATGGGTGGCGGCCTTCTGGCTGGCCTGGGTGGGCGCGCCGATCATCGCCGCACAGATGCCCGACAGCTTTTCCACGCCGTCGGTGCGCCTGCTGCTGGCGGGGGGCGCCTGTTTCATCGTGGTCCTGGTGGTGGGTGCCCTCGTGAGTTACCTGATGCGCAAGCTGGTCGAAGGCAGCGGCCTGTCCGGCAGCGACCGCATGCTCGGCATGCTGTTCGGCCTGGTGCGCGGATTCGCCATCGTCGTGCTGGCCGTGCTGCTGCTTGGGTTCACGCCGTTCCCGAATGATCCGTGGTGGCACGAGTCGCGCCTGCTGCCGGGCTTCACGCGCAGTGCCGGCTGGCTGGGCGAGCACCTGCCCGGCGAAGTCGCACGCTACATTGGGCAGGCCGAAGACCTGGTCCGCCGACCGGTGTTGCCCATGCCGACCGGTCCCTCTCCCTCTTCCTGAAGAAGCAACATCATGTGCGGAATCATCGGCATCGTCGGCAAATCGGAAGTGGCTTCGGCACTCTATGACGGCCTCACCGTCCTGCAGCACCGCGGCCAGGATGCCGCCGGCATCGCCACGCTGGATGGCCGGCGCCTGTGCCTGCACAAGGGGCGCGGCCTGGTGCGCGACGTGTTCGACCAGGCCAGCATGCTGGCCCTGCGCGGCAGTGTCGGCATCGGCCATTGCCGCTATCCGACCGCCGGCGCCGAGGGCGCGTCGGAGGCCCAGCCGCTGTATGTCAATTCGCCCTATGGCATCGCGCTGGCGCACAACGGCAACCTGACCAATACGGCGGTCCTGCGCCGTGAGGTGTTCGAGGCCGACCGTCGCCATGTGAACACCGATTCGGATTCCGAAGTGCTGCTCAACGTGCTCGCGCACGAGCTGCAGATCCAGGATCGGCGCGTGCTGTCGCCCGATCACATCTTCAAGGCCGTCGCCGGCACCCACGCCCGTTGCGTGGGCGGCTACGCGGTGGTGGCGATGGTGCTCGGCTACGGTGTGCTCGCGTTCCGCGACCGCCATGGCATCCGCCCGCTGGTGCTGGGTGAGCGCGAGACGGCCACCGGCAAGGAATACGCGGTGGCGTCCGAATCGGTCGCCTTCGACATCCTCGGCTTCACCCTGCTGCGCGACGTGCGCCCGGGCGAAGCGGTGCTGCTGACGCTGGATGGGCAACTGCATACGCGCCAGTGCACCGAGCCTGCCGTGCATGCGCCGTGCATCTTCGAGTACGTGTACCTGGCGCGGCCGGACTCCATGATCGAGGATGTGTCGGTGTACAAGGCGCGCCTGCGCATGGGCGAGAAGCTGGGCGAGAAGATCCGTCGCCTGATGCCCGACCACGACATCGATTCGGTCATCCCCATCCCCGACACCTCGCGTACCGCGGCCGGTCCGGTCGCGCAGGCGCTGGGCGTGCCGGTGCGCGAGGGCTTCGTCAAGAACCGTTACATCGGCCGCACCTTCATCATGCCGGGGCAGGGCGAGCGGGTGAAATCGGTGCGCCGCAAGCTCAATCCCATCCGCCTGGAGTTCCGCCGCAAGAACGTGCTGCTGATCGACGATTCGATCGTGCGCGGCACCACGTCCAGGCAGATCATCCAGATGGCCCGGGACGCTGGCGCGCACAAGGTCTATCTTGCCTCGGCGGCGCCCCCGGTGCGTTTTCCGAACGTGTATGGCATCGACATGCCTTCCAGCGCGGAGTTGATCGCGCACGGCCGCAGCGTGGAGGAAATCGAACGCCTGATCGGCGCGGACCGGCTGATCTTCCAGGATCTGGATGATCTCATCTGGGCGGTGCAGGACGGCAACGAGGACCTGCAGCACTTCGACACATCGTGCTTCTCGGGCGAGTACGTGACCGGCGTGGAGCCGACCTATCTGGACGATCTCGAGTTCGTGCGTTCGGATGACGCCAAGGCGCAGCGCCGGCAGGCCGGCTGACCGCGCCGCCACGCACAGGCTGGCCCCTTGCGGTGCCTGCACCGCCCGGCGGGCGTCCCGGCGCATGCAAAGCGTGTCTGGTTCGCGCGTTTCCCTGCGTTTATGTAGGGGATAATCACACTTGGCGGCTGCCGGGTCCGCGGCGGGAGAATCGTGGCCGGAATGTGCCCGCCGGCTGGCGGCGGCAACAGAGCAAACGGGAGCAACATGGCAATCGATGCCACCGACAACCTGTTCGATGTCGCCGCGCGCTGCCTTGCCTGTGCCGAGCCTGCCGCGAAGCTCGCGCTGACGCGCGAGGCGGGTGTGGCGCACGACGCCGGGCGACTCGGGCTGCTCGACGCGCCCGCACCCGGACCCATGACCACGCCGGGCCGGCCTGCGCGCCCCCGCCTGGTGGCGCCGCGGGCCTTGGCACAGCGTGGCCTGGGCACGGCCGAGGGGCGCGCGGCCCTGGTGCATGCCATCGCGCACATCGAGTTCAATGCCATCAATCTCGCCTGGGATGCCGTGTACCGCTTCCGCGGCATGCCGCCGGAGTATTACCGGGACTGGGTCGGCGTGGCAGTGGATGAAGCGCGGCATTTCGGCTGGCTGGCCGAGAGGCTGGCCACGCTGGGCCATGCCTACGGTGATTTCGACGCCCACGACGGCCTGTGGGACATGGCCGTGCGGACGGCCCATTCCTGCCTTGCGCGCATGGCCCTGGTACCCCGCGTGCTGGAAGCGCGTGGGCTGGACGTGACGCCCGGCATGATCGCGCGCCTCGAAGCCGTGGGTGACGTGGCGACCGTGGCGATCCTGCGTGACATCCTGCGCGAGGAAGTGCCCCACGTGGCGGCCGGGTCGCGCTGGTTCGCCTGGTGTTGCGCGCGCGAAGGTGTGGATCCGCAAGTCGCCTTTCCGGCCCTGGTGAAGGCGCACGCGGCCGGCGCCCTGCGCGGTCCGTTCAACATCGAAGCGCGCCTGGCAGCCGGCTTCAGCGCCGCGGAGCTGGCCTGCCTGGAGCGCCTGGCCGCATGAAGCAGCGCATCATCCGCGGCGCGGCCTTTGCCGTTGTGCTGGGCGTGGGGACCCTGCTGCTGTTGCTGTGGGCCGCGCATGCGGATTTCAGCGCGCCGCCCACGCCCGCCCAGGAGCGGGTGTTTCCCGGCAGCCGCTTTCGTGCCGTGTTCGGGCAGGGCATGCCCGACGGGCAGCGCCTGAGGGTGAAGGCGCCCGGGGACGCGTATTCCATGCTGCAGGTGACGCGCCTGCCCGAGCTGGATGCCGATGCGTTTCCGGTCCTGCGCTATCGCTTCGCCGATTTTCCACGCACGCTGGAGCTGTCGCTGGTGTTCCGTACTGCAGAGCATCCGGATGACGCGCAGACCATTGCCTTGCCGTGGCCCGGCCGCGGCGTGTCCAGCGTGGATCTCTCGCAGGTGCCCTCCTGGCATGGCCGGGTGATCGAGCTGGGCTTCGCCGAGTTCGCGACGGCGCAGAACGTGCCGCCGGAGCTGGGGTTCCGGCCGTTCACCCTGATCAGCGCCGAGCTCTGGTCGCCGTCCTGGCACGGCGCGTTGGCGGCACTGCGCACCGACTGGTTGGCGGCCTGGCCGTGGAGCCAGCGTTCGGTGCATGCCCTGGGCCGCGAGGGCGACGCCTGGCATGCCCGACCGATGGTGGTGACGGTCGCGCTGGCGGTCGTATTCTGGGCCGCCTGTGCGGTCCTCCTGCTCGGCCTGCGCGGGCGCCGCCTGACCATTGCAATGCTGGTCGCCGCAGGCATCGGCTGGCTGGCGCTGGACCTGCGCTGGCAATGGAATCTCGGTCAGCGCCTGCTGGCCGCGCGTAGCCTGTACGCCGACGTGCAGGGATGGCCGGCGCGTTCGCGCATCGTCGGTGACGCCGTCATCCAGCGCGCCGCGGACGAGGTCCGCACGCTCGCGGGCGCAAACCCGCCGCCGCGCATCCTGGTCGATGGCGGGACCGGCTACCAGACCTTGCGTCTGGTCTGGCACCTGTTGCCGCTCAACGTCGGCACGCTGCCGCTGGCCCTGTCGCACGCGCACTGGATTCCCGACGGTACGCTGATCGTCTTCTATGACAGCACCGCCTGGCGCGACCATCCCGCCATCCGCCGCCTGCTGCGGCACAGCCGGCGCATCTATGCCGGCGACGTGGTGATGGCCGAAGGCTTCGAGGATCCCGCATTGATCGTGTTCCGGTACCGACATGGCGACTAGCTACCTGATCGCCTGGCTGCTGCCGCTGTTGGTCGGCTGTGGCGTGTGCTGCCTGCTGGCGCAGCCGCGCCAACGCGGCGGCCTGGCCGCGATGCTCGGTAGCGGCTGGCTGGTCGGCGTGCTGCTGGCGGGGCTGGCCGCCCAGTGGCTGGCTCGCGACGATACCCTGCATGCCGTGGCGCGGGTGGCGCCATGGCTGGGCGGCCTGGGCGCGCTGGCCTGGCTGGGCGTCTGGTTGCGGTGGCGTCGGCACTCGCCCATCGCCACGCCAGCACCAGCGCCGGCGGCACCGGCATGGCGAGGGTTGTGGTGGTTGCTGCTGGCCCTGGTCGCGTTGCGCCTCGTCCTGCTCGCCGACGAGGCGGCGTTGAGGCCGGTATTCGCCTGGGATGCCTGGTCGGCCTGGGCGGTTCGGCCCAAGAGCTGGATCCTGCTCGGCCGCGCCGACGCGTATGTCCCCATGATCGACTGGCTGGCCGGCGCGCCGTCGCCGGCGCGCACCATGATGGCCTGGAACTACCCGCAACTGCTGGCCTGGATCGAGGTCTGGTTCGCCAGTGGCGCAGGAGGCTGGAACGAACCTCTGGTCAATCTGGCCTGGAGTGGCGCGCTGGTGGCGTTCGCATTCGCCTTCCATGGCTACCTGCGCGGCTTCGGCCTGCCGGCGTGGCTGGCCATGGTCCTGGTCTACGTGCTGGTGTCGCTGCCGCTGATCGACGCCCACGTGGCCCTGGCCGGCTACGCCGATCTGTGGGTGGCGCTGGTGCTGGGACTCGCCCTGCTGGCCTGGGCGCGCTGGCTGCTGTTTCGTGAGCCACGGCAATGGCTGCTGGCGGTGCTGCTGGTGGCCTGCCTGCCGGCCATCAAGCTGGAAGGCGCGATCTGGCTGCTCGCCTTCGTGGCGGTCGCGCTGCTCGAGCGCCTGCCGCGGCAGTGGCGCTGGGTGCTGCCGGGCGGCGTCGTCTTGTTGCTGGCCGTGATCCTGGGCGCCGATCTGCTTGGAGTGCCACTGCCGAGCGTCGGCAAGGTGCATATCGGCTGGGGCCGCATCGATATTGCCGGCGTGGCGAGCTACACCTTGAAATGGCATGCCGTGGGCGGCCCGATGCTGGCCAGCCTGTATGAACTGCCCAATTGGCACCTGCTCTGGTACCTGCTGCCGGCGCTGATCGTGTGGCGCTGGCGCGACGTTTGCCGCAGCGAGGCGGCGCGCCTGCTGGGCCTGTTCGTGCTGCTGCAGCTTGCGGCCCTGTTCGTGCTGTTCTTCCTGACCAGCGCGTCGGCCTGGGCCGAGGATTTCACCAGTGTCAACCGCCTGATCCTGCAGGTGGTGCCAGGCGTGCTGGTCTTCGTTGCGGTGCTCTTGCGCGATCCCGCATCGGCCAACGAGAAGCCGGTGCGCGAGACGGACTTGCCCGGGCTGCGGAAGCCGGCGGCGCGCGGCTGAAAGCGTCGCGGCGCGTGCGAACCGTTCCTATGCCAGCGATGGGTCGTTGGCCAGGGCGTCGCGGTAGATGTCCTCGATTGCGCCGGCCGACGCCGTCAGCGTGTAGCGATCTGCCCAGCGCGCGCGGCCGGCGCGGCCAAGCGTTTCGCGCAAGCCCGCATCCTGCAGGCGTTCGATTGCAGCGGCCAGGGCGCGACTGTCGCCCGGTGGCACCAGCAGGCCGGTTTCGCCTGCGGCCACCACCTCGCCGACGCCCGAGCCCGGGATCGCGCTGGCGACCACCGGAAGTCGGGCACGCATTGCTTCCAGCAGCACCATGCCGAAGGATTCGCTGCGATCCAGCGACGGCAGCACGAAGACGTCCGCGCCGGCATAGGCCGCGTCGAGCGCGGCATCGTCCAGGTGGCCGGCAAAGCGCACGCGCTCCTGCAGGCCAAGGGTCTCGGTGAGTGCGCGCAGCTTCGCCTCGCATTCGCCCTGGCCGACCAGCAACAGGCGGGCCTGCGCAAGTTGCGCCAACCCGCGCAGCAGGACGTCGAAGCCCTTGTAGTAGGTCAGGCGGCCCACCGCGAGCAGGCGCAGGCCGCCCCCGGCAGGCCAGGCCGCCGCAGTCCCCGCGTCGGCCGCAGAAGGCATCGAGGGGGGCGGAACGTTCCCCGGTCCGATGCCCAGCGGCACCACGCGCACCTTGCCGAGCCACGGTTGCAATGCGCGACTGGCGTCGCGATAGGCCCCGGAAGTCGCTATCACCGCATGCGCGCGTCGCAGCACCGCCTGTTCGAAGGGACGGTAGAAGCGGTAGGCGGCGCGCAGGCGCCAGTCCGGCACGTCATGCGGCACGTCGGCCTGCCATTGCACGATCCACGGCAGGCGCCTGGCCGCCGGGCTGGCCAGCGCGGCAAAGCAGGACGGATTGGGCAGGTGCAGATGCAACAGCTGCGGGCGAAACTCGCGCAGCGCACGCGCCAGCGCCAGGGGAAAGCCCGGGCTGATCGGCGTGTACAGCGGCGTGGCCAGGCAGC
>JALOBC010000071.1 GCA_023228465.1 Dokdonella sp. | reverse complement strand
AAGCCGGAGAACAGCGCGATCTGCGAGGCCAGAAACTGGTTCTTGGTGACTGCCGAGATCAGCAACCCCTGGCCGAGCGCGGGAATCAGGAACACGGCCGACAGGGCCAGCAACGCCAGCAGCGAACCGCGCAACGGCACGTCGAACACGAAGATCGCGAGTGCTGCGGAGGCCAGGGTGGCGAGCATGCCGAGGATGAAATACGGCAGCAGTTTGCCGATCAGGATTTCCGCCACCGACGCCGGGGTGGACAGGATCGCTTCCATCGTGCCGCGCTCCCATTCGCGCGCGACCACCAGCGCGGTCAGCATGGTGCCGATGATGGTCATGACGATCGCGATCGCCCCGGGCACCAGTGCGCGGCGGCTTTCGAGCTCGGCGTTGAACCAGTAGCGCGGCTCCAGCCGGATCGCCGCCGGCGGCGCGCTGGCACGCTGACCGGCGGCCCAGGTCTGCACCACGCCCTGGGCGTAATTGGCGACGAAGTTGGCGGTGTTGGGCTGCGAGCCGTCGGTGATCACCTGGATCAGCGGCTGCGGCAGCTGCGAGGCCAGGCGGCGATCGAAATCCTGCGGGATCACCACGAAGCCGCGCAGCTTGCCGGACACCACCTGGTCGGCGACCTCGCGGCGGTCGCGCGCCGGCGTGACGCTCAGGTAGCGGGTGCCGGCAAACGCGGCCGCCAGTGACTGGGCGGCCGCGGCATCGGATTCCAGTACCACGCCGATGCGTACCTCGCGCACGTCCAGTGATACCGCATAGGCGAACAGGAACAGCAATACCACCGGCAACACGAAGGCGATCAGGATGGTGGATGGATCACGTATCGCCTGCAGGCTTTCCTTGCGCACCAGCGCGAGCAGGCGGCGCCAGTCGAACTTGTGGCTGGCGCGCCCGCGAGAGGCATTGCCGGTGCGGCTTCCGACGTTGGTATCGTTCATGCTGCCGCCCTGGCGTCGGCCTGCGCCTCGTCGGCGAGATCGGCCGACTCGACCAGATGGATGAAGGCATCTTCCATCGTCGGATCGGGATGTTGGTCGCTGCGCGAAGCGCGCTTGAGCGCGTCCGGCGTGTCCAGCGCGATCAGCCTGGCGCGGTACATCATTGCCACGCGGTCGCAGTACTCGGCCTCGTCCATGAAGTGGGTGGTGACCATGACGGTCACGCCCTTGCGGGCCAGGCCATTGATGTGGGTCCAGAACTCGCGCCGGGTGATCGGATCGACGCCGGAGGTCGGCTCGTCGAGAAACAGCACCGGCGGCCGATGCATCAGCGAGCAGGCCAGGGCCAGGCGCTGCTTGTAGCCCAGCGGCAGCGAATCGGGTGATGTGCCCAGGTATTGGGTCAGATCGAAGGTCTCGATCATCTCGTCGATGCGCTCGCGCCTGAGCGCGCCCTCCAGCCCGTACACGCCGGCGGAGAATTCGAGGTTCTGCCGCACCGACAGCAAGCCGTACAGGGAGAACTTCTGCGCCATGTAACCGAGCTGGCTCTTGGCCGCACCGGTGGCGCGGCGCAGGTCGTGCCCGACCACGTGCGCCTCGCCCGCGGTCGGCTTCAGCAGCCCGCACAGCATCTTGAAGGTCGTCGACTTGCCGGCGCCGTTGGGTCCGAGCAGGCCGAAGATCTCGCCCCGGCGAACCTCGAAGCTGACGCTGTCGGTGGCGGTGAAATCGCCGAAGCGTTTGGTCAGGTCCTTGCAGGACACCGCGACGTCCGAGTCGAGCCTGACCGGATCCATCTGCTCGGCCAGTGCCGAGGTGCCACCCGGGCCGCCGCCGAGCAGATCGATGAAGGCGTCTTCGAAGCGTGCCTGCACGGGTTCGAGTTGCGCGCCGACTTCGTCGGCCAGTGCATCGACCTCTTCGCGCCCCGCGCCCTCGCGCAGCACCACGCGCACGGCATCGCCCTGGATCACGCCGTCGCCGACGGACGGAAGATCCAGGGCCCGTGACAATACCGCGCGCCGCGCGTCGCTGACGCCGGTCAGACGGAAGCTGCGCTGCTTGATGCGATCGGTGAGCTCCTGCGGCGGGCCGTCGAACTCGAGCTTGCCTTCGTTGAGCAACAGCACGCTTTCGCAGCGCTCGGCCTCGTCGAGGTAGGCCGTCGACCAGACCACGGCCATGCCGTCATCGGTCAGTTCCTGCACCATGCGCCACAGATCCTGGCGGCTGACCGGATCGACGCCGACGCCGGGCTCGTCGAGCAGCAGCACTTCGGGTTTGGCCATCAGCGCGCAGGCCAGCCCCAGCTTCTGCTTCATGCCGCCGGAGAGCTTGCCGGCCAGGCGTTCGGTGAATGGACCGAGCCGGGTGAATTCGAGCAGGCTGGCGAAGAGGTCGGCGTGCCGGTCGGCGTCCATGCCGCGCAACTGCGCATACAGGCGCATGTTCTCCATCACCGAAAGATCCTCGTAGAGACCGAAGCGCTGCGGCATGTAGCCGCTGGCGATGTGGATGGCGTCGTTGTCCTCGACCACGTCGAAGCCGGCCAGCGTGACGCGACCGCCATTGGGAACCAGCAGGCCGGTCATGATGCGCATCAGGGTGGTCTTGCCGGCGCCATCGGGGCCGACCAGTCCGGTCAGGCGACCGTAGTGGATCTCGGCGCTGAAGCCGCGCAGGGCCTGGACCTGGCCAAAGTGCTTGGCGACGCTGTCGATGATGACCGCAGGCGTGTCCTTGCGGCGTGCGTCCGTGGTCACCCTGGCGCTGTGCGCATTCATTTCAGCGCCCTGTCGCGGGTTTGCCGGCGGCCGGGGCAGCATCGACATCGACCGTGACCGGCATGCCCTGACGCAGCCCCTCGTCCGCATCGGCGACCACCACGCGCAGTCGGTAGACCAGATCCGTGCGCAGGTCGGTGGTTTCCACCGTCTTCGGGGTGAACTCGGCGCGCGGCGAGATGAAACCGATCTGGCCGTGATAGACCTTGCCGGATGAATCGGTGTGCACCCGCACCTTGGCGCCCGGCGCGATGCGGCCCAGGTCCGGCTCGCTGACATAGGCGCGCACGTAGACCGGATCACGCAGGCTCAGGGTATACACGGGCGTGCTGCTGGCCACCATGCTGCCGGGTTCACGCACCCGCGCGATCACGGTGCCATCGCTGGGCGCCACGAGTTCGGTGTCGGCCAGCGCAGTGCGCGCCTGCGCCAGGGCCGCCTCGGCTGCAGCCACCCGCGCCTCACCGGCGGCAACGTCCTCGCTGCGGAATCCGTCCCTGGCCAGCGACAGTGCAGCCTGCGCCGAGGCCAGGTCGGCCGCGGCGCGGTCTCGCGAGGCACGTGCGGCATCAACGGTGCGCTGGCTGCTGGCACCCGATTCGAGCAGGCTGCTCTGGCGCGTGAAGTTGCGCTCGGCCTCGCGGGAAGCTGCCTGCGCCTGGCGCACGTGTTCCTGTGCCTGGGCAATTTCCTGGGGGCGGTTGCCGCTGCGCAGTTTGTCCAGTCCGGCCTGCGCTGCGTCCAATTCAGCCTGGGCTGCGGCCAGTCGCTCGCGATAGGGGACGTCATCGAGTCGTGCGATCACCATGCCGGCGGTCACGCCATCGCCTTCATCGGCAGCCATGTTGGTCATGCGCCCGGGCTGGCGGAAGGCCAACTCCACCTCGCGGATGTCCACGTTTCCATACAAGCGCAATACGGGCGCGTTGCCCGTGTCGCGCATCAGCCAGAACAGGAGCAGTCCACCGACGGCGATCAGGACGATGGCGAGGGCGATCCAGCGAGTCTTGCCAGTGGGGAGGCGTGGAGTGTTCATCGGTGGGGTTCCGTTCGGGGCGATGCTTCGAACCTGATCGGCAGGCGATCGCCGTCAAGATGCGCGCCTGGGCGAGTGGTAGGTACCTGCCTGCGGTATCTCCACGCCGGGCCAATGGCGTGATCCGGTGGCTTCGGGCGCGGGCACGATGCTCATGCAAGTCGCTTCCTGGTCGGGTGGCGTGCGCAGCACGGGTTCGTCAGGTACATGGATAGTAAGTGAGTGATTACTAGCTTATCAGTTCGAATGACATTTGCAAGCGGCTCGTCGAACGGCGCGGCGGACGTTCTGCCTTGCTCACGCGCCCCGCGCTTGCCGACGTCGAACCATGGGCAGTGGCAGATCGATGACAAGTGCCGACGCCCGGGCAGGTTGATCGCCGGCACCCATGGCGGCCAGCGTGTCGGGCGACCGGTAGCGGATCGACCTGCCGCAAGCCATTCATTGACGGCCATGGAAGTGCGCCTGGAAGGATTGGCGAAACTGCTGGTGGCAGGCGAGACAGGCGGTCTGGACGTCGGCGAATGCGCTGATCGTGGCGGTACCGTCCTTGTCCTGGGCGGCTCTTGCCAGTCGTTGCGCCGCCTCGTGAGTGTGCTTGTCGTAGTCGCGGAAGCGCGCAGTGTCCTTGCCGACAAAGGCAAGGATGCGCAGCTTCTCTGCCAGCGGCGGTTGCGGATGGTCGCCGATCCGCACCGCGAGCCTTGCCACGTTCGGCCAGTCCTCGCGCGCGATGGCCGCGGTGACCGCCTGCATGTCCTGGCCAAGGTCGCGCATGATCGCGGTCAAGGCCATGGGCGGGGCCTGGTCCGGCGTGTCGGCAGCGACGGCGGGCAGCAGCGCGCCGCCGACCAGCACCATCATCAGCGCAACGGCGGCGGCACGAGGGGGCGAGAAAATGTGCGATTGGGAAGGCATGAGCAGGACGCCTGTTGACTATTGCTCGGTGGCGGGCGCGACGCCGAGTTCGCCGAGTGCTCCGCGCTGGGCGGCCAGGTCGTGCAGCAGGCGGCGGTAGCCGGGCGACGCGCGCAACAGGCGTCCGGCCACCTTGCGCAGTGCATCGACATCCTCGGCGGGCAAGGCAAAAGAGGTGGGGATGTCCTCGAAGCGCTGGCGTTCGATCGGGTCTGAAAGTGCCTCGAAGGTCACCTCGGCCAGGTAGAAGCTGGTGTCGAGATTGCCGCTGGCGCCGGCCAGCGCTTCGAAGCGCGCCTTGAACAATTCAGTGGTCTCGAACGAATAGCGGCCGATCGGAATGTCCTTGACGTTGCGTATGACCTGGAATATCGACGGTACGGCTTCGCTGCGATCGAGCCGGCGACTGGGCGGGGTTTCCGCGCTGACCGTGATCAGCACGACCTTGCGCAGTGCGACCACGCCCAGGGCGTGGGTCAGCTGTTGCCGGTCGCGTTCGGTGGGGGTGCGCTCGAGCAGGGCGCGCAGGCCGGTGTTGTCGGAAATGCCGCCGTCGAGCAGATGCACGTAGGGGCGCTGTGCGCGATCCAGATACGAGCGCATGTCGCGGGCCTGGTCGTAGCGGCGTGCCGATGCAGCGCGATCGTCCAGTGCCTCCTGCACCCATGCCGGTTCGCGGAAACCGCAACTGCCGGCGTAATTGCGCAGGGTCAGCGGGCTGAACACCACCGGTACCGCACTGGATGCGGCCACGGCGCGCGCGAGGGGGAAGCTTGCCAGGTCCGAGCACAGCAGGTCGAACTGGTCCTGGCTGAACTCGAAGCGCGTGCCCAGCGACATGTCGCTGGCGTTGAGCAGCACGAAGGGCCGGCCCTGCCGCTGCAGATCCTCGAAGGTCGCACCATGGAAAAGGAGCTTGTCGAGGTACTCTGCCACCAGGTCGCTGCGGCCGAAAGTGGGACTGATGGTGCGTGCCAGGTTGCCGGGCGCGAGCAGTTTGCGGGTGAGCTGGCCTTGCACGTTGCGCCGCAGGAAGTCCTGTTCGAAGTCGGTGAACAGGCGCGCGCGGTAGAGCGCGTAGTAGGCCGCCGTGTAGCTGCCACCGGAGACAGCGGAAATGAGGTCGACCTCGTCCAGCAGGCTCTTGCGCCGACCTTCCCACACGATGTCGGTATGTTGCAGTTGTTCCAGCACGCCGTAGGCCAGCGCCGCCGCGCGCGTGCCGCCACCGGAGAATGCCAGCACCACGAACAGGCTGCCGGAGTTGTCCGCCGCGGCCAGGTTCTCCAGGCGGTAGCCCTCGGTCGGCGCGTACTGATCGAGCCTGGCGTTGACCGGGTAGTGCGCGCAACCCATCAGGGTGATCACCAGCAGGCCGCTCGCCCATCGGCGCCCACTGCCACGCAGCGCGCGCCAGGCGCGGGCAGGCAGCGCCCGTCGCGGGCCCGCGGCGAATGCGTTCGGGCTTGTCACCAGGGTGGCCATCGCGTGCATGCTGTTGGCCTGCCGCCGCGGCATCCACGCAGCACGCCCACCGCCTGTTTGGCACCGTCGGGCTTGAGCGGCTCCAGTCGCAGATGCCTGCCGCGCGGCTCGTTGCCGGCCGGAAAGCCGAGGTCATCCCGCGCCAGCCGGCATGCCGCATCGGGTCTGCCCGCTTCCTCACGCAACACGCAAGGGCCGGTGCCGTTCACGCGTGGACTCCGCGGGTGCGACCGTGCCACTGCACCTGTTGACCCGCCGCGGGGACGCTTACCTGCCAGCCCGAGCGCTCGCGCAAGCTGGTGGCCAGAGCCTGCGCCGCGGTGTCTTCGCCGTGGACCACGAAGGTCTGCGCCGGCGGTCGCTCGAAGTGGGCGGTCCAGGCCAGCAAGGCACGCCGGTCGGCATGCGCGGACAGCCCGCCGACGGTATGGATCGAGGCGCGCACCGGGATGTCGTTGCCAAAGATGCGCACTTGACGGGCGCCGTCCACCAGCCTTCGGCCCAGCGTGCCCTGGGCCTGGAAGCCGGTGATCAGCACGCTGCATTCGGGTCGCCCGAGGTTGTGGCGCAGGTGGTGCTTGATCCGGCCGGCAGTACACATGCCGCTGGCGGAAATGATGATGGCGCCGGAACGCACCTGGTTCAGCGCGATGGATTCCTCCACGCTGGCAGTGAAGTGGAGATAGGGAAGGTCGCGGCCAAGCGCATGCCAGCTCGCAAGGCGCCTGGCGTTCTCGTCGAACAGCTCGAGGTGGCGCTGCGTTATTCGCGTGGCCTCGCTGGCCATCGGCGAATCGACGAAAATCCGCAGGTTGCGCAGCCTTCCTTCCCGGCTCAGGTGATGCAGGTGGTACAGCACCTCCTGGGTGCGCCCCACCGCGAACGCCGGCACGATCACGTTGCCGCGCGGAAGGGTGCGTTCGACGACCTCGATCAGCTCTTCCTGCGTCGCGGCGAGCTCCTTGTGCTCACGGTCGCCGTAGGTGGATTCCACCACCAGCAGGTCGGCTTCGGCGATGGGCGTCGGGTCGCGCAGGATCACCCGGCCCGGCTGCCCGAGATCGCCGCTGAACACGAGCCTGGTGGTCCGGCCATTTTCCACGACCCGGACTTCAATGATGGCCGAGCCCAGGATGTGACCCGCATCGCGAAAGCGGCAATGCACGCCGGTTCCGGGTGCGAGTTCCTGGTCGTAGTCGACCGGCTGCACCTGCTCGAGGCAGTCTTCAGCGTCCCTGATCGAATACAGCGGGGCCGGCACATCACTCTTGCTGGCACGTGCAGACTTTGCATGGCGCCGTGCCCGCTCCGCATCCCGTTCCTGGATGTGCGCGCTGTCGGGAAGCATGACCCCAAGCAGTTCGGCGGTTGCGGCAGTGGTGTGGATCGGGCCCCGGAATCCGGCACGGGTGAGCTTGGGAAGCAAGCCGCTATGGTCGATGTGCGCGTGCGTGAGCAGCACGAAGTCGATGGATCGCGGATCGAAGGCAAAGGGCTTGCGGTTGCGCGCCGAGGCCTCACGGCCACCCTGGATCATGCCGCAGTCGACCAGGAAGCGGGCGTTCGCCGTCTCCACCAGAATGCACGAGCCGGTGACCTCGCGCGCCGCACCGAGGAAAGTGAGGTTCATTGCGTGTCACTTTCGGGGATTCGCGGTGCCAGCAAACGCCAGGCCGTCGTGGCGATTGCCACCCATACCAGGGTGCGCAGGCTCATCGCGACCAGCGTGCGTCGTTCCCAGGCGCCACCGAAGTACACATGGGCGCCAAAGGCGCCGAACATCAGCGCCGTCGCCGCGGCGATGACGACGGCCAACCACACCGCCCAAGGCCTGCGCATCCACAGCCCGACCCCGGCAACGACGTAGGCGAATCCCGCCAGGAAATTGAACCACAGCACGAAGGGCACATGGTTTCCGGCGGCGGCACGCGCCGGTCCGTCGAGGAACAGCACTGCGCCACCTTCCTTGATGGTCAGCAGTCCGAAGCTGATGGCAATCAGGGAAATCACCTGAATCCAGATACTGCGTTGCTTGCCCGTGTTCATGTTCGCTCCAACCTGGTCATGGCTTGTCTGCTTGCCGGGTGTCCGGGACCGTCGTGATGTCGAACGCCGGGGGTCATGGGGTCTTCTCGATACCGCGCCGGTAAATTGCAAAGACGCCCGGCGCTGCCTGGCGCAGGTGGGCAACGTCGCCGACCAGCAGGGACTGCATGACCAGCCCCTGGATCGTGCCGATGAACAGGATGGCCGCGGCCGTGCTGTCAAGTGACGCAACCAGTTCGCCATGGGCCTTGCCCTTGTCGATCTGATCCTGCAGGCGTTGCCGGTAGCCCTGGATCAGGGTTTGCACCATGCGCTTGGCGGGCGTGGATTCGGCCCGCTGGAGTTCGCCGAACATCATCCTGGGCACGCCAGGGTGTTCGGCCACGAACTCGATGTGCGTCATGAACATCGCCTGCAAGGCATCCAGGGTCGAATCGACTCCCTGTACGGATCGATCGATCCGGACCAGCAACCGCTCGGCCACCCATTCCATGACCGCCTGCCAGATGGCCTCCTTGTTGAGGAAATGCCGAAACAGGGCGCCCTGGGTAACGTTCATGTGATCGGCGATCGCCGCGGTCGTGATCTCGCCGGGATTGCGCGTGCCGGCAAGCTCCACCACCGACTCGACGGTGACAGCGCGGCGCTTCTCGGCAGGGAGATTCCTGGAGCGACTGTCCATCGCTGCCCTTGCATAGATAGTAAGTAGTTACTACCTTACTTGCGCGCGCCAACTTTTGCAACGCGCAGTTTTCGTCCCTGGGCCGTCTGGTGGGCGCCCGCGAGGTCGCGGCGCGGCAATCGATGAGAGTCGGCCGATGGCGCGTCCGCTCCGCCCGCAAACGGGGGTTGAAGGTGTTGCCCTGCTACCGGTGCCGCGCACTCGGCGCGGGCTGGCACAGGCCCGGCCTGATCAGGGATATCTGCCACCGCCCCTGGACAACCCGCGACGGCAGTCGATACGTGTCGCCCTCCCGCTTGCCGGCAAGCGGGCGTGGTGCGCAGGCCGCATGCTGATCCCGGCCTCGTCAATCGCTGGCCGGGCCACCAAACATGTCGGCGAAAAGGGTGTCGTTGGCCACGGTCCGAACCAGCGTCACGTCGTCATCGGTGCCGGACCAGCGCCGGGTGCCGATCAGCATTGCGGAATCGGCATCGACCAGCAGGGCGGCGCCGATCGCCCAGGGCACCACGGAAGGGTCGGACGTAAAGGTGAAGCTGATGCCCGCAATCTCGGCACGGGCATTGCCTGGCCACTGGCCGAGGATCTGAAAGGCAGGTGAATTCGCGCCCGCGTCGAGGCGAGCGTCCATCGCGACGACCAGATCGCGCGTATTTGGCCGCTCGGCGATCGCCCTGGGAATCATGAAGCCGGAACTGTTGGGCAGGTAATAGTGTGAGCCAAGCGTTGGACTGAACAGGCCGCCGCCCTCGAACGAAGGATCAGGGTAGCCATGAATCGTGAGCCTGCCCAGCATGAGTTGTTGGTTCAAGTTCTCGTCGGTCGACCAGCCAGCCATGCTGATTTTTCCGTTCGCCTGGACATTGATGGCTGTCACCGCGTCGCGGCAATTCACATTGCAATCGCCGAGATCCAGGGCTACGTGACGGGCATCACCAGCATAGAAATTCGGGTCTTTCACGCCTTCAATCGCCTTCAAGGCCAGAACGAAGCCGTCGTAATCGTGCTGGGCGTCGTCCAGCGAGTAATTTCCGGCGATATACAGTCGGGTCTCTGCATCGGCATCGTGGGAGAGCGCGGCGTCGAAAACGTTGACTTCGGCATGCAGCGGTGGATTGGACAGGATGGCTGTGTGGAAGCGTCCATTGGTTCCGAATCCGGCATACGGCGCACCACTGGCACGATACAGCGAGGCCACCGCAACCACGTCCTGGTGGATTCAATTCTGAAGTGCACCACTCACGCTGTGAGGTGGCGCAGGTGCGGTAGCCTGTGCAGCTTCACCGCCAAGTGGAACCACACATGGGCTACGCGCACCTGAGCCAGGACGAACGCTACC
>JALOBC010000070.1 GCA_023228465.1 Dokdonella sp. | reverse complement strand
CTATCGCGCTCCCTGATCGAGTCTATGAGCGCGGCCCTGAGCACCGGCCACGGCACACTGAGCGGGTCGGGCTCGTCGGTATCGAGCGAGAAGCCGATGCCGTAAAGGTGGTTGTAGCGCTTCGTCTTGGTGGGGGTCTTCATGTCACCCTGTCCTCTCCTGTTGTGAGTTAGTTTTCAACGAACGTGAGCTGATCTTGCGTCCAGGTTGCGCCGTGCTCGTCCAGGTAGAGCATCCGGCCTTGCCTGTCCTCCTGCGTCCTCATAGAGTCATAGAAGATGTCGGACCCGTCGTAGTACAGCTCGACCGATCCATCGTCGTGCAGCTCGATGCTGCCGAAGTCCTCGAAGTTGGCGCGGGCCTCGACCGTTTCAAGCGTGCCGATAATGCGGTCGCCGTTGGGTGTTACGAAATAGCCAAACTTGCCCATGTCGTCCTGTCCTCTCCTGTTGTGTGAGCGCCTAGAACTCGCCCGCGTTGCCCTGTTCGGCGTCGTGTAGCCCGTCGCGGTAGCCGCGAGCGTAGGCATCCTGTTCGATCTCTGCGAGCACTTCCCTGATCCTTTTCAACATGTATTTTTTGCTGTTACTGGGAAGGTAGAGCCCTACGGCCTTTTTGATGCGTTCTAATGCCTGCTCTCTGAGCATGTCGTCCCGTCCTTTCCGGGGGCGCGACGGTGAGTCGCGCCCCCTGTAGAGCCTAGTGATCACTCCTCGGCGAAGGCCAATCGCACCTCCTCCCAATCCACGTTGCCATATTCGATCTCATCGGGATTGCCGAGCGCGTCGAGCAACTCGCGGGCCTCGGCCTCGAACTCATCCGTCGTCATGTCGGCGGCGCGGCCGTAGAGCTGCCGGTAGGTTCCTTCGTCGTTGGCGAGCCAGAGGTTGGCGCCCCACGTGTCGCGGTTGCGCCAGCCGTTGTAGGTCCGATCTTGTGTCATGCTCTATCCCCTTTCTGTCTGTACTCTAGCACCCTGATTTCTACGGGTCAAGCCTTGGGCGCGAACGTCGCCACCCTCGCCCAGGTGACAGCGGGCGGCCTGCGGTTCACAGGCACCACGCTATATCCACCCGCAGAGCATCTCCACACGGTGTGCGGCACGCCAGAGAGCCGCGAGCGAGCACGGGCGGCGATCTCGGCAGCCTCACGGGCAGAGAATCGAGTCCGCGTCATGCCGCTCTCCGCCGCTCGGATTCGAGAGCCGCACGGCATCCCTCGCACGTCACGGCGGTGCGCTTGCCGGGGAACGGCGAGCTTATGGTGCCGGCGATCTCACCGCATAGCGTGGCGGCCCATTCCATGCGGCCACGACGCCGAGCTGCTACGCCCGCCAACGCGTGAGTCTTCGCTCTGCCCTGTCTGGTGTGGTTCACGAGGTATCGCCTCACGCCGCGCTCCTGAGCGTTTCGAGCGCGTCTCTACCGATGCTCACCACACCGTCGGCCAGCAGCAGCGCGGCGAGACTGGCGGCACCCTCACGGGTCGCGCGGTAGTAGAACGTCGTTCCCCGCTGCCCGGTTACGGCGAGCTGGTAGCCGCCGCCGTACTCGATCACGGTGAGTGTGGACGGCTTGCGAGTCTTACGGGGCTGGATCGTGCGGGTGAGTGTCCTCATGGCATCCTGTCCTTTCAGGTTGTGAGCGGCGCCGGGTTAGGCGCCGCGATTCCCGATCGAGCCTGTGAGCGCAGCTCTAGACGCGCTCGAGAGTTGCGATGGCGGCGCTCCCGTCGTCACGCCACGCGCCTACGCGGCGGTAACCCGCCTCATGAAGGCGCTCATCAGCGCGGCGCTCCCATTCGGCGCGGTCCTCGCTGTAAAAGTCGAACCTCACCGTGTCGATCTCGACGCCGGCGCGGTTCGTGACGATGCCCCACGTGTGCGGGTCGAGCGTGGTGATCGTGACGGGGGCGAGGAGGTGCCTGTAGATCGCGGCCTGCATGTCCTCGGCGGTGATCTCGACGGTGTTATCGGCGGTGGGCTCGGCGGTCGCCCAGCCTTGCTCGACCCAGTAGGCGAGCTCCTCGCGGGCTTCCTCGATGCTGCCGACGTACTGGCTGGGGTCGTAGCCGTTGAAATGCTCGGCGGCGATCTCGCGGTCGGTGTAGATCGTGTCGATCATGTCACTCTGTCCCTTCCTGTTGCCCTGCTACTGCGTACTCTAGCGCTTGGTACTGGACGGGTCAATACCTAGCAACGGGCCAGCGTCTCCCGTATCCACGCCTTGATGTCGGCGAGCGTGTCGGTCCTCATGCGCTCCAGGTGGCCGTCCACGAGGATGGCCGCGCTGTAGTAGCCGCTTGGCCAAATGCGCTCGATCGTCACGCCACGATAGGTGATCGTCATGATGCCCTGTCCCTTCCTCGCTGTGAGCTAGCGTTTGTAGCAGCGCTCTTCATGAGCCTTGATCTCGGCGATCCGTTCGGGTGTCGGCGCGACCAACTCGTAGCGGCCGGCGTGCCAGGTGAGGCGAGCCGCCGCAGTGCCATAGGTGCCGGGGTTCGCCAGGAACGAATAAGCGTAGGCTACCCGCTCACCCCGGACGGCGTAGCCGTCGAGGCCCGTCTTCGCCTTGAGCGTGGCGACGATCTCGGCCTCACTGGGCATCGCGGCCGGCGCGTCGAGGGTCTCGCGCACCACGCCGCGATAGGTGAGAGCGGCCATCATTGGCCGCTCTCCCACGGGGTCCACCGGCCGTCGCCGTACTCTTGCAACAGGCGCTTGTACTGCGTGGGTGAGACCTCGATGCTCGGCAGCTCGAAGACGCGCAGACCGGCCGCGCGGAGCTTGCGCATGAGGCCGCCGCCGTTGTCGTACCCCTCATCGACGGCGTAGACGTGAGTCGCGGGACCCGTGCGGGTTACGAGGTAGAGCCGTCGCGGGTTACCGCTGCGATCGTTGGGCGCCTTGATGTGCTGCACGAAAGCCTGATCCATTGTCCTGTCCTTTCCCGGTGTTGTCCTGCTATTGGTACTCTAGCACTTAGGGTTTGGCGGGCCTAGTCCTTCGCGACGGGCGCGAAGTAGTCGCAACTACGCTGCGACCATCCGGCCGCGAGATGGTATCCCTGGGCACGAAGGGATATCTCGGCCTCATGGATCAGCTCGCGAGCGGGACGCGGCCCCTCGATTTTGGCGAGGTAGCGCTCCTGGCCGTCGACCCGTAGCAGAACCTCGTAATACGGGGCCATGCGTGTGGGCCAGAGGCCATGAACGGTCCGCCACTCCTTGATTATCACTTGATCGATGCTCATCATCCTGTCCTTTCTGATTTGCAACTTATAGGTACTCTAGCGCTTAGGGTTTGACGGGTGGTGTGATTTATCCCCGCCGCTCTACCGTGGCCCAGGTGCCGCGCAAGTAGGGCTCTCCGGTGTCCTCGTAGCGCTCGCGGCTGACGAAGTACCAGCCGACGTGAACCGGCCGACCGTCCGAGCCGTCGATGTAGACCCTCGACGTGCAGCGGCCGTACTCGCGCTGTAGGGCTCGGTACAGCTCGCCCATGGTCTCCGGCCACGGGTCGCGCTCGACGTACTCGGAGAAGATCATCTCCCTGTCTTCGTCGATGTGGCAGATGCGGAGCTGGTAGCCCTCGGGCAGAGTCTTTTCCATCAGTCCTGTCCTTTCCTGTTGACCTGCTATCGGTACTCTAGCACTTGGGGCTTTACCTGTCAAGCGCCGAATGGCGGACGATCGCCCGGAATCATCGCCACCCTAAGCCCTGGGGACAACACACAGCCAGAGGCTAGAGACACCGACCCTACAGAGAGGGAGAGAGATAGAGAGAGGGCATGGCGCGAGCTTGCCGCTGCGTGGCAGAGAGCCGTGGGAGCGCTTGATAGAGCGCCTGATAGGGCGTTTAGGCCCGTGATAGAGCGCCCGATAGAGCCGTGGGCGTGGGCATTAGGCCCCCGCCCCGCTCGCCAAATCCTCTCGAACGCCCGAGATCGACCGGAAATCCCGCATAGCCATTCATCGCAACGTATAGCTATGCGTTATAGAGCCGTTCCAATAGCCCGATTCCCCGAGTGGAGACTTTTCGGCTGCATAACGGCATGAATAAAGCCCGCCTTGAGGCGGGCTATGCGGGCGCGGTCCTGGCCGCTTAGGAATAGTAGCGTGCTACTAGCGCTCGCTCTCCGTCGGCACTCAGCATATAGAGCGTGCCGCTGAAGAAACTGTCGCTGTGGATGCCGTGCCAGCGCCGTCTACCGATGCGCTCGCCGACCCGCGCGATGTCGCCCAGGATGATCAGCTCATCGTCGGTCAGCGCGATGTAAGACTGATCCTCGAGCCCTACCAGACCGCCGTACCGTTCGGCGGCTTGCCGACGTTGATCATCGCTCAAGTCCCAATAGCTGATGATATCCCTCTTGCCGATGGTCTCGATGGTCATCGAATCATCCCCTTTCGAGCCTAGCGCTTACGCGGCAGGAGCGCCGCTATCAGTAGGGCTAGCAGGAGCGCGGTCAGCATGTCACTTAGCAGTACTGTCCCGGCCAGTACGCTGCATGTGTGTGGTCGTAGGGCAGGAGCTTGATATGCCGATGCCGCGCGAAGAATCTGGCGGCATCGGCGTCAAGCGCACGGACGGCGCGGACGCACGCCGCCGCGCTGTCGTTGAAGTCGGGGTCGTCCATCCACGCGGCGGCGTTGTCGTCCGCCGCATGGCGCAACGCGTCAACGTCCGCACCGTAAAGGGTTCGGTCTAGCCACTCGGTTAGCGTCATCGTCCTATCCTCTCCGCCGCGCGGTAGGCGCGGCTTGGCTGTACTCTAGCACGTCGCTTTGAGCCGGTCAACGCGGCGTCCGCGAGCGGCGAGCGAGCCCCAGCTGCGGCACGATGAGAGCGAGCGGCGAGCGAGCCCCGCCCCCGCCCCCGCCCCCGCCCCCGCCCCCGCCCCCTCAAAGTAACGCCGGTTGGCCCGTAGGCCAACCGGCGTTAGGACTTGGCCGCGCCGTTAGAGGTACGGCCAGTAGGCTTGCAGCGGCAACGGGAGATAAATCAAGTCGTCGCCGTCGACTGCGCGGTAGTACTTCGCGATGGCGTAGGCGTCGCCCTCTTCGCCCGCATAAATCGCCTCAATAAGGCATCGTTCACCGACAGTCAGGTACTGCCCGTACGGCTGAAGGGCGCGCAACGCGTCCTCCAGTGCGTCATCGCCGACGCCGACGTTTAGGCGCACGGCGCACTCGGCCAGGAAGTCGACAGTGTGCCGCACGCCGTCCTCAGTGAGTGTAAAGCCGTCCAGCGGCTGGTGACAGGCGTTGCAGTAGGGAATAGAGTCGAACTCCGCGCCAGTGAAGACTGCGCCCTTATCGTTGCCCTCAGTGTCAACGTCAGGCAGGTCCGCGCCACAGTCAGCGCAATACAAGTCTGCGTCGTAGGTGTAACCGATAATCCTCATGTTGTCCTATCCCTCCCGCCGCGCCTATCCGCGCGGCCTACCCGTACTCTAGCACATTTGCCGCCGCCGTGGCGATGTGCCGCCGCGATCGGCGGCGATCAGCCGTGCCCTTAGCACGATCCCGCCCAAATGTCAATGCCTCAAAAACTAAGGCGGGGGCCAAGTTCGCGGCGACGAAGGGCCTTAGTATTTGAGGTGGGGGGCTATAGTCCCAGATAGTGCTTCTATCGGTCGATTCTAGATTCGGAGTAGTTTTTCGACCCCCACCCCTTCTGGAACAGGCCCCCCTCGAATGGGTCCCCGGTCTAAGTGGTCGTGGTATCCTGCCGTAGATGAGCAAGCGCTGGAAGGCCCCCAAGACCATACGTGAAGCCAGGGCTCAGATCAGGGCTGTCATCGCCGAGAAGAAGGCGATACTCGAGGCCCTGGCCAAGCGATAGCCCCCCTAAGCTGAGGCGTGCTATACTCGCGCTACCGGGCCGGGGCTTGGTCCCCGGTCTTGGACATTCATGGGGGTGAACGCTTCGACAGGCCACGGCCCCGTTCGGGCTTGGCTGTCCGTAGCCCAGCCAGGGGGGCGACTTGGCGGGCTCCTGCTGCTGCGGCGCAGGGATACGGTGGTTCGATTCCACCCGCCTCCACCACATGACGAAGCCCCGGCACCTACACTGCCGGGGCTTCGCTGTTTAGTTTACATTCTGCCGATCACTCGATTTGCGATCTGCCGGTGTTCCAGAATCGGGAACACGCGACTTGACCCGTCCAGTGCTCCATGCTAGAGCACGTATGGCCTTCTCTGCTACCCGCATTCTACGACTTCGACGCTGGCTTTGGTGTCTCCCGTTTGGCCTCGACCAGCTTCACGTAGGCCCACAACACCGCCTCGATGAAGGTGTCGCCCAAGCCCCCGTACTCCTCGTCCACGAGGCGGAACGTGGCCTCGAAGCCGACGCCGTTCTCCCTGGCGCTCAACCAGAAACCGCGATGCCGAGCGCCCTCGAGCACCGCCGCGAGGATATGCCCGTGGCTCGCCGGGTCATCGGGGTCCAGCCTGTTGACCTCCCGCACGAACCCGTCTTGCGTGTACTTGATCGTGAGGTTGTCGCGCGTCTGGTAGTTGTCGCACCTGACGCGCGAATAGACCCAACCCGCGTTCTTGCCCGCGTCGCCCACCGCTTCCCACCTGGTCACAGCCCCTCTGATGCTCATTTCCTCACCTTCCTGATGTGCCAACGGCCCTTGTTCACCTTGCACGG
The DNA here is from genome assembly GCA_023228465.1 of Dokdonella sp. GTDB lineage: Bacteria > Pseudomonadota > Gammaproteobacteria > Xanthomonadales > Rhodanobacteraceae > Dokdonella_A. Next base: position 3,653 of record JALOBC010000070.1, on the reverse strand, counting down.
GTAGCTCTCCATCTCAATACCCGTTCGCCTCGTCGCCTCGATGCCGGCCTGCACCGCCTCCTCCTCGCTGGCGTAGCTGCGCTTCGCCCAACCCACCCTGTCCACGCAGCAGTTGGGCAGGGGGCGGCTCACAGCTCGTCGCGCCCGTTCGCGTACCGCTCTATCCTCCGCGCCATAGCCTCGCGCTCACGGGCGGCCCTCATCGCGCTGCGGAGCTCGCTTCCCTCGGGCTCGAACTTGCTGCGGAGCTCTGCATCAGAAAGGGTGATGAATGAAGCGCCAGGGGTCCGCACCAGCCATTCGCCCGGTTCCAGCTCGACATCGACGTATGACCCCGACTTTCGCAGGCTTACACGCCCCGCTTCCACGGCCACCCTCGCTCCATTGCCATAGAACTCGATGATCTCAGCCAGGTTCGCCCCGGTGTACTGCACGGCCTCGTAGTCGAAGGTGCGTCTGCGGAACCTAGTCATAGACGACTTCCTCGAACTCGTCCATGAAATGCTCGTCGCTGTGGTAGACGCCGACGCTGCCGTCGTCGGCCTTGAAAGCCCACGCGCCACGCTCGAGGCCCAACGCTATCGCCTGATGCATCGTCTTGGGCACCTCTTGGCCCCGGTGTCGCCAGTAGCGGGCCGTCTCCTCGTCCACCGGCTTGTCCTCGCAGGCGCTGTTCCAGAGCGCCACGATGTCGGCGTGGTTGTCGCCCGTGAACTGGATGGCGTCGATGTACTTGGGCTTCCTACGGAACTTAGTAGCCATTCCCCTGCCTCCTCATGAACTCGATCTGATCGACGACCTCGACAGAGCCGTCGGCGTGCTTGATGACCCAATCCCACGGGTTGATGCGGGCTATGCCATTAGGCGTGCGAACCATTAGAAGCGGCTTGCCGTCCATCTCGAAGTAGACGCTGCGCGGGCAATGTGGTTGGGCGAAGCGCACCACCTCGGCGACGTTCTCGCCGGTGAACCTGACGGCGTTCATCCGATTTCCGCCTTCGACCTCGATATGGCTACGAGGCCCTTGTTCCAGTCGGCTACGGCCTCGTCGGTGGTAAGGCGCTCATAGGTGCGGCGACCACAGGAAGCGCAGCGCACCGCCCACCTGTTCGCCCTCGCCTGTATGGCGGGCTGCGGCGAGCCCCAGCAGCCGATGCACGGCAGGGGCGTCACTCGCCGCTCCAATACACGGTCAGTACGGTGATGCGGGGATTACCGAAGCGGCCGACGTGGTAGCCGAGCGACTCTAGGTAGCGCTGGAGCGCTATGGCCCGCTCCTCGCTGCGGCGTACATTCACGGTGATGCGATGCTCGCCCTTGCTTATGGCCCGTTCGATCTCTGCGCTGATTCGACGCAGGGTGCGTCTGCCGCGTCGGGTGCGGGTCAGCGCTTCGCCTTCCTTGGCGATGCGTTGTTCGCGCCGGTCTTGCTCGGCTCTCCATTCGGCTTCCCACTCGCGGATGTTCCGCTCGCGGTTGGCGTCCGAGCGCCGCTTGGCTAATCCTGCCGCTACTATCATCCAGTCCTCCCGGTTGCGGTTCACCATCTGACCCTCAGCCCCCACCCGTACTGCCATGCGCTCCACCGAACCCCGCTCACGACGTACCCGTGCTCCAGTAGGTAGTCGCGGAGGGCGACCGCCTGCTCATAGTCCGGGCCGTCCACCCAGGTGTCGCGGTCGCCCCGCTTGGCCGCCCGCTCGATGGCCTTCCTGGCTTTCGCGAGCCTGCGCCTACCACGCCAGGTGCCGGTCAGCGCCAACTTCTCGCGCCGCACGGCGGCCACCAGGCTGCCCTCGTCGCGCTTGATGGCTTGGGTCGAGAGTTGCCTGGCCTCCTCCGGGGTAATCATCATCCTGTCCTCCTTCGCTTTCACGGCCTTACGGAAGGCGTTGGCCTCCCGCTGCTCGCGCACATGACGCCTATAGGCGCCCTTGGCGAACTCCCGCCAGACTTCCCTGTAGGGGTCAAGCTCCGCCAGATCGGAGAAGGTCGCCTTGCCTCGCAGGTAGAGGTGCCAGGCGTGCTCGCAGAGGGCCTCGTCGCCCTCGGCGAAGAACTCCTCCGCCTGCTCGGGCGTGACCGTTGACCACCTCCCGCTCGGCATCAGCAGCAGGAACACGTTGTCGTTCTCGGTACGCACCAGGCCGAGGTTGAAGCGAGCCAGCTCGCGGTCCCATGTGGGTAGGACGACGACCGTCTTGCCGTTCACGGCCTCGGCCAGCTCCTCGTCCTTGATAACGAGGCTCGCGAACTCGCCAGCGAGAGCGACGTTGCGCTTGACGAGAGGCTTAGACATGTCGCCCCCTCATCACCACGACCGCGCTCGGAAACGGCGCGGACATGCGCGATTCGCCGTCCAGTAGGAACTTGACGCGGCCCCGGAGGAAGCGAATCTCGCTGGCGTTCGGGATGATGTGGTCGTGCCACCAGGCCGTGTCGGTCCTGGCGGGCAGCAGCAGGATGATGTGCTCCACCCTGGCCCGCTCCTCGGCGGCCTTCGCCGTCCATTGGCTTATCTCGCGGCCGTAGGGCGGGTTGAGGAACACCTTGCCGAACCAGGGCTGGGCGAGGCCGTTGTCCTCGGGCGTGTAGAACTTCGGAGCCTTCGCGGTGTGCGGCCAGCAGGCGGGGTCGAGGTCGAACGGCCCGAACTCGCGCTCGAGGTCGGCGATCAACTCGGGCGGCGTCTCCCAATCGGGGCGGTTGCTGGTGAACAGGCCTCGGTTCACGCGGCGTCCTCGAGCTCCTCGGCTGCGAGCGCCGCCGCGACCCTGTGGCCCAACCACTCGGCCACGCTGACCGTGACAGCGTTCCCGCACAGGCGGTAGCGGTGCGTGTCCGCGATCTTGCGGACGATGGCCTCGGCTTCCTCGCCCTTCGGGCGGGTGCGCGTCTTGGCGTTCCACAGGTGTTCGCGGTCGAAGCCCTCGTAGTAGTGGCCGAGCTCTGTCCAGTCGTCGGGGAGTCCCTGGAGGCGCTCGCATTCACGAAAACTTCGGGGAGTGAGCCGCCGCACCGCGTAGGTGGGCCGCCCACTCCCCGAAGCATCACCCCCCTCGAGGGCGTCGGGAAGGACGCCTACTCGGTCATTCGCTCGACCGGCGTGTGCTGGTTCTGTTTCACCATCAGCGGATCGCCCCACTTCTTGAACCGCTGATAATGCTTGTCGCAGTACCCGTAGCCTTTGACCGGCTTCCCGCAGATCGAACAGGCCGCCCTCGGGCGATGCTCCCGGTTGTGGCAGGAGCGACAGAGCCTCTCCAAGTTCTCGGGCGAGTTGTCCTGCCAGTCGCCGTTCTTGTGGTGTACGTCCGAGCCGTTCGGCTTCCCGCAGCGCTCGCATGGCCCTGGCGGTTTCAGGTTCCGGGCGTGATAGTGAGCGGTCATCCAGCTCGAGTCCCGCTTCTTCGGCTTCGCTCGGAAGGCTGCCTTCATGCACTCGCGGTCGCAGTACGGGCGACGGTTGAAGTGCAGTAGTGACTCCAGCCGCCCATTCCCCATACGCTTCCGCTCCAAGCGTTTCCCGCAGGCTTCGCAGTAGCGTTCTGGCGTGGGTTTCCGGGGCATCGGCATCGTGCCTCACTCTACCATCTGTGCCGGGTTGCAGCGATTGGGCGTCGAGGATGATGCCCGCTCGAGTGCGGTCCTCC
>JALOBC010000002.1 GCA_023228465.1 Dokdonella sp. | reverse complement strand
ATGCGACCACGACCACCACGCGCGTAGGCACCGTGCAGCTCGACATGCAGGACTGCACCCATGCCACGCTGGCCTATGAGTTCACCGCCGGCGCGCTCGCCGGCAGCCAGGGTACGCTGGCGCTGCTGCGGATCACCCCGCCGCCGACTGGATGCGCCGCGCAGCCACCGGTATCTCTTCCCGCGATCGGTTCGTGGAAAGGCACGAAGGCCAACGGCGAAGCCTTCCACATCGTCATTCCGGATCCCGACAGCTACCTGATCATCTTCTCCGGCAACAACGCAGATCGCCGACTGGTGTACGGAAACATCAACATCAATGGCAACCAGTTCAGCTCGCCAGCCCAAGGCATTTCCTTCGGCCTGCGCAACGCGCCGTCCGAAGGCCGCTACCGGGCGCCGCCGGTGCTCTTCAAGGGCACGTTCCAGCGCGGCGGCCCGATGCAGTCGATCCTGACCACCACGATCACGGAAGCGCAATCCGAGGATGAATACCTCGATGCCCAATGGGACGCGGGCTTCGACACGCCGACACGTCTTGCGGACGTGGCTGGCCACCACCGCGGCATCCTCGGCGTGGTGCAGAACGGGCGCTCGGCGAGCTTCGAGGTCGCCGCGGACGGCAAGGTCACGGGCACCGCGGGCAGTTGCCAGTTCGCGGGTCGGCTCGAAGCCTCCGACAGCGGCTTGTTCGGCTGGACGTTGCGTGGCACGTCCACAGGCTGCACCTTCGGCACGACCACACTGCACGGCGTCGCGTGGTACGACCGCAGCCAGAACCGCCTGCGCGCCTACACGCCCTGGGCGCAGGGGACGAACGTGGCCTATCTCGTCTCCACGCGGGACTGACGCGGCCGCCGCCGCAGGAAACATCGGGGTTCGCCTCCACGGCGACGCGACGGGTCGAGAAGCCAGGGCGCTGCTCGACCCGTCCGTGCGGAGGCACGGCGGATCGCCGGCGCGGATGTTAAACTTGGCGGCCCCCCTGCAACCCCACACGGATGCTACACGACCTGCTCTACGTCGGCGCGGCGCTGCTGCTGGTCCTGCTCAACGGTTTCTTCGTCGCCGCCGAGTTCGCCCTGGTCAAGCTGCGCTTCACCCAGGCCATCGAGCTGGCGGCCGGCGCCGGCTGGCGCGGGCGCATCCTGCTCAGCGTGCACCGCCACCTGGACGCCTACCTCTCGGCCTGCCAGCTGGGCATCACGCTCGCGTCACTGGCCCTGGGCTGGATCGGCGAGCCGGCCTTTGCGGACCTGTTGCGACCGCTGCTCTCGCGCATCGGTGCGCCACCGGAAACGAGCCAGGTCATCTCCCTCGTGTTCGCCTTCACGCTGATCTCGTTCCTGCACATCGTGCTTGGCGAGCTCGCGCCCAAATCGCTCGCCATCCGCAAGCCGGAAGCCATGTCGATGTGGACGTCGGCGCCGCTGTATGCCTTCTACTGGCTGATGTACCCGGCCATCTGGCTGCTCAACGCCAGCGCCCTGCGCATCCTGCGCGCCTTCGGGCTCGACCCGGACCTGCATGGTGAGGAACGCCCCTACTCACGCGACGAGCTGAAGCTGATCCTGCACACCAAGCGCGCCAGCCGCGGTGGCGAGGAATACGCCATCATGAAGCACGCGCTGGACCTGCCCGACCTGGTAGTTGGCGACATCATGCGCACGCGCGACCAGCTTTCCACGCTGCATGAAGGCATGACGCAGGAGCAGGTGCTGGCCGAGTTCCACCGCAGCGGCTACAGCCGCTATCCCTGGTTCGCCGCCGATGGCGACCGCGCCATCGGTGTGCTGCACATGAAGGACCTGCTGCACGCGATCGCCGAACACGGCAGCGCGCGCGACCCGGCCACCCTGCTGCGACCGCCCATCCTGCTGCCGCTGCACACCCCGGTGCTGGATGTGCTCAAGCGCTTCCGCGCCGGCCACACGCACCTGGCGCTCGGCATCGAGGATTCCGGGCGGGTGGCCGGGTTCTTCACCCTGGAAGACCTGCTCGAAGTCGTGGTCGGCGACATCGAGGACGAGCGCGTACGCGGCGGCGCCGCCGTCGCCACGCGCGCGCCGGACGGCAGCTACACCCTGTCCGGCGGCACACCGATCTACCGCCTCGAACGCCTGCTCGATCGCGACATCGATGCCCCGGTGGAAGTCAACTCGATCGGCGGCCTCATCATCCACCGCCTGGAACGCCTGCCCAATGAAGGCGACACGCTCGCCTTCGAGGGCTTCGACCTGACCGTACGCACCATGCAGGGCGCACGCATAAAGCTGGTTTCCGTGCTGCCCAAACGCCCCGTGCAAGAGGATCGCCGATGAGCTCCCCCCTGACTGCCCTGTCGCCCCTGGACGGCCGCTACGCGGCGAAGGTGGCCGCCCTGCAACCGGTCTTCAGCGAGGCCGGCCTGATGCACCGGCGCCTCAAGGTCGAACTGGCCTGGCTCGCCGCACTCGCCGCAGAACCGGCGGTGGGTGAAGTGCCGCCGCTGTCGCCAGCCGCCGGCGCGGCGCTGCGTGCCATCGACGCAGGCTTCACGGAACGCGATGCCGCGCGCATCAAGGAAATCGAACGCACCACCAACCACGACGTCAAGGCGGTCGAATACTTCATCAAGGAGCAATTTGCCGGACAGCCGGAACTGGCCGCGATCCGCGAATTCGTGCATTTCGCCTGCACCAGCGAAGACATCAACAACCTCGCCTACGCGCTGATGCTGCGCGATGCGCGCGAAACGGTGCTGCTGCCGGCGCTCGATGGGGTGATCGCGACGCTGCGCGCGCTGGCCCATGCCCATGCGGGACTGCCGATGCTCTCGCGCACGCACGGCCAGACCGCTTCCCCCACCACCCTGGGCAAGGAACTGGCCAACTTCGTCGCGCGCCTCGCACGCCAGCGGCGACAGATCGCCGCGGTCGAACTCAGCGGCAAGATGAACGGCGCCGTCGGCAACTACAATGCCCATGCGATCAGCTACCCGCAGATCGACTGGCCGGCGTTCTCCCGGCGCTTCGTCGAATCGCTCGGGCTGGTGTTCAATCCCTACACCACCCAGATCGAGCCGCACGACTGCGTGGCCGAGATCGGCGACGCGGTCCGCCGTGCCAACACCATCCTGATCGATTTTGCGCGTGACACCTGGGGCTACATCTCGCTCGGCTATTTCCGCCAGCAGCTCAAGGCCGGTGAAGTCGGTTCCTCGACCATGCCGCACAAGGTCAACCCGATCGACTTCGAGAACGCCGAAGGCAATTTCGGCCTTGCCAATGCCCTGTTCGAGCACTTCAGCGCCAAGCTGCCGATCAGCCGCTGGCAGCGCGACCTGACCGATTCGACCGTACTGCGCGCCTTGGGCACCGCGTTCGGCCATACCCAGATCGGGCTCGATGCGCTGACGCGAGGACTGGGCAAGCTGGAGGTCGCCCCCGAACGCCTGGCGGCCGACCTGGATGCCAGCTGGGAAGTTCTGGCCGAGGCGGTGCAGACGGTCATGCGCCGCCACGGCCTGCCCGAACCCTACGAGCAGCTCAAGGCCCTGACCCGCGGCCACGGCATCACGCGCGAGGCGCTGCGCGAGTTCGTCCAGGGCCTCGACCTGCCGCGCGAGGCCAGGGATCGCCTGCTGACACTGACGCCGGCGGACTACACCGGCCTGGCGAAGGCTCTCGCGCAGGCGGTCTGAAGCCGGATGGGCGGCGCCCGGACGTCACAAGCGCGGCACGCGCGTCGCCTGCCGGATGCGGACTTGCCGGTCCGGTTGGCGCACGCCAGTGCAACCGCACACGACCGGACCATCGCTCCCGCACTCGGCGCTCGGTGCAAAGCTGGGGTACGCTCGCAACTCTCGAACCTGCGCCAGGAGGAACGGGCGATGCCACAGCCAGCCATCGAAGTGCGCGCCAGGCGCGGCCAGGCCCTGGGCATGGCGCCAGCGCGCTTTCTCGCCGATTACTGGCAGAAGCGCCCCTTGCTGGTGCGCGGCGCCTTCCCGGGTTGGCGCGATCCGCTGCAGCCCGAAGACCTGGCTGGCCTGGCCTGCGAGGAACTGGCCCTCGCACGCATCGTCATCGAACACCGCGCCGCTGCCGGCAAGCGCGGTCGCGCCGCCGGACCGAGTCGCTGGGAACTGCGCAGCGGGCCATTCGAAGAGGGCGAATTCGCCCGCCTGCCCGCATCGCACTGGACCTTGCTGGTGCAGGACGTGGACAAGTGGGACGCGGACGTCGCAGCCCTGCTCGGACACTTCACGTTCCTGCCGAGCTGGCGCATCGATGACGTCATGATCAGCTATGCCGTCGAGGGCGGCTCGGTCGGCGCGCATGTGGACCAGTACGACGTGTTCCTCGTGCAGGGTCTGGGTCGCCGACGCTGGGAAATCGACGTCGATCCGGCCGCGCCCCGCGGCTTTCGCAGCGACACCGAGCTCAAGCTGCTCGAAACCTTCACGCCCAGCCATAGCTGGGAACTCGCCCCCGGCGACCTGCTCTACCTGCCGCCCGGCGTGCCCCACCACGGCATCGCACTCGAGCCCTGCATGACCTTTTCGGTCGGCACGCGCGCGCCGGCCCAGGCCGAACTGCTGGTTGATCTGGCCGACCACCTGGCCGCCTCGCTACCCGAGGAAGCCCGCTATGCCGACGCCGACCTCGCGCCGGCGCGCGCCCCCGGCGAGATCGACGCGGCGGCCATCGCGCGGCTCAGGGCGGCCCTGCCCTGGGTGCGCACGGACGGCCATGCGACCGACCCGGGCGGCATCGAAGAAGCGACGCTGCGCCGCTGGTTCGGCAGCTTCATCACGCGCTACCGCAGCGCCCAGCTCACCCTCGCCAATCCGCGCGCGCTGACCGATGCGGCCTTTGCCCGGGCGCTGGCGGGCAATGCCCAGGTGCGGCGCAATCCCTGGTCGCGGGTCGCCTGGCTGCGTGAGGGCCGCCGCGCACGGCTGTTCGTGGCCGGGGAAGGCCACCCCTGCTCGCTGGCCTTCGCGCGCCTGGTCGCCGGCGCGGCCGGGTTCGGACTTGCGCAGGTGCCGGCAGCGGAAGACCGTGCCGTGCTGCGCCAGTTGCTCGACGCCGGCCACTTCGCGCTGCTGCGCAGCCGTCGCGCCACGCCTGCGTCATGATTGCCGACGACTTCCATCTCGAACCCGCGTCATGGGCGGTCGATGCCGCCGAACTGATGGCCGTGCGCGAGCAGGTATTCGTGCTCGAGCAAGGCGTGCCCGTCGAAGATGAACATGACGCGCTGGATGCGGTTTCGCGCCACATGCTGGCCCGCGATGGCAGCGGGGCCCCGATCGGCACCGGGCGCCTGACCCCGGATGGGCACATCGGCCGCATGGCGGTGCTGACGCCCTGGCGCGGCCGCGGCGTGGGCAGCGCACTGCTGCGCAGCCTGCTGGAGCTGGCCCGCGAACGCGGGCTCGAGACGGTCGAACTGCATGCGCAGAGCCACGCGCTCGGCTTCTACACCCGCTTCGGCTTCGTCGCGGAAGGCGCGCAGTTCGATGAATGCGGCATCCCCCACCGGCGCATGCGCCTGACCCTGGCCGAGCGGCCGCCCCGTGAGGCACCACCATTGGAAGCGCGCCCGGAACGACAGGTTCTCCGCGCCAGCGACTGGGGCAGTGCGCTGGCGGCCACCCTCGCCGTGCTGGCCGGGGCGCGCCGCGCGGCCATGCTCTACACGCGCGATCTCGATCCCATGCTGTATGACACGCCCGAGGCACTGGACGAACTCAAGCGCATCGCCATGGCCGGGCGTGGCGCACAGGTACGCATCCTCCTGCACGATGCCCGCGCGCCGCTGGCCGCCGGCCACCGCCTGGTTGCCCTGGCGCAACGCCTGTCCAGCGTCATCGAGCTGCGCGTGCCGGAAGACGAGCGCGACCAGCAATATCCCTCCGCCTTCGTGCTCAACGACCGCGGCGGCTGTTTCATGCGCCCGCTGGCCACGCGCGCGGACGGCAGCGGCGCAACCTTCGACCGGGGGCGCCACACCCGGCTCAGTGACTATTTCGAGACCGTATGGGAGCGCTCGCTGCCCGCCGATGAGCTGCGCGTGCTTGCATTCTGAGCGCCAACCCATAACTAGGCGATAGCGGCGCGGCCTGCAGCAGGCGCGGCATCCAATCCGCGTGTGCAGGCGCAGCAAAACCTTTGGGCGACGGGCTATAATCCCGGGCCGGGTCGGCCGGATCCACTGCGGCCGCGGCATGCATCTTCCAAGGGCGCGCCAACAACGCGTCCTTTTGTCTGTATGGGTGGCAGAGTGAGCGCACAATCCCAGGGGCCCAGCCTCCTCCAGCAGTTCGCGGTCTCGTCGGCCTTCTCCGGCGGCAATGCCGCCTTCATCGAAGAACTCTACGACAGCTGGCTGGCCGATCCACAGGCGGCCGGACCCGAATGGGGCGAAATCTTCGCCGCCCTCAAGGGCCGCGAAGCCGGCGACGTGTCCCACGCCGCGGCCATTGCCCGCATCGAGGCCGCGCAGCGCGACGGCGCGCGCGCCCACGCCGCCGCCGCGATCGACGCCGCACCCTCGCAAAAGCAGGCCGCGGTGCTCAAGCTGGTCACCGCCTACCGCTCGCGCGGTCACCTGGCGGCAAGGCTGGACCCGCTGGAAATGGCGCACACCTTCACCGAGGCGGAGCTGGAAACCCTCGGCCTGATGCCGCGCCCGGGCGCACCGGATCTGGATCCGCTGTTCCATGGCCTGGACCAGGGCGACCTCGACGCCACCTTCAACACCGGTTCGCTGGGTGGGCCACAGCGGCTCAGGTTGCGCGAGCTGGTGGACCGCCTCAAGGCCACCTATGCCGGCAGCATCGGCGCCGAGTTCATGCACATCAGCGACGTCGAGCAGCGCCAGTGGGTGCACGAGCAGCTCGAACGCGCCGGTGGCGATTACGGTCTCAGCACCGAGGACAAGCAGCGCGTGCTGGAGAAGCTGGTCCAGGCGGACGGCCTGGAACGCTACCTGCACACCAAGTATGTCGGCCAGAAGCGCTTTTCACTGGAAGGTGGCGACAGCCTGATCCCGCTGCTCGATGGCCTGATCCGCCACGGCGGCAGCGACGGCCTCAAGGACATGGTGATCGGCATGGCCCATCGCGGGCGCCTCAACGTGCTGGTCAACGTGCTCGGCAAGTCGCCGCAGAAGCTGTTCGAGGAATTCGACGGCAAGTTCGACCATGCCGACGATCCGACGCACTCGGGCGACGTCAAGTACCACATGGGCTTTTCCGCCGACGTGAAGACCCCCGGTCGCACCGTGCACCTGGCGCTGGCCTTCAACCCCTCGCACCTGGAAATCGTCAACCCGGTGGTGGCAGGTTCGGTGCGCGCGCGACAGACGCGCCGCCGCGATGAGCGCCGCGAGCAGGTGGTCCCGGTGCTGATCCATGGGGATGCGGCGTTTGCCGGCCAGGGCGTCAACATGGAACTGCTCAACATGTCGCAGGCGCGCGGCTTCACCGTCGGCGGCGCGATCCACGTGGTGGTCAACAACCAGATCGGCTTCACCATTTCCAATCCGCACGATGCGCGCTCGACGCTGTACTGCACGGACGTGGCCAAGATGGTCAATGCGCCCGTGTTCCACGTCAACGGCGACGACCCGGAAGCGGTGCTGTTCGTCGCCCGCCTGGCCTTCGATTTCCGCCAGAAGTTCAAGCGCGACGTGGTCGTGGACATCGTCTGCTACCGCCGCCACGGTCACAACGAAGCGGACGAGCCCAGCGCCACGCAGCCGCTGATGTACCAGATCATCCAGGCCCGCCCGCCGGCGCGCGAACTGTATGCCGCGCGACTGGTCAGCGAAGGCGTGATCGCCGAGGGTGACGGCGACCGGCTGGTCGCGGCCTACCGGGAAAAGCTCGAAGCGGGCACGCCGATCGCCGAGCTCGACACGGACTTCCACGACAGCTTCTCGATCGACTGGAGCCGCCACGTCGGCAAGCCGCTCGACCAGACCGTCAATACCGGCGTGGCGAAGGATCGCCTGGCCGAGCTCGACCGCAAGATCCTCGATATCCCGGCCGGCATCAAGCTGCATCCGCGCGTGGCCAAGATCTACGAGACTCGCCGGCACATGGCCGCCGGCGAGCAGCCGCTGGACTGGGGCTTTGCCGAGAACCTGGCCTATGCATCGCTGGTCGCCGACGGCTTCGACCTGCGCCTGGTCGGCCAGGATTCCGGCCGCGGCACCTTCTTCCATCGCCACGCGATCCTGCACGACCAGAACAGTGGCGGCGAATACGTGCCGCTGGCGCAGATTCGCGCCGATGCCAACGTCACCATCGTCGATTCGCTGCTGAGCGAAGAAGCGGTGATGGCCTTCGAGTATGGCTATTCCACCGCGGAGCCCGGCACCCTGACGCTGTGGGAAGCGCAGTTCGGCGATTTCGCCAACGGCGCGCAGGTCGTCATCGACCAGTTCATCTCCTCCGGCGAGGCGAAGTGGAACCGGCTTTCGGGCCTGGTGCTGCTCCTGCCGCACGGCTACGAAGGCCAGGGCCCGGAGCATTCTTCCGCGCGCCTGGAGCGCTTCCTGCAGCTGTGCGCACTGGAGAACATGCAGGTCTGCGTGCCGACCACGCCGGGCCAGATGTTCCACCTGTTGCGCAGGCAGATGCTGCGCGATGCGCGCATCCCGCTGGTGGTGATGACGCCCAAATCGCTGCTGCGCCACAAGCATGCGGTGTCCTCGCTGGACGACCTCGCCGATGGCCGCTTCCACCTGGTCATTCCCGACCTCAGCGCCAGGAAGGGCGCCAAGGTGCGCCGCGTCGTGCTGTGCGCCGGCAAGGTCTATTACGACCTGGCCGAGGAAGCGGGCAAGCGCGGCATCGAGGACGTCGCCATCGTGCGCGTCGAACAGCTCTATCCCTTCCCGCGCCCCGAGGCGGCGGCGGAACTCGCCCGCTACCAGGACGCCACGGAAGTCATCTGGTGCCAGGAAGAGCCCATGAATCAGGGTGCCTGGTACCAGATCCGCCATCATCTGCAGGCGATCCTGGCCGATGGCCAGCAGCTCGCCTATGCCGGCCGTGCACGTTCGCCGGCACCGGCGGCAGGCCACCTGAGCACCCATCTGGTCGAACAGGCTGCGCTGGTCGAGCAGGCTCTGGTGTTGCCGATCGGCTCGGAAAACGTGGCGGAGTAGACTGCTTTCATTCCAATTGAACCACGCGCCCCGGCCGGGCGCCTGCCCAGGGAAATACCATGTCGATCGAAGTCAAAGTTCCCGTTCTGCCCGAATCGGTTTCCGACGCGACCATCGCCAGCTGGCACAAGCAGGCGGGCGATGCAGTCAAGCGCGACGAGAACCTCGTCGATCTCGAGACCGACAAGGTCGTGCTCGAAGTCCCCGCTCCGGCCGATGGCGTGTTGAAGGAAATCAAGTTCGAAACCGGCGCCACGGTGACCAGCCAGCAGGTGCTGGCAATTCTCGAGGAAGGCGCCGCGCCGGCGGCCAAGCCCGAATCCGCTGCCGAGCCGGCCAAGGCCGAGCCCGCAAAAGCCCCCGCCAGCCCGCCGCCCGCGGCGCCCGCGGCCAAGGCTGGCGACCTCTCCCCTGCCGCGCAGCGCGTGGCGACGGAAAACCGGATCGATCCCGCGCAGGTCAGCGGCACCGGCCGCGACGGCCGCGTGACCAAGGAAGACCTGGTCAACTTCATGCGCGGTGGGCAGCAGGGTGCGCCCGCGGCCAAGCCGGCCAGCGCGCAGCCGCCGGCGCCCAGTCCGGCGCGCGATGCCGGCGCCCGCCCCGAAGAGCGCGTGCCGATGACGCGCATGCGCGCACGCATCGCCGAGCGCCTGATGCACTCCAAGGAATCGATCGCGATGCTGACCTCGTTCAACGAGATCAACCTCGCCAAGGTCGGCGCCCTGCGCAAGCAGCTGGGTGAGGAGTTCCAGAAGGCCAACGACGTCAAGCTCGGCTACATGAGCTTCTTCGTCAAGGCCGCCTGCGAAGCGCTCAAGCGCTACCCGGTCGTCAACGCCTCGGTGGATGGCAACGAGATCATCTATCACGGCTACCAGGACATCTCGATCGCGGTGTCCACCGAGCGGGGCCTGGTGACGCCAGTGCTGCGCGATGCGCAGGACATGAGCTTCGCCGATATCGAAAAGGCCATCGGCGAGTACGCGAAGAAGGCGCGCGATGGTGGCCTGACACTCGATGACCTCACCGGCGGCACCTTCACCATCACCAACGGCGGCGTCTTCGGGTCGCTGTTCTCCACCCCGATCGTCAACCCGCCGCAGAGCGCGATCCTGGGCATGCACACGATCAAGGAGCGCCCCATCGTCGAGAACGGCCAGATGGTCGTGGCGCCCATGATGTATGTGGCGATCAGCTACGACCACCGCATCATCGACGGCAAGGACGCGGTGCTGTTCCTGGTCGACATCAAGAACCAGCTCGAGAATCCACAGCGGATGCTGCTGGGCCTCTGAGGCCCGCAAGCATGGCCGGATTCGGGAATCGGCAGACGTCAGGGGCACCCACAGGCTTCTGGCGGTCCGTTCCCGTTCCTGCAGGGGTCAGCGCGGCGCGTTTGCCCTTTCCATTCCCGATTCCCCAATCCCGTAGCGAGCGAATGAAATGAGCGAACAAACCTACGACGTCGTCGTCATCGGTGCCGGCCCCGCCGGCTATGTGGCCGCGATCCGCGCGGCGCAACTCGGCCTCAAGACCGCCTGCGTGGACATGTTCGCCGGCAAGGACGGCAAGGCGGCACTGGGTGGCGCCTGCCTGAACGTGGGGTGCATCCCGTCCAAGGCCCTGCTCGATTCCTCGCGCCAGTTCCACAACCTGACGCATGCGTTCGCCGTGCACGGCATCAGTGCCAAGGATGCCGCCATCGACGTCGGCACCATGGTTGGTCGCAAGGACAAGATCGTCAAGCAGTTCACCGGCGGCATCGCCATGCTGTTCAAGCAGAACAAGGTGACGCCGTTCTTCGGCAAGGGACGCCTGCTGGCCGGCCGCAAGGTCGAGGTGACGGCCGCCGACGGGGGCAAGCAGACGCTGGCCGCGACCAACGTCATCATCGCTACCGGTTCCGCCCCGATCGAACTGCCGTTCGCGAAGTTCGATGGCAAGCACATCGTCGACAATGCCGGCGCACTGGATTTCACCGCGACCCCGAAGCGCCTGGGCGTGATCGGCGCCGGCGTCATCGGCCTCGAACTCGGCAGCGTGTGGAGCCGCCTGGGCAGCGAAGTCACCATCATCGAAGCACTGCCCGACTTCCTTGCCGCCGCCGATGCCGACGTGGCCAAGGCGGCGCTGCGCGAATTCACCAAGCAGGGACTCAAGATCGAGCTCGGCGCCAAGCTTTCGAAGGCTGAAGTGAAGGGCAACGAAGTGCACCTCACCTACGCCGGCAAGGACGGCGACAAGCAGCTCGTGGTCGACAAGCTGCTGGTGGCGGTCGGTCGCCGCGCCTACACCGAGGGCCTCTTCGCCGAAGGGACCGATGTCAAGACCGACGAGCGCGGGCGCGTGGAGGTGGACGAGCACTGCTGGACCGGCGTCGAGGGCGTATGGGCGGTCGGTGACTGCGTGCGCGGCCCGATGCTGGCGCACAAGGGTTCCGAAGAAGGCGTGATGGTCGCCGAACTGATTGCCGGCAAGGCCGGCCACGTCAATCTGGACACCATCCCCTGGGTGATCTACACCGAGCCCGAGATTGCCTGGGTCGGCAAGACCGAGGCGCAGTGCAAGGAAGCGGACATTCCATACAAGACCGGCGCGTTCCCGTTTGCCGCGATCGGCCGCGCCGTGGCCATGAACGAACCGGCCGGTTTCGTGAAGATGATCGCCCACGCCGAAACCGACCGCATCCTCGGCGTGCACCTGGTCGGTGCAAACGTCTCCGAACTGGTGGCCGAGTGCGTGGTGGCGATGGAGTTCAAGGGCAGCGCAGAGGACCTCGCACGCATCGTGCACGCCCACCCGACCCTGTCCGAAGCCATCCACGAGGCGGCCCTGGCGGTGGACAAGCGGGCCATCCACAAGGCGAATTGAGGCAATGGGAACCGCTCGCTGCCTGGCCGTATGCGCCTCGCTCGCTCTTGCGGCATGCGCAACGGCGCCACATCCTCAAGGTGGCGACCGCGCAGCCGACGCAAAATCTCCGTCCAGCCTGCGGCATGGCGACGATCCGACGATTTCACTTACGACAGAAATCGATCCATCGATTCCCAGCGAGTTTCGCAGAGCCATCGAACGCGCTCAGATCGAAGGTGCGGCCTTGTTCCGCGAAGATCGTGCGGCATGGATTGCAACGGATGCTGTTGTTGCCCGCGGCATTGTGGAGCGTAATCTCAGCCGCGCCTCGGGTTGGCTCGCAACGCAACTGGATCCTGCCGGAAACGAGTGGAATGTGGCGTTTACGGGGTCTGCTGAAGGACGCAATTTCGCCTACGCAGACGTGACGATAGATTTTCGCGCGGAAAATCCCGCCGCATCGACCAGGGAAAACATCCCGGAACGGGATTTGTCCCCAATCGAAGAAGTACTGGCTGTCGGGCGCGATGGGTTTCGCGACAAGGATTGGCTGCGATGCTCGGCCAGCTACAACACATCGGCCCAGCTATTCATCGATGAAGGCAAAGAATACGTTGTAATACGGATGTTGCCCGCCTCCGTGAATGCCAACGTACGTCCAATGGGTGGCTTTCATCGTTTTCGGGTTCCGTTGGCTGATGAGGCTGGCGTCGAGCATTTCGCCCAAACGCGGAGCTGTCTCGATGACACCTCTCCGGCCGGCGCAATCTTCATGATGTCCCTCATCAATTCCGAAACCCCTACGGAATTCGATGTCTTCACGAGCCTCAGTTACCAGCGGCCGCACTACATCGCCACGACCGCGGGGGCTTGGGCCATTGAAGCCGGCCATATCCGTTGGATCGGGAAATCCAGAGCGCAGTGACATGACCACCTTCCAAGCCTTCCGCATCCACAACGACGACGCCGGGTATCGCGCCGGTATCGAGGACATGACCACCGATGACCTGTCGGCCGGCGAGGTGCTGGTCAAGGTGGCCTACTCGTCGGTCAACTACAAGGATGCGCTGGCCGGCACCGGCAAGGGCAAGATCCTGCGCCGGTTTCCGCTCAATGGCGGCATCGACCTCGCCGGCCACGTGGCCGCCACCACCGATCCGGCGTTCAAGGAAGGCGACGAGGTGCTCTGCACCGGTTGCGGCCTTTCAGAAACGCGCGACGGCGGTTACGCCGGCTACGCGCGGCTGGAATCGAAATGGACCATCCCGCTGCCGGCGGGGCTCACCCTGCGCGAATCCATGGCGCTCGGCACCGCCGGCTTCACCGCGGCACTCGCGCTGTGGCAGATGGTGCGCAACGGCCAGACCGCCGACATGGGGCCGATCGTGGTCACCGGCGCGACCGGCGGCGTGGGCTCGCTGGCCATCGACATCCTCACCCAGGCCGGCTTCGAGGCGCATGCGATCACCGGCAAGGTCGAGCAGTTCGATTACCTGATCGGCCTGGGCGCGAAGCAGTGCATTGCACGCGAGGGCCTCTACTGGGGCCAGCGACCGCTGGAAAGCGCGCACTGGGCGGGCGCCATCGACAACGTCGGCGGCGACATGCTGGCCGGCCTGACCCGGGTCATCCGGCCCTACGGCAACATCGCCATCTGCGGCAACGCCGCCAGCATCGAGCTGGCCACCACGGTCATGCCCTTCATCCTGCGCGGTCTGAGCCTGCTTGGCGTCGCCTCGGCAGGCACCGCGCGGGCCATTCGCGAGGAGATCTGGCGTCACCTCGCCGACGACTGGAAGCCCGCCCAGCTTGCCACCATCGCCAACCGTGAAGTGGACATGGCCACCCTGCCGCAGGTTTTCGATACGATGCTGGCTGGTAGATCACATGGGCGCACCATCGTGCGCATCGCTTAGACGGCTTGGCCCGCGGGCCTGCCGAGACTAGAATACTGGCTTCGCCAGGGGGAAGAGTACCCATGCCCAAGGTATTGATCGTGGACGATTCGCCATCGCAGCTGATGGCCATGAAACAGACGCTCGAGAAACTCGGCCATCAGGTCATCACCGCAGAGGATGGTGCTGCCGGGGTGGAGGCTGCCAAGCGCGAGCTGCCGGATCTCATCCTGATGGACGTGGTGATGCCGAACCTGAACGGGTTCCAGGCCACGCGCACCATCGCCAAGGATCCCAAGACCAACCACATTCCGATCGTGCTGGTGACCACCAAGGATCAGGAAACCGACCGTGTCTGGGGCATGCGCCAGGGGGCCAAGGCGTATGTCACCAAGCCGATCGACGATGCCGAATTGACCCGCGTCGTCAACGAATACCTGCCCGCCTGAGGGCGGGCTCGCACACGCACGCAGCGCACGGCGCGAACCCAGGCCCGAAGTCCGGCCCGGGCGCGCCGCTGCGCCTGGGTTCGCGCAGGGCCACGGCGGCACGCGACACCGCCAACGACGGGCCGGCGCAGGAATGGGCGCGCGACCGACACGGCCGGGGCTGCGCGCGCATGGGCCGCGCCGAACTGCCGCCCGCGGCCGCATGCGCGGCCGGATTGCTGCCGCACGCGACCAGGCGGCCGGCGCGGCGTCAGGCGCGCGGGTCGAAATCGAAAGCCTTGGCCATCTGCTCGTACAGCGCACGCTGCTCCGGCGTCTCGGCCCTGGGTACCCGCACTTCCAGCGTGACGATCTGATCGCCGGCCGGCGTGCCGGGCCAGCCGCGGCCACGCAGGCGCATTCTGCGGCCGCTGTCGGAGCCGGCCGGAATGCGCAACTGCACTTCGCCGCCGAGCGTCGGCACCGGAACGTTCGCCCCGAGCGCCGCCTCCCAGGGGGCGACCGCCAGGGTGGTATGGATGGTGCGGCCATCGAGCCGGAAGCGCCCGCCCTCGCGGATGCCCACTTCCAGGATCAGGTCGCCGGCCGGGCCGCCGGACATGCCCGGATGGCCCTGGCCGGCGAGACGGATCTGCTGGCCGGGCATGATGCCCGCGGGAATCTTCACTTCCAGGGTACGTTCACCACTCGCGTCGCGCAGGCTGAAGCGCTCGCGGCCGCCGTGATAGGCCGACTCGATGCTCACGGCAAGCTGCGCGTGCAGATCGCGCCCGCGTCGTGGGCCACGCGGACGCGCGCGCCCGCGGTCGCCGAACAGCGATTCGAAGAAGTCCGAGAAGTCCTCCTGCTCGAAGCCCTGGTCGCCCGAATACGCCTGGCGCTGCCAGTTCGGCGGCGGGCCACGGAACTCATCGCCGCTGCGGTAGCCGCCGGCGCGCAACTGGTCGTAGGCCTTGCGCCGCTCGGGCTCCTTGAGCGCCTCATAGGCCTCATTGACGCCCTTGAACTTGTCCTCGGCGCCCGTTTCCTTGCTGACGTCGGGATGGTACTTGCGCGCCAGCCGCCGATAGGCCGACTTGATCTCGGCATCGGTCGCGTCGGGCTTCACGCCGAGCGTCTCGTAGTAATCCTTGAATTCCATCGACTCTCCCGAAAATGCAACGGCCCGCGGCTGTCAACCGCGGGCCGTTGCCGGCTGCGCGAGGTGCAGCCGACAGGTTAGCAAAGCCCGGGCCGGCAGCGCAGCGCCGGCCGCAGGTGTCAGGCCTTGATCTCGATACGCCGCGGCGTCGTCTCGGGCCGCTTCGGGATGGAGATCTCCAGCACGCCATTGCGGCCGCTGGCGGTGATGCCGTCGGGATCGGCGCTGTCGGGCAGCGCGAAGCGGCGATAGAAGGTGCCGTGCACGCGCTCCACGCGCGTGAACTGGCCGGTTTCTTCCTTGGCCTCGGACTGGCGCTCCCCCTTCAGCGAAAGGATGCCCTTGTCCATGTGCACCTCGATGTCCTTGGGATCGACGCCGGGAATGTCGGCCAGAATGACGAAGCGCTTGTCCTCTTCCTTGATGTCCACGCGCGGCGCCCACTGGCTGGTGACCACGTTCGACTGGTCGGAATCACCAACGTCGAAGAAACGGTCGAACACGCCCTGCAGTTCGTCCTGCAGGTGCCGCTGCGAAGCCCAGGGGTTGTAGCGGGTTATGGCCATGATCTAGCTCCTGTCGTGGTGCGGCGTCAAGTGCCGCGTTGATCGCAACATAGGTCTTGGCGCTTGCCTTTCAAGGGCATTTCTGCCGCCTGCGTCGACGTCGTATCATGGGCGTCCCTTTGCCGCGGCAGGCCGCCCCATGACCATCCAGATCGGTGACCGCATCCCCGACGCCACGCTGTCGATCCTCGCCGACGGGGTGCAGCCGATGACCACCCGGGAGGTCTTCGACGGCCGCAAGGTGGTGCTGTTCTGCGTCCCGGGCGCCTTCACGCCCACCTGTTCGGCGCGCCACCTGCCAGGCTACGTGGAGGCGTTTGGAACGTTTCGCGAGCGCGGCATCACGGTCGCCTGCGTGGCCGTCAACGACGCCTTCGTCATGCATGCCTGGGCCAGTGCCCAGGGGGTGCCGGAGGGCATGCTCATGCTGGCCGACGGCAACGGGGATTTCATCCGCGCGCTGGGCCTGGAAATGGATGCCACGCGCTTCGGCATGGGCCTGCGCGGCAAGCGCTTTGCGCTCTACGCGGACGACGGCGTGGTCAGGCAGCTGGCCGTGGAAGCACCGGGCGAGTTCCGCGTTTCCAGTGCCGAGGCCATGCTCGCGCTCATCGCTTGATCCACGCCGGCATGTGCATATGCCGGAAATGCACATGGGGCGCGGCGACGTGGGCCTAGAATCGGGGCAATCCTCCACGAGCCTGACCATGCCCCAGCCTGCCCCAAAGTGGAAGCCCGAAACGATTGCCGTGCACGGCGGCTATCGCCCCGATCCGACCACGCGCGCGGTCGCCGTGCCGATCTACCAGACCGTCGCCTTCGCCTTCGACGACACCCAGCACGGTGCGGATCTCTTCGACCTCAAGGTCGCCGGGAACATCTACACGCGCATCATGAACCCGACCACCGACGTGCTGGAGCAGCGCGTCGCCGCGCTCGAGGGCGGCGTCGGCGCGCTGGCGCTGGCCTCGGGCCAGGCCGCCGTGACCTATGCGGTGCAGACCATCACTGCGGCGGGCGACAACATCGTGTCCGCCAGTCAGCTTTACGGCGGCACCTACAACCTGTTCGCGCACACCCTGCCGCAGTACGGCATCGAAACCCGGTTTGCCGATGTGCGCGTACCCGCATCGATCGAGCCGCTGATCGATGCACGCACACGCGCGGTGTTCATCGAGTCGGTCGGCAATCCGCTCGGCAACATCGCCGACATCGCCGCCGTGGCGCAGGTCGCCCACCGCCACGGGGTACCGCTGATCGTGGACAATACCGTGGCGAGCCCGCATCTGCTGCGTCCCTTCGAGCACGGCGCGGACATCGTCGTGCACTCGCTGACCAAGTACCTCGGTGGCCACGGCAACAGCCTTGGCGGCGCCATCGTCGATTCGGGCCGCTTCCCCTGGGCCGCGCACAAGCAGCGCTTCGCGCGCCTCAGCACGCCCGATCCCAGCTATCACGGCGTGATCTATACCGAAGCGTTCGGCCCGGCCGCGTACATCGGGCGTGCGCGCGTGGTGCCACTGCGCAATACCGGCGCGGCGCTCTCGCCCTTCAACGCCTTCCTGATCCTGCAGGGCATCGAGACCCTGGGCCTGCGCATCGAGCGCATCACCGCCAACGCGCTGGCCATCGCACGCCATCTCGAGGGGCATCCAAAGGTGGCCTGGGTCGAATATGCAGGCCTGCCCGATCACCCGCAGCACGCACTGGCGCTGAAATACCTCGGTGGCCGCGCGCCGGGCCTGTTCACCTTCGGCCTCAGCGGCGGTCGCGACGCGGGCGCGCGCTTCCAGGATGCCTTGCAGCTGTTCACGCGGCTGGTGAACATCGGCGACACGAAGTCGCTTGCCACGCATCCCGCCTCGACCACGCACCGCCAGCTCTCGCCCGCTGAACTGGCCCGGGCCGGTGTGCGCGAGGAGATGATCCGCCTGTCGATCGGCATCGAGCACGTCGACGACCTGATCGCCGATCTCGACCAGGCGCTGGCGCAGGCCTGATTCCGCGGGCGTCCGGCCGCTGCACAGCCGGACGGCCCTGCCGCAGCCGGCGCTTCAGTCCGGCTGGTTGGTCGGCTCGCCTTCCTCTTCGCCTTCCTCGTCACCGTTGAGGGCATCCACCTTGACCACGCCGACCAGGCTTTCGGCTTCGGGCAGGCGGATCAGGGTGACGCCTTGCGTATTGCGTCCGACCCGCGCAACCTCGGCTGCGCGCGTGCGCACCAGGGTGCCCTGATCGGAAATGAGCATCAGCTCGTGTTCCTCGCCCAGTTGCACCGCGCCGACCAGCGCGCCATTGCGCTCGGAGCACTGGATGGCGATGACGCCCTGGGTGCCGCGGCCCTTGCGCGGGTGCTCGGCCAACGGCGTGCGCTTGCCGTAGCCCCGCGCGGTGGCGGTGAGGATGTCGTCCTCGCCTTCCGCCACGATCAGGCTGACCACATGTTCGCCCTTGGCCAGACGCATGCCGCGCACGCCGGTCGCCGCGCGGCCCATCGAGCGCACCGTGGCCTCGTCGAAACGCGCCGCCTTGCCATTGGAGGCGAACAGCAGGATGTCGCGCTCGCCGTCGGTGAGCTGCACATCGACCAGGGCATCGCCCTCGTCGAGGTTGATGGCGATCTTGCCGCGCTGGAGCTGGAAGGCGAACTCGGTCAACGGGGTCTTCTTGACCGTGCCGTTGCGCGTGGCGAAGAACACGTAGCGGCCCTCGTCGAACTCGCGCACCGGTTGCACTGCCTGGATGCGCTCGTTCTCCTCCAGCGGCAGCAGGTTGACGATCGGCCGTCCGCGCGCATTCGGGCCGGCGTCCGGCAGGCGATACACCTTCACCCAGAAGACGCGCCCGGTGCTGGTGAAGGTGAGCAGGGTGTCGTGCGTGTTGGCGATCCACAGCCGCTCGACGAAATCCTCTTCCTTCATGTTGGTCGCCGAGCGCCCGCGTCCGCCGCGGCGCTGCGCGCGATAGAGGCTGACCGGCTGGCGCTTGGCATAGCCGGTGTGCGAAAGCGTGACGACCACGTCTTCCGGCTCGATCAGGTCGAGGATGTCCAGATCTTCCTGGCTGGCCTGGATGGTCGTGCGGCGGGCATCGCCGTACTGATCCTTCAGCGCGACGAGCTCGTCGCGGATGACCGCCAGCAAGCGGTCCGGATCCTCCAGGATCTCGATCAGCGCGGCGATGGCATCGAGCAACTGGCGATACTCGTCGCTCAGCTTTTCCTGCTCCAGGCCGGTCAGGCGGTGCAGGCGCATCTCGAGGATCTGGGCCGCCTGTACCGCGGACAGCTGGTAGCCGTCGTCCTGCAGGCCATCCTCGGCGGCCATGTCCTCCGGTCGCGAGGCTTGCGCACCGGCCGCGGTCAGCAGCGTGCCCACCATGCCGGGCTCCCAGCGGCGCGCCAGCATGCGCTCGCGTGCCACGTCCGGCGAGGGCGAGGCCTTGATCAGCGCGATCATCTCGTCGATGTTGGCCAGCGCGACGGTCAGGCCCTCGACGATGTGCGCGCGGGCGCGTGCCTTGCGCAGGTCGAAGATGGTGCGCCGGGTGACCACTTCGCGCCGGTGGCGGATGAAGGCATCGAGGATCTCGCGCAGGCCGAGCGTACGCGGCTGGCCGTCGAGCAGCGCCACCATGTTGATGCCGAAGGTGACCTGCATCTGGGTCTGCTGGAACAGGTTGTTCAGCAGCACATCGGCCGAGGTGTCGCGGCGCACCTCGATGACCACGCGCATGCCGTCCTTGTCGGATTCGTCGCGCAGTTCGGAAATGCCCTCGATGCGCTTTTCCTTGACCAGATCGGCGATCTTCTCGATCAGCCGCGCCTTGTTCACCTGGAACGGCAGCTCGGTGACGATGATCGCCTCGCGGCCATTGTCCTCGGTCTCGATCTCGGCCCGGGCGCGGATCAGGATGCGTCCGCGGCCCGTCTTGTATGCCTCGACGATGCCGGCCGCGCCATTGATGATGCCCGCGGTGGGGAAATCCGGGCCCGGCACCAGTTCCATCAGCTCGTGGAAGTCGAGCTGCGGATTGTCGATCAGCGCGATGCAGGCCGAGAGTACTTCGGTGAGGTTGTGCGGCGGGACGTTGGTCGCCATGCCGACGGCGATGCCCGAGGAGCCGTTGACCAACAGGTTGGGGATGCGCGTGGGCAGGACGTTCGGTTCCTGCTCCTTTTCATCGTAGTTGGGGTGGAAATCGACCGTGTCCTTGTCGATGTCGGCCAGCAGTTCCGCGCTCAGGCGATCCAGGCGGCACTCGGTGTAGCGCATCGCCGCCGGCGGATCGCCGTCGATGGAGCCGAAATTGCCCTGCCCGTCGATCAGCGGGTAGCGCATGGAAAAATCCTGCGCCATGCGCACCAGCGCATCGTAGATCGACGCATCGCCATGCGGGTGGTATTTGCCCATCACGTCGCCGACCACGCGCGCGCACTTGACGTAGGGGCGGTTCCAGCCGGTGTTGGATTCGTGCATGGCGTACAGCGTGCGTCGATGCACCGGCTTGAGGCCGTCGCGAACGTCCGGCAGCGCACGGCCGATGATCACGCTCATCGCGTAATCGAGGTAGCTGCGGCGTACCTCGTCCTCGATACTTATGCGGATGATTTCACGGGCCATCTCAGCCATCAGGATCCCTCTGCTCAAGCAGGATTCGGCGTCGCCGGCGCGCGCGTCGGGGACGTTCGCGAAAGGCAACAACCGGGCACCACGCATGGGGCTCGCGGCGACCGCCGGGAACCTCGCTCCGATGCGTGGGCGAAACCACGGATTTTACCACACGGGGGGCCGCAAAGCCGGTGTTGCGAACCCACGTGATCCGCGTCGCGGCTCAGTTTCCGTTGCGAAAGATCCAGTATTTGGAACTGATGAAGTTGACCGCGGCACCGGCCAGGGAACCGGCCACCACGCCGATGGCGGGCCATTCGCGCACCAGTGGCCAGGAGGCCACCAGGGCGGCGTAGGCGCCGTAATTGAGCACGAAGCCGCCGGCCATGGCGACGAGGTAGCGCAGCCACTCGCGACGCCGGCTGCCGCCGGCGTGGCCGGCAAAGGTATAGCGCCGATTGAAGCCCCAGGTGGTGGTCGCGGCGGCCAGGAAGGAAACCAGGCGCGCCGCATAGGGATTGGCGTCGAACTCGCGCACCAGCATCTGCACGATCCCCGCGTCAACCACGAAGCCGAGCACGCCGATCAGCGCGAACAGGGCGATCTGCCGACGCAGCAGCGGCGGCGGGCCGCTCAAGCCGCAGTGCCGAACAGCGCCGCCATGTGCCTGGCGTCAGGATGCTCGATCACGCCCCGCTCGGTGACCAGCGCATCGATCAGCGACCCGGGCGTCACGTCGAAGACCGGATTCCAGGCCGCCGCGCCCGCCACCACGGTGCGCTGCCCGGCGTAACCGAGCAGTTCGTCCGGCGCGCGCAGTTCGATGTCGATGTCGCTGCCTTCGGGCGTGGCCATGTCCACCGTCGAGGCGGGCGCCACCACCATGAAGCGCACGCCGAAATGACGGGCCACGATGGCCAGTTGGTGGGTACCGACCTTGTTGGCCGTGTCGCCATTGGCGACGATGCGATCAGCGCCGACAATGACCCATTGCACGGCCCCCGACTGCATCAGATGCGCCGCCGCCGAGTCGGCGACCAGGGTGGCCGGGATGCCATCGCGCTGCAGTTCCCACATGGTCAGGCGGGCACCCTGCAGCCAGGGACGCGTCTCCCCGGCGAAGACCCGGTCGATGCGGCCCGCTGCAAAGCCCGCGCGGATCACGCCCAGCGCCGTGCCGAAGCCGGCCGTGGCCAGCGATCCGGTGTTGCAATGCGTGAGCACCCCGCTACCAGGCGCGATCAGGTCCGCACCGAGCGCGCCCATGCGTCGATTGGCCGCCAGGTCCTCGTCCTGGATCGCGCGCGCTTCGTGCGCCAACGCTGCCGCGTCGGCACCGCCCGCCAGGGCACGGCGCATGCGATCGAGCGCCCACATGAGGTTCACCGCGGTCGGCCGCGTGGCGCGCAATGCCGCGATCGCGCGCTCGACCTCCGCGCCCGCCTGCGCGGCCAGCACCACGCCCCAAGCGGCCGCGATGCCGATGGCCGGCGCGCCGCGCACGGCAAGCTCGCCAATCGCACGGCCCACATCGGCGGCACTGCGACAGTCGATGTAGGTCTCTTCCAGGGGCAGGCGGCGCTGATCGAGCAGGCACAGATGATCGCCGCGCCAATCGACGGCACGCACCGAGTCATACGCGGCAGCAGGTGGCGAAACCATGGGACCAGGGCCGGCACGGGAAACACGCAATTCTAACCCGGACCATGCGACGGGCAATCGTCGCGCACCATCTCCTCGGTGATGCCCACGCGCGCCAGGCGCGGCAGCCAGGTGCTGTTGATCTGCATGGGCCCGATGTCATAACTCCCGTTGGTATTCCCCGATACCCGCCCGAGCGTTCCCGCCTCGACCTGGCGCAGAAGTTTCAGGGGCAGCACTTCCACCTGGAAGGCCGCGGCGGCTTGTACCAGGCATGCCTGGATGCGCGCCTCCTCGTCCACGCTGGCGGGCGCGGCGGAAGCTGACGTCCACAGGCTGATTCCGACGATGAGCGCCGCACACTGGCGCGTGATGGCCTTCATGGCTGAACCTCTCGCTTGGCTGGCATACTCCCTGCACGATACCTGCCAGAATCCCCGGTTCTGTCACGCAAAGGCGCCGTTTGCAGCGGGGTTTGCGGTGCATCGCGGAGTTTGGCTAATTTGCGCTCCCCCAAGCGCGTGGCATGCTGGTTGCGAGCCAATGAAGGCTCGTGGTGCAAGCCACACGCACCCCCTATCCACAACAAGGAGACTTTCCCCGATGAATGTGCGCGTATTTTCCCTGAGTGTCGCTGCGGGCCTGGCGCTCGGCGTGCCGCTGGCGGCCGTGGCGGCCGATCCGATGCCGGAGTGGCAGAAGTATTCGTGGGACATTCCCCTGGAGTTCGGCGAGTACATCGCCGTGCCGGGCGGGGATTCGGTGAACCTGGGCGCGCTCGCCATCGGGGTTACGCCCGATTCGCGCAATACGCTCGGTGGCCCGCTCTACCACAACGGCGCGGACGGCAAGATGATCGTGCAGGGCATCAATGGCACGCTCACCCGCAGGAGCGATCGTACCTTGCTCGCGGACGGCATCATTGCGCGTGGTCCGCTGACGTCCTACGACCTCGGCAATGGCCCCTGCCGCACCTGCCCGCCCGGCAATGCCACGGCTACGCCGACCAACGAGAACATCACCTGGGAATGGACCGGCCCGCGTGCCGGCACCCTCACCCTCAACGGCGTGACGCAGAAGATGGTGCATGCCTTCTCCGGGCCACCGCTGGTGGCGCCGGTGGATCTGTCGGGGGAGTGGTTGATGACCGCGCGACAGGATGGGATCTTTACAGGCGGGTATGCTCACAGTGAAGGCGTATATCGGGTGGTGCTCCAGAAAGCCGCGCCGCGTAGCTACAGATTGGTAAACGATCCGTGGCCAGACTATGAGCCTTGGCCGTTTGATCTGCTGCCAACGTCCGACGCGCAACTTTACGATGCCGTCTGCTTGGAACGCAGTTGCCCATTCGTATTCTTGACGGCTGCCTATTACCCCCCCGTTGGAGCCACGCGCGAGTATACGTTCTGGCTCAATGCGGGCGGCAGCGGGCGCTTGTTAGCTGTTGATTTGTTGAACGGCCAGCGCACCGTCACGAACAATGGCTTCGAGCACCCGCGCGTCTATGCGACTGCGCAGAGCATCATTGGGCGGGAAGACTTGAGCCCGCTTGAAGCCTTCTCTCAATACGGCCTTACTGAGTTCAGTCTGCAGCGCATCGCGCCACAGACGCTGGACGGAAGTTTCCGCAACCCAGCTTGCGGTCCGAGCGGATCGCCTGACCCGACTTGCAATCCGTGGAACTGAACGCTGATGCGGTTGGTGCGTCCCCGATCGGGCGCACCAACCAACTGTCAGGGTGATTCAGGCGGATAGTCCGGCTCCCACTGCCAGTCACAGCACACCTGCATTGCGACATCGCTTTGTGGGTACGAAACCTCCATACCACCGGAATAGAATTTGCCGCCGCAAGTTGCCGACTCGATCTGAACCGAGTTCATGGCGATCTTGCCTGTGATCTTGTTGCCAAAGCACCACTCTGGAGGCGCCCCGCCAGGGAGGGGCGGGCAGTCGATCCCTGTGTACTTCATCGAAATATCATCCCGCCCCGTGGTCAGCGAACCACCAAAGCCGAGCGTGACGATCTGCGCAGGGTTGGCGCACGCGCGCGCGATGTCTGATTTCTCCTTGTGAATACCGGAGGAATTGACAGGCTTAGATGTCCAGTCGCGGCAGTACCAATTGTCGGGGTTTTGGCAACTCCCACCCGGGCTTGCGCACGCCCATGTCCGGTAGTCGCACCCGGTATACACCTTCCGCCGCATCACGTTCTGCGGGTCTTCGGGTGGCACGCTCCCCGCCGGATCGAGGTCGGGAAAGTTCACGAAGGCGACCGC
Source organism: Dokdonella sp. (assembly GCA_023228465.1). Lineage (GTDB taxonomy): Bacteria > Pseudomonadota > Gammaproteobacteria > Xanthomonadales > Rhodanobacteraceae > Dokdonella_A. The sequence continues at coordinate 131,260 of JALOBC010000002.1, read as the reverse complement.
CACCGACTGCGGCACGTTGGCGGCCAGGTAGGCTGACAGATCCTTGGTGAAGGCCCTGGCCACACCCTGGGCGGTGCGCTGGCCGGTGACGATGGTGCCGGCGATGACCTGGTAATCCTGGCTCACGCGCTGGGCAATTTCCTCTTTCAGCCCATAGATCGGCGCGTCCTGGTTCTCCATGCCCAGCGGCGGCAGCTTCTCGCCCATCGCATTGCCCGACTCGGTGATGATGGCGGTGGGCTTGTCGCCGGCCTTGATGGTCCTGGCCACGATCAGGTACGGCTGGCCGAGCGGCGTCATCGCCGGCTGGCCGGCCCCGGCGCGGCGGCCGAAATCGGCCGGCAGGAAACGATCCGCTCGCGGTTGCCGACGCGAAGGCGTCGCGGCAACGCCGCCGCGCCTAGCCCAGCTCCACGCGGACTTGGTGCGGCTGCCCATCGTGCTGCAGCGGCACGCGAACGCCGCGCCTGGCCTGCGGCCGCGGATCGATCGACTTGCCATCGAGCATGGCCCGGGCCACGCCACAGCTCACGTGGGCCGGGTTCTCGACCACGATCGTGTAGGGCGTCACGCGCCCCGTCCCATCGCGGCGCTGCCAGGCGATCTCGAAGCCGGGCCAGCCGGCCGGCATGGCCGGATCGATTTCCAGTTCGTCGCCCTGTACGCGAAAGCCCAGGATCGCCTCGACCCCTGCGCGATACAGCCAGCCGGCCGAGCCGGTGTACCAGCTCCAGCCCGCGCGACCGATGTGTGGCGCGACCGAGTACACGTCCCCGCAGGCGGCGTAGGGCTCGGCCTGGTAACGCGCGAGCGCGGCCTCGCTGTCGGCATGCGTGACGGGGTTGAGGAAGGAAAAAAGCTCGGCCGCGCGCCCGCCCTCGCCCAGTGCGGCGTAGGCGAAGATCGACCAGGTCGCGCCGTGGGTGTACTGGCCGCCATTTTCGCGCAAGCCCGGCGGATAGCCCTTGATGTAGCCGGGATTGTGGCCGGTAAAATCGAACGGCGGTGTGAGCAGGGGCGAGATGCGCGCATCGCGCCACACCAGCAGGTCACTGACCGCACGCATGGCCTGGCGCGCGCGGACTGGATCGGCAACCCCACTGAGCACGCTCCAGGACTGGGCGATCTGGTCGATCCGGCATTCCTCGCTCGCCGCCGACCCCAGCGGCGTGCCGTCATCGTAGTAGCCGCGGCGGAACCAGCTGCCATCCCAGGCCGACGCGCCCAGCGCCGCCACGACCCGTTCACGGCAGGCACGCCAGCGCGCCAATCGGTCGGTATCCCCGCGCTGCTGCGCCCACTGCGATAGGCCATCGATGTTGGCGAGCAGGAACCAGGCCAGCCACACACTCTCGCCGCGGCCATCCACGCCCACCCGGTTCATGCCATCGTTCCAGTCGCCCGTGCCGATCAGCGGCAGGTCATGCGGACCGAGGCCCAGGCTGGCATCGACCGCGCGTGCGCAGTGCTCATAGACGCTGCCGGATTGCGTGGACACCTTGGGGGCGAAGAAGGCGTCCAGCTGGCCCTCCTCCAGGGCCGGGCCTTCCAAAAACGCCACCTCCTCGTCGAGAACGGCCCGCTCGCCGGTCACGGCCACGTAGTGCAGGGCCGCCCAGACCAGCCACAGGCGGTCATCGCTCATGCGCGTGCGGATGCCGCGGCCCTCGGGCGGCAACCACCAGTGCTGCACGTCTCCTTCGACGAACTGGCGCGACGCGGCGCGCAGGAGATGCGCGCGGACCACGTCAGGACGTGACAGGCACAGGGCCAGCACGTCCTGCAACTGATCGCGGAAACCGAAGGCGCCACTCGCCTGGTAGTAGGCCGTGCGCGCCCACACGCGGCAGGAGAGCACCTGATAGGGCAGCCAGTCGTTGAGCATGAGATCCATGGCCCGATCCGGCGTGCGCACCTGCACGGTATCGAGCAGTTGCCGCCAGGCGGAGCACATCTGCTCGAAGACGGCGCCGAGCTCGGCCTTGCGGTACTTGACCACCAGCGCGCGGGCAGCCTCGGTCGATGTGCCCTCGCCCAGCACGCAGAGCAGATCCAGCGTGGCGCCCGGCGCCAGTTCGAAATGCACCTGCAGCGCGCCGCAGGGATCGAGGCCGGCGCCGACACGCCCCGACAACGCGGCCCCGTCTGCCAGCGCTGCCGGATGGCCGATGTCGCCCTGCGCACCGATGAACTCGCCGCGATCCGCCGTGGCTGCCTGCTGCATGCCAGCCAGGTCGAGGAAGGCCACGTGATCGGTAAAGGGCGCGCGCCAGGCATTGCGCGCGAAGAGCGCACCGCTGGCCTCGTCAAGCGAAGTGACGACATGCGGGCCGCCGTCCACGCCGTTGGGCGCCAGCGCCCAGTCCACGTAGGCCGTCACGCACAGACGGCGCGCTCCCTCGCCCGTGTTGCGCAGGCGCAGGCAGGAGATCTTCACCGGATCGTCGCATGGCACGAACTGCAGCAACTCGCTGTCGATGCCGTGGGCTTCGGTGCGAAAACGGCTGTAGCCCTTGCCATGGCAAACCTCGTAACGTGCCCCCGCCACGCGGATGGGTGACGCGCAGGCACTCCAGAGCTGGCCGCTGTCTTGGTCGCGCAGGTACAGCACGTCGTGCGGTGCATCCTGCACCGGATCGTTGGGCCATGGCGTCAGGGGATTCTGCTGGCTGTTCACCGACCAGCTGTAGCCGCCCCCTTCGGCCGACACGAAAAAGCCGAAGTCGCGGTTGGCCATGACGTTGATCCACGGCATCGGTGTGCAACGCCCCTGCGCCAGCGCGATCCGGTACGCGCGCGCATCCGCCGCGAACCCGCCCAGCCCGTTGGGAAATGCCAGTTCCTTCCAGTCGCCCTGGGCTGCGGGGAAGAGCGCCTCTGCAGCCACCAGCGCCGCTGGGCGCGCGGGCGCCAGGCCTTCCTCGCGTGCGGCGGCCGGCCCTGCGGCCTCAGCCGCGTCGGCAACCTCCCCGTCGTCCTCCCGGCAACCCAACACGACCTGGGCGGCCGTCAGCAGGCCATCGCGTAGTTCCGCCGAAATGCGCTCGCTACACAGCACGAACGCCTCCGCACGGGTGTCGTGCCGGGCGGCCAGCGCATCCTTTTGCGCATCGACCAGCGGCTGCAGGCGATTCATCAGGCCTTCCGCCGCATCGGCCGGCGCGCGCACCAGGCACACGACATCGATGCCCAGTCGGCGCGCCTGCCAGCCGCGCTGTGCGTCCAGCAGATCGGGCACAGCGGCGACGTCCGCCGCGTCGCCGATGCACTGCAGGAGGATCGGCCGATCCCCGGAGATGCCACCCGCCCACAGGGTTGGCGGGCCCCCGCGCCCGCGCACCAGCACGTGCGCCGGCGGGCGGCGGGCGGGATCTGCATAGAGGAGCGGGGCAAGCAGATCGCGATGCCGCTCGCATGCTGCGTCTTCGGGTGAAACCGCCGCGTCCGGCGCAGCAAGGCTGCGCGCCAGTGCCGCGGACGTTTGCAGGGCAGCAAATGCGTCCATCACCCCCTCGCGCGACGCCGCCGCAGCCGTCCAGAAGGCAAGCTGCACGCGCGCACCCGAAGCAATGCGCACGCGTTGGCGCACGCTGAAGATCGGATCGAGCACGGTTCCGACCGTGCCCGACAGACGCGCCTCACCCTGCATGGCTACGGCCTGGCCCAGCGTCCGGCAACGACCGAGGAAACGCGCGCGGTCGGTTTCGAACTGCGGCGCCCCAGGGTCGGCATCCGTCGGGTTCGGCCCCGCGCTGCACCAGTGGCCGGCGTGGATGCGTGGTTCGTCCGCCGCGCTGGGCCGACGGGTCGCCAGCAGCAGTCCCGCCGGGTCCCATTCGGTCTGCACGAACATCTTCGAGAATGCCGGGTGGCTCGCATCCGCCTTCCCGGGACCCAGCACCAGCTCCAGCCACGAGGTGACCTCCACCGTGCGTGGCTGGCTGCCGGGATTGTGCAAGGTGATGCGCCGCATCTCGGCGTCGTGATCGGCGCAGATCGCAATCTCCAGCGTCGTCACAAGACCGGCCACCTGGCGCCGGAAGCGCGCGAAGCTTCCGGAAAGCGTCACGTCCTCGGCATCTACGCAACCCAACGGCCCCGGACCCATCGACCAGACCGTACCGCCATCCAGCTCGCGCAGCAGTACCTGGGGGCCCCAGGGATCACAGGTCGGGTCGGCACGCCAGCGGGTGATGGCAAGATTCTGCCAGGTGCTGAAGCCGCCACCGCGGCTGGTCACCAGGGTGCTGTAGCGGCCGTTGGAGAGCAGGGTTGCGTGCCGTGCTGCGGGCGTTGTGTGAGCAGCTTTGCTGAGCATGCGGGACTCCTGCGGCGGAAGCCTTTTCAGCATACGCAGTGAACCTGCACACGAATTGAAGCGCGGCACACACGCGCGATTGCAGGGTGCCACGCAGTTCCGCGAACTCGCGGGAAGACCTGCATCTCCAGGAGAGTGCGCCCTGCAGGGCGCACCAAAAAAAGGGCCTCCCGCGAGGGAGGCCCTGAAGGTCACATGACCGGTTGGATCAGTGCGCGGGACGCGGCGAGCCCGCCGTCTCGTCGATGGTCACATCATCCACGAAGACGTTGCCATCGTCGCTGGCACCGGACACCACGTATTCGAACTTGATCTCGTGGGTGCCGCCATCAGCGTACGAACTGATGTCGATCGACTTGTTGACCCAGGCCGGATCGAGGCCATTGGCGGCCATGTCGGTCGTCTCTACCGCCGTTCCATCCACGTACACGGTGAGTATCGCCGGCCCGACCGGGGCGAGGACACAGTTGCGCCAGTAGTTGATGAAGCGTGGACCCCCGCTGGCGATCTCTACGGACTGCGAGAAGCTCTGCACCGAATCACCCACGCGCCAACCACCGAACCACGCTTCCCAGTCGCCGGTATGCACGTCGATGCCGAAGCCGCTCGCACTGTAGAACGGTGTGCCACCGCTCGGGTCGTTGCTGTCGAAACCATCCCAGAACGGGTTGGGCCCGCCATCGCCCGTGGTTGCCTCGAAGCTCGGGTCCTCGATGGGCTGCGTAAACGGCGGAGGTGGCAAGATCGTGCATGCGCCAGTCTCACCTTCTTCGAAGCCGCTGCAGAAGATCTCGTCGGAAATCACCACCTCGACCGTCATCGTGACCGGCACGTAGATGATGGGCTGGGTTGCATCGTTGGTGGCCAGGCAGAGGTTCGCTGCATAGCTGCCTGACGCCAGGCCCGTTGCATCCACGGTCACCGCCACGTTGTCGCTCATGCCCGCAGTCAGCGCACCCGATGTCGGGCTGGCGGACAGCCACGGGATGTCGGTCGGGTTGTCGCAGGCCGGTGGCGGCGTACCACCACCCACCGAGACGATCATGGTCAGGTGGAAGTTCGGGAAGCCGATGCCGGCCGCAGTCGTCGGGCTCGTGATGGAGCACGCAGTCGAGGAGATGAAGGTCGGATGCGTCTCCGGCGTGGCGTTGGCACCCGGGAAGAACTGGCCGCCCGAGGCGTTGCCATCCGTGTGCCACTCCACCACCAGGTCCATGCCCACCGTGTCGGCCACCGTGCCGGTTACCGGCACCGTGATCGAGGTCAGCGAACCCGATGCGGTGAAGTTCGCCGTGCCGATCAGCGTCAGTTGCGCGGTGTTGATCGTGTCCACGGTCACCGAGTGCGGGATGGTGTAGAGGTTGATGGTCGAGGGCAAGCCGCCCGTGACATCGATGCTGCCGGTGGAGATGGTCACGCTCTCGATCGCCGCCGAGCTGCCCACCGCCGGATGCTCGTTGAAGTAGAAGCGACGCCACCAGCTGTTGTCGGCCGTGCTGGCGCCCTGCGTGCCACACGAGACGCCTTCGTCACCGGGCGTGTTGTCGGCCATCTGCGAGATGTCGGTGGCCAGGAGCTGCACCGGATCGCCAACGCGGTTCTCGCCACCGGCCTCGCGGCTGCTGCTGAGCTCCACGGAAGGCCGCGCGGTCCTGTCCTTGGTCATCATCGCGGCCGCCGCCGTCTTGTAGCTTGGCGGATTGAGGTTGCGCATCGGCGTTTCGACGATGGAGTACGTCAGCGTTCCGCCACCGATATTGGTAACCACCATGGTGTCGTTGCCGGTGTCGCCTTCGTCCACAGTGAAGTCGAACATCGCAGGCGTGACCTGGGCGATCGGCGTGCCACCGCCGCCCGTGACGGTCATCTCGACCGGCACCACGACCAGCGGGTTCAGCGGATCGTTGCTGTTGACGCACAGGTTCGCCGCGTAGGTCGCCGGAGCGAGCCCGGCCGAGTCGAAGGTCACCGTCACGTCGCTGCTGCCACCCGCCGGGGTGGTGCCGGACGTCGGCGCCACACTGACCCACGACACGTCGGCAGGGGCACTGCAGGTGCCACCGCCACCGCCGCCGTTGTCGACCACCACCCGGTCGATGCCGATGTAGTTGGAGTTGGTGTCGTTGTCCGGCACGAAATAACGGAAGGCAATGCGGCCGCTTCCGCTGCTCGGCAGGTTCGCCGTGAACTGGGTCCAGGTCTGCGGATAACCCGAGGGATCCAGGGTTTCATTGACGGAGAGCAGGACCGTGCCGAAATCACCGACCTCGCCATAGGCATTGCCGAAGTCGGTGCAGGCACCGCTGGTGCACACGCGCACCTCCAGGCGATCAGCCCAGATGGATCCGTCCGCGGTCCGCGTGTAGAAGCTCACGCTGCCGCCTGCCGAGAAGGTGATCGGCGGGCTGACCAGCCAGTTGTCGATGTTGCCGCCCGAACCGGCGTTGTTGAAGTTCGCACCGATGTAGGCCGCTGGCGCGCCGTCGAAGGCCGGGAACACCGCGTCGTTGCCCTGGAACCAGTCGGTCGAGCCGACGGGACTGCTGTGGTTGCCCATCAGCCAGCCAGGAAGATTGATGATGTCGTCGAAGCCTTCATTGACGACCACCGCCATGGGACCGGGGTTCGCGCGCGGCGCCGCCGCACCGGCCGATGTCGCACCGCCCTTGGCGCCGCGCAGCGCGAGCGCCGCGGGCGAAGCCGGCGGCGGCTCCACCGCCGCCGGTTCCTCGGAGATCGTCCACGTCAGGTCGCTGCCACCCGTGTTGGCGATGCTGAGCGTCTGCGTGGTGGTTTCGTTCGCGCCCTGCGAGGCGCTGAGGCTGCCCGGCGTGACGCCGATGACCGGATCGATCATGGGCAACGTCACGGTCAGGGTCGCCGAGGCGTCCATCGCGCTGTCGCCCTGGTCGGTCTGCAGGGCACCGGCGGGAATCAGGTTCTCGTAGGTGCCTGCAACGGCCGCCTGGACGGTTGCGGTGATATCGCAGCTGCTGCCTGCCGGGAGCACAATGCCGGCCGGAAGGGTGATGGTGCTGGCCGTCAGGACCGGACCCGTGCCGCCGATGATCAGGCCGCACGAGGTCGATGCGCTGCTGACCGTCATGCCAGCCGGCAGGTTGTCGACGAGCGGGGCCGTCAACGTGGCGTCACTGCCGGTCGGGTTGGTAACCGTGATGGTCAGCGTGCTGTCCTCACCCTCTGCCACGGTGTCGGGACTGAACGCCTTGGCCACCGAGGGCACCGCCGGGCCGACCAGCACGGTGTAGTCTTCGGCCTGGCCAAAGCCCGAGGTGTTGCAGGGATCCGCCTCGGAGTTGTACTTCTTGATCACGCGCAGGCGCGTCGCGCCGGAGAGCGCACCCGCCGGTGCCGCGATCGCCGCGGTGATCTGCTGACCGTCGGTGCCGGTCGAGTTCTGCAGCGTGCCGATCGAGTACTTCTCGGAGCTGTCAAACACGCCATCCTGGTTCCAGTCGATGTAGGCGACGACGGGGGTCGAGAAGTTGCCCGCCGTATTGCCTTCGACCGTCATGTTCAGGCTCTGGCCGGCAACCACGTTGCCGATGATGGCGGTGAAGTCCTCGAGCGCGGTCGAACTGGTCGCGGCGCTGGTGTTGTCGATACCGGCATACAGGACGCGCGTGATCGGCTCGATGCCGCTCGGGAAGGCGACCGGGCAGTACGGCTCGGGGAAGGTGAAGCCGACCTTGAGCGTGGCGCTCGCAGCAAACGGGCTGTTGCCCAGATCGGTTTCCAGCGCGCCGGCCGGGATCGTGTTGACATAGCTGCCGTCCAGCGACGACTGCACATCGACCTTCACCGTGCAGGTGCCGCCGCCGGGAATGACCGCGCCAGTGGCGAGGGTGACCGAACCGCCACCGGCATTCGCAGTCACCGTTCCGCTGCCGCAGGTGGTCGAGGCATTCGGCGTGTCGGCGACGACCAGGTTGGCCGGGAATGTATCGACGAGGTCGGCAACCAGGGTGGCAGCGCCGGCTTCGTCCTCGTTGTCGAGCGTGATGGTCAGCGTGCTCGGGGAATTGGCCAGCACCTGGGTCGGCGCAAACGCCTTGGCCACCTTGGGCGCGGTGCTGCCCACGGCGACGTTCAGCGTGTAGTCCTCGGCCTGACCGTAGCCCGCGCTGTTGCACGGACCAGCCTCGGTGTTGAACTTCTTGATCACGCGCATGCGCGTGTTGCCGGACACTGCATCGACCGGCACGGTGATATTGACGGTGACCTGCTGGCCGTCGGAGCCGGTGGAGTTCACCAGGCTGCCGATGGTGTAGTGCTCGGTGACCGGGTCGAAGACACCGTCCTGGTTCCAGTCGATGTAGGCCGCGACCGGCGTGGTGAAGTTGCCGGCGGTGTTGCCCTCGACCTTGATGCTCACGGTCTGTCCGGGCGCCACGTTGCCGACGATGGCGGTGAAGTCCTGCAGCGGCGGACCGCCGGTGGCCGGGCTGGTGTTGTCGATGTTGGAGAACACCACGCGCGTGATCGGCTCGATGCCGCTCGGGAAGGTGACCGGGCAGTAGGGCTCGGGGAAGGTGAAGCCGACCTTGAGGGTGGCGGTCGCCGCACCGGCATTGTTGCCGTGCTGGGTCTGCAGCGCACCGACCGGGATCGTGTTCACGTAGCTGCCATCAGCGGCCGAGGTCACGTCGACCTTGATCTCGCAGCTGCCGCTGGCCGGGATCTGCGCGCCGCTGGAAAGCGTCACGCTGCCACTGCCTGCAACCGCGGTGACCGTGCCGCTCGGGCAGGTCGTGCTGGCATTGGGCGCGGGCGCGACGACGAGCCCGGCCGGGAAGGTGTCGGTCAGGGCCGCGCTGAGCACTGCGGCGGTCGGCTGACTGGCATTGTTGAGCTTGATCGTCAGCGTACTGGTCTCGCCGGCCAGCACCTGGGATGGTGCGAAGACCTTGCTGACCGAAGGCGCACCGGGGCCGGCAAGCGGCATCACGGCACGGACCAGCATCGCCTTGTAGCTCGGGTTGTTGCTTTGGATGGTTGACCAGGGATCGGTATCGGCGCGCATGTAGCCGCCGTTCAGGGGCGTCCCGGGGGACTCATCGCTGCCCAGGAAGACGCCGCCCGGTTCGACCGCTGCGTCCCATTCCATCGAGATGTAGACCGCGCCCGCGGCGATGTTGAGCGCGAGGTCGGAAATGTCGAACGCTTCGAAGGTCGGCGTGAACGGCAGACCGCCGATGCTCGCCGGATGGCCGACGAAGGCCTTGGTGCCGAGCACCGTACCCGGCTCGCCGCCGGCGCCGTCGGCCGCGTAGACCACGAGGTTGAAGTTGAAGCTGGTTACGCCGGTGTTCGTGATGAACGAGGCGCACACCGTGCTGATGGTGGCCGGATACGCCACTGGCACAAACTTGTCCGCGATGCGGCCGACGTTCGCGATCGGATTCCAGCCGTATCCGTTCTCGCCCGATCCATCATCGTGGATCACGATATCGGGCGTACCCGGGGCACAGGACGTGCCGGCTGGAGCTGCGACCTGGAATGGCTGCAACTGCCCATCCATCAATTGCTGCAGGTTGACTGCAGGTTGCGTGGCCAGCATTACGGCCTGTTGATCGGCCTTGCGGGCTATTTCTTCCTTGGAACTGTCTGCGTGGGCAATGCCCACCGCAGCGATGAGCGCGAATAACGCTGTCGTCAATCTTCTCATTGCGAAAAACCCCCAGCGATCTGCCAGTGAATGCCGAATGCCCGGGCCGTACGCTGCGCCGATTGCCGTTCCTGCCAGCAGCCTGCCTTGCGCGTTGCCCACGCCTGTCGATCTGCAAGTGGAAAGCGCGTGACGCCCGCTGCGAGACGTGTCGCAACGGGGAGTACGCACCCCGGACTATAAGCCTGTTTCGCTGCGCCAGACAAGCCGCGCTCCGGACGCTCGCGTATGGTTGGCGCACGTGGACCGTGCGGCAATGCCGCATCCCTTGCCCCGGCCAGGAACGGATCGACTAGCATGGGCCATCGATGCGAAGCAGGGGAAATGCCGTGCGCCGGTTTCTGCGGATTGGCCGCCTTCTTGTCGTGCTCGCCATGCTCGCCGGGCTGGCGGCAGCGGCGGGCTGGCTGCTGTTGCGCGGCAGCCTCCCGCACTATACCGGGACGGTGCACAGCGCTGCGGTGCAGCAGGCCGTGCAGGTCGAACGTGACGTGCGCGGTACGGTCACCTTGCGCGGCAGCAACCGGGCCGACCTCGACTGGGCGCTCGGCTACGTGCACGCGCAGGAACGCTTCTTCCAGATGGATCTGCTGCGCCGCCGTGCGGCGGGCGAACTGGCGGAGCTGTTCGGCCCGGCCGCCCTGCCGGCGGACCGTGCGGCGCGGCCGCATCGCATGCGCGCACGCCTGCGGGCGGCCGTGGCGCGCCTGCCGCAGGACCAGCGCGCGCGCATCGAGCGCTACCGGGACGGGGTGAATGCCGGGCTCGACGCGCTCGGCGTGCGGCCGTTCCCCTACCTGCTGGTACGCAGCCCGCCTGCCGCCTGGCGCAGCGAGGACACCCTGCTGGTGGTGGCCGCCATGGCGTTCACGCTCAACGATTCGCGCAACCGGCGCGAACTGGCGTTCTCGCGCATGCAGGCGGCCCTGCCGGCGTCGGCCTTCGACTTCCTGACCGTCAGTGGCGGGCGCTGGGACGCACCGCTGGACGGCGAGGCGCTGGTCTGGCCGGCGCCGCCGCGCGCAGACGAACTGGATCTGCGCGCCGGCGCCGCGCGGGCGGCGCCCGGTCCCGCCGCGGCGAGCACACCGGCGGACGACCGCTACCCCGGCAGCAATGCCTTTGCGGTGGCCGGTGCACTCGCCGGCGGTGCCGCGCTGGTGGCCGACGACATGCATCTCGAACTCGGCGTGCCGAGCCTCTGGTTCCGCACCCGGCTGGTCTATCCCGACCCGCGGGATGCCACCGTCACCCTGCAGGTCACCGGCGCCAGCCTGCCCGGCGCGCCGGCCCTGGTGGTGGGCAGCAACGGACGGATCGCATGGGGCTTCACCAACAGTGGCGTGGACAGTGCCGACTGGGTGCGCGTGATTGCCGACCCGGCCGATGCCGACCGCTATCGCGCGCCAGACGGCTTCACGCACAGCGAACGCCACCTGGAGACGATCCACGTGCGCGGCGCAGCGGACGAGCTGCTGGAGGTGCGCGAAACCCTGTGGGGGCCGATCCTGGCCCGCGATGCAGACGGCACGGCCCTCGCGCTTGCCTGGACGGCGCAGGAGCCCGGCGCCATCGATCTGCACCTGCAGCAGATGGAGCTGGCGCGCAATCTCGAGGAGGGCATGACGGTAGCGCAGGCCAGCGGCATTCCACCGCAGAACCTGGTCATCGGCGACCGCGAGGGCAACATCGCCTGGACCATCGCTGGCCGGATACCGGCGCGGGCCGGAGGATTCGATCCGCGCCTGCCGGCCGACTGGTCGGCGGCCGGGAGCGGCTGGCAGGGGTGGATTCCGGCGCAAGCGCTGCCGCGCGTGGTCAATCCGCCGGGCGGGCGCATCTGGAGTGCCAACCAGCGTCACCTCGGTGGCGCGGCCCTCGCCCAGTTGGGTGACGGGGGCTACGATCTGGGCGCGCGCGCCGGGCAGATCCGCGACGATCTTGCGGCGCGCCCCGCGTTCACCCCGGCCGACTTCCTGGCAATCCAGCTGGATGATCGCGCGCTCTTCCTCGAGCACTGGAAGGACCTGCTCGCGCGCACCCTGGCGCAGGCGCCGCGCACGCCGGCACGCGCGGCGACGGCGCAAGTGCTGGCCGACTGGAACGGTCACGCCAGCATCGACTCGGTGGCCTATCGCCTGGTGCGCGCCTGGCGCAGCGAAGTGACGGACGCGGTACTGGACGGGTTTGCCGCGCGCGTGCGCCAGCGCTTTCCAGACTTCAGCCTGCCCAAGCTGCCGCAGGCCGAGCACGCCGTGTGGATGCTGCTGGAGCAGCGGCCGCAGCACCTGTTGCCACCCGCCTTTGCGAGCTGGGACGCCCTGCTGCTGGACCGCGCGGACCGCGTGGAGGCCAGGCTCGCCGCACAACCCGGCGGACTGGCTGCACGTACCTGGGGCGAGCGCAACACGACCCGTATCGCGCACCCCATGTCACGCGCCCTGCCGGCCTTCGCCGCGCGCTGGCTGGACATGCCGGCCCAGCCGCTGCCAGGTGACAGCAACATGCCGCGCGTGCAGGCGCCCGCGTTCGGCGCCTCGGAGCGCTTCGCGGTCGCGCCCGGCGATGAGGCCAATGGCTATTTCATGATGCCCGGCGGGCAGAGCGGGCATCCGCTCTCGCCCTACTACGGGGCCGGCCACGCCGATTGGGCGCAAGGCCGACCGACCCCCTTCCTGCCTGGGCCGGCGGAGGCGCTGCTGGAGTTTGTACCCGAGTGACCGGCGCCGCGCTGGCCGCTGCGGCGTCCGTGCCGCAGCCTCGATCAACGCGAACCGATGGCTGGTCCGCTTCCGCCCTCAGGCGGATTCACTTGCCAAACAGCTGCCGCCGCAAGCTGCCCGGTACCAGCGTCTCGACCTCGTAGCTGGCGGGATTGCCGGCTTGCGCGACGTGCAGGCGGGCGGTGCCATTCACAGGCGGCCTGTCCGCAATCAGGGTGAACGAATACATCACGCCCCAATCCAGGGTGCGCGGCGTGGCCGAGGTGCCGAACGAGGGCGTGGAGAAGCCCGGCACGCTGGTGTCGGTGCTCCAGTCCACGCGGGCGTTGACGATCTGCGCGCGCCAGTTGTAGCCCGGGTCGATCTCGCCTGCCCGCCCGGGCAGCGCGCTGACCATGGAGCCGGCCGGCACCGGCACGCTGAAGCTGTCGAAGCCCTGGTTGCTCTCCACGCGAATGTTCGGAGCGGTGCCCGAGACGACGGCGCGGGCGAAATCGACGTTCATCACCGCATAGTCGTAGCGCCACTTGCCATTGGGCGCCTCGCTCACCTTGACGGCCACCTTGACGCGGCCATCGAACGTGGCGAGCTCGGTGTTCTTCGCGTTCGCCGGCGGATTGGCCGGATCGACCCAGCGATCGATCGCCGGTCCGAGCTTGTATCCGCTGTTGCTGCCCGGCGCCCAGGTGCTGCCCGTCCAGCTCGGCGTGCCGACGACGGTCGCCATGGAGTTGTAGGGATTGACGTCCTCGCGCGCGATGTACCAGGACTCGAACAGGTAGGTCGCGCCCGGATTCTTCGAGCTGCTGATCTGATTCTCGCGCACGATCATGCGCTGGTCCCAGTTGCCATTCGGGGTGGCGGTCTGCGAGCCCACGCAGCCGGGATCGTAGATCGAGCCGCAGCGGCCCCAGATGCCGCTTGCCGGCACGATTTCCGACCGTGGGCCCAGGTCCGAGCTGGTGTCGTTGTTGCCGGTGCCGTAGGTATCGGTGCAACCGCGGCCGAGGACATGACTGTCGTGGTCATTGGGATCCAGGCAACCGCCGTTGGTGGTCAGCCAGGCGTGCTTGACGCCCGAGCGACCGATCTGGTCGATGCTGCCGTCCGGATTCAGACGGTACATGTTCCAGATCAGGTAGGGGTGCTGGTCGTTGCCATACGGGGGCTTGTTGCCGGTGAACTTCTGGTTCCACGGGATGCTCGCTGCCCACAACGCCGTGCTCCTGCCGGCATCGCCCTGGTTGGGGATGGTGGTTTCGATGGTGCCGGCGTTAACATTGTTGCGCAGCGTCGAACTGGGCGTGAATACCACCTTGCCGGTGCCCTCGTTGCCGGTGCAGCCCTGGCAACGCGAATAGAACATGGAAAACACCTTCATGAACAGATCGGCCTGGTAGCGTGTGCCATCGGGCGCCGCATCCCCCGGCCAGTGCGGGTTCGAAGCGAGCGGCATGGCGCCGCCGCCCTGGGTCTGTACCACGGTGGTCATGGCAAGGTCCGCGATCGGCCAGTCGGCGACTTCCGGGTGACCGATGCGCCGGGCCAGCGCGGCACTGATGCGCATGTCCATGGCCCCGACCGCAAGCACGCTGTCATCGTCGGTCAGCTCGTACATCAGGCGATCGATGTAGAACCAGGCCTTGCCGTCACGGCCGACGAAATCGAGGATCAGCGGATCCTGCGCACTCGGCACCAGGCGGAAATCGTTGAAGTCGATGGTGTCGCCGCCCGGCAAGGTCATGGTGTAGCCACCCGTCGCCTGCAACGCGCCGCCATCGAAGCCGCGGAAGTAGCCATCCACGACATGGAACTCGATGCTGCCGTTATCGCGCAGGGTGAACTCGTCCCGACCGCGCATGGTGAGCCCGTCGAGTGCGTCGTGCGGCGCGGAAATGCGGATGCCCAGATCACCGGCCAGATCGCGATTCCAGCGCACCTCCACGGTGCCGCCCCAGGCCACCCACAATTGTTGCTGGGCCGCCGGGCTGGTGGTGGGTTGTCCGGCACCGGGCTTGTGGGACGCGGAAGAGGCCGCCGTGGCGGCCAGCGGCAGGACGGCGGCCAGCGCCAGTACGAGGAAGCGATTTTTCATTGTCTGTGCAAACCCCAAGGAAGGTCAGAAAAAGGTGGGACATCCATCCATGGGAACTGCAGCCGCACTGCCGCGCGCGCACTTCGCTGCACCGGGCTGCCGGCACGGCAGGCTCCGGCCGCAATCGCCGCGGCCGCGGCAATCAGCCGCGACAATCTACCAGCTCGGCGCAGCGGAGCATTGACACGCTGCACAAGAATTATGCCACGTGAACACCGGGCGATCAGTGGCCGGGGGCTGCAGAATCAAAGCCATCCACGAATATCCAGTCGGTTCCGCTGGCCGAACTGCCCAGCGCCATCAGTTCCGGGGGCGACTTGCCATAGCCTGGCTGCTCCGGGTGATTGGGCGGATTGTTCCAGAGCTGGTACACGTATTCACCACGCGTGCGGTCCTGCGGGCCCACGACGAACGGCCGATTCGGCCCGCCTGCGCACATCTGGTTTTCGCCCTGGGTGCCGTTGGCGATGGCCTCATCGCGCAGGAACTCGACGTATTCCTTGCTGGTGGTCTGGTAGTAGAGCCGCGCCTTGGTGGTGAACGGCCCGGGCGCGCCCGCGGGCAGGCTGAAGCGGTAGCGCGCCGTATCGTGGTTGACCAGGATGCCCGAGCCCGGCGCGGTTTCCGGATAGCTGGCGGCGACCGGCCGCACCTCGTAGCCTTGCGGGTCGTCCGGCGTGGCCGGGCTGAAGCCGCGTGGTGGGATGCGGTTGTCCTTGGCAATGCAGTTGCCTAGCGCGAAGTGGAACATCTTCCTGCCGCCGGCATTGGTGATGTCGCAGGCGCCGGTGCCGTTGTGGTTCCAGATGCCCTGCTGCACTTCGTACACGCGCGCCTGGGCATCTTCAGTGAGGACGCCGGTGCTGGCGTCATACGCGCCGCTGGTGGCGACGAGCTGGCCATCGCGGTCATGCACCTCGATGTTGAGCCACATGCGCCGGCCTTCACTGTAGCCGGTGGGCAGCTTGTGACCGCTCTGGTTGGTCACCTTGACGGCCAGGGCAAGGAAGCCGGCGCGCGTTGCATCCGGCGCGGCAAAGCCGGTCAGCGTGCTGTCGACGGTGGCCGCCGACTGCAGCAACTCGCGGGCCCAGCCCACGGTCTGATCGAAGGACTCCTCGCGGCCGATACCGCCACCCGAACCGGCAATGGCGCTGGTGTCGCTGTACTCGCCCTTCAGCACGGCCGGAATCCAGGTGTTGCCGCCGACGAACTGATGTACCGGCAGGTTGCCGGTGCGGTTGGGATAGTTCGGCAGGGTGCAGGCACTGGCGTCCGGATCCTGGCTCATGGGCATGTGGCAGCCCTGGCAGGTCTCCCCGGTCAGGGGGTCGGCGTAGGCGCTGCGCTGCCATTCGCTGTAGGTGCGTTCGATGGGAAAGGCCACGCCGGTGTCGCTGCCGTCGGCGAGCAGCAGGGTTTTCAGCGGATTGCCGTTGACGTCGGGCGAGGTGACATCGTGGCACTGTCCGCACATCGCGCTTTGGGTGTGGAACTCCGAATAGCGCCAGGCGTGCGGCGGCTGCGCACCGGTGTAGGTGTAGGGGCCGTAACGGCAGGGCTCGCCACGGCCACCGCAATCGGAGTCGTCGAGCCACGCGGCGCCATTGTTCGCCAGCGGCGCACCGCCCGGCCCCTGCGCCATGTTGCGGTGGCAGAAGTGACAGGCCAGGCCGCTGTAGTCGCTGTAGCTGTCCGGTACGTCGTAGCCGCCTTCCAGCAGGCAGGCCGCCGCCCCCAGGGTGACGTCGTTGTCCGGCTGGCCGTAACCGGCCTTCACCACGCGCCCGCCGTACCAGCCGTTGGAGGTATGGCAGCGCAGGCAGTAATCGCCTATGCCCGGCACGTCCTTGTTGGCCACGTCCAGCGCAGCGAGGAACAGCGGATCACGCATGGCATTGGCCATCATGGAACCCGCCCATGCCGAATACGGACGGAAGCCCACCGCCGTCGGCGGCTCACCCGCGTTGTAGGCGTGGCAGGTCGCGCAGGTGTCGGGAGACTCCAGGCTGTAGGCGAGCCCCGGCTGGGTCCCATGGGCGGTGAAATCCGCGCCACCGGTACTCGGTCCAAGCTGGTTGGAAATGCTGATCCAGTCGCCGAGCGCCAGACCCGGCGCGCACAGTGCGGCCAGCAGGAACACGAACCAGGGCGCCAGGCCGGGGCGATCGGTGGAGCGAAATTGAGGCATTGCAATATCCGGGGATTGAACGATCGGAAGTGCCGGCGCCCGGCATGCGGGGCCTGCAGGCGAACCTGCGGATGTCAGGCCCGCCGCGCATCCTGGTTCACGGCGGCCACCGCGCCGAAGGGCCTAGGCCACTTCCGCGTCAACTTGCCGCAACGGCGAGTGTATGGGGGGTATCCCTGCGCGTCCATATTGCACCTGCCGCAATTTCCGGGGCTGGCCAAGCCCACGTCGCGCGCGCTAGCGTGTGGCGATGAACGATGCCGCACTCGCCACCACGCTCCAGAACATTGCCGCGCTGCTCGGCAGCCAACGCCCCGACCTTGCGGCCAGCGCCGCGGCGGCCGCGCGCGAACGCTTTCCCCAGGCCGCGGAGGCAGCACGCCTGCAGGCCATCGCCCTGCTCCAGCTCGGCCGCCCGGGCGAAGCGCGCACGGCGCTGGAAGCCGCACGCACGCTCGCACCACAGTCCGTGGAGGTATTGGGCAACCTCGGCAGCGTGCTGCTGGCCGAAGGGGATGCCGGCGCGGCGGTCGCCATGCTGGAAGGTGCCCTCGCGCTGGCGCCCGGTCATCCGCAGCTGCTGAACGGCCTGGGCAACGCGCGGCGCGCAGCCGGCGATCCCGCCGGCGCGGCGCAGGCCTATGCCGATGCCACGCGGGCGGCGCCCCGGCATGCCGGCGCCTGGCTCAACCTGGCCGCGACGCTGCTCTCCATGGGGCATGTGGACGATGCGGAAGAACATGTCCGGCAAGCCTTGATGCTGGCACCCGACTACGCGCAAGGCAGCATGCTGCTCGGCCACGTGCTGGCGGCCAAGGGGCGCTTTGCGGATGCCCAGGCCGCTTACGCCAGGGGCGCCGCCGCGGCGCCGCGCGAGGCGGGCTTTGCCTATCAGGCCGGCCTGATGGCCGAGGAGCAGCGCCAGCCCGGCGCGGCGGCACGCTGGCACGCGCAGGCGCTGGCCATCGACCCCGGCCTGGCGCCGGCGCTGGGCCAGCTCGTGTTCCTGCGCCGCCAACTGTGCGAATGGGACGAACTGGACGCCCTCTCGGCGCGCCTGCGCGCAGCGGTGGCGGCAAACGCAGCCGGCGTATCGCCGTTCGGCTTCCTGGCCGAACCGGCCAGCGCCAGCGAGCAGCTGCACTGCGCACGCACATTCGCACGCGGCATCGAGGCCGCTGCGGCACCGTTGCGCACCCGCCTGAACCTTGCCCGCGCAGCCACGCGCGACGCCGCCCCGCTGCGGGTCGGCTTCGCATCCAATGGCCTGGGCAACCACCCGACCGGCCTGCTCACGGTGGCCCTGTTCGAGGCGCTGGCTGGGCTGGACCTGCAAATCCACCTGTTTGCCACCGCGCGCCCGGACGCCAGTCCCCTCCAGGTCCGGTTGCAGGCCGCGGCCCATGCCTGGCACGACCTCGCCGGCCTCGTCCCGGCGGCCCAGGCCCAACGCATCCACGCGCAGGGCATCGACGTCCTGGTCGACCTGCGTGGCTACGCCGGCGGCGGCATCGCCGAGACACTGGCGCTGCGGCCGGCGCCCGTGCAGGTCGGCTGGCTGGCCTATCCCGGCACCTCCGGTGCGCCGTGGCTGGATCATTACATTGCCGACCGCATCGTGTTGCCTCCGTCACTGGAGGCCGCCTTCTCCGAGCACGTCATCCGGTTGCCACGCTGCTTCCAGCCCTGCGACACCACGCGCGAAGTGGGCACGCCGCCGCCGCGTACGGCGCTGGGCCTGCCCGACGCGGGCACGGTCTATGCCTGCTTCAACAACAGCTACAAGCTCAATCCGGCCAGCTTCGAGCGCATGCTGGCGGTGCTGCGCGGGGTGCCGGATGGCGTGCTCTGGCTGCTCTGCGGACCGGACGGCGCCGACGACAGGCTGCGCGGGGAAGCGCGGCGGCGCGGCATCGATCCGGCCCGCCTGGTGTTCGCGCCCAGGCGTCCGCATGCCGAATACCTGGCCCTCTACCGGCATGCCGACCTGTTCCTCGATACGGCGCCCTACAACGCCCACACCACGGCCTCCGACGCGCTGTACGCCGGCTGCCCGCTGCTGACCGTGCCCGGCGACACCTTTGCCGGGCGCGTCGCCGCCAGCCTCAACCACCACGTCGGCATGCCGCAGATGAATGTCGCGGACGATGCGGCATTCATCGCCCAGGCCATCGCCCTGGGGCGCGACGCGGCGGTGCGGGCCGCGCTACGCGCGGAACTCGCCGAACGCCGCCAGGACAGCAGCCTGTTCGACATGGCGGGATTTGCGCGCGATCTTGCGGCGGCCTTGCACGGCATCGCAGCGGCGCCAGGCGGTCCACCCGTCGTCTGACACCGGCCTGCGGCAGGGCGCGCGGTCCGACGCATGCCGCGCGGCGCCGGGTGGCCCCGGCATGGCCGGTCGCCTGCCGCCGGGGCGTGCCGGCGCCGGCACATCGTCGCAGCCGGTTGGCGCCTGGCGTGCGCCGCGCTACGCTGGCGCACATGACTGCCCAGACCGAATTCAGGCCACTCAACCTGTGCGTGCTGACCGTATCGGACACGCGCACGCCGGACAACGACACCTCGGGCGACTACCTGGCGCTTGCCCTCGGCCAGGCCGGCCACCGCCTGCACGACCGCGTGATCACCCGGGACAACCGCTACGTGGTGCGTGCGACCGTGGCGCAATGGATCGCCGATGATGCCGTGCACGGCATCATCGTCACCGGCGGTACGGGCTTCACCGGCCGCGATTCGACGCCGGAAGCCGTGCTGCCGCTGCTGGACAAGGAAATGCCCGGCTTCGGTGAAACCTTCCGCGCCCTCAGCCATGCGGAAATCGGCACTTCGACCATGCAGTCGCGTGCCTTCGCCGGCCTGTCCAACCAGACCTTCGTGTTCTGCCTGCCCGGCTCCACCTCGGCCTGCCGCACGGCCTGGGAGAAGTTGATCCGCGCACAGCTCGATGCGCGCACCGGGCCGTGCAACCTGGTCGGCCTGATGCCGCGCTTGAAGGAAGCCTGAAGGACGTCCGGCGCTCGCCGCGGGGCGTAGCGGGCGTCGGGCGCCAGGCGCCAGGCGCCGCGCCGACCGGCGCGGCACCGGCTCAGCGCTGGTCGATGGGCACGAAGCGCAGTTCCTCCGGACCCGTGTAGTTGGCGCTCGGGCGGATGATCTTGCCGTCCATGCGCTGCTCGATGACGTGCGCGCTCCAGCCGGAGGTGCGCGAAATCACGAACAGCGGGGTGAACATCGCGGTCGGCACACCCATCAGGTGATAACTGACGGCGCTGAACCAGTCGAGGTTGGGGAACATCTTCTTGATGTCCCACATGACCGTTTCCAGGCGTGCGGCGATGTCGAACATCTTCGTGTCGTGTTGCGCCGCCGACAGTTCGCGCGCGACTTCCCTGATGACCTGGTTGCGCGGATCACCGGTGGTGTAGACCGGGTGGCCGAAGCCGATCACCACTTCCCTGCGGCCGACGCGCGCGCGGATGTCGGCTTCCGCCTCGTCCGGCGAGGCGTAGCGCTGCTGGATCTCGAAGGCCACCTCGTTGGCGCCGCCGTGCTTGGGTCCACGCAGCGCACCGATGGCGCCGGTGATCGCCGAGTACACGTCGCTGCCGGTGCCGGCAATGACGCGCGCGGCGAAGGTGCTGGCATTGAACTCGTGCTCGGCGTAGAGGATCAGCGAGGTGTGCATGGCGCGCACCCACCGTGCATCGGGTTTGCGGCCATGCAGCAGGTGCAGGAAGTGACCGCCGATGGAGTCGTCGTCGGTCTCCACCTCGATGCGCCGACCATTGACGGCGTAGTGGTACCAGTAGAGCAGCATGGAGCCGAGCGAAGCCATCAGGCGATCGGCGATGTCGCGCGCGCCGGGATGGTTGTGGTCGTCCTTTTCCGGCAGCGCGCAGCCCAGCGCCGACACGCCCGTGCGCATCACGTCCATCGGATGCGCCGAGGCCGGCAGGCTCTCCAGCACCGCCTTCACCGAGGCGGGGACGCCACGCAGCGAACGAAGCTTCGCCTTGTAGGCGGCCAGCTCCACCCTGTTCGGCAGCTTGCCATGCACCAGCAGGTAGGCAATCTCCTCGAACTCGCTGGTGGTGGCGAAGTCGAGGATGTCGTAACCGCGGTAGTGCAGGTCATTGCCCGTGCGGCCCACCGTGCACAGCGCGGTGTTGCCGGCCGCGACGCCGGACAGGGCGACGGACTTCTTGGGCTTGAAGGTGGCGGTGGCTTCAGTCATGCGTCTAACTCCGTTGCGGCCCACGGCGCTGCCGCAGGCGGGAAATCCGCTCGATGGCGGCGGCGCCTGGCCTGGTCAATCGTTGGTGCCGGCGGCGAACAGCGTGTCGAGCTTGCGTTCGTAGTCGTGGTAGCCGAGGAAGTCGTAGAGTTCCTCGCGCGTCTGCAGGGTGTCGATGAGGTTCTTCTGCGTGCCTTCGCGGCGCACCGTCTCGTAGAAGCCGAGCGCCGCCTTGTTCATGGCGCGGTAGGCGCCGCAGCAGTAGAGCGCGATGTCCACGTTCGCCGAGCGCAATTCTTCGGTGGTGAAGAACGGGGTCGCGCCGAACTCGGTGAGGTTGGCGAGGATCGGCACCTTGACCGCGGCCTTGAAGCGGCGGTAATCATCGAGTGTCTTCATCGCCTCGGGGAAGACCATGTCGGCGCCGGCCTCGACATAGGCCATGGCGCGCTCGATCGCCCGCTCGATGCCCTCGACGGCGGCAGCGTCGGTGCGCGCCATGATGACGAACCCGGCATCGCTGCGCGCATCGACCGCGGCCTTGACCCGATCGACCATCTCCTCCTTCGACACCACTTCCTTGCCCGGCCGGTGGCCGCAGCGCTTCTGCCCGACCTGGTCTTCCATGTGCACGGCGGCAACACCCACGCGCTCGAAGCTGCGGATGGTGCGCGCGATATTGAAGGCGCCACCCCAGCCGGTGTCGATGTCGGTCAGCAGCGGCAGGCCAGTGGCCTCGACGATGCGCCGCGCGTCGGTCAGCACGTCTTCCATGGTGCTGATGCCAAGGTCGGGCATGCCGAGTGAATTGGCCGCCACCCCGCCGCCGGACAGGTACAGCGCCCGGTAACCCACGCGCCTGGCCATGAGTCCGGCATAGGCGGTGATCGCGCCCATCACCTGCAGGGGCTGTTCCTCGGCTACGGCCGCGCGGAAACGCGCGCCCGGCGATGCGAGCTGGTTCATGACACCTCCACGGAAAGGCGTCATTTTAGCCCATTGGCCAATTTGCGCGTGACGCACGGCGTGCGGCAACGTACATTGCTGCCGATGAGCAAATCCACACCTCTCGCCACACGCATCCTCTGGGGCCTGGTCATCGGCGTGGTCGCCGCGGTGGCAACGCTTGGCGTCGGCCATTTCCACCCGCCCACGCTGGAGTTCATGCAGGACGTCTCGAGCGCGGTGTTCGACCCGTTCGGCCAGGTCTTCCTGCGCATGCTGTTCTTCGTGGTCATCCCGCTGGTGTTCGCATCGCTCGCCTCGGGCGTGGCCCAGCTCGGACGCCTGGACCGGCTGGGGCCACTGACGGCGCGCACCTTCAGCCTGTTCGCCCTCAACATGCTGATCGGCGTGGCGATCGGCCTGGTGATGATGAACACCCTGCGCCCGGGCGAACACATGGACCCGCAGGCAACCGAGCAGTTGCTGGCCGAGTACGGCGCGGCGGAAAATGCCATCCCGGCGCAGGCGGCGCAGTCCCAACTGACCCTCTCGACCCTGGTCGAGATGTTCATGCCGCGCAACCTGGTCGGCGCGGTGGCGGGCCAAAGCCGCAATGCGCTGGGCGATGTGCTGCCGCTGATCCTGTTTGCCATCCTGTTCGGCGCGGCCGCCACCCAGCTCGGCGAACGACACCGAAAACTGGTGCTCGACGGCCTCGACGCGCTCGCCGAGATCATGACGCGCATCGTGCATTTCGCGCTGGAGCTCGCGCCCTATGCGGTGCCGGCGATGATCTACAGCGTGATCGTCAAGGTCGGCCTCGACGTGCTGCTGGTGCTCTCGGTATTCGTGGTGGGCTGCGCGCTGGCCATGGCGCTGCACCTGTTCGGCACCATGTCGCTCTGGGTGCGCTTCCTTGCCGGGCAATCGCCCAGGGCATTCTTCCGCAAGATCCGCCCGGTACTGGTCACGGCATTCTCGACCAGTTCCAGCAACGCCACCCTGCCGACCGCGCTGGCCGCTGCCAACGAGGACCTGAAACTGCGGCCCAGTACCTCCGGCTTCGTGCTGCCGCTGGGATCGACCATGAACATGAGCGGCACCGCGCTCTACGAAGGCTGCGTGGTGCTTTTCGTCGCACAGGTCTTTGGCGTGCACCTGCCGCTCGGCCAGCAGGTCATCCTGATGCTGCTGTCGGTATTGAGCGCGGTGGCCGTGGCCGGGATTCCCGGCGGTTCGCTGCCGCTGATCGCCGGGCTGCTGGCGACCTTCGGCGTGCCGCCGGAAGGCATCGGCATCATCATCGGCGTGGATCGCGTGCTGGACATGATGCGTACCACGGTGAACGTCGGCAGCGACGTCGTGACCGCCGCCGTGGTGGATCGCCAGATGCGCCGCGCCAATCCCGATGAACCCGCGGGCGTCACACCGCCGCCGGCGGCGACGGCCGCGGTGGATTGATCGCACGCCGGGGCGTCCGCATATCCGCTGTCCCATGCCGCAATCGCCCGATGGCGCAATTATCCAAGGAGTCCCCATGTCAGCCGACGTTCTGCGTGTCCGCATCGATTTCATCTCCGACGTCGCCTGCCCCTGGTGCGCGATCGGCCTGAAGTCTCTCCAGCGCGCGCTGTCGCGCCTGTCCGGCGAGGTGGAGGCGGAATGGCATTTCCAGCCCTTCGAGCTCAACCCGCAGTTGCCGCCCGAAGGTGCCGACGCCACCCAGAACCTGATGCTGAAGTACGGGCGCGGGGCCAGCGAGATCGAGGCCATGCGTGCCACCATCCGCCAGCGCGGTGCCGAGCTTGGCTTTGCCTACAACGTCGGCCCGGGCAGCCGCATCCACAACACCTTCGATGCGCACCGGCTGCTGCACTGGGCCGGGCTGGAAGGCCGCCAGACGGCGCTGGCCGAAGCCCTGTTCAGCGCCTACTTCACGGAGGGCAGGGATGTCAGCGACCCGGCCGTGCTGCAGGAAGTTGCGGCAGGATGCGGTCTCGATGGGGCGCGTGCCGCGCAGATCCTCGGCAGCGACGAGTACGCCGCCGAGGTGCGTACGCGCGAGGAGTTCTACACCACGCGCGGCATCCACTCGGTGCCATCCATCCTCTTCGACCAGCAGAAGATGGTGCCCGGCGCACAGCCACCGGAAATGTTCGAGCAGTTCCTGCGCGGGCTCATCGCCGAGCGCGCGCAGGCCGCAGGCGCAGTCGCGGGCGCCGCGCCGCCGGCGTAGCGGCGCGACAACCGGCCTGGGCGCGGACTCAGCGCTTGCGTGCCGCGTCGATCTCCTGCGTCAGGCGCTCGGCGTGGTACACCTTCTCCAGGGCTTCCAGGATGGCGCTGCTGTGCACCGACACGGCGCGGTTGAGGCGCGCGTCATACCAGTAGTTGCCACCGAGCGAGTGGATGTTGCCATCGAATACCAGGCCGACGACTTCGGCCCTGGCATTGATCACCGGACTGCCGGAATTGCCGCCGATGATGTCGTTGGAACTGGTGAAATTCATTGGCGTGCCCGGATCGAGCGAACCGCGCGCGGCCAGCCAGGATGCCGGCAATGCGTAGGGATAGCTGCCGGTGGCATAGTCGAAGGCCCCGCCCACGGTGGTAAACGGCGCCACCGCCACACCCTTTTCATCCCAGCCTTCGACCTTGCCGAAGGAGAAGCGCTGGGTGAAGGTCGCATCCGGGTACACGCTGGTACCGTACTTCTCGAAACGCACGGCGGCGATCAGTTCGGCGTTCTTGTCCTCCAGTGAAGACACCTGATTCTCGTAACGCTGACGCAGCGCACGCGCTTCGGGATCGACCTTGCGGGCGAGCACGATGAAGGGATCCTCGGACTTCGCAAGTGCATCCGCGCCACCTTCCCACAACGCCTTGCGCACCGCCGGATCACCCAGGCGCGTGCCTTCGACCATGCGCGCGGCCACCTGCTCCGGCGATTCCGCCCCCAACACCTGGCGCACCAGTGGATCGCCGCTGCCCAGCGCCTCGCGCAGCTTGGTCAGGGCAAAGGCGAACTTGACCTGCTCGTAGGCCGGATACACCGGCGCCGTGGAGAACAGCCGCTGGGTCAGTGCCGGCAGCCGCGAATCGCCATATTCGCGCAAGCGCTCCGCGTTCGGCCTGGCGCGCTCGGCCGCGCCGCGCACCAGGGTGCGCGCGAACCCGAAGTAGTCGCTCATGAAGACGTTGCGACCTTCGAGCAGCTTGAAGCGCGTTTCGATCGTGGCATAGGTCTGCAGGGCGCCGGCGATCGCGTCCCAGGCCGCGCCGTACTTCGCCTGCCGCTGTGGATCGGCGGCCACGAAGTCGCGCAGTTCCTGTTCCTGCGCGCGCTTGAGCGCGAACACCTGCGGATCCTGCAGGGCGAGCAGACGCCCGCGCAGGGCCTTGTAGGAGTTCTCCACGCCAAACAGGTCGTTCTGCGCGACGCGCCAGTTTTCCGGGCTTTCGGCGCGATAGCGCTCCAGCAGGCCGCGCAGCTCGGCCAACTGGAACAGGCGCGGAATGAGGTCCAGGTCGCGCGCCGACTCGAGCTGGGCGATGGTGAGCTGGCGATCGGTGCCGCCGGGGTTGCCGACGATGACGGTCATCTCGCCGGCCGCGGCGCCGGCCTTCGAAAACGCCAACCAGTCCTTCACGCGGGCCGGCTTGCCGTCCTCATAGGCGCGCAGCAAACCCATGTCGAAGGCGTAGCGCGGGAAATTGAAGTTGTCGGGATCACCGCCGAAGAAGGCCGCCTCGAGTTCCGGCGCGAAGGCCAGGCGTACGTCCTGATAGCGGTGGTAGCGGTACAGCGCGCGCACCCCACCGTGGTAGAGATCGACCACGTCGCAGCGCGTCGTCGCGCCCTGCTTGCCGACACATTCCTTCTCGATGGCGGACTTCACCGCCTTCTCGGCGCGGCTGTACTCCTCGCCGTCCTTGCCTGCCGTTGCCGCACGCACACGCGCGCTGACATCGGTGATCTGGTCGAGGCGGTTCAGCTCGATCTCCGGGCAACGCAGCTCATCCTTGCGCTCGCGCGCCAGGAAGCCCTGCTTGATGTAGTCGTGCTCGGCGCTGGAAAGCTGCTGGATGCAGGAATTGATGCAGTGGTGGTTGGTGAGCACCAGCCCATCCGGCGAGACGAAGGAACCCGAACAGCCGCCGGCGAGACGCAGCGCGGCCCGCTGCACGTGCCTGGCCCAGGTCGCATCGGGCGTGAAGTCGAAGCGCGCCTGCACCTGCGCCATGGGCAGGTTGTCCGGCGTCCACATGCCCTCGTCGGCCAGGGCCAGTCCGGGCAGGGCCAGCGCGAGCAGCGCGGGAAGGATGAATCGGCTCATGGAACCTCCTTGCAGGGCCCGGCGACGGGCCGGTGGTTTGCCCCCAAAGGGGTCGCGGATCAGGCCACGCGCGCCTTGCGGGCGGGCACGGGTTTCCCGCCACCGGTGCGGCGCGGGCGTTTGGGTTTGAGCAGGGTGCCGGTGCAGTTCTCCGCCCCGCAGCGACAGGCCCAGATGGCCTTGAGGCGCGGCGTCAGGCGCTCCTCCAGCACGATGCCGTAATCGTAGGTCAGTTCCTCGCCGGCCTGCAGGTCGCGCAGGGTCTCGATGACGATACGATCCTTGCGCGGGTCGCCGTGCGCCGATTCTTCCAGCAACGCGCGGCAATTGGGCGCGCAGCTGTGATTGATCCAGCGGGCGCTGTTGCCATCCTGGTTGGCATCGATGACGTAGCGGTCATTCAGGGTGAACAGGAAGGTGTGGCCGCTGTCGCTGCTGTTTGCGTACAGCCGGTCGGCCTGGGCGTGGGTCAGCAGGCGGCCACCGTAATGGATCAGCTCGGTGCCGGCCGGGATGTCGACCAGGGCGAAGACACCGTTGCCATGGATCGGCGAGCGGCGCGCGGCGATGCGTCGTGGCATGAAAACACCGGGGCGTGAAAGCCATGCATCATATCGCGTCCGCCACGCCCCACCGTCGCGAGGCAGGGTTGTGCCAGCGCGGCGATGTGCGGGCCCGCGCGGCATGCGCGGCAGCCATATCCGATCATCGGCCGGCGTGCGCGCAGCCGCTGTCCGGCGACTGCGCGTTTGTCCATTCGGCGAACCCGTGATCGCGCCCGGCGCGCGGGGCGCCGCCGCGCCCGCCGGCGGCCCTCAGGCGCGGCGCGTCAGGCCCTTGCCGCTGGCGACGTGGTGGTCGGCAACCACCCTGGCCACGCACAGCGACACGTTCTTGCCGGTCGGGATGTGCAGGAACTCGTTGGGCCCGTGCGCATTGGAATGGGGCCCGAGCACGCCGGTGATGAGGAACTGCGCGCCGGGGAACTTCTCGCCCAGCATGCCCATGAACGGAATCGACCCGCCCTCGCCGTTGTAGGCGACCGGCGCACCGAAGAACTCGCGTGAGGCGCCATCCACCGACTGCTCCAGCCACGGCGCCAGCGCCGGCGCTTCCCAGCCGCTGCCGGCCTTTTCGAGATCGAAGCGCACCTTGGCGCCATACGGCGGATCCTTCTCCAGCAACTGCTTGACGAACTCGCCGCCCTTGACCGCATCCAGCGTCGGCGGCAGGCGCAGGCTGAGCTTGACCGCCGTGCACGGGCGCAGCACGTTGCCGGCCGAGTCGAGCGCGGGCATGCCGCCGACGCCGGTGACCGCCAGCGCCGGACGCCAGGTGCGGTTGAGCACCAGTTCGGCCAGGTCCGCGTCGATCGGCCGCATGCCCTCGACCCACGGGAAATTGGCGAACACATCGTCGCCGAGCACCTCGGCGGTGCGGCGTGCCTGCGCGACGCGTTCGGCCGGAATCTCCACGTGCAATTCCTGCGGCAGGATGCGCCCGCTGACCTCGTCCTCGAGGCGCGAGAGCAGGCTGCGCAGGATGCGGAAGCTCGAGGCGACGATGCCCGAGGCATCGCCGGAGTGCACCCCCTCGTCGAGCACGTTGACCACCAGGTTGCCGCCGGTCATGCCGCGCAGGGATGTCGTCAGCCAGAGCTGGTCATAATTGCCGCAACCCGAGTCCAGGCACACGATCAGCGAGGGCTGGCCGATGCGCTCGGCCAGATGATCGACGTAGTACGGCAAGTCGTAGCTGCCCGACTCCTCGCAGGCCTCGATCATCACCACGCAGCGTGAATGGGCGATGCCCTGCGCCTGCAACGCGGCGATCGCGGCCAGCGAACCGAAGATGGCATAGCCATCGTCCGCGCCACCGCGGCCGTACAGGCGATCGCCCTCGATTACCGGCTTCCACGGACCCAGGTGTTCCGCCCAACCGGTCATCTCGGGCTGCTTGTCGAGGTGCCCGTACAGCAGCACCGCGTCATCGCCCGCGCCGGTGGCGGGAATCTCGATGAAGATGAGCGGCGTGCGACCGGGCAGACGCACCACCTCCAGCTGCATGCCCTTGATCGGCTGCGTCCTGGCCCAGGCTTCCATCAACGCCACGGCCTGGTCCATGTAGCCGTGCTTTTCCCAGTCGGCGTCGAACATCGGCGACTTGTTCGGGATCTTGATGTATTCGACGAGCTGGGGAACGATCTCGCTGTCCCACAAGTTGCCGACGAAGCTGCTGAGCGCCTTGGAATCCATGGGTCGTCCTGCCTGTAACTGAGGATCGCTCATTCTAGCGCGCCGACGCAGACCTGGCCGGCGCGGCCTGCCGCGTGTAGGAAGTCTCTTACACACGATCGAGGCGATTTCCTAAGCTGCGACGCGCCAATCGCCGCTGCCTCGAAGCAGCCGGCAAGGCCAGAATGACGCCATGAAACTCGCCCTTGCCGCCTGCATCCGTCGCCTGCCCGCGCTCTTGCTGATGCTGGCCTTCAGCCTGCCTGCCCAGGCGTTCGCCCAGGTGGACATCAATACCGCCGATGCGCGAACCCTGGCCGCATCCCTTGCCGGGATCGGCCTGGTCAAGGCGGAGGCGATCGTCGCCTATCGTGACAGCAACGGCCCGTTCACGCAGGTCGAGGACCTGCTGAAGGTCAAGGGCATCGGCAACAAGACCCTGGACGCCAACCGCGACGCCATCGTCATCCTCGGTCCGTCCCAACCGCCCAGGCGCGACGACCCCAGGCCGACGCTGCGGCCCTTCTAGCGCGCGCCGCATCGGCGGCCGGCCGGGGCGCCCGTGGGCACTGCGCTGCTAGAATCGCGCCCCGTCCGTCCACGGCCTGCGCATGATCCTGCCCCGTTACCACATCGGCCCTTCCGGCATCCCCGGCGCGGGACTGGGCCTGTTCCTCGACGAGGCGCTGCCGCGCGCGCGCATCGTCACCGCGCCGGATGCGATCCCGCGCGTCCATACCCTGCCGGAAATACTGGCCCTGCCAGACGCAACGCAGCTGCTCGCGGCCACTGCACGCTGGTTCGAGGATCGCTACACGGTGACGCCGGAATGGCCGGACGAGTGCTACATCAACCACGCCTTCGAACCGACCGCGCTGTGGCACCTGGGCTTCGTGTTCGCCGCCCGCGACCTGGCCGCCGGCAGCGAGATCACGGTCGATTACCGCCACCTGCTCGCGCCGGGTCAGGAGGAAGCATTCCGCGACGCCGTCACCGGCGAGGCCATCGTGGGCCTGAGCTGGGAGGACAGCCTGCGCGCCTCGACCCGCGCCCTGGCGCACCTGTTGGGATGAGCGCGCTGGCCCCTGCCTGCCAACGCGCCGCGGGGCACGCGCCATGCGCCTGATCCCCGCCAACGCATGCCGGCGCCAGCGCTGGAAGAACGACGGCGGCTGGACCACCGAGATCGCGCGCAGCGCCGCAGGCGACGGCGAGGCCGGCGAATTCCTTTGGCGCGTCAGCATTGCCGAAATCGAAACGGACGGGCCGTTCTCGCTGTTTCCCGGCGTCACGCGCGATCTGCTGCTGCTCGGCGGCAACGGCATCGAGCTGACCATCGGCGAGGCGGAGCCCATGCCACTCACGCGCCGCTTTGCACGGGCGCACTTCGATGGCGCCCTGCCCGTCCAGTGCCGCCTCATCGATGGCCCCACGCGCGACTTCAACGTGATGACCCGCAGCGCCGACCTGCACGCCGACGTCCTGGCACGCCCGCTGGTGGGCACGATGATCGTGCCGCCGGATCGCGGCGTGCACTGGCTGATCCACGTGCTTGCCGGGCAGGCGAGCGCGAGCCGTGGCGGTCAGCGCCTGGAGCTGCAGGCTGGCGACTCGTTGCTGCTGGAAGATCCGCTGCCCGGATCGGGCCGCCTGCTGCTGGAGGGTGGCGGCGAACTGCTGCTGGTCAGGTTCGCCCCGGCGCTCCCGGCCTAGTCGCGGCGCGCCGCGACCGATCCACGCTCACGCCAGCACCGAGGCTCCGAAGAGGTCCTCGCCCTCGTCCGGCGCCTGTCGCAGGGCCGCGTCGATTTCGCGCGCGATGTGGCTGGCGCGCTCGATATCGCTGTCCGAAACCATGACGGAAACCAGGTTGCAGACCGGCAGCTCACCCGCAGCGCCGATCAGGTGGGCACCGCTCACGAAGGCGAGGATGCCTTCCGCCTCCAGTGCACCCTTGACCAGGTTGGCATCGATGATGTTCTCCGCGCGATAGATGATCTTCATGTTGATCCCTTGGATGTCCGGCCTCGGGCCCTTGTCCTACACCATGCGCCGGCGCCGGACAATGCGCAAGCGCGCGCCGGCGCCGCCAGGCAGGTCGGCAGCGCAGCGCGTGTGCGCGGGCGCCCGCAGGGTGCCCGGACGCACGAAAAACCCTACACTGCCCGCTTTGCCCAGCCTGGTGCCGCCCCGGCGGCCTGAACGCATGACCGACGTCCCCGCCGCGCCCGCCCCCAACCATTTCATCCGCCAGATCGTGCTTGCCGACCGCGCCGCCGGCAAGCACGGCGGCCGCGTCGCCACCCGCTTCCCGCCGGAGCCCAATGGCTATCTCCACCTCGGCCACGCCAAGGCGATCTGCCTGGACTTCGGCATCGCCGAGGAGTTCGGCGGCACGACCGCGTTGCGTTTCGACGACACCAATCCGGCCCGGGAAGATGCCGAGTACGTGCGCGCGATCAAGGAGGACGTGCGCTGGCTCGGCTTCGAGTGGAACGCACTGCGCCACTCATCGGACTATTTCGAGGTGCTCTACCTCGGTGCGGAAAAGATGGTGCGCGAGGGCAAGGCCTTCGTCTGCGACCTCAGCGCCGATGAAGTGCGGGCCTATCGCGGCACGCTGACCGAACCCGGGCGCAATTCGCCCTGGCGCGGGCGCAGCCCGGAGGAAAACCTGGACCTGTTCCGGCGCATGCGGGCAGGCGAATTCGCCGATGGCTCGCGCACCCTGCGCGCGAAGATCGACATGGCTGCCGGCAACATGAACATGCGCGACCCGGCCATCTACCGCATCCGCCGCATGACCCACCAGAACACCGGCGATGCCTGGTGCATCTATCCGATGTACGACTACGCCCATCCGGTCTCCGATGCGGTCGAAGGCATCACGCATTCCTTCTGCACGCTGGAGTTCGAGGATCACCGCCCGCTGTATGACTGGTTCCTCGACCAGCTCGACCTGCCGGGCGACCCGAGCCTGACCGAGCCGCTGCGCCGCAACGGCCTGTGGCTGCAGCCGAGCCGCCCGCAGCAGATCGAGTTCGCACGCGGCAATCTCGATTACACGGTGATGAGCAAGCGCAAGCTCATGGCCCTGGTCGCCGACGGCCTGGTGGACGGCTGGGACGATCCACGCATGCCGACCCTGGCCGGCGTACGCCGGCGCGGCTATCCACCGGCCGCCATCCGCACGTTCTGGGAACGCGCCGGCGTGAGCAAGCAGAACTCGGTGATCGCCTATGGGGTACTCGAAGGCTGCGTGCGCGAGGAACTGGACGCCCAGGCGCCGCGGCGCATGGCGGTGCTCGATCCGCTGAAACTGGTGCTGACCAACCTGGACGCCGCGCACGAGGAAACCCTGGCCTTCCCCAACCACCCGAAGAATCCCGACCTCGGCACGCGCGAGGTGCCCTTCGCGCGCGAGCTGTGGATCGAACGCGATGATTTTGCCGAGGTGCCGCCGCGCGGCTTCCACCGCCTGGTGCCCGGCGGCGAGGTGCGCCTGCGCGGCATCGGCATCGTGCGCTGCGTGGAAGTCCTCAAGGATGCCGACGGCGCCGTGCACGCGCTGCACGGCACGCTGGATCCGGACACCCGTTCCGGCATGCCCGGCGCGGACCGCAAGGTGAAGGGCACCATCCACTGGGTCAGCGCGCGCCACGCGCTGGCGGCGGAAGTGCGCCTGTACGACCGCCTGTTCAGCGTCCCGGACCCGGACGACACCAGCGACGGCAAGAGCTACGCCGACCATCTCAATCCGGACTCGCGACGCACCGTGCGCGCCTGGCTGGAGCCGGCCGTGTCAACCACGTGCCCGGAGCAGCAACTGCAGTTCGAACGTCTTGGCTACTTCGTCGCGGACCGCCACGACCACAGCGCGGAACACCCGGTGTTCAACCGCGTGGTGAGCTTGCGCGATTCCTGGGCCAGGGCGACGGGCGCCAATCCGCCGCGCGCGTAGGATCGGGCCTCGCGCCCCGCGTGCCGGTCGGCCGCACGCAAGCGGGGCCGCAAGCGGGAGTCCGGCGACCCGCCAGGCACGCCGTGCGGACCGGGACTTTCGGCCATCCATCGGCACGCCGCCGGGCTTCGGGCGGCGCAGGCTGCCACCGGGTTGCGGTATCCGGGGCGGCGAAACGCCGGGCCCGGTCTGCAGGTGTATCCATGCCCGAGTGGCCGCAACCGCCCTGCTCCAGGACCGGGTTGCGGCCAGGCTGGCGCGGCCGAAGCCGCGCCGTGACGCCGGGGGTCAGCCCTACTTCACGTCCAGGCCGCGGCGCTTCAGCAGCGGCCCGATTTCCGGATCATGTCCGGTGAAATCACGGAACAGTTCGGAGGCATCCTTGCTGCCACCGCGGGACAGCAGCGTCTCGCGGAAGCGGTCGCCATTGGCGCGCGTCAGTCCACCGTGCTCCTTGATCCAGTCCACGGTGTTGGCGTCCAGCACCTCCGACCAGATGTAGGAGTAGTAGCCGGCCGCATAGCCGCTCATGATGTGGCTGAAATAGGGCGTGCGGTAGCGCGGCGGCACCGGCGGATAGGCGATGCCATCCTTCTTCAGGGCCTCGGCCTCGAACGCCATCACGCCATCGGCCGCCGGGACCGCATCCACGCTGCCGATCTGGTGCCAGTTCTGGTCGAGCATGGCCGCGCCAAGGTATTCGGTGGTGCGGAAGCCCTCGTTGAACTGCGCCGCCGCCATCACCTTGTCGAGCAGCTCCTTGGGCATCGGCTCGCCGGTCTGGTAGTGCTTCGCGTAGTTGGCCAGCACTTCCGGCCAGTCGGCCCACATCTCGTTGACCTGCGAGGGGAACTCGACGAAATCGCGCGGCACGCTGGTGCCGGCGAAATACGGATAGTTCACGTTCGAGAACATGCCATGCAGCGCATGGCCGAACTCATGGAACATGGTGGTGGTTTCATCCCAGGTCATCAGCGTCGGCTGGCCTTGCGGCGGCTTGGGGATGTTGAGGTGGTTGGCGACCACCGGCTTGGTGCCGAGCAGCTTGTTCTGCTGCACGTAGGCGTTCATCCACGCACCGCCGCGCTTGGACGGCCGCGCGTACATGTCCTCGATGAAGATGGCGAGTTGCGTGCCGTCCTTGTCGAACACGTCGTAGACCAGCACGTCGGGCTGGTAGACCGGCAGGTCGGTGCGCTGCTTGAAGCTCAGGCCATAGAGCTTGTCGGCGGCGTAGAACACGCCGTTCTCCAGCACGTTCTTTGCCTCCAGATAGGGCTTGATCTCGGACTCGTCGAAGGCGTACTTGTCCTTGCGCACCTTCTCCGCGTAGTAGGCCCAGTCCCAGGGCTCGAGCTTGAAGGACGCCTCACCCCTGGCCTTCTGCTCGCGGTCGATCACGGCCTGCAGATCCGCCGCCTCGCGCTTGGCATTGGCAAGCGCCGCCGGCGCCAGCTCACCGAGCATCTTGTTGACCGCCTCGGTGGTCTTGGCGGTCTGGTTGGCCAGGCTGTAGGCGGCATAGTTCGGATAGCCCAGCATCTTCGCGCGCTCCACGCGCAGCTTCATGATCTGCGCGACGATGCCGGTGTTGTCGTACTGGTTGCCGCGACTGCCGCGTGCGACGGATGCCTCGTGCAACTGCTGGCGCAGCGCCCGATTGCTCAGGAAAGCCTCGGCCGGCTGGCCGGTGGTGTTCTGCAGGGCGATGACGTACTTGCCCTCCAGGCCACGCGCCTTGGCCGCTTCCGCGGCGGCGGCAATGGCGTTCTCCGGCAGGCCGTCCAGCTCTTCCCTGGTGTCGACCACCACGGCCGAATCATTGACCTCGGCCAGCACGTTCTGGCTGAAGCTGGTGGCGAGCTTGGCCAGCTCGCCATTGATCTCCTTCATGCGCGCCTGCTGCTCCGGCGAGAGCTTGGCGCCGGCACGCACGAAATCATCGTAATAGCGTTCGACCAGGCGCTGCTGTTCGGCATCCAGGCCCAGGTCCGCGCGCTGGTCATAGAGTGCCTGGATCCGCTCGAACAGCTTGGGGTTCAGGTAGATGGCATCGCGATGGGTGGCAAACTTCGGCGAGTAGTCCACCTGGATCGCCTTGCGCGCGTCATTCGTGTCGGCACCGACGAGGCTGAAGAACACGGTCGTGGCACGCCCCAGGATCTGGCCACTCTTCTCCATCGCGACGATGGTGTTGTCGAAGGTCGGTGCCTGGGTGCTGTTGGCGATCGCATCGATTTCCTTCAGCTGCTCGGCCATGCCGCGATCGAAAGCCGGGCCGAAATGCTCGTCCTCGATCTTGTCGAACTGCGGATACTGGAACGGCAGTGGACTGATCGTGAACAGCGGGTTGGCGGCGTCCTCGGCGGGCGCGGTCGGCGCAGTTGCTGGGCTGTCGGCAGCCGCACTCGCTGCGGCCTGCGTCGCACCGGCATCGTCCGTTGATGGTGCACTGCAGGCGCCGAGGGCCAGGGTGGTGAGCGCCGTGGCCAGGGCCAGCGCGAGGGGATGCTTCATCGGAATTACCCTATGGTCCGGGAGGAACCGGTGAGCCTAGCAAATTGCGCGCGCCGCGACCCCTGACAAAAGGCATGCATCGGCCCGGCCTGCCCGCCCGTCGGACGCAGGCGGTGCCGGTCGTCGGCCCGCGCCGGAACCTTGCCGGGTCATTCGCCCAGGACGATCAGCGCGTGCCAGGGCCAGCGCCGGTTGGCAGCGCAGGAGGCGATGCCGGTCAGGATCTCGAGCAGGGTCGGGAAGGTTTCGGCATCGGCGTCCAGGTCCGCGGCGTGATCGAACACCAGTACTACACCCTCGCCCGGGAGCCAGGACAGGTCGCCCAGTGCATCGGCGAGGGCATCCCAGTTGCGGCCGAACGGTTCGGGAACGTCGAGCGCGCTGGCGATGCGGCCCAGCAGGTCCTGCTTGCCCTGGCACTGCGCCAGGTCGATGCGGGCGACATGGAGCTGCAGCGCCGCAGCCGGTGCGAGGACCCGTTCCACCACCGCGGCAGCGACGAAATGGACGCCGGAAAGGGTGTCCACGAGCAGGCTCGAGGGCAGGTCGCGGTTCATGGCTGCACCTCGAAACGCCGGAAGCTCCGGTAATGGTCGTCGGTGTACCAATACGCCGACGGCGGCGCGCCGGCGGTGATGATGCGCCGCGCCCCCCGGGTGCGCGCGCCGGGCGTTGGCACCGTGTATTCGCGATAGGTGCCGCGCGGCGCGGGCGGCAGCAGGCGCTCGCGATTCTGGAACACCGTGCCGTCCTGCCGGTACGGGAAGGGCCCGCCGCGCGCGATCAGTGCGAGCGTGTCGCGGGCCTCGCGCGGCAGGAACGCGGGAAGGTCCTGTGCCTGTGGCGCCGCCGTATCTGCGGGGCGCGCCCGATCCGCTCCCGGCTCGGGCGCGCGCAGGAGCAAGGCGGTGGCCGCAATGGCCGACAGCACGAAAAGAAGCTTCAGCAGCCGCATGCGGTCTCCTCCCCGATCCGCCGGCGGGAAATGATACAGGCGGCCCCGCAACGGCAGCGCGGCGAGCACTGGATGAATGGTTGCCGCCAGGGGGCGCGGCCGGCCCGGTCGCCGGGGAGCGGGTAGCGTATAGTGGTCAGACTTTGAGCGAAATCATTGATTCTACAGCCACTCTGGATATTTCCGAGCTCCACCGCGTGCTCCAGGAATACGGCAGATCGGTACGTCGTGACCACCGCCTGCCGGTGCCTCCCGCCGATTCGGTGAGCCTGCAGAGCTCGCCGTGCGGCAGTCGGCTGACGCTCGACGCGCTCATCCGCGACGGGCGCATCGAGGAACTCGGCTACCGGGTCCGCGCCTGTTCGCTCGGGCAGGCAACCACCGCGATCCTCGCGCGCCGCGCGCCGGGGCTCGGCGAGAGGGAGATTCGCGAGATCGGCGCCGAGCTCAGGGAGATCCTGGCCGGAGAGCGCACGCGCAGCAGCTGGCCGGAACTGGACGTCTTCGCCGCTGCGAGCGCCATTTCCTCCCGCCACGGTTCCGCGCTGTTGCCCTTCGAGGCGCTGGAATCACTTTTCGACCGGGCGCGCCAGCGCGAACCCGGATCCGCCGGAGCAACCGGCCCACCTACCGATCAGGAGTAGATCGATCATGGCCATTCAGGACGTCATCGTCGTTGGTGGCGGCATCGGCGGCACGATGACCGCCAACAACCTCGTCACCAAGCTGTACCCGGAGATCCGCGCCGGCAAGGCGCGGGTCAGCCTCATTTCCAACGACCCCTGGCACTACTACAAGCCGGCCTTCATGTATGTCGCGTTCGGCAAGATGTACAAGAACGAGCTGCGCCGTCCGCTGCACACCCTGCTCGCACCGGAGGTCAACCTGCTGCTCGACCAGGTCGACGGCTTCGACTTCAAGGACAGTCGCCTGCGACTGGCTTCGGGCAAGGACCACCGCTTCGACTACCTCGTGGTGTCCACCGGCTGCATTCCCGCGCCCGAACGGATCCCGGGGCTCAAGGAAGGCGGCGACCATTTCTACCAGCACGACCCGGCGCTGGCGCTGTTCCGCAAGCTCAGCACCATCGAGAAGGGCCGCATCTTCATCGGCGTGACCTTCCCGACCACGCCCAACGTACCCCACCAGTGCGGCATCGCGCCGATGGAAACCACCCTCATGCTGGACGACTACCTGCGCCAGCGCGGGGTGCGCGAGCAGATCGAGATCGTCTACACCTACCCGACCGTGTCGCAGCTGCTCCGGAACTGCCTGTTCCTGCAGCGTCCGGTGGGCGAGGCGCTGCCCGCGGTCTTCGACTCCAAGGACATCAAGCACCAGCGCGGATTCACGCTCAAGCGGGTGGATCCGGAAAAGAAGGTCGCCTACTCCGAGGAAGGCGAGGAAGTCGAGTTCGACGTGCTGATGCAGACGCCGCCGATCCGTGCCGTGGACGCAGTGCTCAACTCCGGCATCTCCCAGGCACCCAACAATGAAGGCTGGCTGCCCACCGACCGCGAATCGCTGCAGCTGGAGGGCTTCAGCAACGTGTTCGTGATGGGTGACACGGTGGACCTGCCGATCAGCAAGGCCGGCGGCAGCTGCCACAACCAGTCGCCGGTGATCTGCGACAACATCGCCGGCCTGATGCGCATCGGCGCGCTGGTCGCCGCCTACGACGGCAAGGTGCAGGCGATCGCGCAGATGGGACTCGAGGCGGGCATGCCGCTCTGGTACGACTACGACTCGGACGTGATGCCGACGCCGGCCACCAAGATCGGCGGGTTGATGCGCAACGCATTCAACCGCGGCGTGTACTGGGGCGTCGCCCGCGGAATGGTCTAGGAGGACACATGACCAACGAAGTGAAGAACCAAGTGAGCAACGAATCGACCACCAGCAACGCGGCCAGGGTGGTCTGCGAGAATCCGCAGCTCAACCATCCGGCCACCCTGGAAAGCCTCGACGCACTGCTCGACAAGCTCGCGCCGCTGATCCAGGGGCAGCGTTTCAACAACCTGGTCGACCTGGCATCGGCGCTGTCCGACGTCGTCGACATGGCCGACAACGCCATGGTGCAGAAGCTGGCGCGTGACTACGAGAACCTGGCAGCCGCCGCCTTCAACCTCAACAACGCGTTCCGCCATGCCACGGCCGAGGCCGGCCAGGGCGAGCCGCCCACCCTGTGGCAGACGCTGCGGCAGTTCAACCGCAACGAGGATGCCCGCCGCGGCCTGGCGATGGTGGTGTCGCTGCTGACCCTGCTCGGGCGCGATGCCCGCTATTCGCAGCGCATCATGGGCGCCGACGACGCATGAGGAAAGCGCTGCGGGCCACCGGTCCGCACTGCTTCCCACGAACCTGCCGGGCCCCTGGCCCGGCCGTGTTCAGGCCATCTGCCGCAGCTTCTGCGGGACGCGCATGTGCTCCTTGCGGAACGACTCCAGCGAGTCGTCCATGATCTCCATCCATGGGACGCGCAGGGGTGACGCCGGCGTGCCGGTCACCGTGGAACCGTGGCCACGCTTGCGGCAGTCCATGATGCCTTCCTGCCTGCGCGGCAACCAGAGCAGGAACCTGTTCGCCAGCATGGCCCTCGAAGGAGGGTCCTCGAAGGAATGATCGGCGCATTCGCGGCCGCGGAGCCAGACGAACGGCTCCGGGGCGCCCTGCGCAAGGGCCGTATTCCCGAGCCTGGCGCGAGTTCAGGCGCGCGCCGCCTCCCAGGCGAGCAGGCCGAGCCCGGCCGCCACCAGGACGATGGCGAGGATCTGCAGTGGCGTGAGCGCTTCGCGCAGCAGGGCCACGCCGATGCCCGTCGTGACCAGCAGCGAACCGCCGACGATGAGCGGATTGCCGACCGCGACGCTGATCCCGCGCCCATACACGACGAAGGTCAGGACTTCGACCATGCCGATTGCCACGCCGGCCAGTACCGCCAGCACGATCCCGCGCGGGCTCGCCTGCATGGTGCCCCCTTCGGCAAAGCGCATCCACGTCAACAGGCCGAGACCGAACAGCGCCGCCACGAACTGCAGGATCACCGCGCCGAGAACGGCTTCGACGTGATCGGCAGCGAGCTTGATGAAGACGTTGTAGAGGCCGAACAGGGCGGCGGCCAGGGCAAGCAGGAACCAGATCATGCGCGCATCCTGAGAAATTGGGCCTGCAGCCCGGGCTGCCGCTCGGCGCCAATCCAGGCACCTGCCCGGGCCATGCGCCGCCATCGTGCCACGACCTGGGACCATCGGCACAGTTGACGCCGGATCGGCAACCGGCAACGCCGCGCCAACGCGCCTCGGCGCCAGCCAGCGCGGCGGCGCGCTTGCAACCGATGCCTTGCCAGCGCAAGAATGGTTCGCATTGGCATCCATGCGGATGCGCAGGCATTGGTTCGTCGCAACGACTGTCCCCGACAGCCTGCGCAAGCGGCCAATGCGGGATCGATGATCCGATGACACTGCGTGATCGACGCGCCCGATCTCGCAACGCCGTTGGAGACGCGGCGCCCTCCCTGCCCCCATGGGTCCATCGACTCAGGGGGAAACGCACATGCATCGAACAGGAATGCTGCTGGCATTGCTCGCCAGCTGCGCCATGCCGGCGCCGGCCATGGCGCAATCGAGGGCGAACACCGCTTCCGCCTGGACCGTAGCGATCGATGGCCTGTCCTGGGAAAGCCGCGCCAGCCCACTCGGCGTGCCGTTCGTTTCCACCGGCGTCATCAGCGAGCCTGGCACCGAAGTCCTGCTCGGGCCGGCCGAGGCCGCGTTCGGCACACGCACGGGCGCGCGCCTCGGCATTGCGCATGCCCTGTCGGCGTCCACCGCAATCGAGTTTTCCGCCTTCGGGCTGGAGCGCGGCAGCTTCGGCGCCAGCATGGCCTCGGATGCGCGAACGGGCTCGCGCCACCTCTACATTCCCTACATCGACCCCTTGAGCGGCCGGGAAACGGTGACGGACTTCTCCGTTCCGTATCTCTACAGCGGATCGGCCATCCTCACCAGCACCGAGCGCCTGCGCGGTGGCGCACTGGATGCACGCTGGACCATACCCATGAACGGTCCGCTGCGGCTGGAGGCCCTGGCCGGGCTTTCCTACCTCTATCTGGCCGAATCCTTCACCCTCGACACTTCCAGCCCGCTACTGCCGGCCTGGGGACCGGACGTGTGGCAGACGCATGACGCGTTCACCACCGACAACCATTTCTACGGCATCGAGGCAGGCCTGCGCGCGCAGCTTGGCAACGACGGCTTCTTCGGCACCGGCGAATTGAAGGTTGGCGCCGGCAGCATGCGTCAGAACGTGTCGATCGACGGCTGGCTGCAGACCGACGACTACACCGATTTCTGGACCGTCCAGCAGTTCCCCGGGGGCTATTTCGCGCTGCCGAGCAACATGGGGCGTTTCCAGCGCAATCAATTCGCCCTGGTGTCGCAGGCACGGCTGGAAATCGGCTACCGCTTCAATCCGCACGTGGCTGCGCGTCTGGGCTACTCGGGCCTGTACGCCTCGCGCGTGGTGCGCCCCGGGGACCAGATCAGCCGCGTGATCGACACCAGCCAAAGCACGTCCTACAGCGAAGTGCCGATGCCCAATCCGGTTGCCGGCACGCAGCCGGCATTTGGCTTCCGGACATCCGCTTACCTCGCGCACGGCATCAATGCCGGCCTCGACATTTCCTTCTAGGTCGCCGCCATGAACAATTCCAGTTTCCGTCTCGCCGTCTTCGCCGCGCTGCTCGCCGCGCCCCTTGCCACCCTGGGCCAGCTTCCCTCGACCTGTACCGGCGAGGTGCTTGCGCCCACCCTGGGCAGCCAGGATCTTCTCGTCGACAAGCCCATGTGCGTCAACCAGGGCACCTACAAGTTTGCCGACGTGCATGTGATCGATGGCGGCGTGCTGCAGTTCTCCGACGCCGTGATCGACTTCTGGGCCGCCAACATCCTGGTCGAGAACGGCGGCACCCTGCGCGCCGGCACGCCGCAGGCCCCCATTGGCAGCAATGGCGGATTGCTCACCATCCACCTGTGGGGCAAGGACCTGATCCAGGGTCAGGCCAGCGCCAACGTCACCGGTGTCACCTGCGTGAGCGATGCCGCCGGCCACTGCGGCATTCCCGATGCGGTGTGGAACGCCAACCTGACTGCGGAGGGTCATTGGCGCCCTGCCAATGATGCGCGCAGCATTGCGGCCGCCGGCCTGGCCAGCGTCTACCCACACGCCGACGACCCAAGGGTCGCGGCCGACTACTTCTACGCCTATCACCCCCTGGAGTACGCCGGCGGCACGGATGCCCAGGGTCGCCAGGGCTATTTCGGCAACAAGGTCCTGGGCGTGTCCTACGGTGCCACGCTCGAACTGTACGGGCGCAAGGGCGCCAGTTACGCGGAAGGTGGTGAATGCGGCGCGACCTACCCGTCCAGCAGCCACAGCAGTTGGGCGCGGCTTGCCGCATCGGTCACCAGGGGCGCCACTTCCATCGAGGTCGATCGGCCGTTGTCCTTCTCGCGTGGCGACGAAATCGTCCTGACCACCACCGATTACCTGCCTGGGCACTCGGAAATCCTGACGTTGGCCGATGACGTCAACTGTGCCACCCGCCTTCCGCTCGCCGGCAGTGTCGCCTTCGCGCACAACGGCAAGCGCCATTCGCTCGGCCAGACCCCGATCGACATCGGCCCGACCCGCACAAGCAACGAGGAAGCCGTGGAAACGCGCGCGGCGGTTGGCATATTGAACCGTTCGATCCGCATCGTTTCCGCCGGCGACACGCAGGACGATGCCTTTCCGCCCGAATCCACGCATTACTACTACGGCGGCCAGGTGGTGATCCGCCAGGGTATCGAGAAGGTGCAGATGCAAGGCGTGGAGTTCCGCCAGCTCGGCCAGGGCGGCGTCATCGGCCGCTATCCGGTGCACTTCCACCACGTGCGCCGCGCGCCCGCGGACACCTTCCTGCGTGATTCCACCATCAACGAGTCCATGACCCGCTGGGTCGTGCTGCACGGCACGCAGAACGTGCACCTGGAGCGCAACGTGGGCCTGAAGTCGATCGGCCACGGCTTCTACCTGGAAGACGGCACCGAGACCGACAACGCGCTGATCGGCAACCTTGGGGTATTCGCCCGCGCGGCCGTGGACAACCCGCAGAATCCGCGCAAGGTACCGGGCATCCTCGCCGCACCGAACAGCTACGCCACCGACGCCGATCAGATCCCCTACAAGTCGGACTACGACCACCCGACCGTGTTCTGGATCATGAACGGCTGGAACGATTTCAAGGACAACATGGCCGTCGGCGCCGGCACCTGCGGGGTGTGCTACTGGCTGGTGCCAGGCACCAACAGTGGCATGTCGGCGGCCATGAAGTGGACTTCCTA
This sequence comes from Dokdonella sp., assembly GCA_023228465.1. Classification (GTDB taxonomy): domain Bacteria; phylum Pseudomonadota; class Gammaproteobacteria; order Xanthomonadales; family Rhodanobacteraceae; genus Dokdonella_A. The sequence goes on along the minus strand of JALOBC010000002.1, from coordinate 88,675 downwards.
CGCTTCGATGCAAAGCTCGATGGCCCGCGCCGGCATGACTCCGCTGAAGTCCTTCGACGGCAATTTCTGCTCCACCGCGATGACCTCGTTCCAGACCGTGGGCGGTACCGCTGCCTGCCACGGCGTACAAATGGGCGGCGACCCGGCCATGCCCAAGATGGAGCCGATTCCCAATCCACTGGCCCGCAATCAGCCGGACGCCAGCTACTACCCCAACGTGGACCCGGGTGGCGGGCGCTTTGCCACGCGCTGCACTGCGGAGGACTGCAGTGTCATGCCGGTGCGCTGCGGTGCGGGCGCGCTCGACGATTGCATGGTGACGGTTCTCTCGGGTTACACCACTTCGTTCAACTGGGCGCCTTTCAACTTCGCTGCCATCTGGCTGCGCCCGCAATGGTTCCTGGTTACCGACAGCGCGCTTACCGACATCCAGCAGGCCGGCCTGACCATGGTCACCGGGGGCGGCTATACGGAATCGGACGTGGTACCCGGCCACTGGGCGCTGGTGCGCAAGAGCGCCTTCGTCGGCGTGACCCAGCCAGACAATCCCTTTGCATCGGACGGCGGCCCCTTCAACCCGGAGGCACTGGCCTGCGAAACGATGAGCAACGGCCACCGCCCGGTCGATCGCTGCGTGTCCAGCGAGGAAGGCCTCACCTTCCAGCTCGACAACTTCGGCATGTACCAGCGCCTGTTCAGCGTTTACGACGGACCCGCGTTCCAGGCATCCAACACCTACCTCGATATCCACCACCGCAGGATCGACGACTGCACGCCGAGCGTGGACATGGCGAACAAGGTCGGCCACTGCCGGACGCCATCCGGCCTGGAGAGTCGCTGGACCGCGGGCAGCACCATCGCGCTGCAGAAGGACAAGGCCAGCAATTCCTGCTTCATGCCGAATGCGGCGATCGGCTGGAAACAGCCCAACGGCTTCTACTACCCACCCGCGTTCCACTCGCAGAATCTCTATTTCGAGAACGTGGAGACCCGCCACTTCGTGCTCACGCCGTTTTTCAAGGAAGGCACGCTCGAAACCGACTATGACAAGCTCGCCGACAACTACTGCATCTGGAATGCCGATACCTTCAAGGGCTTCACCAGCATCGACCGGCAGACCGTGCTGAACGACAACGACGGCACCCTGACCGGCTTCATCGACACCACCGTGGTCAACAATGACGCATTCTTCGCCGGCCCGATCGACTCGACCGAATGCAAGTCGGCCGAATCATCGCGAACCAGCCCCTACCACTACGTGACGACGGCGATCTATCCGGACTGCGCGCGCACCCGCGCATGCGCACTCAAGGCGAACTACGTGGACGGGCGGGACGTGAACATCAACAGCGGCGACTGGAACAGCTCCTGCACCAACGAGGGCTGCTACGGCGTCCCGCTGTGGCGTCAGGACCGGATGCCCGTCGCCGATCGCGGGTCCGATCGCAGCATCCGCATGATGGGCCAGGACACCGGCCAGCGCAGCTCCCTCACGGTGGATGGCGGTACCTACTACTTCGATACGTCGGTGCCGAGAAACGTCCAGTTCGCCGCCAATTGCAATCCACGCAAAGGCAACAGGACCGATTGCGCGGTCAACGTGTTCAAGGCCGGAGGGAACTATCACGTGTATCTGCTGTTCGCCGATGAGGAAACCGAACTGACCTACCGCTTCTACGTCGGCAAGGACACCGGCTTCGACCCGGCGAGCATCCGCCTGGAGCGCTCCCTGCTCGGCACCGATCCGCCGGCCTTCACCGATGCCGGGCCGATCGCCGAGAAGCGCGCCGGGTGGTACGCGAACAATCCCTCCACCGGCATCGTGGAGCTCAAGATCGCGACTGCCGATTTCGGCCTTGCCGAAATGCGCAGGGCCTATGCCCAGGCACTCAAGGACAAGTGCAAACCGCAATCCTTCTGCCACCTGCAGGGGGATCAATGCGTCGGCAACGCTGGCGCCGACAACGCGGCATGTTCCTGGACCCAGACTCTGCCGGATTGCCCCAAGGGCGGCTGCATCGGTTTCAATTTCACCCTGCCGGCCGAATTCAGGACCGCACAGGGGCCGGACATGCGCGTGATCCGCCCACCCTCGACCTGCGTGCAGCGCGTTGCGCCCTGGGACACGCCGCTGACGCCCATCGCGCCCCCCTTCGACGGCTGCCCGAACGAGGCGGACCTGCACCCCGAGGACTTCTGCAACGGCTGAACGGCACCGGCACGCGGGCGCGCCGAACCGGCCGGGCGCGGCCGTGAAGCGCAGCCCCACTCCGTCACTCCGGCGGACGCGGGGCGCCGCCTCGTCCTCGTCGCGCCGCCGGACGCGAAGCGCCCGTTCATCGCCCGGGCCGACATGGAACCTGCGGCTCATCGCCCCGGCGCACGCCGGGGCCCAGCGCCGCATCCACGCAGGCGGGCACGCCCAGCCAGTACCGTCCGCCACGCAAGGTCCGACGGGCAAGGCGCCGCCCGCGCCACCGTCGCCTTGCTTTGAGGTGATGTGCGGATCGGCGACAATGCACGCTTCGCTTCCGGAGTTCCCGTCATGACCTACCCCGCCCGCACCCGCCTCGAGGCCGAGCTTGCATCCATCCGCGAGCAGGGGCTGTACAAGACCGAACGCATCATCACCACCCCGCAGTCGGCGGCGATCAGCACGCGCGAGGCCGGCGAGGTGCTGAACTTCTGCGCCAACAACTATCTGGGCCTGGCCGATCATCCGGACATCATCGCCGCGGCCAAGGCGGCGCTGGACACGCATGGTTTCGGCATGGCCTCGGTGCGCTTCATCTGCGGCACCCAGGACCTGCACACGGAACTGGAACGCACCATCGCCCGATTCTTCGGCACCGACGACGCGATCCTCTACACCAGCTGCTTCGATGCCAATACCGGCCTGTTCGAGACGATCCTCTCCGATGAGGACGCGGTGATCTCCGACGCGCTCAACCACGCCTCGATCATCGATGGCATCCGCCTGTGCAAGGCCGAGCGGCGGCGCTACCCGAACAGTGACATGGCCGCGCTGGAGCAGCACCTTACCGAGACCCAGGACAAGCGCACGCGCCTGATCGCCACCGATGGCGTGTTCTCGATGGACGGCTATCTGGCCAAGCTCGACAAGATCGTGGCGCTGAAGAAGAAGTACAACGCGCTGCTGATGGTGGACGACTCGCACGCCACCGGCTTCGTCGGTGCGACCGGACGCGGCTCGGCGGAACTGCTGGGCGTGATGGACGAGGTCGACATCTTCACCTCGACGCTCGGCAAGGCGCTGGGGGGCGGCTCGGGAGGATTCACCACAGGTCGCCAGGCGATCATCGACCTGCTGCGCCAGCGCTCGCGACCCTACCTGTTCTCCAATGCCCTGCCCCCGCCGCTGGTCGCCGCGTCGATCAAGGTGTTCGAAATGATGGATCACGGCCAGGCGCTACGCGAGCGGCTGCAGGCCAATGCCGACCGCTTCCGCGAACGCATGGCCGCGGCCGGTTTCGAACTGAAGGCCGGCAACCACCCGATCGTCCCGGTGATGCTGCACGATGCCAAGCTGGCCCAGGAGTTTGCCCGCGAGCTGCTCGACGAGGGCATCTACGTGATCGGCTTCTTCTTCCCGGTGGTTCCCGAAGGCGAGGCGCGCATCCGCACGCAGATGAGCGCGGCGCACACGACCGCGCAGATCGACCAGGCGGTCGATGCCTTCATCAAGGTGGGCCGCAAGCTCGGCGTCATCGGCGCCTGAGCAGGTACGGCGCGCCGGTCAGTGGGCGCCGAACCCTTCGGTCTGCGGATCGTCGATGGCCTGCCGCTCGACGTGCTCGACGCGCGCGGCCGGCGGGCCTTCCTGCAACCAGGCCTCGAGCAGTGCCAACGCATCGGGCGTGCCGCTGGCCACCACTTCGACGCGACCATCAGGCAGGTTGCTTGCATGGCCGGTGAGACCGAGCGCCAGGGCGCGCTCACGCGTGGAGGCGCGGAAGAACACGCCCTGGACGTGACCTGATACCAGGAATCGCGCGCTCGCCATACCCATCACCTCCTACTTTTCCGGCACACCCGCGGCGATGGCCCGGTCCAGGTCACGCGCGGTGATCGGGCCCATGAAGCGGCTTGCGACCCGGCCGTCGGGCGCGATCAACCAGGTCGTCGGCAGACCGCGCGGCGCTTCGAAGCCGGCCGGCGGCTCGAACATATCCACCTGTGCCAGGGGATAGCTCACCGGATGCGCCTTGGCGAAGGCAATGATTTCGGCCTTGTCGGTGTCCTCGTAGGCGAGGCCGATCGCGCTCACGTTGGCATGCGCCGCGACATACGCGGAAATATCCGGCATCTCCTTGATGCAGGGCGAGCACCAGGTGGCCCAGAAGTTGACGATCACCCACTTGCCGCGTTGGGCGGCAAGCTCGAAGGTAGCGCCATCGAGCGTCTCGACCTTGAGCTGCGGCCGCGCGGGAGCCTCACTGGCCATGGCGGGACAGGCCAGCAGTGCTGCGAGCAGCAGCAGGGTGAAACGGAACGGGCGGAATGGCTTCATGCGCGCTCCGGGGCGGCGTCATTCGGATCGGCCTGCAATGGTACATCGGCGGCGAAAAGCTCGGCGAGACTGATGTCCAGGCCCCGCGCCACCGCGCCGCCCGCGCGGTGCAGGCGCTGCGCCACGTCGGCGCGCAACTCGAGCACCGGCGGCGGGGCCTCCAGCGCCAGGCGGTAGCGGCCCTCGGCATAGAGCTCGCGCAGGCGCACCTGGGCAAGATCGCGCACCACCAGCCATTCCCCCAGCTCGCCGCGCTGGATCACTCCGGCCCGCTGCAGATCACCAAGATAGCGTTGCAGGAGATCGTCGGTCAGGAACGGCAACCGCGTGCGCAGCTCCTCACCCGTGCAACCCTGACCCAGGCGCTGCGCGGCGGCCAGTTCGGCAAGCACGCGCAGCAGGCCGGCGAACTCGTGCCCGTGCGGCAGGCGCAAGCTGCGCGGCCGGTAGTCGAAGGCACTGGCCGAGGCCGTGATGGACGCCCCGAGCAGCACGATGACCCAGGACAGATACATCCACAGGATGAAGATCGGGATCAGCGCCAGCGCACCGTAGACGCGCTGGTAGCTGGCAAGGTTCAGCGCGTACAGTGCGAAGCCGCGCTTGGCCGCCTCGAACAGCACGGCCGCGATGAGCGCACCGAACACGGCATGGGCAATGCGCACGCTGCGGTTGGGAATGACCACGAAGGCCGCAGCCAGGGTCGCCCAGGTGATCAGGAACGGCAGCACCGCCAGCACCCGGGCCTTGATCGAAAACTGCGCCTCGGCGGCATCGATGAAGGGCAGCGCGAAGGCATACGAACTGAGCGCCAGCGCCGCCACCAGCAGCAGGGGTCCCAGGGTCAGCGCGGTCCAGTAGATGACGAAGCGCGACACTGCCCGGCGCGCCACCCGCACGCGCCAGATGCGATTGAAGGCATCCTCGACGCTGATCATCAGCGACACGGCGCTGAACAGCAGCACCAGCACACCCACCGCGGTGGCCTTGCGGGCGCTGTCGGCAAACTCGGTGATGTAACCCTGCACCGTGCTGCCGGCCGCCGGCACGAAGTTCTCGAATACCCACGAGGTGAGTTCCCCGCGCCAGTCGGCAAACACCGGGAACGCCGCCAGAACGCCAAGTACGGCGGCGGTCAACGGCACCAGGGCAAACAGCGAGGTGTAGGCCAGCGCACCGGCGGTCTGCAGGCAGCGGTCCTCAAGAAAACGTTGCCAGGTGAACTGCAGGAACGCCAGCATGCGTTCGCGCTCGGCCGGCGGGCGGATGAACTTCTTCAGGCCGCTGGGCATGGTACGGGTCTGCTTTTGCACCCTGGCATTCCGGGGAGCAGAGCATACATGCCTGCCGCGTTGCACGGCTCCCGACCCGCTGCGCGGGCGGCGGCTACCGGTCGGCCGCGCGCTGCCGCTATGCTTTGCCTACCCGGTCGTGCCATCCAGCATTCCATGCCACTGCGCCACCCGATCCACCACCGCTGCCGCAGCCTGCGCCCGACCGATGTCGTGGCGGCGGTCCGCTCGTGAGCGCGCACACCCTCGGCCTGGCCAGCTGGCTGGCGCTGGTGCTGCTGCAGCCGGCCTGGTACCTGTGGCTGGCACCGCCGACGCGGCCGGGGCTGGCGCTGGCGCTGATGCTGCCACCGCTGCTGCTGCCGCTGCTGGCGCTGCGCAGCGGTACGCGACGCATGCTGCTGTGGGCGGGCATGCTGGCGCTGTTCTATTTCTGCCACGGCCTCGTCGCGGCCTGGGTGACCCCGGCCGCGCGCGTGCCGGCGCTGGTCGAAGCGGTGCTCTGCGCCCTGCTGATCGCCAGCCTCGGCCTGGCTTCCCGACGCCCGGCGACGGTCGCGCGCTGACCGGCTCTGCCCGCATCAGGCGCGCGGGTGGCACCCGGGTGCGCCGGGACGGCGACGATGGTGCCCGCCCGTGCGATCCGGGCAGGGCGGCACCGCTGCCGCGATACCTAGCGTGCCGCTTCCGATTGCACGGCGCCTGGCAGGCGCTCGGCAAGGAAGTCGATGAAGGCGCGCACACCGGCGAGCTGCCCGCGCCGGCTCGGGTACACGAAGTGCATGGTGCCGAGCGGCATGCTCCATTCCGGCAGCACCACTTCCAGCTCACCGCGCTCGACCGCCGACGCGCAGACCAGATCCGGCAAGGCGGCGACGCCCACGCCGCGAATGGCGGCTTCCTTCAGTACGGCGAACTCGCCGCAGATGATGCGCGCCTGCATCGTCACCTCGGTGTGCCCGCCCTGGCGGTCGATCAACTGGACGATCTGGGCGCCTTCCTGCTCCTGCGTCGACAGGTAGGGCATGGCCGCCAGGTCGGCAGGCCCCGCCGGCCGACCCTGGGCATCGAGAAAGGCCGGGCTGGCCACCAGCCGCACGCGTGACTGGCCAAAGCTGCGCAGCACCAGATCCTGATCGCTATCCAGGCGCGTGCGCACGCGGATGGCCAGGTCGAAACCCTCGTTGATGACGTCCACGCGGCGGTTGCTGGCAAGCACGCGCACCTGCACCTTTGGATAGGCCAGCGCGAAGTCCGGCAACACCTGCGCAAGCAGGGTCTGCGCCAGCGCGATCGGGCAGCTCACGCGCACGCTGCCGCGCGGTTCGGCGCGCAGCGCGTCCACCACGTCCTGGGCGGCGCGGGCTTCCTCCAGCACGGCGCGGCAATGGGCATGGAAGCGTTCGCCGATTGGCGTGACCGAAAAGCGCCGCGTGGTCCGCTGCAGCAGGCGTACACCCAGGCGCTCTTCCAGCCGGGCGATCCGCTTGCTCAGGCGCGACTTGGGCACGCCAAGGGCGCGGCCGGCGGCCGAAAAGCCGCCGTGCTCCACCACCGCGGCAAAGAACTTGAGATCATTGAGGTCGTCGAGCACCGGGGACGAAAGCATGGCTTGTTTCTCCTGGTGAACGATCCCGCGCATTATTGCGGTCCCAGCAATGTCCCGTCCACGGCTCGGGACGTTCCACCACACCCGCACGGCGGGCGAGGATCGGCCCGGCGGCAGGCAGGTTCATCGTCGCCTCTGCAGGCGGCGACCGGGACGGCGCGGGGACACCCGCCACCCGCACGACTGGGCGCCGCAGCTTGCCGGGCACGGCGCCGCGCCGTATGGTGAGCCCAAGGCCACCGGGTTCGCTCCGCCATGGACTTCATCCAGACCGCACCCACGCTCGACAACCAGTTCCGGCATGACCGCGTGCTGCGCTCCTGGCTGGGGCGCGCGCTGCCGGCGACGACCCGCGCCGCCATCGAGCCCGATCTCGACGCCCTCGGCGCGCTCGCCGCGCAGGCCTGGCAGGCCGCCCGGGAGCACGCGCCGCAGGTGCCCGTACTCACGCAATGGGGCGCCTGGGGCGAACGGGTGGATCGCATCGAACTCACCCCCACCTGGCAGGCTGGCGCGGCGCTCACGGCACGCTATGGCTTTGTCGCCGCCGGCCACGCATCCAGCCACGGCGCCCACGCGCGCTGCGACCAGTTTCTGCGCGTGTACCTGTGGCACGTGGCCAGCGAGTTCTACACCTGCCCGCTGGCGATGAGCGATGGCGCGGCGACGGCGCTCAAGGCCGCCGGCGAAACCGCCCTGATGGAACGCGCCCTGCCCCGCCTGCTCGCCCGGGATGCGGCCCGGCTGTGGCTGTCCGGGCAGTGGATGACGGAAACCGCCGGCGGCTCGGACGTGGGTCGCACCGGCACGCTGGCGCGGCGTGATGCGCAAGGCGAATGGCGTCTGTACGGCCGCAAATGGTTCAGTTCGGCCGTGGTCGGCGACATGGCGCTGGCGCTGGCGCGCCCCGAAGGTGCCCCGGCCGGCACCGACGGGCTGGCCCTGTTCTACCTGGAGACACGCACGCCGGACGGTGCCTGGAACGGCATCCGCGTGGATCGCCTGAAGGACAAGCTCGGCACATGCGAGCTGCCCACCGCGGAGATCCACCTGGAAGGCACCCGTGCACAGGTCATCGGCGAGGCGGCCCATGGGGTGCGGCTCATCGCCCCGGTACTCAACATCACGCGCACCTGGAACGCCGTGGGTGCAGTGGCCAGCATGCGCCGCTGCCTGGCCCTCGCACTGGATCACGCGGCCCGGCGCGAGGTGTTCGGGCGGCCACTGATCGGCCAGCCGCTGCACCGCGCCACGCTGGCCGCGCTGGCCGCCGAATTCGAGGCGGCCTTCCATCTCACCTTCCACGTGGTCGAGCTGCTCGGACGGGTCGAACATGGCGATGCCGGCAGCCGCGACCTGCTGCGCGTGCTGACCCCGCTGGCCAAGCTGTGGACCGGCAAGCTCGCGGTGCGGATCGCCTCGGAGGCCTGCGAGGCCTACGGCGGCGCCGGCTACATCGAGAACACCGGCATGCCGCTGCTGCTGCGCGACGCACAGGTGTACCCGATCTGGGAAGGCACCACCAACGTGCTCGCCCTGGATACCCTGCGCGCGCTCGGCTCGATCGGGCTCGATCCGCTGCAGCAGGCGGTCGACGCGCTGCTCGACGAGGCGGGTGAAGATCGCCACGGCATCCGCGCGGCACTGGCCGAGGCGGCGACCTGGCTGACGCGCCACGCCGGCGAGCGCGACATGCTGGAAGCCGGCGCGCGCGGCTTCGCCTTCACCCTGGCGCGCGTGTTCGCCGCGGCCCTGCTGGCGCGCCACGCCGCCTGGGCCGAGCGCGCCTCGGGCGACGCACGTCCCGCTGCCGCGCTGGCGCTGTTCGCGCGCCGCGGCCTCACGCGCCTGGGGGGACCGGGCATGGACGCGGTGGCGCTGCTGATCGACAATCCCGACGCCTGACGCGGCGCCGCCGCGCGCACACGGGAACGTCCATGCAACACCTCGTCATCGTCACTACCGGCGGCACCATCGACAAGATCTACTTCGATGACAAGTCCACCTACCAGATCGGCGAACCGCAGATCGGCGACATCCTTACCGCGCTGGGCGTCACCTTCGGTTTCGAGGTGATCCCGCTCATGCGCAAGGACAGCCTGCACATGGACGCGCAGGACCGGGCGAAGATCCACGCGGCCATTGCGGCGCAGGAACATCGCCATGTGCTGGTGACGCATGGCACCGACACCATGGTGGATACCGCGCGCAGCCTGGCCGACATCCCCGGCAAGGTGATCGTGCTGACCGGCGCGCTGAACCCGGCAGTGTTCAAGGGCTCGGACGCGGTCTTCAATATCGGCTGCGCGGTCGGCGCCGTGCAAAGCCTTCCGGATGGCGTCTACATCGCCATGAACGGGCACATCTGGAACCCTGCAAACGTGCGCAAGAACCGCGAGGCGAACCGCTTCGAGGCCATCCAGACACAATGACGCGCGGCGTGCCCGGCACGCCGCGCGTCAGGCGGATGGCAGCGCCGTCCCTGGCGCCAGGTTCACTCAGGGCGTGAAGCTGGGCGTCAGCGTGACCCCCGAGAAGGTCTGGTACGCCCGCACCTTCACGTGATAGGTGCCCGGGGTCGGAGTGGCCCAGGTGCAGCTCTCGTTGTTGCCGGCGCGATAGGGCCGGCAGGTGAAGGTCCCGGTGGTCGGATCGGCCCCGATGCGCACGTAGAGATCCGCATCCCCGCTGCCGCCGGCAATTGCGATCGAGAGGTTCTTCGCTCCCGAAGGCACCACCAGCTTGTAGGTCTGCGTCCAGTTGTTCCTGGTCGCAGCCAGGCCGGGCACCGGCACACCGTTCTGCAGCATGTCGCCGCTACCACCACCACCGGTGCTGTAATCACCGACCAGGCTGACGCCGCTGAACGCAGAGTAGGCGCGGATGGTCACATACCAGGTGCCTGCCTGCGGCGCAGCGAAGTTGCAGCTCTCGTTGTTGCCCGAGAGGTAGGGGCGGCAGTCGTAGGTGCCGGACGTCGTACCCGGCGCCGAGCCGAAGCGCACGTACATGTCGCCATCACCAGTACCACCGGACATCTGGAAGCCGAGGTTGCTGGCACCGGAGGGCACCTGCATGGTGTAGGTGAGCGAACCGCCAGCGGGTGCGGCAAGGCCGGTGGCCGGCACGCCCTTCTGCAGCACGTTGCCACCACCGCCACCACCGCCGGTATCGTAGCTGCCGAGCAGGCTGACGCCGCTGAAGCTGGAATAGGCGCGGATGGTCACATACCAGGTACCGGCCTGCGGACTGGCGAACGAGCAGCTCTCGTTGTTGCCCGAGAGGTAGGGACGGCAGTCGTAGGTGCCGGACGTCGTCCCCGGCGCCGAGCCGAAGCGCACGTACATGTCACCATCGCCAGTACCACCGGACATCTGGAACTTGAGGTTGCTGGCGCCCGCCGGCACGCTCATGGTGTAGCTGATCGAGTTGCCCGACGTCGCCGCCAGGCCGGTGACCGTGACGCCGTTCTGCAGCACGCCAGGCCCCGGCGGCGGACCGCTGCCGCCACTGACCGCCTGCAGCGTGGCTGGCGCATCGATGATGCCGGCGCCGCAACCGCCCGAACACGAACCCGGCAGCGGGCGCGCATTCTGCGTGATCCAGTTCTTCACCTGGTCGGGCGTGGCCGAAGGCTTGAGTTCGAAGATCAACGCCGCGAGCGCAGCGACGTGGGGCGTCGCCATCGAGGTGCCGGCGTAATAGGCGTAGTTCTCGGTCGACTGGGTCGTCTTGCCCGAATTGAGCGTGGACAGGATGTCGCCGGCACCCCCACTGCCGTCACCACCGGGTGCCGACACGACGATCGTCGAACCGTAGTTCGAGTAGGAGGCGCGCGAACCGGCCTTGGTGGTCGCGGCAACCGAGATCACGCCGCTGCAGTTGGCGGGTGAGGAATTGGACACGTTCTGGTTCTCGTTGCCGGCAGCGACCACGAACACCGCGCCGTTCGCGCGCGCGGTGTTGATGGCCGCCTGGAACGAGCCGCAGGCGCCACCACCACCCAGGCTGAGGTTGAGCACCTTGGCCGGATTGGCATTGGCTGGCACGCCGCTGACCGAACCGCCCGAGGCCCACACGATGGCATCGACGATATCGGACACCGAACCGCCGCACTTGCCGAGCACGCGCACCGGCACGACCTTGGCGCCGTAGGCCATGCTGGCCACGCCCTTGGCGTTGTTCGTGGCCGCGGCGATGGTGCCGGCGACGTGCGTGCCATGCCAGCTCGAATCGGCCTTCGGGTAGCCGGCGCCGCATTCGTTGGCCGCGTACCAGTCGCCCTCGTCGTTCGGGTTGGAATCGCGGCCATTGCCGTCACGCGCCGTGCTGGCGTTGCTGATGAAGTCGTAACCACCGACTGTCTGGCCGGCAAGATCGCTGTGCACGGCGATGCCGGTATCCAGCACCGCCACCTTCACGCCGCTGCCGGTGGCCAGTTCCCAGGCCGAGGTCATGCCCACGCCGCCGGTCGGATCGGTGAGATCCCACTGGTTGCCGAAATAGCTGTCATTCGGCGTCATCAGGGCGCGCATGATGCGATCCGGTTCGACGTAGTCCACCGCGGTATTGCGGGCGAAGGACACCATCACCTGGCGCGCCGATTCCGCATAGGAGGCGAAGCGCTGCTTGTCACCGCTCACTTCCACCAGTTCCGCACCAGTCGCCAGGGTCCGCACCGGTTGCACGCGCATGCCGGTTTCCCGTGCGACGCGGGCGAAATCGGCACCACGTGCCGAGGCAAGCTGGCGTTCGGCGCTGCCTTCGGCGTAGCTGACGATGTAGTGGTTGTAGAGCACGTTCTCGGATGCGGCGCTGAAATTCGCGCGCTCCGCAAAGCTGTTCAACTCGGACTTGCTGACGACATCGGCGGCCTGCACCGACGCCAGGCCACACAAAGCAAGGACGGCGACCGCAAGTGCGGTCCGCCGCAGATTCTGCTGCCCAATCATGGATCACCCCGGTTGATGGTGGCAGATGCCGCTGCCGGCGGCCGCGGTTACAGCCCTCCCTTGCCCCGGGGTTGCATCCACGCCGCCAACTGCCCGCGACGCCTGATTGCAACGATCCGGATCCTGCCCCAGTCCGGATACGTGGGTCCCCTTGCCACGCTGGTCCCGCGGCAAGGGCCGAAACTAGCATCGACGTTCAGCTTCAAACCGTGATGGCGGTCACACTTTGCTGTCAGATTCTGCCAAAAAGCGACCAGGCCTGACATGCGCCGGATAAAAACGACGGATTTTGCAGGCCCCGGTTCAGCCGCAGACTGCGTGGGGCCGACCCGCCCCGACTGCAAGCTGAATCGTGCGCAGAGCGGACGAAGGGTCAGCGCCGGCCGAACGCCCGCACCTGGCGCGGACGACGCGTCCACAGCACGAGGCTGAGCAGCAGGAAGACCGGCGGCGCCCAATACGCCGTCTTCAGCCAGCGGTGGGCCGAATTCCAGGTGGTATGGAAGATCACGTCCATGGCCGCCGTGGCGTCATCGCCGATCTGCGCGAAACCCTGCTCCAGGGCGGCCCTCAGGTGGCGCTCGCCGAACGCCTGCAGGGCAGGAACGGCCGCGTCCAGCGGGCTGCCCAGGGCGATGTAGGCGCTGGCCAGCGGCGCCTCGCGGCGCGCCGAAGCGACAATGCCGTCGCCGATGTCCGGCAAGCCCGGCAGTGCGCCCCACACGATGCTGTCGTAGGCGAGGCTGGCGAAGAACAGCACGAGGGCGATCAGGTAAAGGCGACGCTTCATGGCAGGCACTCCCGCGCGCATCCTAGAACGAAACCGCGCGACCGTACACCGCGCGACCTCAATACATCATGCCGGTTTCCAGGCGCGCCGCCTCGGACATCATCGACTGGTTCCAGGGCGGGTCGAAGACCAGCTCCACGTCGGTCTCGGCGATGGTCGGGATCATCTCCAGCTTTTCGCGCACATCGGCCACCAGGATGTCACCCATGCCGCAGCCCGGCGCCGTCAGCGTCAGGCGGATCTCGACCCGGCGCTGGCCGTCGGGCAGGTGTTCGAGCACGCAATCGTAGATCAGCCCCAGATCGACGATATTGATCGGGATCTCCGGATCGAAGCAGGTGCGCAGTTGCTGCCAGATCAGCTTTTCCACGTCGGCATCGCCGGCATCTTCGGCCAGTTCGATCGGCGCCGGCTTTTCCTTGCCGATCGCATCGGCATCGTCACCGTCGATGCGGAACAGGTTGCCATCCACATACACCGTGAAGCTGCCGCCCAGCGCCTGCGTGACGTAGCCGACCTGCCCGGCCGGCAGCGTCACCGGCGTGCCCTGCGGCACCATCACGGCGGCGCAGTCACGCTCGAAGCGGACGGGTTCGGAAGCACGGCTGAAACTCATGGCAGATCACGGCATGCAGGCACAAGCGCACCCGCCATTATGCCGCGTTGTGCGCGCGCCGTGCCTGATCCATGTCAGATCGCCCGTCCGCGCCCGCTGCTGCCTTGCACCGGCACTGCGACCCTGCCGGCTGCCGGGCGAGGTCGAGGATGATTCAGGCCCTCCGATCCGCCTCCGCCAGGCGCTTGCCGAACCGGGGCCTGGTCGCCGCCCACACCCGTCGGGGTCGCGGCGCAGTCCGAACATCGCTCGCCTGCGCGCTATGATCAACGGCCCGGCGCCCCGGCGCGTCCGCCGAAGAACCACCGATGCCAGCAGACTCCGGCGCCACGCCGCGCGGCCGCGCGGCCGGAATCGCCACCACGCTGATGGCCGCCCTGGCCGGCGGCGCAGTGTGGTGCCTGTTCGCCATCCATGCGCACCAGTCCCTGGCCGCCTTCGGCTTCGTGATTGCCCTGGTGTCGGTCGGCATCCTGCGCGCCAACGGCCAGGCCGGGCGCGGCGCGGCGGCGTTGGTGGCCTTCCTCTGCGTGGCGCTGGCCGCGCTCTACTCGTTCAGCCTGCAGGCGGTGGCCCAGATGTCGAGCCTGTTCGATCTGCCGATGGGCCAGACCCTGCGCCAGATGGGCGTGGGCATGGCGGTGGATATCGCGCTGGCCCACCTGCGCGGCTGGAACCTGCTGCTGGTCCTGGCCGCCGCCGTGGCCGCCGCCGGCGGCATCCTGCTGCCGCGCCGGCGCTGATTCTGCCGGCGTTGCCGGGGCTGCGGTATGGTTGCCGGGTCGGCTGGCGAGGAGCCATGACGCATGTCGAGTACTGCAATCCGCGATGAGCACCGCCTGCGCCACGTGCAGCGGCGCGCGTTCGCCTACTTCGACAACGAAATCAATCCGCGCAACGGCCTGGTGCGCGACAAGACCGCGCCGGGCTGGCCGGCCAGCATTGCTGCGACCGGGCTGGCGCTGGCGATCTACCCGGTAGCCGTCGAGCGGGGCTGGTTGGGTGCGGATGCGGCAATCGCCCGCACGCTTGCTGCCTTGCGCTTCTTCCGCGACAGCCCGCAGGGCGAACAGGCCGACGCCACCGGCCACCGCGGCTTCTACTACCACTTTCTCGATTTCGACAGCGGGCGGCGTGCCTGGCAGTGCGAGCTGTCCACGGTGGACAGCGCCTTCCTGTTCGCCGGCATGCTGTCTGCCGCACGCTATTTTGCCGATGACAGCCCCGCGCAACGGGAGATCCGCGAACTGGCGGAGGCGCTGTACGCGCGCGCCGAGTGGCCCTGGCTGCAGAGCGAACGCGGCACGCTGCGGCACGGCTGGCACCCGGAAAGCGGCTTCATCCCCTACTGCTGGGAAGGCTTCGACGAGGCCCTGCTGCTCTACGTGCTGGCGCTCGGCGCAACGCAGCATCCGCTGCCGCCGGAAGCCTACGCCGCCTGGGCCGCCAGCTATGAGTGGAAGCACGCCTATGGCGTCGATTACCTCTACTGCGGACCCCTGTTCACGCACCAGTTATCCCATGCGTGGATCGATTTTCGCGGCTTGCAGGATGCCTTCATGCGCAGCAAGGGCATCGACTACTTCGAGAACAGCCGCCGCGCGAGCCTGGCCCAGCAGCGCTATGCCATCGACAACCCGCAGGGCTTCAAGGGCTACTGCGGCCACTGCTGGGGCATCACCGCCAGCGACGGACCGGGGCCGGCGGTGCGCCGTATCGAAGGCATCGAGCGGCGCTTCTACGACTACGAAGGCCGTGGCGCGCCATGGGGACTGGACGACGGCACGCTGGCACCGTGGGCGGTGGTCGCCTCGCTGCCCTTCGCGCCGGAGATCGTGTTGCCGACGATTCATCACTTCGTCAATACCCTGCATCTGCACGACCAGCACCGCTATGGATTCAAGGCCACGTTCAACGCGACCTTCGATGGCACGCCGGATTCGCCCGCAGGCTGGGTATCGCCCTGGCACTACGGGTTGAACCTCGGACCCATCGTGTTGATGATCGAGAACCACCTGGGCGGCATGCCCTGGCAGCTCATGCGTGGCTGCCCGCACATCGCCCGCGGCCTCACCAGGGCCGGTTTCAGCGGCGGCTGGCTCGGCACGGACGGCGCCCGGACCACCTGAGGCCCGGCGCCGCGACGCCTTCGCGACAGCAAAGGAGAACGAACATGGAACTTGGCATGATCGGCCTTGGGCGCATGGGCGCCAACATGGCGCGGCGCCTGGTGAAAGCTGGCCACCACGTGAGCGGATTCGACCCGAATGCGGATGCCCGCAAGCACGTGAAGGACTTTGGCGCAACAGCCGCCGACAGTCTGGATGCGCTGGTCGCGCAGCTCGAGGTGCCGCGCACGATCTGGATGATGGTGCCGAGCGGCAAGATCACCAGCGACACGGTAGACGCGCTGCTGGACCGGCTCGACAAGGGCGACAGCATCGTGGACGGCGGCAACTCCAACTACAAGGACACCCTGGCGCGCGCCCAGGCAGCGGCGGCGAAGGGCATCCACTACATCGACTGCGGCACCAGCGGCGGCGTGTGGGGGCTCGATGAAGGCTACAGCATGATGATCGGCGGCGAAAAGGCGGCGGTCGAGCGGCTGCGCCCCATCTTCGAGACCCTCGCGCCAGGCAAGGACAAGGGTTGGGGGCATGTCGGCCCGGTGGGTGCGGGCCACTTCACCAAGATGGTACACAACGGCATCGAATACGGACTGATGCAGGCCTATGCCGAAGGCTTCTCCATCCTGCGCCACAAGGAGGACTTCAAGCTCGACCTGCACCAGGTCGGCGCGATCTGGCGATACGGCAGCGTGGTGCGCTCCTGGCTGCTCGAGCTCACCACCGATGCGCTTGGCAAGAATCCCGACATGGACGGTATCGCGCCCTGGGTCGCCGATTCGGGCGAAGGTCGCTGGACGGTCGCCGAGGCGATCGACCTCGATGTCCCCGCACCGGTGATCACCGCTTCGCTGATCGCGCGCCTGCGTTCGCGCGACGGCGATTCCTTCGCCGACAAGCTGCTTGCCGCGATGCGCAACGAGTTCGGCGGCCACCCGATCAGGAAGGAATGAACATGTCCGCCGAGTCCGCTGCGCCAGCGACGCGCTGGCACCCGCTTGCCGATGCCGAACGCCTGCCCCGCGTTGCAGTACACCACATCCTCGCCAGTGCGGAAGATGCCATCGCCGCACGCGGTCATTTCCACCTGGTGCTGTCCGGTGGTCGCACGCCGCGCGACACCTATGTCGCGCTGCGCGACGCCGATGCGGACTGGTCGCGCTGGCAGGTCTGGTTCGGCGACGAGCGCTGCCTGCCGCACGACGACCCCGGCCGCAACAGCCGCATGGCCGCGGATGCCTGGCTGGCCGACGTGCCGATTCCGGCGCCACAGGTGCACGTGATCCCCGCCGAGTTGGGCGCCACACGGGCGGCCGGCCTTTACATCGAACAACTGGCCGGCGTCGGCAGCTTCGACCTCGTCCTGCTCGGGCTGGGCGAGGACGGCCATACGGCCAGCCTGTTCCCCGGCCACGACTGGGGCACGACGGACGATGCCGCCGACGTGCTGGCCGTGCTCGATGCGCCCAAGCCGCCGCCGCAACGCGTGTCGCTCAGCGCACGGCGGCTGTCCCGCACCCGCGAGGTCCTGTTCCTCGTCGAAGGCACCGCCAAACGGCAAGCGGTGCGTCAATGGCGGCAGGGAGAGCGCATTCCGGCCGCCGCCATCCGCCCACCGAGCGGTGTTGACGTGCTGCTGCAGGCGAGCCTGCTGGACGCGTCGTAGCGGCACGCCGGGGCGGTTGCCGACGGGTCGCCCGATCGTGCTACCGTCACGCTGGGCGGCCTGCGCGATCGGCGGCTCGAACAGTCGGAGCATCGGGCGCAGACGCAGGGGGATCCAGGCGATCCATCGCCCGCATTCCATCCCACGGTACTGGAGGGAGTCACCGTGCAAACCAGCCCTACGCTTTCGCGTCGCCGTTTCCTGACCCGCACCGGTAGCGGCCTGCTCGCCCTGTCCCTGCTTGCCCCGGCCGTCCGGGCGCTGGCCGACGCCGGCCCGCAGAATGCCATCACGCCGCAGGCGGCGCTCGACCGGCTGCTCGCCGGCAATGCCCGCTACGCGGGCGGCAAGCCGGTGCAGAAGGACTTTTCCGCCCGGCGCGCCGCACTTGCCCTCGCCCAGTTCCCGATTGCCTCCATCCTCAGCTGCGCCGATTCGCGCGTCGCACCCGAGCTGCTGTTCGACCAGGCGCCGGGTGACCTCTTCGTGGTGCGCGTGGCGGGCAACTATCTCAACCAGGACGTGCTGGCCAGCCTCGAGTACGGCGTGGCCGTGCTTGGCACGCCGCTGGTCATGGTGCTCGGCCATTCCAGCTGCGGCGCGGTCAGGGCCACCATCCAGGAAATCCAGAAGCCGGCGCCCCTGCCCGGTCACATCTGGGACATCACCGATGCGCTGCGGCGCGGCATCGAGCCGGTGGTCAAGGCAGGCGGGGATCACCTGCTTGAACGCGCCATCAGCGCCAACGTGGAACACAACGTGGCGCGCGTCGCCGCGGCCCAGCCGCTGATCGGGGCGGCCGTCGAAGCCGGACGCACGCGCGTGGTCGGCGCCGAGTACGACCTTGCCTCGGGCAAGGTGCGCCTGCTCGGCGCAACCTGACGCAAGTCCAAGCGCGGCAGGCGGCCACCAAACCGCCCCCGTCACGCGGCGTCGATCAGCCCCGCCACGATCCCGTGCGAGCGCAGCCGCGCTCCGTGGTCGAACATGTTGCTGGTGATGATGAGCTCATCGGCCCCCGTCTGCCCGATGAAGGCATGGATCTGGCCGGCCACCTGCCCGGCATCGCCGATCGCGGTGCAGGAGAGCACCTGTTCAAGCATCGCCTGCGCGGCTGCCGGCAGCGCTTCCGCATAGCCCTCGACCGGAGGCGGCAGCTGGCCGGGATGGCCGGTGCGAAGCCTGACGAAAGCCTGCTGCCAGGAGGTGGCCAGGAAGCGCGCCTCGGCCTCCGAATCGGCGGCGAACACGTTGTAGCCCAGCATCAGGTAGGGTGCATCGAGGAAGCGCGACGCGCGGAAGCTGCGCCGGTACACGGCGATCGCGTCCAGCATCTGCGCCGGCGCGAAATGCGAGGCGAAGGCATAGGGCAGCCCCAACATGGCCGCGAGCTGCGCCCCGAACAGGCTGGAGCCGAGGATCCAGACCGGCACCTGTTGCCCGCCGCCCGGCACCGCCGGCACCGGACCGTCGCCATCGAAGTAGGCGATGAGTTCCATCACGTCCTGCGGAAACTCGTTGGCATCACTGGCCAGGTTGCGCCGCAGCGCGCGCGCCGTCGCATGGTCCGATCCGGGCGCCCGCCCCAGGCCCAGATCGATGCGACCCGGATAAAGCGCCTCAAGCGTGCCGAACTGCTCGGCGATCACCAGCGGCGAATGATTGGGCAGCATGATGCCGCCAGCGCCGACGCGGATGCGTGTGGTCTTCCCCGCCACATGCCCGATCAGCACCGCCGTCGCCGCGCTCGCGATCCCCGGCATGCCGTGGTGCTCGGCCATCCAGAAGCGCTTGAACCCCCAGCCGTCCGCATGGCGGGCAAGGTCCACCATGTTGGCAAAGGACTCGGCGACCGAGCCGCCTTCGGTGATGGGCGCGAGGTCGAGGATGGAGAGGGGAATCATGGTTCCCAAGGTCGGGGCGCAGGCGCGTTTGGCAAGGGTGGCGTGCACCCGGACTGCGCCCTGCGGCGAGCGTTGCTGGAAGCACATGCCCAGCCCGCCCGCCGGGGATATCCGTGCGCCTTCTGACCTACTGGCAGCTGGTGCAATCGCGGCGGCGGCTGACTGGCAATTCGGGCGGTCTGGCGAGAGTGCCAGTGGTGGTGGCGCAGGATCGGGCGATGGTGGTTGAACTGTAAGCGACCACCCACCGCACCCTGCCAAGCGCGCTTGGCGGATCATCCGATGGGCAACAGGGTATCGATGTCGCGCTCGGGAGGGGTTGGCAGTCGCGTGGCGAAGGACTGCACAACCTCGTCCCAGGTTGACAGCCGACCGGGAGCCTCACGGCAACGCCGCGCGGGCTCAGTCGTGAGGCTTCGCCGGCTGCATTCTGCCGGAGTCCGGCCGGATGGCACGGTTTGCCCGCGTTTGACCGCTCACCCGGGGCGGTTCAAGATTCGGCGCCTGATACCCCAAACCGGGCCCTTGATGTCGCGTGGCGTCTGTCGTATGGATGCAGCGATGGACATGCCACCAATCCGCGATGCATCCATCGACACATGGGAGGAATGACGATGCGAATTGCCAAGGACAACGTGGACATCAAGATGGAGCTTCCGGGAGCGGTGATCCGGCAGCGAACGGATTTCGGCGACGCCACGGGATTGGGCAAGATGAGCGGCGAATACTTCAGCTTGTCGGCAGGTGTCGATACCACACCGCTGTTCGAGGGGCTGGAAGGCGATCTTTGTCAGTGCCCCCACTGGGGCTTCATCTTGCGCGGCCAACTGACCACCACCGACGCCGACGGCGTTCACGAGACCGTCAAGGCGAACGATCTATTCTACTGGCCGCCAGGGCACAACGTGAAGGTCGATGAAGACGCGGAGATCATCATGTTCAGTCCACAACGCGAGCACACCCATGTCATCAATCACATGATCCGGAAGGTGCAAGGCTGACGCTGGTTCGGATATGGCATCCGCAGGAGTGCGCTGGCGTCGGCAACGCTGGCGCCGGTCAGTCTCGTCGCCAATCGGCATTGATGGACCGACAGGTCGCGGTGGCGGCGCGAGATAGGGGAAACGCCTTGGTGGAATCGATCGTGCCGCAGATCTCTGCGTTCCGCTTCACCCTCCCCCGATGACCACCCGGGCCGCCTCGCGTACCCGTGCTGCCAACGGCAGCCCTCGACGCCAATCGCGCCCGTGGTGGCGGCGGTTCATGCGCGCATTGGCGTGGATCGTTGGCATCGTATCGCTGCCGGTGATCGTCCTGGTGCTCTGGAATCGAATCGACCGGGCGCCGACCGTACTGGCGCAAAGTTACGCGTCGTATTCCAGACCACAGGTCGCCGATGCAGACAACGCGTGGATGGCATTCGCCGGTCTTGGGGCCGCACCCGACGAGGAACCGCTGGCACTCGCCAGACGTCGCGTCGACGCGCTGAATGCGCGCATCGCCCAACGCCCGGCGACAGCCGCCGACGAGGCCGAGCGGGCGCTTTTCGAAGATCGGCTCCCGCTGGTCAGGCCCGACGCGTCAAGGGACGGAAGCGATGACTACTGTCCGTCGCGCGAACCTGATTGCCTCGCGTGGGCCCGCACGCATGGCGCGATGCTGCGCCGTTTGCGCGATGCCAACGCGCTGCGCCTGCAACGCTACGGGAAGCTGCTGAGCCTTCCCGGCTGGCAGGTCCGCTATCCACCGGATGCCGATGTCCCGTATGTGGATACATCTGTCGGCGTCCTTTACGTCAACCTGGTTGCCTTGGGTCTTGCCAACACAACTCCCGGCGCGGCACAGGCGGATCACGGATTCGAGCTTGAGCGCCTTGCGCAGCACGTCGCATTCTGGCGTCGGGTGCGCAGTGAACCGCAGGATGTGGTGACGATCCTCAGGTCGGGACGCATGATCGAGAATGCCTACTGGATCCTTGCCGCGTGGCTGGACCGGGCTGGCGTGGAAGAGATCTCGACCCATGCGGACACCATCGACCGCATCCTCCAACCGCCCTCGAAACCCGTGGACTGGAACCTGGAGATGGCCGAGGAATACCGGCAGTTCGACCGCAAGCTGCTGCTCGGGCTGCCAGGTCCGGCACATGTTCTGGGCCGATGCATTTCCGGTGCGGTCGAAGGCGGCTGTGTCAAGATGCTGCTCATCAACCTTGCATTCGCACGTCAGGCCACCCTCAACATCTACGCTGTGCAGCACAAGGAGATGCAGCGTATTCTCGAAGCCCCGCCGCTGGACCTGGAGAACGTAAAGCTCGCGGCGCGCAAGGTCATCGAGGCTACCTGGCCGCGCTTCGATGGTGTCGGTATCGTCCTGTCGCAATTGTCCTACAACTACGCCGGCCGCACGCTGGCGGCCGTCGCCATGCCGGCATTCGACTGGGGCGAACGCGAGCACGATCGGGAAGCGCTGCGGCGTATGGTGCGGATAAAGTACGCGGCGCGACTGGCCCGAATCGACGTCAAGGACATGCCGGATTTTGTCCGCAAGCTCGGCGAACCACTGCACAATCCACTCAGCGGACGCCCATTCGACTGGGATCCCGTGCTGCAGACCCTGCATTTCGCGCCGCGGGCAGTGAAGGATTGGAAGCGGGCACGCGTGGACATCGGCTATCGCCCGCCGCCGACTGCTTGAGTCGACAGCCGCAGTCAGTGGCAAACACCTTCGATCCGGGGCTCGTGTCCGCGATCCCGGCGGCCGCGCGATCGAATGGATCGCGCGGCCGACATCCTCGACAGGACACGCTGGCGCTGCCTTACGGTTTGGTGTAGCCCAGGTGCAGCGTGATCTTGTCACCGGCCTTGAGTTCGGCCATGGTCGGTGGCGGGAAATGCAGCGTCAATTCCATGCCTGCGCTGGTCACATGGACGATGCCGGTCTTGGCATCGGCCGACGTCACGGTCGCGGGCATCTTGTGCATGCCCATCACGTTGCCGCGCATGCCCTGCATGCCTTGCATGTCCGAGTGCATGGCGCCCATTTTCCCCATGCGATCCGGGGGCGGGTTGTCCTGGGCCACGGCGAGGCCGCTGATGGCCAGCGCAAGCGCCAGGGAAGCAAGAATCGAGGTCGGTGACTTGAGGGAAATGCGCATGGATGTACTCCCGGTGTGGCCTTGTCGGACGCGACGCGCATAGCCTGTGCCCGAAGCGGTGTACGAGGGCTAAATCCGGCCGGCAGCCGATTCCGCCGCCGGCCGGTCTTTCAGCCCATTTTCACATTCGAGCCCCCTGCCGGCGGGCGCGCCTCAGGTCGCGTTGGCGCAACAGGCGGAATGCCGCAGGCAGCACCAGCATCGACAGCAGCGGGGCGGTCAGCATGCCGCCGACCATGGGTGCGGCGATGCGCTGCATCACTTCCGAGCCGGCGCCACCGCCGAGCATGATCGGCAGCAGGCCGGCCATGATCACCGCGACGGTCATTGCCTTGGGACGCACGCGCAGCAGCGATCCCTCGCGCACCGCGAGGTCGAGTTCCGCTTCGCTGGCCTGCGGATTCAGCGCAAGCTGGCGGTCCCACGCCTGGTGCAGGTACAGCAGCATGATCACGCCGAACTCGGCGGCGACGCCGGCAAGTGCGATGAACCCGATCAGGGTCGCCACCGAAACCGCGTGGCCCAGCAGCCAGATCAGCCACAGGCCGCCGACCAGCGCCAGCGGCAGGCTGAGCATGATGATCGCGGCATCGTCGAAGCGGCGAAACACGAGATAGATCAGCACGAACACGATGCCGATCGTGGCCGGAACGACGAGGCGCAAGCGTTGCATCGCGTGTTGCAGGTATTCGAACTGCCCCGACCAGGCGAGCGTGTAGCCGGCCGGCAATGCGACCTGCGCGGCCACCGCCTGCTGGAGCGCGGCAACCTGCGCGCCAAGATCCGAGCTCGATGTATCGACATACACATAGGTGGCGAGCTGGCCGTTCTCGCTCTTCAGCATCGGCGGGCCAGCGCTGGTGCCGATCTCGGCAACCTGCCCGAGGGTCACCTGGCTGCCATCGGCGGCGACGACGGACATCGCGCGCAGTGCGGCCAGTGAATCGCGCTGCGCGCGCGGATAGCGCAGCACGATCGGGTAACGCTCCAGGCCTTCGACGGTCTGCCCGATCGGCGCGCCACCGACCACCGTCGCGATCATCCCTTGCAGCATCGCCTGGCTCAGGCCGTAACGCGCCGCCTCCGCGCGCCGGATGCGGATGTCCACGTAGCGGCCCCCGGCGGCGCGATCGGAAATCACCGAGGTCACCCCCGGCACTTCCTTCGCCACCGCCTCGATCCTTGCTGCCAGGCGTTCCAGCTCGCGCGTGTCCGGCCCCAGCACCTTGATGCCGATCGGGCTCTTGATGCCGGTGGCCAGCATGTCGATGCGGTTGCGGATCGGATACACGAACAGGTTGGTAAGCCCGGGCACCTTGACCGCGGCGTCGAGCTCGCGCTGGATGCCCGCCATCGTCATGCCCGCTCGCCAGTCCTTTTTCGGCTTGAAGGTGATGGTGGTTTCGAACATGGTCAGCGGCGCGGGATCGGTGGCCGAGTCGGCGCGCCCGGCCTTGCCGAACACGTGCTCGACCTCGGGCACGGTCTTCAGCATGCGGTCGGTCTGCTGCAGCAGTTGCGCGGCCTTGCCGGCGGACAGGCCCGGCAGGGCGGTGGGCATGTACAGCAGCGTGCCCTCGTCGAGCGGCGGCATGAACTCGCTGCCGAGCCGGCTCCACGGCAACCATGCCGAGGCCAGTACCAGCCCGGCAATCACCAGCACCGTCAGCGGCGCGCGCAGCACCCAGTCGATCAGCGGCCGGTAGGCGGCGGTGAGGGCGCGATTGAGCGGATTGGCGTGTTCGGGCCGGATGCGCCCGCGCACCAGATAGCCCATCAGTACCGGCACGAGGGTGACCGACAGGCCGGCCGCGGCGGCCATCGCATAGGTCTTGGTGAATGCCAGCGGCTTGAACAGGCGGCCTTCCTGCGCGCCCAGCGCAAACACCGGAAGGAACGAGAGCGTGATGACCAGCAGCGCGACGAACAAGGCCGGGCCGACTTCGACCACGGACTCGGCAACCAGGCGCCAGCGTTCATTGGCATCGGGCTCGCCGATCTCGGGCTCGCCGCGCTCGCGCCGCGCCAGGTGCCAGGCTTCGATGTGCTTGTGGGTGTTCTCGATCATGACGATCGACGCGTCGACCATCGCGCCGATGGCAATCGCGATGCCGCCCAGCGACATCAGGTTGGCGCTGACGCCTTGCCAGTGCATGACGATGAAGGCAGCCAGCACGCCCAGCGGCAAGGTGATCACGGCAACCAGCGAGGAGCGCAGGTGCCACAGGAACAGCAGGCACACCAGCGCGACGACCAGGAACTCCTCCAGCAACTTGTACGACAGGTTGCTGACCGCCGCCCTGATCAGTTGCGAGCGGTCGTAGGTGGAAACGATCTCCACCCCTTCGGGCAGGCTTTTTTCCAGCTCGGCAAGGCGCGCCTTGACCGCATCGATCGCGGTCAGCGCATTCTTGCCCGAGCGCAGGACGATCACGCCGCCGGCCACCTCGCCCTCGCCATCGAGTTCGGCGATGCCGCGCCGCAGCGTCGGGCCGCGTCGGATCTCGGCCACGTCGCGCAGCAGGACCGGCACGCCATCGGCGCCAGTCCTGACCGGCACCGACTCGAAGTCTTCCAGCGAGGTGAGGTAGCCGACGCTGCGCACCATCAGTTCCGCCTCGCCCTGCTCGATGACGGAGCCGCCGCTGGCACCGTTGGCATCGCGGATCGCGGCCTCCACCTGCTGCACGGTCAGGCCGCGCGCGGCCAGCGCCTGCGGATCGACGATCACCTGCCAGGCGCGCACCATGCCGCCGATACTGGCGACTTCGGCGACATCGGGCACGGTCTTCAGCCGGTAGCGCAGGAACCAGTCCTGCAGCGCACGCAGTTCGCCAAGGTCGTGACGGCCGCTGCGGTCGACCAGCGCATACTCGTAGATCCAGCCGACGCCGGTGGCGTCCGGACCCAGCGCGGGACTCACCCCCTCGGGCAGCCTGTCGCGCACCTGGCTGAGATATTCGAGCACCCGCGAGCGCGCCCAGTACGGATCGGTGCCGTCCTCGAACAGCACGTACACGAACGAATCGCCGAAGAACGAGAAGGCGCGCACCGTGGTCGCGCCGGGCACCGACATCATCGTGGTCGCCAGCGGATAGGTGACCTGGTCCTCGACGATCTGCGGCGACTGCCCCGGCCAGCTGGTGCGCAGGATCACCTGGGTGTCGGACAGATCCGGCAAGGCATCCAGCGGCGTGCGTGCCAGCGAGAGGACGCCGCCGATCGCCAGCAGCACGGCGCCGAGCAGGACCAGGAAGCGGTTGCCGATCGACCAGTGGATGAGGCGCGCGATCATGGCCCGGATCCCTGCGGATGATCGTGGCCGGACGTCTCCTCGGGAGCATGCGCCGGTGGGGGATGGGCACCGTCGTGCGCCGGCGGCGCCGGCTCGTGGACGTGATCGGCGTGCGTGGCCGGGGCATCCGCGTTCGAGTGGCCCTTGCCCTCGGCCGGCGTATCGGCAGGCATGTGCATGTGCTGATCGTGGGACTCCGCATGCGCCGCATCGGTGGGCGGCGACAGGCGCTCCAGCGCGCCGCTGAGGCTTGCCTCCGAATCGATCATGAACTGGCCCGAGACGACCACGCGTTCGCCGCCGTGCAGGCCGTGCAGGATTTCCGTCCTGCCGCCCGCGGAGCGGCCGGTCGTCACGCGCACCGGCCGGAACCGCCCCTCGCCTTCGGCGACGATCACGCGCGCGTCGGCGCCGGTGGTGATCAGCGCTTCGTCCGGCAGCAGCGGATGTGCCGGGCCGGCGGCTCCGGAAAACGTCACCTCCGCATACATGCCCGGCGCCAGGCGGTGCGCCGGATTGTCGAGCACCACGCGCGCCCGCTGGGTGCGCGTCGCGGCATCGATGTCCGGCAACAGCGCTTCGACATGGCCTTCGAATGTCTCGCCGGGAAGCGCGCTGACGCTGACCTTCGCCGGCGTGCCCGGCCCGATTCCCTCGGCCTGTGCCTGCGGGATTGCCGCCTCCAGCCAGACGCTGTCCAGGCCGGTGATCGTCAGCAGCGGCATGCCGGCCTGGACACGCTGGCCCTCGCGCACGTCCAGCGTGCCGACCACGCCATCGACCGGCGCGCGCAGGAGCAGGCGCGGGTTGCCGCTGCCGAGGCTGCGGATCTGCGCCTCGTCCATGCCCAGCACGAGCAGGCGGTTGCGCGCCGCCGCGCGCAAGGCGCGGGCGTCGGCCGATTCGGCGCGGCCGAGGGCAAGATATTCCTGCGCCGCCGCGCTCCATTCCGGTGCCAGCACCTCGGCCAGCGGCTGCCCCGCCTGCACCGGTTCATAGGGCGCGCGCACCAGCAGCCGCGCGATCACGCCATCGGTGCGCGCGCTGACGGTGTGTGCAAGGCGCAGGTCCCAGGCGATGCTGCCGGGAACGGTGATCTCCGCAGACAGGTGCCCCGGCTCGACGCGCGCGGTGCGCACGCCCACGTTCTGCAGGGTCGCCGCCGGCACGCGGACGATGTCCGCATCGTCCGCGCCGGCGCCGGCGGCGTATTTGGGTACCAGTTGCATGTCCATGAACGGCGACTTGCCCGGCTTGTCGAAATGCGTATCGGGCACCATCGGGTCGTACCAGTAGAGGATCTCCGGCTTGCCCTCGGCGTTGCCGGGGCCAGTGCCGGGGCCGGCCTGGCGCGAGCCGAGCCAGTAGGCGAAGGCGGCGATGAGCGCCGCGGCGACCACGCCGGCCGCGATGCGGACGGCAATACTGTTCAGGCGGATCATCGGGACAGCTCCATGGCAAGCGGGGCGGGCGAGGGACGCAGTGCGGGATCGGGCAGCAGGAAAGCCAGTCCGGCCCAGGCCTCGCCCCAGGCGGCCAGCGCCGCGGCATAGTCGATGCGCGTGTCGATCGCGTCGCGGCGTGCGTCGAGCCAGCCCTGCAGCGAGGCGCCGCCGGAGTAGGCGGCCAGCGCCGTGCGCGTGCGGTCGCCCGCCAGCGGCAACAGCGCGTCGCGATAGCGCGCAACCTGGCGGCCGTAGCCGGCCCACGTGGCGAAACCGCTGCGGATCGCTTCGACCTGCTGGCGCCGGGCGTCGTCGCGGCGCGCGCGCAGCGCCTCGAGATCCGCCGCCCGGGCACTGATGCCGCGATCCTGCCGGTTGCCCGGGAAGAGCGGCAGCGCGACGCTGACTTCCATCCAGATCACGTTGGAGTCACCCGCCCCGCGCTTGGCGAAACCCCCGCCGATGCTCCAGTCCGGGTTCTTCTCGGCCCGCGCCAGTTCCACGGCGGCTTCGGCAGCGGCTTCGCGCGCAGCCCAGGCCAGCAAGGGCCCCTGCTGGTCGAGGCGCTCGACCAGCACTGCCTCCTCTGCCGGCGGCGTGGCGAAATCCGGTGGCTCGGCAACGCGGGGCGGAATGCTCTCGCCGAGCCAGCGTGCGAGCCTGGCGCGTGCCTGTTCGATGCGCGCCGCGGCCGCGTCGAGCCGGTTGGCGAGTTCAAGGTCGCTTGCGCGCACGGCGAGCACATCGCTCGCCGAGCCGCCGCCGCCGGACAGCCGCGCCCGCGTGGCAGCGAGCGAAAGTGCGGATTCTTCGCGCAACGCCTCGAGCAGCTCGCGTTCGCGGCTGGCGGCCCACAGATCAATCCACGCCCTGGCGGCGGCGCGCTGCACATCCAGCACCGTTGCGATGCTTTCGGCCTCGGCCTCGGCCACCCGCGCCTCGGCCGATTCGCGGCGCGCCTGGCGCTTGGCGCGCGAGGGCAGATCCTGGGTGATGCCGACCTGGCGCATGGTCATGCCGTCCTCGGTCAGCGACCAGGCATGGGGACCTCCGACGGGAAGGCTCTGGATGCCGAAACCGAGCCGCGGATCGGGCAGCGCATCGGCACGCGCCACTTCCTCGACGGCGGCGACGCCCGCCGCGTGCCGCGCGATCACCAGCGGTGCACGTTCGGCGGCGCCATGGACGGCTTCGTCGAAGCTCAGGCCCGAGCCGCCCGCGGCCAGCGCGGAGACGCCGGTCAGCAGGCAGGCAAGGGCGACCGCAAGCGCAGCCGCCCTTCGGTGGACAGGTCGCACACGCCGGTCGATGATCGGCGCGGAAAGCAGGAAAACGTACATGGGAACTCCGGACACACGGGGACACGCGAGCTGCGCCGCCTTGCGGCGGACCAGCGTTGACGGGTGCGGTGCGGAGTTCTAGATCAGCAGACGGCAATATCGCAGGCGCGGCGGTTGGTCCGAGCGTGCGATCGCGACATCCGTGGCAGGCGTTGGACTGCCCGCCGGTGGCGGCGCCAGCAGGGCGAACGCGACAGGCGGCAAACCGAGCGCGGGCACCTGCAGGGCGACCTGCGCGGCGGCCAGCATCCGGTCGGGCGAGCAGCACTTCTCGCACAAGGGCGCCGCATGGGGCGCCTGGCCCATGCCGGCCTCCGCGCAGGCTTCGCCCATCGTCGCGTGGCTCGCCATAGCGTGATCGTGCGCCGCCGGCATGGGCATGCAGGCGAAGGCCGCCAATGTCAGTTGCTGGAACAGCAGGCTGACGACAAGCAGCACGCAGATGCGTGTTCGCTGGCGGCGGGTCGGCTTCACGCGGGGTGAGCCGTCGGGCGACTGGAGTGCATGCGGGTGATGTTACCGGTTGGCGTCGCGGTTTTCGATATCGGCCACCTGGACCTTCATTGCGCCGATCTCGCGTCGATCATGGTGCCCAGGCTTGCGCACTGGGACACCGCCTTCTCCGGAAGGTTGCAAACTTTCCCGGGTGCCGGAGAAACCCTGGGTGGTAAGGGAGCTCCCATTTCGTCACCTGGCCGCGCCAGCAGACAGGCTGCGCGGGCGTAGGGCCTGGCATTTCATCCATCCGTCGCAGCCGATGGTTCGGGTTCGGCGGAGGGGCGATCGCCCGTGGGGGCGTCGGGCCCGTCGTGATCGGGCTTGGCATCCTCGTCGTGACGGTGATCGGCCTCGCCCGCATGGTCGTGCCCGGCGTCCCCTTCGGCGTCGTGATGTCCGGCCTCGCCTTCGTCGTGGACGGGTGGTGTGGCGCTGTCGTGGTCGTGCGCATGGCCGTCTCCACTCATCGTCGAACCGACCAGCCGCTGGTATTCGTCGACCGGCATGTTCGGCAAGCGGCGCACGAACGCGACGATGTTCCAGATCGCGGCGTCATCGTGGGTCGTGCCCCATGCCGGCATGCCGCTCATCTTGATGCCGTGCTTGATCACCCAGAACGCCTGCGCAGGATCATCCACGCCGTGTTCGCGCAGGTTGGGCGGGCGCGGGTACAGGCCCGGGCGGATTTCCGAACGATCCACGCCGGGCGCGAGATGGCAGCCGGTGCACATGGCCGCATAGTGTTCGGCGCCCTCGGCGATCATCGCCGGCGAATCGAGATCCGGAACCGCGATGCCCTGCGCGTGCCTTGCCACGGAACGCTCCCGCAGCACCTCCAGCGCCTTGGCCACGACCGGCGTGTGGTGGTCATCGGCCGCAATGTTGTAGACACCCGACCAGATGAAGATCGCGGTGCCGACCAGCACCAGGACGACGAGAATCAGGAGGGCGCGAAGGACGTTCATGACTTCTCCCGTTGGGCGGACTCCAGGGTCCACGATGGCATGAATGCGCAATTCCCGTGACCAGCGCGGTGTCGATCAGCGGGCGGCGCGTGCGGCATGATTGACGATGTGCCGCCTGGGACACCATAGCAAGACGCTCTGGCCGCCGCCCGTGCATGGTAAACTTCTGCACATGTCCGTCCCTGGTCTGCTGCTGCGCGCCCTGCTTTGCCTCGCCCTCGTGCTCAATGGAGCCGGGTTCGCGGTGGCCGGCGCCGGGATGCCCATGCAGCAGGCGCCGGCCGCGCCGAGCGGCGCTGCGACCGCCCATGCGAATTGCATGGAGGCCGCCTCCGCGGCAGGTACGGGCGCAATCTCGTTGCCGACGGAGCATGACGGCACACCGGCGGATTGCTGCGGCGACAACACGCACTGCAGCAAACTGACGTGCGCCCTCGCCTGCGCTGCGGGTGCCGTACCGGCCGCGCTCGCGACCGCAATGCCTGGCTTCGAGATCGACCTGCAGGCCACGCATCTCCCTTCCGCCGCGGCCGAAGCCCCGGCACCCGCGCTGCCTACCCGGCATCGACCTCCCATCGTTTGAGTTTCGCGCACCGTTTCGCGGTGCCGCCTCCGGCTGACTGACGCCCTCGCCCCGCCAAGGGGCGGCGTGGTCTTGCCGGCACTGCGTTCGGCCAGCGATGGCCGGCGCCGACTCTCTCGAATTGCGGAGCTTTCCCATGCCAATCGACCGTCCCGGCTCCCGTCCGGACGCGCTTTCCCGACGTCGCTTCGTCACCGGCCTGGCGGCCGGCGGACTCGCCTCCGCCCTCGGCCTGTGGCGCCTGCCGGGGCTTGCCGCCAGCGGCCGTCCCCGTGCCATGCACGGCTTGACCGGCACCGACTTCGACCTCTCCATCGGCCAGTCGATGGTGAACGTCACCGGCCGCGCCCGCCCGGCCATCACGGTGAACGGCGCACTGCCGGCGCCGCTGCTGCGCTGGCGCGAGGGCGACACGGTGACCTTGCGCGTCGCCAACCGCCTGCCCACAGCGAGTACCTCGATCCATTGGCACGGCATCCTGCTGCCGGCCAACATGGACGGTGTGCCGGGCCTCAGCTTCGACGGCATCGCGCCGGGCGAAACCTGGACCTACCGGTTCCAGCTGCGCCAGTCGGGCACCTACTGGTACCACAGCCATTCGATGTTCCAGGAGCAGGCCGGCCTGTACGGCCCGATCATCGTCGAGCCGCGCGATCCGCCGCCCTATCACTACGATCGCGAGCACGTGGTGCTGCTGTCGGACTGGACCGACCTCGATCCTGCCGACCTGTTCCGGCGCATGAAAAAGGATTCAAGCTACGACAACTACTACCTGCGCACCGTCGGCGACTTCGTGCGCGACGTGCGCGAGGACGGCCTCGCGGCCACCCTGCACGACCGCAGGATGTGGGGCGAGATGCGCATGACGCCGTCCGACATTTCCGACATCAACGGCCACACCTACACCTTCCTGATGAACGGCACCGCGCCGGACGGCAACTGGACGGGCTTGTTCAAACCCGGCGAAAAGGTGTTGCTGCGCTTCATCAATGGCTCGGCGATGACCTATTTCGACGTGCGCATCCCGGGCCTGAAGATG
Organism: Dokdonella sp.; assembly: GCA_023228465.1. Classification (GTDB taxonomy): domain Bacteria; phylum Pseudomonadota; class Gammaproteobacteria; order Xanthomonadales; family Rhodanobacteraceae; genus Dokdonella_A. The sequence continues at coordinate 56,870 of JALOBC010000002.1, read as the reverse complement.
ACCGTGGTCGCCGCCGACGGGCAATACATCCACCCGGTCAGCGTCGACGAGTTCCGCATTGCGGTGGCGGAGACGTTCGACGTGCTGGTCGAGCCGGCCGGTGCCGACGCGTTTGCAATCTTCGCCCAGGACATGGGCCGCACCGGCTACGCGCGCGGCACGCTCGCCGTGCGCGAGGGGCTGCAACCACCGGTTCCGCCGCTGGACCCGCGTCCGCTGCTGACCATGGACGACATGGGCCACGGCGGCATGGACCACGGCAACATGGGTCATGATGGCCACGCCATGCCGGGGACGGACGCTGCCAGCGGCCACGGCGCGCACGGCATGCAGCAGCACCCGGCCAGCGAAACCGGCAATCCGCTGGTGGACATGCAGGCGATGTCGCTCAGCCCGAAACTGGCCGACCCGGGCATGGGTCTGCGCGACAACGGCCGCACGGTGCTGACCTATGCCGCGATGAAGAGCCTGTTCGAGGATCCGGACGGGCGCGAGCCCGGCCGCGAGGTCGAGCTGCACCTGACCGGGCACATGGAAAAGTTCGCCTGGTCCTTCGACGGCATCAAGTTTTCGGATGCCACGCCCCTGCGGCTCAACTACGGCGAGCGCATGCGCATCGTGCTGGTCAACGACACGATGATGGGCCACCCGATCCACCTGCACGGCCTGTGGAGCGACCTGGAAGACGAGCACGGCGACTTCCACCTGCGCAAGCACACCGTCGACATCCCGCCGGGCACCAAACGCAGCTATCGCGTGCGCGCCGATGCGCTGGGCCGCTGGGCCTACCACTGCCACCTGCTCTATCACATGGAAGCGGGAATGATGCGCGAAGTGAGGGTCGACGCATGAGGCGCGCACCGGCCAACCTGCTCGCGGCATTTGCCCTTGGCCTGCTGCTGGCCCAAGGTCCGCTGGCGCGGGCGCAGGACCACGCGGCGATGGACCACGCGACGATGGACCACACGACGACGGACCACGCGACGATGGATCACACGACGGTGGACCACTCAACGATGGATCACGCGACGACGGACCACGCGCAGCCGAACCATTCGCATGCGGACCATTCGGGCATGTCGCACGAGCACACCGCAGCGCCGGAGCAGCCGCGCGAGCCGATTCCGCCCATCACGGCGGCCGACCGCGCCGCGGCATTCCCGCCGGTGAGCGCCCACGCCATGGCCGACAACGCGATCCATCACTTCGCGCAATTCAATCGCCTGGAGGCATGGGACGCCAAGCCTGGCACCGGTTTCGGCTGGGAAGGCAAAGCCTGGATTGGCACCGACCTCGATCGGCTGTGGTTGCGCTCGGAGGGCGAGCGCGTCGACGGCGTCACCGAAAACGCCGACCTTGAAGTGCTGTACGGGCACTCGATCGCACCTTGGTGGGACCTCTTGGCCGGCCTGCGCCAGGACTTCGGCCGCGGCCCGGCGCGATCCTGGGCCGCGTTCGGGGTACAGGGACTGGCACCCTACAAGTTCGAGGTCGCCGCCACCGCGTATGTCGGGGAAAGGGGGCGGACCGCCGCACGCGTGGAGATCGAGTACACGACCCTGCTGACCAATCGCCTGATCCTGCAGCCGCTGCTCGAAGCCAACCTGTATGGTCGCGAGGATGCGCCGCGCAGCATCGGCACGGGTCTAAGCACGCTCGAAGCGGGCCTGCGCCTGCGTTACGAGTTCACCCGCCAGTTCGCGCCGTACATCGGCATCGTGCGCGAGCGCGCGTTTGGCGGCACCGCCAACTTGCGGCGCGCCGCGGGCGAGGACGGCAGCGCTACACGCATCGTCGTGGGCCTGCGCACGTGGTTCTAGCAAGATGCCGGAAATCACCCTGCCGCTGCGACACAGGGATGGTTCGCGCCCAGATCAAGCACGCGGGCACTTGCGCGACATCGCGCAAGTCGCGACGAACAAGGACACCATCATGCACCGAATGAGGATAACCCCCATGCAATTGTCGACAGCGGCCCTGACCGGCGTACTTTCGCTGGCATTGGCCAGTCCCGCCATCGGCCAGCCCGCCGAGCAACGATCAACGAAGGCGCAACATCACGTCGCGTCCACCGGCGATACCACGGCATCGGTCGTGCCGCCCGCAGCCCAGCCGGCGGTGGACGTGGTGAATGCGTTCGGCACGGCGCTGTCGTCGGGGAACATGCAACAGGTGGCGGCACTGCTCGATCCGGCCGTGATCATTCTCGAGACCGGCGGGGCCGAACACAGCCGCGCGGAATATCTTGACCACCACGCCAGGGACGATGCGCGGTTCCTCGGCACGGCGCACGTCAGCCTGACACGGCGTACCGCGCAGGTGAATGGCGCCATGGCCTGGGTGGCCAGCGAAAGTGAAATCCATACCCGCAAGGACGGTAAACCCATCACGCTGCTGAGCGCCGAAACCATGGTGCTGACCCGGCACGCGCCGGACTGGCGCATCGTCCATATCCATTGGTCGTCACGAGCGAAGAAATCCCCATGAGAACCCCAACGAGAATCTCAATCATGAATGCAAGAAACATCCTGTTCGCAGCAATCGTCGTTGCTTCCTTCACGGCCCTCGGCGCATGCACCCGCGCCGCCGACGCACCACCGAACCCGCCGTCCGCCACGGTGGCTGCCGCAACGCCGGGCACGCTGGACCAGGCCGCACCGCTTCCGGTCATGCTGGTGCACAAGAACGCCAGTTGTGGATGTTGCAACGGGTGGATCGAGCACATGCGCGCCGCGGGCTTCAGTGTCGAGGCGCGCGATGTCGATGATCTCGATCCGGTGAAGGGCCGCGTCGGCGTTCCATTTGGCAAGGGCTCATGCCATACCGCCGAAGTGGGTGGCTATTTCGTCGAGGGCCACGTGCCGGCGGCGGACATCAAGCGCCTGCTGGCCGAAAAGCCCGACGCCAGGGGTCTGGTCGTGCCGGGCATGCCGGCCGGTTCACCGGGCATGGAAATGCCCGATGGGCGCACGCAGCCTTACGTCGTCGAACTGGTCGGTCGCGACGGCACGCCATCCGAATTCGCCCGCCACGGGGATTGACAGGTTGCTCGACGTCCAGCCACTGTCGCTGTTACCGGAGGAAGCATGAATACCCATCAGCACGACGCGAAATCCACCCATGGCGACAACCACGCCGAGGGGGCGAACGGCACCGCGGTGCTCGATCCGGTTTGCGGCATGCAGGTCGACCCGGCACGCAGCGTGCACCACGCCGAGCATGAAGGGGTGACCCACCACTTCTGCTCGGCACGCTGCAAGGAGCGCTTCGTTGCCGATCCCGAGCGCTACCTGAACCCACAAGCCGAGGACGAGCACGCGCAGGCACCGGCAGGAACGATCTATACCTGCCCCATGCACCCGGAAATCCGCCAGGAAGGCCCCGGCACCTGCCCGATCTGCGGGATGGGGCTGGAACCGGAAATGCCCGGGCTCGACGATGAGGAAAACCCGGAGCTGGTCGACTTCAGCCGGCGCTTCTGGTGGACCTTGCCGGCGACTTTGGTGGTGTTCGTACTGGCCATGTTTGGCCACTACCTTGCCTGGTTGCCGGTGGAGGCCCGCACCTGGATCGAGCTGGTATTGACCATCCCGGTGGTGTTGTGGGCCGCCTGGCCGTTCTTCGTCCGCTGCGTGCAGTCGATCCGCAACCGCAGTCCCAACATGTGGACGCTGATCGGCATCGGCGTCGGCGCGGCGTTCGGCTACAGCACCGTCGCCACCATCGCACCGGGCCTGTTCCCGGAATCCTTCCATCAGCATGGCCGCGTGGGGGTCTATTTCGAGGCCGCCGCGATGATCGTCTCGCTGACCCTGCTCGGCCAGATGCTTGAGCTGCGCGCCCGATCAAAGACATCCACCGCCCTCAAGGCCCTGCTGGGACTCGCGCCCAAGACCGCGCGCCGCCTGCGCGAGGATGGCAGCGAGGAGGATGTCGAGCTCAGCCACGTGCATGTGGGCGATCGCCTGCGGGTGCGCCCGGGCGAGAAGGTGCCGGTGGATGGCGAGGTCATCGAGGGGCGTTCCAACGTCGACGAATCGATGCTGACCGGGGAACCGATTCCCGTCGAGAAGACTGTCGGTTCCGGCGTGATCGGCGCGACGCTCAACGGTAGCGGCAGCCTGGTGATCCGCGCGGAAAAGGTCGGCGCGGCCACCGTGCTCTCGCAGATCGTGCAACTGGTCGCGCAGGCACAGCGCTCGCGCGCACCGATGCAGCGCATGGCCGACAAGGTTTCCTTCTGGTTCGTGCTGGCGGTGCTGGTGATTGCCGTGGCGACCTTCTTCGTGTGGGGGCTGTTCGGTCCGGACCCGTCGTGGACCTTCGCCGTGCTGAACTCCATTTCCGTGCTGATCATCGCCTGTCCCTGCGCGCTGGGCCTGGCCACGCCCATGTCGATCATGGTGGCAACCGGCCGCGCCGCCGGGGAAGGCGTCTTGTTCCGCGACGCCGAAGCGATCGAGAACCTGCGCAAGATCGATGTCCTGATCGTGGACAAGACCGGCACCCTGACCGAGGGACGTCCGGCATACCACACGACCCTGGCGGCCGAAGGCTTTACCGAAGAGGAAGTCCTGCGCCTGGCGGCCAGCCTCGACCAGGGCAGCGAACACCCGCTGGCCGATGCCATCGTCGCCGAGGCGCGGCGCCGCGAGCTGGCGCTGGAAACGCCGGAGGAGTTCGAGTCATCCACCGGCATCGGCGTGCGCGGCAAGGTCGGCGGCGCGACGCTGGCGATCGGCAACACCGCCTTGATGCACGAGGTCGGGGTGGACGCCGCCGTGCTTGCCACGCCGGCCGAGGAACTGCGCCGGGACGGGGCCAGCGTCATGTACCTGGCCGTCGACGGGGTGCTGGCCGGCCTGCTTGCGGTGTCCGACCCGATCAAGGCGACCACCGCCGATGCCATCGAGGCGCTGCACAAGGCCGGCCTGAAGATCGTGATGGCCACCGGCGATGGCGTCACCACGGCCGAGGCGGTGGCCGTCCAGTTGGGTATCGACGAGGTGCACGGCGAGGTCCGCCCGCAGGACAAGATCGAGCTGGTGCAAAAGCTGCAGGCCGAGGGGCACCGCGTGGCGATGGCCGGCGACGGTATCAACGATGCGCCCGCGCTGGCCGGCGCCGATGTCGGCATCGCGATGGGCACAGGCACCGACGTGGCCATGTCCAGCGCGCAGGTCACGCTGGTCAAGGGCGACCTGCGCGGCATCATGCGGGCGCGCTCGCTCTCCACCGAAACCGTGGCCAACATGAAGCAGAACCTGGGGTTCGCGTTCGTCTACAACGCCATGGGCGTGCCGATTGCGGCCGGCGTGCTCTACCCCCTGACCGGCCTGCTGCTGAGCCCGATGATCGCCGCGCTGGCGATGAGCCTGAGCTCGGTGTCGGTGGTCGCCAATGCCTTGCGCCTCGGCCGCAAGCGGCAATCACACGGGGGCGTTCACGAGTGAACGGCATCCGGGGCACCCTCGGCTTCGAGGGTGCCCCGGAGCGCAGCCGTCGCCGCGCCAGCGCGGGCTAGTCGATCCTGTGCAGCGCCGAGCCCTTGTGCGCGGCGACGTGGTCGGTCTTGTCGCTCTTGATCTCGTACTGCGGATCGTCCTTGCTGGCGCGGTGGGTGTGGCCCTTGTAGTCGAAGTCGCTGGTGTGGACCTTGATGATCCTGCCGGAGACGTGGCCCGCCTCGGAGTTCCAGCGGACGTGGTCGCCAACCTTGAATCTTTCGCTCATGTCACTTTCCGTGCCGGTTGGAATCGAGCAGCGCATGGGCGCGCGCCACCACGTTCTCGACGGTGAAGCCGTATTTCTCGAGGACGGTCGCACCGGGCGCCGAGGCGCCGAAGGTCTCGACGCCGATCACGTCGCCATGGTCGCCGACATACTTGTGCCAGCCCTGCGGGCTGCCGGCCTCGACGGCGAGCCCGGGGACGTCCGGCGGCAGGACTGAATGGCGGTAGGCCGCGTCCTGGGCGTCGAAGAGATCCCAGCTCGGCATCGACACGCAGCGCACCGCGATGCCCTCCCCGGCGAGGCGCGTGGCAGCTTCGAGCACCAGGCCGACCTCGGCGCCGGTGCCGATCAGGACCAGCGCCGGCTTGCCGCCCTCGGCGTCGCGCAGGATGTAGGCACCCTTGCGCAGGCCATCGGCCGCGGCGAGCTTGCCGCGATCCAGCGTCGGCACGTCCTGGCGGCTGAGTGCGAAACAGACCGGCTTGCGCTTCGTCTCGATGGCGACGCGCCAGGCGACGGCGGTTTCGTTGGCGTCGGCCGGGCGGATCAGGGTGAGATTCGGGATCGCGCGCAGGCTGGCCAGTTGCTCGACCGGCTGGTGGGTCGGCCCGTCCTCGCCCAGCGCGATGCTGTCGTGGGTGAAGACGTGGATGACGTGCAGATGGCTGAGCGCCGCCAGGCGCAGCGCCGGGCGCAGGTAGTCGGAAAAGATCAGGAAGGTGGCGCCGAACGGGATGAAGGCGCCGTGCGCGGCCATGCCGTTGCAGATCGCCGCCATGGCGTGTTCGCGCACGCCGAAATGCAGGTTGCGGCCGGCGCGGCTCCAGCCGCCGCCGTCCGAGCCCTGTTCGTCCTCGCCGGGCACCGGTGGCACGTTGAAGTCGCCCAGGCCCTTGAGCGCGGTCTTGGTCGAGGGATCCAGATCCGCCGAACCACCGGAGAGCGACGGGAGCCTGGGCGCGATGGCGTTCATCACCTTGCCACCGGCGACGCGCGTGGCCATGCCCTTGGCGTCGGCCGGGAAGGTCGGGATGTCGGCATCCCAGCCGTCAGGCAGTTCGCCGCGCAGGCTGCGCTCGAGCTCCGCGGCCTCGGCGGGAAACGCCTGCGCATACGCGGCCAGGGCCTCGTTCCATCTGCGCTCGGCCTGGCCGCCGCGATCCAGAGCTTCGCGCATGTGCTTGAGTGCTTCGCCCGGCACCTCGAACGGACGATGCGCGGACCAACCCAGGTTGTCCCTGGTTTTCCTGACATTCTCGACGCCGAGCGGCGAGCCATGCGCCTTGTAACTGTCCTGCTCGGGTGAGCCATAGCCGATGTGGGTGCGCACCAGCACCAGCGAGGGTCGGTGGGTTTCCTTGCGCGCCTCCTCGATGGCCGCGTGGATGGCCGCGCAGTCGTTGCCATCGGGCACCTCCACCGTGTGCCAGCCATAGGCGCGAAAACGCGCCGCGCGGTCCTCGGTGAAGGTGATTGGCGTGCCGGCGGCCAGGGTCACGTAGTTGTCGTCATACAGCACGATCAGCTTGCCGAGCTCGAGGTGCCCGGCCAGCGATGCCGCCTCGGCAGCGACGCCCTCCATCAGGTCGCCGTCGCTTGCCAGCACATAGGTGTGGTGGTCGACCACCGTGTGCCCATCACGGTTGTAGCGAGCGGCCAGCTGCGCCTCGGCGATCGCCATGCCGACGGCGTTGCCGAAGCCCTGGCCCAGCGGGCCGGTGGTGACTTCCACGCCCGGCGCGTGGTCGCGTTCGGGGTGGCCCGGCGTCTTGCTGCCCCACTGGCGGAACTGCTTGATGTCTTCGAGGGTGAGCTGGTAGCCGCTCATGTACAGCAGGCTGTAGAGCAGCGCCGAGCCATGGCCGGCCGAGAGCACGAAGCGGTCGCGGTCGGCCCAGCCCGGGTCGGCCGGGTTGTACTTCATGAAGCGCGTCCACAACACGTAGGCCATGGGCGCGGCGCCAAGCGGCAGGCCGGGGTGGCCGCTGTCGGCCTTCTGCACCATGTCCACGGAGAGGAAGCGCAGGGAGTTGATGCATTGCTGGTCAAGATCGTGTGACATGGGAACTCCTCGATTCAGTGCGTCCGCGGTCCGTTCGACGGCCGGGGGCTCCAGCGCCAGTCGCGCACCTCGGGCAGGTCCTCGCCGTGTGCGGTGACCCACTCGCGGTGGCGGGCAATGACGGACGCGTGGCGCTGCATGGCCGCCTCGACCTCGGCTTCGGCGCGCGCGGTGCGACGGATCGCGGCAAGCGCCAGCGTGTAGCGGTCGATGCCGTTCAGCACCACCATGTCGAAGGGCGTGGTGGTGGTGCCTTCCTCGCGGTAGCCGTGGACGTGGAAGTTGTCGTGGTTGCGGCGGCGGTAGGTGAGGCGGTGGATGAGGCCGGGATAGCCATGGAAGGCGAAGATCACCGGCCGGTCGGTGGTGAACATGGCATCGAAAGTGTCATCAAGCAGTCCATGCGGGTGCTCGTCGTGGGTCTGCAGGGCCATGAGATCGACGACATTGACGACGCGGATGCGCAGTTGCGGCGCCCATTCGCGCAGCACGGTCACGGCGGCGAGGGTTTCCAGGGTCGGCACGTCGCCGCAGCAGGCCATCACCACGTCGGGCGCGGCGCCGCCGTCGTTGCCGGCCCACTCCCAGGTGCCGGCGCCGACCGTGCAATGCCGCACCGCGGCGCCGATGTCCAGCCACTGCCAGGTCGGCTGCTTGCCGGCAATGACGAGGTTGACGTAGTCGCGGCTGCGCAGGCAGTGGTCGGCCACCGATAGCAGGCAATTCGCATCGGGCGCGAGGTAGATGCGCACGATGTCCGACTTCTTGTTGGCGACGAGGTCGATGAAGCCCGGGTCCTGGTGCGAGAAGCCGTTGTGGTCCTGGCGCCAGACGTGGGAGGTCAGGAGATAGTTGAGCGAGGCGATCGGCGCGCGCCACGGAATCTCCCGGCACACCTTGAGCCACTTGGCGTGCTGGTTGAACATCGAATCGACGATGTGGATGAAGGCCTCGTAGCAGGAGAACAGGCCATGCCGGCCGGTGAGCAGGTAGCCTTCCAGCCAGCCCTGGCAGAGCTGCTCGCTGAGGACCTCCATCACGCGCCCGTCGGCATCGAGGTCTTCGTCCACGGGTTCGGTCGCGGCCATCCAGGCTTTTCCGGTCACCTCGTACACGGCATCCAGGCGGTTGGAGGCCGTCTCGTCGGGGCCGAACAGGCGGAAGTTGCGCCGCTCGAGGTTGGCGCGCATGACGCGCGCGAGCCAGGTCCCGAGCACGCGCGTGGATTCGGCCTTGACGCTGCCCGGTGCATCGATGGCGACCGCGCAGTCACGGAAACCGGGGAGTTCCAGCGCCTGCAGCAGCAGGCCGCCGTTGGCATGCGGATTGGCGCCCATGCGCCGCGCGCCGGCGGGGGCGAGGGCGGTGATCTCGGGCTTTGGTCGGCCGTCCGCGTCGAACAGCTCGTGCGGGCGGTAGCTCCTGAGCCAGGCTTCCAGTTGCACCAGGTGATCGGGCCGGGAGAAGAGCTCGGACAGGGGAACCTGGTGCGAGCGCCACGTGCCTTCCACCTGCTTGCCATCGACCACCTCCGGCCCGGTCCAGCCCTTGGGGGTCTGGAACACCAGCATCGGCCAGCGCGGGCGCTCGGGTGGCTTGCCCGCTCCGGGCTTGCGCGCCGCCGCCTGGATCGAGCGGATCGCCGCGAGCATGGCATCCAGCGTGGCGGCGAGCTCCCGGTGCACCTGCATGGGTTCATCGCCGGCGACGAAATAGGGCTCGTAACCGTAGCCACGCATCAGCTCGATCAGCTCGGAGCGCGGAATGCGCGCGAGGAGCGTCGGGTTGGCGATCTTCCAGCCGTTGAGATGCAGGATCGGCAGCACTGCGCCATCGCTTACCGGATCGAGGAACTTGTTGGAATGCCAGCTCGCCGCCAACGCGCCGGTTTCCGCCTCGCCATCGCCGATCACGCAGGCGGCAATCAGATCCGGATTGTCGAAGACGGCGCCGTAGGCATGCAGCAGCGAGTAGCCGAGTTCACCGCCCTCGTTGATCGAGCCCGGTGTCTGCGGCGCGGCATGGCTGGGCATGCCGTAGGGCCAGGAGAACTGCCGGAACAGGCGCTCCATGCCGGCGCGGTCCTGCGTCACCTCCGGCCACAGCTCGCTGTAGGAGCCTTCCAGCCAGGTGCTGGCATAGAGCGCCGGGCCGCCGTGGCCAGGCCCGGTGATGTAGATCATGTCCAGGTCATGCGCGCTGATCAGGCGATTGAGATGCACGTAGAGGAAGTTGAGACCGGGCGTGGTGCCCCAGTGGCCGAGCAGGCGCGGCTTGATGTGCGCGAGGCTGAGCGGCTCGTCCAGCAGCGGGTTGGCCTTGAGGTAGATCTGCCCGACCGACAGGTAGTTGGCCGCGCGCCACCACGCGTCCATGCGGGCCAGAAGATCGGCGGTAGGTTGGCGCATGTCAGGAATCCTCTCCGCCACCACCATGCTGGGGCGCCGACGGGGCCGTGGGGGCGATGGTCCGGTCGACGATGTCCTGCGCCTCGGCGAGCAGGGCCTTGAGGTGCGCCTCGTCGCGGAAGCTCTCGGCGTAGATCTTGTAGATGTCCTCGGTGCCCGAGGGGCGCGCCGCGAACCAGCCCCCATCGGTGGTGACCTTGATGCCGCCGATCGGCGCGTCGTTGCCTGGCGCCTTGTCGAGCACGCGGGTGACCTTGTCACCGGCAATGGTGGTCACATCGACCGCATCCGGGGAAAGCCTGGCCAGGCGCTGCTTCTGCTCCGGGGTCGCCGGCGCCTGCAGGCGATCGGCGAAGATTTCACCAAAATCGTTGCAGAGGTAGGAATACAGGATGCCGGCGCCGGCGCCTTCGCTGCGCGCGGCCATTTCGGCGGCCAGCAGTGCGGCGACAATACCGTCCTTGTCGGTCGTCCAGACCGATCCGTCCTGGCGCAGGAAGGATGCGCCGGCGCTTTCCTCGCAGCCGAAACCGAGTGATCCATCGAACAAACCTTCGGCGAACCACTTGAAGCCCACCGGCACTTCGATCAGTGGCCGTCCGAGGCGCGCGGCAATGCGATCGATCATCGCCGTGGTCACCACGGTCTTGCCTACGGCGGCGCTGGCGGCCCAGTCCGGGCGATTGCGATAGAGGTAGTCGATCGCGACGCTCAGGTAATGGTTGGGTGGCACCAGACCCACGTTCGGCGCCACGATCCCGTGGCGGTCGTGGTCGGTGTCGCAGGCAAAGGCGACGTCGTAGCGGTCCTTGAGGCCGATCAGGCGCTGCATGGCATACGGCGAGGACGGATCCATGCGGATCTTGCCGTCCCAATCCAGCGTCATGAAGCCGAACTGCGGATCGACTTCGCGGTTCACGATATCGAGTTCGATGTCGTAGTGTTCCGCGACGCGCGGCCAGTAGTGCACGCCTGCACCGCCCAGTGGATCCACACCCAGGCGCAATCCTGAGCCGCGAATCGGATCGAAGCGGATGATACTGCCCAGATCGGCGACATATGCACCGAGGAAATCGTGCTCGCGGGTGCTGTCGCGATGCTGCGCCTTGCCCATGGAAACGCGCCGCACTTCCTTGAGCTTGCCCTCGAGGAGTTCGTTCGCGCGCCGCTGGATCCAGCCGGTGACCTCGGTTTCTGCCGGGCCGCCGTTGGGCGGGTTGTATTTGAAGCCGCCATTGTCGGGCGGATTGTGCGAAGGCGTCACGACGATGCCGTCGGCCAATCCGTCCGAGCGACCCCGGTTGTACACCAGGATGGCGTGCGAGATGGCCGGGGTCGGCGTGAACTCGCCGCCCCTGGCGATCCGCAGCTCCACGTCGTTGGCGGCCAGCACCTCCAGCGCGGATTCGAAGGCCAGTGGCGACAGCGCGTGTGTGTCGATGCCGATGAACAGCGGCCCATCGATGCCCTGCGTGCGCCGGTACTCCGCCACGGCCTGGCTGATGGCGAGGATGTGGTTTTCGTTGAAGCTGCCGTCGAAGGACGAGCCACGATGCCCGGAGGTGCCGAAGGCGACACGTTGCGCGGGCACCGAGGGATCCGGCCGCGTCTGGTAGTAGGCGTCGACCAGCTTGCCGACATCCACCAGGTCGGAAGGCTGCGCCGGCTGGCCGGCCCGGGGATCGATGTGTTCGCTCATGGGGAGGGGTTCCTTCGCGCGCGGTAGCGGCGGATCAGGGCATTGGTCGAGCTGTCGTGCGCGAGCCTGGGCTCTTCGTCGCTCGCCAGCTCCTTCGCCGTCCGCGTCGCAAGCTGCTTGCCGAGTTCAACGCCCCACTGGTCGAAGGAATCGATGTTCCAGATCGCACCCTGCACGAACACGCTGTGCTCGTAGAGCGCCACCAGCGTGCCCAGCGTGCGGGGGTCCAGGCGCTCGGCGAGGATGGTGGTGGTCGGCCGGTTGCCTTCGCAGACCCGGTGCGGTGCCAGCGCCTCGGGCGTGCCTTCGGCCAGCACCTCTTGCCGCGTCTTGCCGAAGGCCAGCGCCTCGGTCTGGGCGAAGAAGTTCGCCATCAGGAGGTCGTGCTGGTCGCCGAGCGGGTTGAGCGCCTGGCAGAAGCCGATGAAATCGCAGGGCACCAGGCGCGTGCCCTGGTGGATCAGCTGGTAGAAGGAATGCTGGCCGTTGGTGCCGGGTTCGCCCCAGAAGATCGGGCCGGTCTCGAAATCGACCTGCGCTCCCTGGAGCGTGACGTGCTTGCCGTTGCTCTCCATGGTGAGCTGCTGAAGATAGGCGGGAAAGCGCTTCATGTACTCGGCATAGGGCAGCACGGCGACCGTCGCCGCGCCGAGGAAGTTGTTGTTCCAGATGGCAATCAGGCCCATCAGCGTGGGCAGGCTCCGCTCGAAGGGCGTGGTGCGGAAGTGCTCGTCCATGGCGTGGAAGCCCGCCAGCATTTCCCGGAAGTGGTCCGGGCCGATCGCGAGCATCGTGGAAAGGCCGATCGCCGAATCCATCGAATAGCGCCCGCCGACCCAGTCCCAGAAGCCGAACATGCGCTCCGTGTCGATGCCGAACTTGCGCACGCCCTCTTCGTTCGTCGACACCGCGACGAAGTGCTTGGCGATGGCTCCGGACTCCTCCGCACCCTTGCCCAGCTGCTCCAGACACCAGCTGCGTGCCGCGTGCGCGTTGGTGAGCGTTTCCAGCGTGGTGAAGGTCTTGGAGCAGATGATGAAGAGGGTTTCGCCGGCATCCAGGTCACGGGTCGCCTCTGTGAAATCGGTGCCATCGACGTTGGAGACGAAGCGGAACACCATGTCGCGGCGGCTGTAGGCCTTGAGCGCTTCGTAGGCCATCACGGGGCCGAGATCCGAGCCGCCGATGCCGATGCTGATGACGTTCCGGATCGGCTTGCCGCCGTGCCCCTTCCATGCGCCGCTCCGCACCCCCTCGGCGAAGGCCGCCATGCGGTCGAGCACCTCATGGACCTCCGGCACCACATCCTTGCCATCGTCCATGATCCGCGTACCGCGCGGCGCGCGCAGCGCCACGTGCAGCACCGCGCGATCCTCTGTGCTGTTGATGTGCTCGCCGCGGAACATGGCGTCGCGCCGGTCTGCCACGCCGCGGGCGCGCGCAAGGTCGAGGAGCAGGCGCAGGGTCTCCTCGTCCACCCGCTGCTTGGAATAGTCGAAGTACAGGCCCGCGCCCTCGGCGACCAGCCGCTCACCGCGCGTGGGATCCGCGGCGAACAGGTCGCGCAGGTGGCGCGCGCGGAGCGCGGTGGCGTGGTTCTCCAGCGCCTGCCACTCAGGCAGGGTGGTCAGCGGCTCGATGGCAGTGGTCATGTCGGTGTCCTCAGGCGGCCAGCGCCTTGCCCTTCTCCTCGATACGGCCGAGGAGATCGTTCCAGGACTTGACGAAAGCTGCTGCGCCGTCGCGCTGAAGCTTCAGCGCCAGCGCGGCGATGTCGATGCCGGCATCCTCGAATGCCTTCAGCACCGCCTCCGAATCGGCGCCCTGCGGATCCATCGTTTCCAGGATGTCACCGTGGTCGGCGAAGGCCTTGAGGGTCTTGTCGGGAATGGTGTCGATCGTGCCGGGCGCGGCCAGCGCCTCGACGTACAGCGTGTCGGGTGCATCCGGGTCCTTGGTGCTGGTGCTGGCCCACAGGAGCCGCGGCATCAACGCGCCAGCCGCCTGGAGCCGCTTCCAGCGCTCGGAGCCGGTGAGGGTGCACCACTCGCGCCAGGTGCGCTGGGCGACGGCAATGCCGAGCCGATCGCGCAGGCCCTCGGGGGCGCGACCGGCTACCGCGGTGTCCCAGCGGCTGATGAAGACCGATACCACCGAGGCGATGTCGAGGCTCTTGCCCTCGACCTGGCGACGCTCGAGCCCGCGCAGGCAGGCCTCGGTCGCCGCCATGCACTGGTCCGCGGAGAACAGCAGCGTGACATTGATCGGCACGCCGTTGTGGATCGACTGCTCGATGGCGGGCAGCCCTTCGGGCGTGCCGGGAATCTTCACGAAGAGATTCGGACGATCCGCCTGCTGGTGGATGGCCGCGGCCGCCTTGATGCTGCCATCGGTGTCGTTGGCGAGGAGCGGCGAGACCTCCATCGACACCCAGCCATCGACGCCCTTCGTCGCTTCGTGGACGGGGCGGAAGAGATCCGCCGCGCGGCGCAGGTCCTCCAGCGCGAGCTCGATGAAGAGCTTCTCGCCATGCTTGCCCTGGGCAAATTTCTCGCGCATGCCCTTGTCGTATGCGTGGCCCGCGCTGATCGCCTTGTCGAAGATCGACGGGTTGGAGGTGAGCCCGGTGATCGAGTAGTCCTCGATGTAGCGCTCGAGCGTGCCGTCATCGAGCATGTCGCGGGTGATGTTGTCGAGCCAGAGGCTCTGGCCGAGTTCGTGCAGTCGCTTCGTGGGTTTCATGTGGACTCCTCGCGGCGCGCTCAGGCGGCCGCAACAGTGTGGGGAAGATCGAGGCCGGCAAGCTCGGCGATATGCTCGATGGTGTGGTCCGGCGGGGGCTGGATGTGAGGGTCGGCCGCGGCGGCGTAGTGACCCTGGCGCACGAACACGGTGCTGAGGCGCTCGCCCATGGCGCGTTTCATGTCGGCCAGGAGTTTCACCTTGTCATCGACCATCACGTAATGCCGTGCCGGGTGACGCTGCCGGATGTCGTCCACCGCGTCCTGCTTGTGCAGGCAGACCATCACGCGCCCATCGACGGCGTCCCAGAGGCCCGACCGGCGGATCTTGTGCGGCTGGAACACGATGTCGCCATCGGAGACCAATACGCAGGGCGCACCGAGCTCGGCCAGCAGCCTGGGGGTGCCGGGGTAGAACAGGTCGGCGAAGGGATAGTCGAGCACGAAGCGCGACAGCTCCGGCAGTGCCGGGTGGTGTTCCAGCCCCTTGCGCATGCCCTGGATGGTTCCGAGGTAATCGGCATAGCCCAGGCGGTCGCGGCGTTCATCGTAGATATCTGCGTAACGCCGGCACTGGTCGGCGCCGAGGCAACGCGTGAGCCAATCATCCAGGTCGGCGCGGAAGCGGTCGTTGTCGAGCAAGGTATTGTCGACGTCGAGCAGGATCACCAGGTCGGGGCGGGATGCCGTATCCGTCAACATGGCGCGACCGCCTCCTTCCGCGGATCGTGCCAGTGCTCGCCGCCGACCACCACGCGCGCAGCGGCGTCGGGACCCCAGGTGCCGGGATCGTACTCGCGCACCAGTTCGCCGTCGTGATCGAGCACGGGATCGACCACGGCCCACGCGGCCTCCACGGTGGCATCGTCGGTGAACAATGAGTTGTCGCCCGTCAGCGCGGCGCCCAGCAGGCGCTCGTAGGGACGCTGCTCGTCGCCCGGCGCGCTGTTGCGGACGATCAGTTCCACCGGCTGGCCGCGCATCTCCGGGCCTGGCTTCTTGACGCGCGCGCCGATGGCAATGGTCTCCTCCGGGCTGATGCGGAAGCGCAGGTAGTTGGCGCCGGTGCTGAGGGCGCGGTCGAAGGTCACCGCCGGCGGGCGCTTGAAGTCGATGACCACCTCGGTGGTCGTTACCGGCAGCTTCTTGCCGGCGCGGATGTAGAAGGGGACGCCGGCCCAGCGCCAGTTCTCGATGTGCAGGCGGAGCGCGGCGAAGGTTTCAACGTCCGACTGCGGCGACACGCCCTTCTCGGCGCGATAGCCGGCGAACTGGCCGAGCACCACCTCGGCCGGATCGAGCGGGCGCACCGCGCGCAGCAGGCGCAGCTTCTCCGCCCGCAAGGCCTCGGCGCTGGAGTCGGGGGGCGCGTCCATGGCCAGCAGGGTCATCACCTGCAGCAGGTGGTTCTGCACCACGTCGCGGATCGCGCCCACTTCCTCGTAGAACTTGCCACGCCCCTGCACGCCGAAGGATTCGGCCATGGTGATCTGCACGTTGTCCACGCAGTTGCGGCTCCACACCGGCTCGAGGAAGCTGTTGGCGAAACGGAAATACAGGATGTTCTGCACCGCCTCCTTGCCGAGGTAGTGGTCGATGCGGAAGATCGAGCTTTCGGGAAACACCTGGTGCAGCGTGCGGTTGAGTGCCTGCGCCGAGGCAAGATCGCGGCCGAAGGGCTTTTCCACCACGACGCGGGCACCCTTGGCGCATTGCGCCGCATCCAGCCCCTTGACCACGCGGCCGAACATGCTCGGCGGGATGGCCAGGTAGTGCAGCGGATGCTTGGCGTTGCCCAGCGCCTTCTTCAGACGGACATAGGTGGAATCGTCGTTGTAGTCGCCATCGACGTAGGCCAGCAGGCTGGACAGCTTCGCGAACGCCTGCTCGTCGACGCCGCCATGGGCCTTCAGGCTTTCATGCGCGTGTTCGCGAAACTGCTCCAGAGTCCAACCCGAGCGCGCCACGCCGATGATCGGCATGTCTATGCCGTCGCGCTGGATCATCGCCTGCAGCGCCGGAAACACCTTCTTGTAGGCGAGATCTCCGCTGGCGCCAAAGAACACGAATGCATCGGAACTCGCTGCCGACATGCTGCCTCCGCTCTGCTTGGAAGTGCGCGATCGCGACCGTTCGCACACGATCTGCGTACCGGATCACGTTTCCTATCATGCGCGGACTTTCCTTAACGTCGGCTTGGAACACCTGCCATCGATGCTTCGTATCGCGGAGCCGTCCGACCTGCGCCGGGGCAAAGGAGTGTGAGGTTGCGCGGCAACGGCTGGCGCAATGCCTGATCGCATGCGCCGCTCCCGATCTCGCGCCGGCGAACGGCAGCGGGCCGAGGCGTCACGCGCCGCACCGCAGCAACGCTGCCGGGCCCGGACCTGCGCGGGGGTGGGAACGCGAACGACGCCGAATCCCTCTAATGCCCACCGCCCTCGATCATCTTGAGCTCGGTGATCAGGCTGTTGGCGGCTTCCTTGCCATCGGCATAGAGCATGCGCGTGTTGTCCTGGTAGAACAGGGCGTTCTCGATGCCGGCGAAGCCCGTGCCCTTGCCGCGCTTGATGACGATCACCTGCCGCGCATCGACCACGTCGAGGATCGGCATGCCGAAGATGGGCGAGGACTTGTCGGTCTTGGCCGCCGGGTTCACCACGTCGTTGGCGCCGATGACGATGGCGACATCGCAGGTCTTGAACTCCGGATTGATGTCGTCCATGTCGGCGATCAGGTCGTAGGGCACGCCCGCTTCGGCGAGCAGCACGTTCATGTGCCCCGGCATGCGCCCGGCCACCGGATGGATGGCGAACTTC
Organism: Dokdonella sp.; assembly: GCA_023228465.1. Classification (GTDB taxonomy): domain Bacteria; phylum Pseudomonadota; class Gammaproteobacteria; order Xanthomonadales; family Rhodanobacteraceae; genus Dokdonella_A. Next base: position 39,408 of record JALOBC010000002.1, on the reverse strand, counting down.
ACTTCCTTGCCGGTCTTCATCAGCGCCTGCGAAAGCTCCCAGATCTTGTGCTGCGCCTGCGCCACCGCCATGCCGTAACCCGGCACGATGATGACCTTCTCGGCCATGTACAGGAGCGAGGCCGCGTCCGCCGCGTCGATGGGCTTTTGCGCGCCTTCGATGGTCTCGCCGGCACCGCCGCCGCCGAAGTTGGAGAACAAGACATTGGAGATCGGCCGGTTCATGGCCTTGGCCATGAGCTGGGTCAGGAAGGTGCCGGCCGCGCCGACCACCATGCCGGCGACGATCAGTGCCTCGATGCCCATGGCGTAGCCTTCGAAGGCGACGGCAAGCCCGGTCAGCGCGTTGTAGAGCGAGATCACCACCGGCATGTCGGCGCCGCCGATGGGCAGCGTCATCAGCACGCCGAAGGCGAGCGCGAGCACGAAGAACACGATCACCGTGGCCGGATGCAGGTCCCAGAAGATGAGCGCGAGGCCGGCGAGGATCGCCGCCGCGAACACCAGCAGGTTGATCAGCTTCTGACCCGCGAAGATGAAGCGCCGGTCCATGCGCCCGTCAAGCTTGGCCCAGGCGATCAGCGAACCGGTCATCGACACCGAACCGATCAGCGCGCCGACCACCGCCATCACCAGGATTGTCACCGGCGGCGCGACTTCTCCCGCCTGGCCGAACTTCAGGAGTTCCCCGGCGCCGATGGCCGCCGCCGAACCACCGCCCATGCCATTGAACAGCGCCACCATCTGCGGCATGTCGGTCATGGCAACCTTCCTGCCCCACAGCCAGGTCGGGATCACGCCGATGGCGATGCCGCCGACGATCCAGCCGATGTTGTGGCCGCGCGTGATGGCGAAGGTGGCGAGCGTCGCGATCACCATGCCCCAGCCCGCCTGCACGATGCCGCGCCGCGCCGTCACCGGCGAGGCCATGCGCTTGATGCCGAGGATGAACAGGATCGCCGCCAACAGATAACTGGCCTTGGCGAGGTATTCGAGCGCGGTGTGCATTTCCATCGGATTTCCTTGCATGTGGCCTGCAGGCCCCGCAGGTCTTGCTGTCGTCATTCCGGCGCAGGCCGGAATCCATCTTGATTTCGGAAGCCGCCCGGCAAAATCCCGTAGACCGGATCAAGCCGCCCCAGCGGCGGATCCGGCGCTTCGCGCCTTGATCCGCCCTACCACGGCAGGCAATGCGGGAAGCATCGCGGCTGAAGCCGCTCCCACATCACTTCTTCCCATCCTTGCTCGACTTGAACATCTCCAGCATGCGCTCGGTGACCACATAGCCACCCGCCGCATTGCCGGCGCCAAGGATCACGCCGACAAAGCCGATGCCGATCGCCAGTGGCGATTCCGCGTGCGCCAGCGCGATCATCGCCCCCACCAGCACGATGCCATGCACGAAGTTGGAACCGCTCATCAAGGGCGTATGCAGGATAACCGGCACGCGGCCGATGATTTCCTTACCCGTGAAAGCCGCCAGCATGAAGATGTAAAGCGCAAGGAATCCGTCGATCATTTCGTCACCTCAACACATGACAGTGAACTTAAATCCAAACAAATCGCCCTAGACGCCTTCACTGAGAAAATACGAGTCTACTTTCCGCCTTCAACCAACGCAGGCCTCCATCTCAGCTTGGACGAGAGTTCGACCAGTGCGATGTTGAAGTATTGGCTGAGCGCCGCGCCGATGTCCCGATGTTCCGCAAGCGAATGAAGGAACATCTGGTCCATGGGGTGAATCGTCGTGTCCGGGGCGGGATATCCGCTGAGGCACCCCCACAGCGCGCGAACAAAACGTGGATCTTCGGCCGCGCGCAGGCCATCTTCTGTGGCTGGTGTGGGGCCGCTCATGTCGCGGTCGCCGTGGTTGCGTGCCGCGTGCTCATATGGCTAGCACGCGAGTTGGTTCGTGGCGGATCTCGCCGGCGTGGGTGAGGCAAGTCTTCGCGATCAGTTCGTCATCCCAATCGAATTCGAGCGCGCCGTCCTTCAGCGACAGCTCGAGGAAGTTGTAGAGGTTGCGGGCGTACATTTCACTGGCGTGCACCGGTGCGCTGGCCGGGAGGTTCACCGGGCCGATGAGGCTGACGCCGTTGTGGCTGATCACGGTGCGGCCCGCTTTGGTGGATTCCACGTTGCCGCCGGTTTCCGCGGCGATGTCGACGATGACCGCGCCGGGTTTCATGCCGGCGACCATGGCGGCGGAGATGATGCGCGGCGCCTGGCGGCCGGGAACGGCGGCGGTGGTGACGACCACGTCGAAACCCTTGAGCTGTTCGGCCAGCGCCTTCTGCTGCTGCTCGCGTTCTTCAGCGGTGAGCTCGCGCGCGTAGCCGCCGGCGCCCGCGGCCGAGACGCCAAGGTCGAGGAACTTCGCGCCCAGCGATTCGATCTGCTCCTTCGTCTCGGGGCGCACGTCGAAGCCCTCCACCTGCGCGCCGAGGCGCCGCGCGGTGGCGATGGCCTGGAGGCCCGCGACGCCCGCGCCGACGATCAGCACCTTGCTCGGCCGGATCGTGCCGGCGGCGGTGGTCAGCATGGGGAAGAACTTGGGCGCGGCATCGGCGGCGATCAGCACCGCCTTGTAACCGGAAACGGCCGCCTGGGAGGACAGCACGTCCATCGCCTGGGCACGCGTGGTGCGCGGCAGGAGCTCCATCGCAAACGCCGTGATGCGCCGGTCGCGCAGTGCGCGGATGCGCTCGGGCGCCAGGTGCGGCTGCAGGTGGCCGATGACCACCGCGCCTTCCTTCAGCGCGGCGATTTCCTCCAGCGACGGCGGCTGCACCTTGAGCAGTACGTCGGCGCGCGCGAGCGCGGCCCTGGCGCTGTCCAGCACCTCGCAGGCGGCATAGGCACCGTCGGCGAAATACGCGCTGGCACCGGCATCGGCTTCCAGCACCACGCTCGCGCCGCGCGCCTTGAGCTTCTTCGCCACTTCCGGCGTCAACGCCACGCGGCGTTCGCCGGCCACCGATTCACGCACTGCGGCTATCGTCGTCGCCATGCAAGGACCCCGCCCCACGAAAGCCCCGATGCTAGCTCACTTGGTAGGATGCTGGCGAGCCGGAGCCGCCAGGCAACCCGGCATCCCCTAAGAGGAGCCGTACTTGATGTCACTCGAACAGCTGCGGCAGCGCCGCTCGGTACCTTCGCGCCTGCTGGCCGAACCTGGGCCGGACGCGACCCAACTGGAGCAACTGCTGGAAACGGCGATCCGCGTCCCCGACCACGGCCGCCTGGTGCCTTATCGCCTGCTGCTGCTGCGCGGCGCGGCGCGTGCGCGCCTGGGCGAGGCGCTCGCGCACCTGCGCGCCGGCCGGGATGCCGACCTGCCGGAAAGCATGCTGGACAAGGATCGCGGCCGCTTCACCCGCGCGCCGCTGGTGATCGCCGTCATCGCGCGCATCGACGCGGCGCACCCGAAGATTCCGGCACAGGAACAGCTCCTGTCGGCCGGCTGCGTCGCCTACAACCTGCTGCTCGGCGCACAGGCGCTGGGTTTTGGCGCGCAGTGGCTGACCGGCTGGCCGGCCTACGATGCACAGGCCGCCACGCTGCTCGGCCTCGCGCCAGGTGAGCGCGTGATCGCCTTCGTGCACATCGGCAGCGTGTCGCAACCTGCGCCGGAACGACCGCGCCCGGCCCTGGCCGACCTGGTCAGCGAATGGACATGAACCCCGCGGACGATGCGATGCAGGCGTCGGTCGTGCACCTGGTCGACGGCAGCCTGTACGTGTGTCGCGCCTGGTTCGGCCAACCGCCCGATGTCCGAGATGCCGACGGCGAACCCGCGCACGCGGTGCATGGCTTCACCCGCTTCCTGCTCGACCTGCTGGAGAGTGCGCGACCGACGCATCTCGCGGTTGCCTTCGACGAGGCGCTGGCGAGCTGCTTCCGCAATGCGCTCTACCCCGAGTACAAGGCCAACCGCCCGCCGGCGCCGGCCGACCTCAAGCGCCAGTTCGGCGGCTGCCGCGAAGTGGCGGACGCCTTGGGCCTGGCCACGCTGGGTGATACCCGCTACGAAGCCGACGACCTCATCGGCAGCGTGCTGACGGCCCTGCGCGAGCGCGGCTTTCGCTGCGTGATCGTGTCGGCGGACAAGGATTTCGGCCAGCTCATCGGCGCGAACGACGAGCTGTGGGACCCCCCGCGCAACCAGCGCTGGAACAGTGCCGGCATCAAGGCGCGCCTGGGCGTGCGCCCGCACCAGGTCGCCGATTTCCTCGCCCTTACCGGCGACACCAGCGACAACATCCCCGGCGTGCCGGGCGTCGGCGCCAAGACCGCCGCCATCCTGTTGCAGCTTTACGGCACGCTGGAAGCGGTACTCGAACGCAGCGAGGAAGTCGCCTTCCTGCGCCTGCGCGGCGCGGCGTCCGTCTCACGCAAGCTGCGCGAACACGCCGCCCAGGCGCGCCTGTCGCGCAGCCTCACCGGCATCGCGCTGGATGCGCCGGTGCCGACCGCGGCGGATCACTACCGTCGCCAGGCGCGCGAGCCCGCACATCTGGATGCCTTGTGCGAGCGCTGGCGCTTCGGCCCGCTGACCCGCGCCCGCCTGCGCGCACTGGCAGGCAACTGAGTCGCTGCGCGGAGCAGCAACGCGATTTCCCGCGCCCGTCCAGGCCGGCGCAGGCCGGGGCCCAGCGCCCTTGCCTGTCGGAACCCGGTCGGCGCTCAGTCCTCCTTGGCGGACTGCGCGGCGCCCTGCACGTTGGAAAACTGGCCCGATCCCGGTCTGGATCCGCTTGCGGGCTTGCGCTGCGGCGCGGCAACCGGTGACATCTCGATGCCCTTCTCATCCCAGGCGAAGCGCAGGTCGCTGCGGAAGATCTTGACCGGCTCCAGCTTCGCGCCATCCTTGGGCGTGCCGTAGGTGCCGTATTCGTTGCGCTGGCTGTTGGCGATGAAATAGAGGCGGTTGCCATCGATCGCACCGTAGGTCGGCAGTTCGAACTCCGGTCGGGCGACATCGAGCGGCATGGCCTTGGTGACGCGGCGGCCATCGGCGCTCAGCGAAATCCGCATCACGCGTTCCGGCGACATGCCGTTCTGGATGGCGACGAGGGTGCCGTCATACCAGTACAGGCCGTCGATACCGCCCAGCACCAGCTTGGCGGGATCGTATTGCAGGTCGAAACCCTTGCCGGCGGCAAGATCGACGCCCAGCACGCCCATGGAGTAATCGGCGAAATAGAGGATCTTGCCGTCGCCGCTCAGGGTCATGCCGCGCACGCTGGTGAGATGCGCGTTGCGCACCATCGGCTTGAGGCTGCCGCCATCCAGACGATAGATGACGTTCTCGATACCGTCGGCAGCAAACACACGGCCCTTGCCGACCGCGAGGCTGGACAGGGTACGTGGCTGGCCGGTCGGCTCGAGCAGGTACTTGCCTACGAACTTGCCGCTCGAGAGCTTGAAGCGGAAGACGCCGGCCTTGCCGAAGTCCTGCTTGTCGAAGCCCTTGAAGTACACCGAGGCATTGCTGGCGACGTAGAGCGCATCCTCGGCCGGATCGACGGCCAGCGCGTACACGCTCCACAGGCCGTTCTCGGCATCGGGCCTGATGAACGGAGCCAGCTTGCCATCCTTGCCCACCAGTTGGATGGTGCCGTCGCGAACGCTGCCTGCCAGCAGCTGCTTGCGCGCCGGGTCGAAGGCCAGCGCGTCGAACAGGTGATCGCCGCCCGGCAGGGTAAAGGCGACCTGGCCCTCACCGAAGGGCTTCATGTTCACCTCGAGGCCTTCGAGGATGTAGTCCCAGACCTTGGTGTCGGCGACCTTGGCGAAGTCCGGGTCGTCGGCCAGGTCATAGCCGTAGCCCTGCTTCTGCATCGCCAGCAGCGTGTCGTAGGCCTTGCTCTTTTCGCCCTGGAGCCCGTAGGTGCGCGCCAGCGCCAGGCGGACCTGGCCGACATTGGGCTGCAACTGGCTCAGGCGCTCCAGCGTCCAGGCCAGGCGTTGCAGGTCGCCGGCCTTCTCGTACATCGCCGACAGCCGGTAGAGCGCGGAGGGCAGCTCGGTCGCGGCAATCTGCTGCTGGCTGAGGTGGGCGAGGTCGGGAGCGCCGGCGCGGCCGCCTTGTTGGGCCGCGGCTGTCATCGCGACGCAGGCACCGAGCGCGAAGGCGCAGGCGATTTGCATTATCTTCATCTGGTTTGCCTCACTGGCACGGCGAAGCTGCCAAGACCCGCCGTACGCGAAAAAGTTCTGGGAAAGCCGCTCAAAATGACTGAATCGGAAACGCTTTGCAATGGCAAGTGGCTGCGGCTGAAGCGCAGCGGCCGCTGGGAGTATGCCGAACGCACCAACCCCGGCGGCGGGGTGATGGTCATCGCCCTGACGCCGCAGGACCGCCTGCTGTTCGTCGAGCAGTACCGCCCGGCGATCGGCTGCAAGGCGATCGAGATGCCGGCCGGGCTGGTCGGCGACCTGGCCGCCAGCGCCGGCGAGAGCGCCATCACTGCCGCGCACCGCGAGCTCATCGAGGAAACCGGCTACCGCGCCGCACACATGCAGTTCCTGATGGAAGGGCCGACCTCGGCCGGCATGAGCAACGAGATCATGGCCTTCGTGCTGGCTTCCGGCCTGCAACGGGTCGGCCCGGGCGGGGGCGACGAGAGCGAGGAAATCACGCTGCACGAGGTGCCGCGCGCCCAGGCCACGCGCTGGCTGCTGGATCAGCTGGCCGCCGGCTTTTCCATCGACCCGAAGATCTTTGCCGGCCTGTACATGCTGGAAACGGCGGGTGAATTCCTGAGAAAGGGCCAGCGCTGAGAGAACCGTAAGGCTGCGCGGGCGGCGTTTCAGGCCAGAGGCCCGCGGTGATGCCCTAACGAGCCGGCGGGCTCCGGTCGCGTGGCTACGCCAAATGGCCCTCGGTTCGCGCTCTCATACGGCACTGCGCATCACCACTCCGGCCAGCAGCAGTATCGCCATCACCAGCATCACGCCCCAGGTCAGCGCGGTGCCCACACTGCGGCCGAAACTGGGGCCGTCCGCACGCGAAAGGCCGACTGCGTGCAGAACGCGGGCAACGATCAGGACGATGCCGCAAGTATGCAACCAGGCGACCGGAAACTGGGCCAGGTCAAGCAGAAGGAGCAGGATGAGCGCCAGCGGCAGGTTCTCCAGCGCATTGGCGTGCACGCGGATTCGACGCGTCAGTTCGCGGTCGCCGCCATCACCCAGACTGACCTTGGCACCGTAGCGCCCGAGCGAGACGCGAGCCGCCAGGACCAGCACCAGCAGGGTTGCCAGCGCAGCGTAGATCGCAGTGACATGCATGGGTTGTTCCTCGGTGTGGACGTTCAGCGCGGCGCCGGGCGCAGTTCGTCGCCTTCCAGCACGCCGCTCAGGCTGCGCTGGCCGGCCGGCACGATGCTGTAGCTGACGCGCAGGTCACCCGCGGCCGGGTGCTCCGGGTCGACCGCGGCAAACAGCACGCCATCGCGGATGCGGAAGGTCGCAACGAGATTCGGCCGCAGCTGACGCGCATCGACCGGCCACGGCACGCTCGCCGCGCCGGCAACGGCGAGCACCGGATCGACGCGATGCCCATCGAGCCGGATGTCGCGCGCGATGAATCTCTGGCTGGCGAAGGGCAGACGCGGATTGGCATGCCCCTCGGGTTCGCGGAAGCGGCTGGAGTCGATCGGCACGTCCGACCACACCAGGGCGTAGCTGCAGGAGCCGGCGGCACAGGTTTCCTGCCATTGGCGCATCTCGACCTTGCGATCCAGCGACAGCGCATCGGCTTCCAGGCCCAACTGGGTGTCGCGTGCCGGTGCGGCGGCGTGCAGCGTGCCGCTCAAGGTCACCAGCGCGTCCTCGGCTGGCGCCTGCTTGCCGGGCAGCCGGATGCCCCACTGCTGCCAGGCCAGCCAGCCGGCGCCGACGATCACGACCAGCGCGATCAGCGCCAGTCCCCAGCCACTTCGCGTGCGGCGTGCCATCAGGCGGCTTCTCCCTTGAGTTCGGCGCGTTCGTCGGTCGTGCCGAAGCGGCCACGCGCATCGCGGGTCACGCTGGCCAGCGCACAGCCCGCATCATGGGTGAAATACAGGCGCACGTTGCGCGCCAGCTTGTCTTCGAGAAAGGCGCGCTTCTCGTCGATCAGCAGTTCCGGGTAACGATCGTAACCCATGGTCACCGGCAGGTGGACCCAGGGCCGGCCGGGGATGAGATCGGCGCAGAACACGATGCCGCCGCCGTCGGCGGTGGCGATCTCGGCCAGCATCAGGCCGGGCGTGTGGCCATTGGAATAGCCAAACCGCACGCGCATGCCGAGCGTGGGCGAGCGCGTACCCTGCACCCGCTCCAGGCGTCCCGAGGCCTCCAGCAGGGAGGGCAGTTCCGGAATGAACGACGCCCGGTCGCGCGGATGCGGATTCACGGCGCGTTGCCAGCCTTGCTCGCCGACCAGGAAGGTCGCGTTCGGGAACAGCAGCTCGGGCGCCGCGCCTTCCCGCCACGGCGCCAGCAGGCCGCCGACATGGTCGAAATGCAGGTGCGAGAGCACCACCGCGTCGATGTCCTCATGGCTGAAGCCCGCCGCGGCCAGGGATTCGAGCAGGACGTGATGCGCTTCGAGCACGCCGTAGCGCTCGCGCAGCTTCGGCTCGAAGAAGGCACCGATGCCCGCTTCGAAGAGCACCGTCTTGCCGTCCAGGTCCTCGGCGAGCAGGGCACGGCAGGCGAGCGGGATGCGGTTCTCGGCATCCGGCTCGACCCACCTTTCCCACATCGCCCGCGGCACGTTGCCGAACATGGCACCGCCATCGAGGCGCTGGGAGTTGCCGAGAATGGACCAGAGTTTCATTGGGCGTCGGGGGTCGGGTTCGGAAGGGGGGATGGCTATTTCACGCGGCCGCTGCCGGAAGTGCCGCGCGGATCGGAAGCCGCGTGCATCTGGCCGGTCTTGCGGTTCCAGCTCACCGCGTTCATGAAGCCCCAGCGGCGTTCGGATTCGGAAACCACATGGCCCATCGCCTCCAGCGCCTTCACTTCGGCGGGCGTGAACGCTCCCGGCTCGGCGGAGATCACGTCCGGCAGGAACTGGTGATGGAAGCGTGGCCTGGCGACGATCTGTTCGGGGGTGTCGCCGTCGATGAAGGCGAGCACCCCTTCGAGCACCATCGTGATGATGCGGCTGCCGCCCGGGGTGCCGATGACGCCGGTGCGTTCCTTGCCGATGACCAGGGTCGGCGTCATCGAGGACAGCGGCCGGTGGCCGGGCCTGGGCGCATTCGCTTCACCGCCGACCAGGCCATAGGCGTTGGGCTTGCCGGCGACCAGGGCGAAATCGTCCATCTCGTCGTTCAGCACGAAACCGGTGCCCGGCACCACGAAGCCGCTGCCGAAGGGCAGGTTCACCGTCTGCGTCGCCGACACCATGTTGCCGGCCGAGTCGATGATGGAAAAGTGCGTGGTGTGGGTGCTTTCCAAGGGTGCCATGTAGGGCGGCAGAAGCGCGCTCGGCGTCGCCTTGTCGGGGTGGATCGAGGCGCGCAGGCCGGCGGCATAGAGCGGACTGGTGAGTTCGGCCACCGGCATGCGGACGTAGTCCGGATCGCCCAGGTATTCGGCGCGATCACGGTAGGCGCGGCGCATGGCCTCGACGATCAGGTGCACGCGGTGCACGCGGTCGAGCTGGTCGAGCCGGTAGCCGGAAAGGATGTTCAGCATCTCGGCCAGCGCGATGCCGCCCGAGGAAGGCGGCGACGCGGTGACGATGTGGTAGCCGCGGTAGTCGAAGGCGATGGGCGCGCGCTCCTTCACCGCATACGCCGCCAGGTCCTCCAGCGACCAGCGACCGCCCGCCTTGCGCACGCCATCGACCAGGGTGTTGGCAAGCTCGCCGCGGTAGAAACCGTCGTGGCCGTGCCGGGCGAGCAGCTCGAACACCCGCGCAAGATCGGCCGACTTGAAGGTCCAGCCGGCCCTGGGCACCTCGCCGTCCACCAGGTACAGCGCGGCGGAAGCGGGATAGCGCGCGATGACCTCGCGCCGTGCGCCGATGCGCGCGAGCATGCGGGCATCCGGCTGGAAGCCGTCGCGGGCGAGGCGGATGGCCGGGGCCAGCGACCTGGCCAGCGGCAACTGGCCGTAGTGCTCGGCCAGCCAGGCCAGCGCGGCCGGCTCGCCGGGAATCGCCGCCGACAACGGGCCGTTGATGGCGTGGTCGCGACTGGGCTTGCCGTCGGGCCCGAGATAGTCCTTCGGATCGACCGCCGCCGGCGCGGTTTCGCGCGCATCCAGCATCACGCTCCGGCCGTCGGATGCGCGGTGCAGCAGGAAGAAGCCGCCGCCGCCGATGCCCGAGCTTTGCGGCTCAACCACCGACAGTGCGGCCGCGACGGCGACCGCGGCATCGAAGGCATTGCCGCCGGCATCGATCACTTCGAAACCGGCAGCCGTCGCCAGCGCGTGGGCGCTGGCGATGGCGGTGCGCGGGCGCTGTGCCGTGGCCTCATCCGCCTGCGCCGCCGCCGCGCCGACGCAGGCACAGACCGCGAAAAGCAGGCCAAGGATCCGGCCCGGGTGGCTCACGCGCGCGCGCCACGCATCCGGCGCTGACCCGGCAGCATGTCGGGTCGCCTGCCTGGCGGCCGGCGCCGCGATGACGGCGTCGGACACCCTTCCGGTCAGCCTTGCGCGCCGCTCGCTCCCGCGCCCGATCAGCATTTGCGTCTCCCGATCCGGTCTCACTTCATCTCGACGAAACGCAGGTCCGCGCCGGAGGGGGCGACCGCATCCTTGACCCGCTGCTCATCCGCCGCATCGCCGATATAGAGCACGCGCACGTCCTTGAAGGACCCCGGCTGTGCGTCGGTGAAGGCCTCGACCATGATGTCCGCGGTGATCTTCGAATCGGGACCGCCAAAGGCCATCATGTTGCCCGGCAGCACGCCGCGCGCGACCACGTTCTTGACATTGTCGAGCTGGTTGGCGCGATCCTGCGCGGCACCGGGATCGTTGCCGCCGGGAATGAAATACATGTACGGCCGGGTGGTCTTGACGCCGTCCATGTTGGCGGTGACCACGCTGACCAGGTACTGCTTCCACTGCGCGGTGAAGGCGTGGCTTTGCTCCTCGTAGCTGGCCATCGCCGCGTCATAGGCGGACTTGGCCTCGGCCACCGCCGGATCGAGCTGGCGCGTCTCGCCTTCGGCGAGCGGCGGCGCGTTGGCCGCCTCTTCCTGCGCCTTGACCAGGATTTCCGGCTTCTCCGGGCGTACCGGCTGGCTGAGCGTGGGCTTGGCGATCACCACCGGCGTTTCCGCGGGGGCCGCCTGCTGCTCGGGCGCTTCGCCCTGGCTGCAGGCGGCGAGCGCGAAGGCGGCGGTACAGGCGAGAACGGGCAGAAACTTGCGCATGGGACATTACCTCGTGCTGGTGGACTTTTCATAATGCGTCCGCAGCGCCTGCATCACGGCGGGGTGGACGAACCCGGATACATCACCGCCCAGGCGCGCGATCTCGCGCACCAGCGATGACGAAATGAAACTGTATTGCTCGGCAGGCGTCAGGAACAGGGTTTCCGCCGCCGGTATCAGGTGCCGGTTCATGCTGGCGAGCTGGAACTCGTACTCGAAGTCCGACACCGCGCGCAAGCCGCGCAGGATCACGCCGGCGCCGAGTTCCTCCACGAAATCGGCGAGCAGGGTGGAGAACCCGCGCACCTCGACACCGGTCACGCCTGCCAGGGCGGTGCGCGCGAGCGCGATGCGCTCGTCCAGCGTCAGGGCGGGATGCTTGGTGGAACTGTCGGCGATGGCGACGATCAGGCGATCGAACAGCGGCGCGGCCCGGCACACCAGGTCGATGTGGCCATTGGTGATCGGATCGAAGGTGCCCGGATAGACCGCGATGCGGGCGCGCGCTTGCGAGGTCGCCATGCCAGACCGTGTTTCCATTGCCCCCGGAAGCCCTAGCTTAACGGATCAGCCGCGGCGCGATACAGCAGGTGGCGCACCGCACCCGCCCGGCCTTCACGATGCAGCTGCCAGGCCGCGGGCACCGCGAAGGCCGCGTCGTCCGGCGCCTCGACATGGATGAGCGCGCCCGGGGCCAGCCAGCCAGCGTCCTCCAGCGACGCCAGCGCGGCCGCCCAGGCGCCGGCCTCGAACGGCGGGTCGACGAAGGCGATGTCGAAGCGCGTGGCCGGTCGCGCCGCCAGGTAGTCCAGCGCTGCACCGGTCACCACGCGCGCACCGTTCACCCGCAGGCGCGCCAGGTTCTCCTGGAGCAGGCTGGCCAGGGCGCGGTCGCGCTCGACGAAGACGCACTCGGCGGCGCCGCGCGAGAGCGCCTCGATGCCGAGCAGGCCGCTGCCGGCATACAGATCCAGGCAGCGCGCGCCATCGAGGTAGGGCGCCAGCCAGTTGAACAGGGTCTCGCGGATCCGGTCGGGCGTCGGGCGCAGGCCCGGCCGGTCGGGCACGCCGATGCGCGAGCCGCGCAGGCGCCCGGCGATCACGCGCAGCTTGCCGCCACCGGCGCTGGAACGGGTCTTGGACATGCAACGCCTTATCCGGGCGGGGCGGGTGGTAGCATCATCGCCCGCATTCTCGCCCATCCGTTACGCAATGCTGAAGTTCTTGAAGAAGAAGCCGGCTACCGAACCGGCGCCGGCCACGCAGGAAGCGCCCGTGCACGACGAGCAGCGCGGCGACGCGGCGACGCCGCCGCCCCTTGCGCGCCCGGCGACCCGGCCGGCCATGACGACACCGCCGGCCGCGCCGCATGCGCCGCCCGGCCCGCCTGCCGACGCCTTGCCGGATCACGAATCCGTGCCCGCCCGCCGTTCCTGGCGCGAGCGCCTCTCCGGGAATGGCTTCGCCCGCGGACTGGCGAGCCTGTTCACGCGCAATCCGGTGCTCGACGATGCCTTCCTGGACGAGCTGGAAACCTGCCTGATCACCGCCGACATGGGCGTCACGGGCGCCACCGAACTGATCGAGAAGCTGCGCAAGCGGGTGGCGCGGCGCGAGTTCGCCGACGCCGGCGCCCTGCTCGCCGCGCTGCGTGCCGAGCTGGTGGCGCGCCTGGAACCCGTGCAGCAGCCGCTCGTCACGGCCGGTCACACGCCCTTCGTCATCCTGATGGTCGGCGTCAACGGCGTGGGCAAGACCACCACCATCGGCAAGCTGGCCTGGCGCCTGCGCAACGAAGGTCGCGGCGTGCTGCTGGCCGCCGGCGACACCTTCCGCGCCGCAGCGGTCGAACAGTTGCAGAGCTGGGGCGCGCGCCATGCCGTGCCGGTGATCGCGCAAGGCTCCGGCGCCGACGCGGCCAGCGTGATCTTCGACGCGTTGCAGACGGCACGCGCGCGCGGCATCGATGTGATGATCGCCGACACCGCAGGACGCCTGCATACGCAGACGGGCCTGATGGACGAGCTGGCCAAGATCCGGCGCGTGCTCGGCAAGCTCGATCCGCAAGCACCTCATGAAGTGCTGCTGGTGATCGACGGCACCACCGGTCAGAACGCCATTCACCAGGTGCGCCAGTTCCGCGAGGCGGTCGGCGTCACCGGCCTGGTCGTCACCAAGCTCGACGGCACCGCCAAGGGCGGCGTGGTGTTCGCGCTGGCCCGCGAATTCGGCCTGCCGATCCGCTTTGTCGGCCTCGGCGAAACCGCCGGCGACCTGCGCGAGTTCGATGCCGCCGCCTTCGTCGATGGCCTGCTGCCGACGGCGCCGGCCGGCCATGCCTGAAGCGCCTGCAAGGCGGACGCGGCGCTGGCGCTGGTGGCTGCTGCTGGTGGTGGCCCTGCTTGCGCTGGCCGCCGCCGCGACGTTGCGCCATTTCACCCGCCCGGAGCGCATCGGCGCCTTCCTCGCCGCCCAGGTGCGCAAGAATCTCGCTGCCGAACTCACCCTCGGCGCCGGCGCCCGCTACGGCTTCGTGCCGGAACTGCACGCCACCCTGCCCGAACCGGTATTGCGCCAGCCCGGTGCGTCCGCGCCCCTGGTCCGCGCCGATGCGTTGGAGGTGGTGCTGCCGTGGCGAATTCTGTGGAGCGAGCAGTTCGAGATCAGGCGCCTGGAGCTGCGTCGGCCGGTGCTCGACCTGGACACGCTCGATGCCTGGCTGGCGACGCAGTCCGGGCCGCGAGGCAGCGCCCCCGACCTGCGCTTCCACCTGCACATCGAGGACGGCACGGTGCTGCGCGATGGCACGCCGATCGCGCGCGGCGTCGATTTCACCCTGGCCAGCCGCGGCGATGCCATCGCCTGGCTGCAGCGCCTGCAGGCGCAGCCCGGCAGCGCCGTCCTGCTGCCACCGCTGGCCGGCACCGCCAGCGCGGCGGAACTGCGCATCGGCGAACTGCGCATGGAGGGTGTCGAGCTGCACATCGGGGATGATCATGATGCGCCCGCCGGCAAGCACTGAAGCGGCTTCCGGCGCGACGCAACGGGATGGATTCGCGAGCGCCCTGCTCGCCTGGCATGACCATCACGGCCGCCGGAACCTGCCCTGGCAGCACCCGCGCAGCGCCTATCGCGTGTGGGTCAGCGAGGTGATGCTGCAGCAGACCCAGGTGCGCACCGTCGTGCCCTATTTCGAGCGCTTCATGGCCGCCCTGCCCACCCTCGCCAGCCTGGCCGCGGCCCGCGAGGACCAGGTGCTGGCGCTGTGGTCCGGGCTTGGCTACTACAGCCGGGCGCGGAACCTGCATTGCGCAGCCCGCCTGTGCATGGCCCGGCACGCCGGAGCGCTGCCGCGCGATGCCGCGGCGCTGGCCAGCCTGCCGGGCATCGGCCGCTCCACCGCCGCGGCCATCCTGGCCCTTGCCCATGGCCAGCGCCAGGCCATTCTGGATGGCAACGTGCGCCGCGTGCTGGCCCGCTGGCACGGTGTGGAGGGCTGGCCAGGCACGGCCGCCATCGAGCGCCAGCTGTGGCACCTGGCCGAAAGCCACACCCCGACCACGCGCGTGGCCGACTACACCCAGGCGATCATGGACCTGGGCGCGACCGTGTGCACGCGCGCGCACCCGCGTTGCGCGAGCTGTCCGCTGGCCGCCGGTTGTCAGGCCTTGCGCAAGGACCGCGTCGCCACCCTGCCGACGCCCAGGCCACGGCGCAGCGTACCGCTGCGCGCGACCACCCTGCTGATGCTGCGCGATACCGCCGGACGCGTGCTCCTCGAGCGCCGCCCGCCGGTCGGCGTGTGGGCGCGACTGTGGAGCCTGCCCGAAACGCCGCAGCGCCTATCCGACGACACGGCACTGGCGGCCTACCTGCGCGATCATTGCGGCGTCACGCCCGGACCGACAACGCGCCTGCCCGGGTTCACCCACGCCTTCACCCACTTCCGCCTGCAGGTTGCGCCAATCCGCTGCGACGACGTACGCCCGCTGGAGCACATCGCCGAGCACCCCGTGCGGCGCTGGTGCACGCCTGCGGACTGGACCGCCGCTGCCTTGCCCGCGCCGGTGCGCCGGCTGCTCGAATCGCTGGAGGAACCCCCGATGAGCCGTACCGTCTTTTGCGTCAAGCTCGGCCACGAAGCCGAAGGACTGGCCTATGCACCCTGGCCGGGCGAGCTCGGCAAGCGCATCTATGCAAGCGTATCCAGGCAAGCCTGGCAGCAATGGCTGGCCCACCAGACCATGCTGATCAACGAGCATCGATTGAACCCGCTGGACGCCGCCACACGCAGCTTCATCGCCACGGAAATGGAGAATTATTTCTTCGGCGAAGGCTCGGTCAAGCCACCCGGCTACACCCCGGAATGAGGCGCGCCGACCGCGCCATGGGCACGCCGGCAAGCCGTCGCCGCCGCGCCGGCAGGGCCGGCATGCGGCGGCGACGCGCTCCTCCTACTTGACCGGTTTCGTGATCGAGGCCATGTGCCTGCTCGCCTTCATGTGATGATGGTGGAGCTGGGCGACCTGCTTGTAATCCACCGGCCGGATGGATTCGACCTTGCATGAGGAATCACCCAGCTTGAGCTCATCCGTGCCCGCGGTGACCCGGTTGTCGCGCGAGGTGAAGCGGATCGCGCTGGCTTCCATCAGGCCCTGGCAAGCCGGACTGACATCGACCAGCCAGGGCTTGTTGTTGGCAGTCCACACCGCCAGGGTGTGCGCATCGAGGGCCTGCCAATCCACCAGCGGGGTCGCCGGCATGCTGCTCACTGCGCCCTCGGCCGCCTTCTGATAGGTCTGGATGTCACGCGAACCCTCGACATTCGCGGCAGCCGCCAGTCCGGTGGCCGTGGAGAGCAGGGTTGCGGCGATGATGATCGGAAGTTTTCTCATGGTTCTCGGTTCCCAGCCGGTTGACGCCCGGCATTGCGCTCACCCAATGCAACGGCACGGGTTGGGATTGCAGCAGGCCGCGGAAGTTGCGTCGTCGCCGATGCCGGGTTTCGCGGCCATTCACGCCCCCGACCGCCGGCGCAGCTTGCCGCCACGCCCCGCGTCCCCGAGAATCACGCCATGGACAAGAAGCCCTATGACATCGCGATTTCGGTGGATACGCATTTCCTCAGCGACCAGTCCGAACCGACCGACAACCGCTACGCCTTTGCATACACCATCACCATCGCCAATCGTGGCACGGTGGGCGCGCGCCTGCTTTCGCGCCACTGGATCATCACCGACGACAACGGCAAGGTCAGCGAGGTGATCGGCGAAGGCGTGATCGGCGAACAGCCGTGGATGCGCCCGGGCGAGAACTATCGCTACACCTCGGGCGCGGTGCTGGAAACAGCGCTGGGCACGATGCGCGGCAGTTACCAGATGATGGCCGACGATGGCACCTGTTTTGCGGCAGATGTCCCGGTTTTCCTGCTCAGCATCCCGCGCACCCTGCATTGATGCTGCCGATGAACGCAGTGCCACCCGAGCCGTCCTGCCCGGACGCCCGCCGCGCTCCGGGAATGGCGCGCTGACATGGCCACCTGGGCCATCGGCGACGTGCAGGGCTGCGACGACGAACTGGCCGGGTTGATCGACGCCATCCAGTTCAACCCGGCCCGCGACACGCTGTGGTTCTGCGGCGACCTGGTGAACCGCGGCGGCCAGTCCCTGGCGGTGCTGCGCCGGGTCAAGGCATTCGGCGAGCGCGCCATCGTGGTGCTCGGCAACCACGACCTGTCCCTGCTCGCGGTGGCCGAACGCCGGCGCGAGGAGCAGGAACGGGTCAACCTGGAACTGCGCCAGATCCTGTTCGCGCCCGATCGCGACGAACTCCTCGACTGGCTGCGCAGCCGCGAGCTCGTGCATGTCGATCGCCAGCTCGGCTTCCTGCTGGTGCACGCGGGTCTGTTCCCGCGCTGGAGCACGACCGACGCCGAACGCATTGCGCACGAAGTCGAGGACAAGCTGCGCAGCACCAGCCATCACCGCCTGTTGCGGCAGCTGTTCGGCAACAAGCCGGACCTGTGGACGCCCAAGCTGCGCGGCATCGAACGCTGGCGCGCCGCCATCAACGTGTTCACGCGCATGCGCTATTGCGACGTGCGCGGCCGCATCGGCTTCGCCGACAAGGGTCCGCCGGGCACGCAGCGGCCCGGACTCTACCCCTGGTTTTCCGTCCCCGGTCGCGTGGAGCGCGACCTGCGCGTGGTCTGCGGACACTGGTCCGCGCTGGACCGCTTCATTGGCCTGGGCATCCATGCCATCGACACCGGCTGCGTGTGGGGCGGCGTCCTGACTGCCATGCGCCTGGACGGCGAGGAACGCCAGTTCGTCACCGTGAAGTCCAGTCACCCGCCCGCCCACCCGAAGCATCGGGATTGAGGCTGGGCGCGCGTGCCGGGTGGACGACCCCGGCGCGAACCGCGCCGGCGTGGCGATCCGCTTCAGGCGCCACTCGCCGGCGACTCGCGACGCGCGTAATCGACGAAATCCATGGCAAACGCGTGCCGCGCGTCGGCGGGATGATGCGTGCGCGCGGTTTCCACCCATCGGGTCATGTCCAGCCGGGGAAACCAGGTATCGGCATCGGCCACCAGCGTATCGACCCAGGTCAGATGCAGGCGCGTGGCCTGCGGCAGTGCCAGCCGATACACCTCGCCACCGCCGATGACCGCCAGTTCGTCCGCCCCGGCGCGGGCCAGGGCGGCATCCAGCGAGTGCACCACCACCTGCCCCGGCCACGGCGCCACGTCACCGCGCGTGAGCACCAGGTTCTCGCGACCCGGCAGGGCGCGGCCAATGGCCAGCGCCGTCTTGCGCCCCATCAGCACCGGCTTGCCGAGCGTGAGCGCCTTGAAGCGGCGCAGGTCGTCGGGCAGGTGCCAGGGCATCGCGCCGTCGCGGCCGATCGCCAGCCGGCGGTCCAGCGCCGCGATCAGGCTGATTGCGCTCATACCGCCACCGGCGCCCGGATCGCGGGGTGTGGATCGTAACCCTCGATGCGGATGTCCGCGTAGCGGAAATCGAACAGCGATCGAACCGCCGGGTCCAGCACCAGCCGCGGCAACGGCCGCGGTTCGCGCGCCAACTGTTCGCGCGCCTGGGCGACATGGTTGGAATACAGGTGCGCATCGCCCAGGGTATGCACGAAGTCACCGGGCGCCAGGTCGGTCACCTGGGCCACCATGTGGGTGAGCAGCGCATAGCTGGCGATATTGAACGGCACGCCGAGGAAGATGTCCGCCGAGCGCTGGTAGAGCTGGCAGGACAGGCGTCCGTCGGCGACGTAGAACTGGAACATGGTGTGGCAGGGCTGCAGCGCCATCTGCGCCAGCTCGGCCACGTTCCAGGCACTGACGATCAGGCGCCGCGAGTCGGGGTTGCGCCGGATTTCCTCCACCACCCAGGCCATCTGGTCGATGCTGCGCCCGTCCGGCGCCGCCCAGCTTCGCCACTGCTTGCCGTACACCGGGCCGAGATCGCCGTTGGCGTCGGCCCATTCGTCCCAGATGCTGACCCCGTGCCGCCTGAGATAGGCGATGTTGGTATCGCCGGCGAGGAACCAGATCAGCTCGTGGATGATCGACTTCAGGTGCAACTTCTTGGTGGTGACCAGCGGGAAGCCGGCAGCCAGTGGAAAGCGCATCTGCCAGCCGAACACGCTGCGCGTACCCGTGCCGGTGCGATCGGCCTTCACGGTGCCGTGCTCGAGGACGTGGCGCAGCAGATCCAGGTACTGCTTCATGCTGTGGCCCCAGGCGCGGATTGCCTGCGCGAGAGCCACAGCAGGAACGTCCCCACCAGTATGAGCGGCACCGACAGCAGCTGGCCCATGGTCAGCCAGTCGAAGGCCAGAAAGCCCAGCTGCGCATCCGGCTCGCGCACGAATTCGACCACGAAACGGAACACGCCGTAGAGCAGCGCGAACAGGCCGGACACCGCATAGCGCGGTCGCGGCTTGCGCGAGTAGATCCACAGCACCGCGAACAGCACCACGCCTTCGAGCAGAAACTCGTACAACTGCGAGGGGTGGCGGGCCTGGCCGTCGAGCTGGCCGGCCAGATACATCTGGCGCAGCTCATCGCGCGTCTTGCCCAGATAGTCCAGCGCGCGCGGGAAGATCATGCCCCAGGGCAGGTCCGTGTGCCGGCCCCAGAGCTCGCCGCCAATGAAATTCCCCAGGCGCCCGAGACCGAGACCGATCGGCACCAGCGGGGCGACGAAATCGATGGTATCGAAGAAGTGGATGGCATTCCTGCGCGACCACCACCAGCCGGCGACCAGCACGCCGAGGAGCCCCCCGTGGAACGACATGCCGCCTTCCCAGACGCGGATCAGGCTGAGCGGGTGACGGAGCAGCTCGGCGCTGTCGTAGAACAGCATGTAGCCGATGCGCCCGCCCAGGATCACGCCCAGCATGCCGTAGAAGGCAAGATCGGAGAACTGCTCGGCGCTCACCGGCAGGCGCCCGGCGGCGCGCCTGCGCTGGCCCAGCCACCAGGCCGCACCGAAACCGATCAGGTACATGATGCCGTACCAGTGCACCTGCAGCGGGCCGAGTGAAAAGGCGATCGGGTTGATGTCGACGAAGTAGGGCATTCGCCTTGCGTCCTGGTGGCCGGAACCGCGCCTGCGCGTGGCGGCAACGGCGCCGGCCGCAAACGGGCAAGGCGCCGATGATACGGGATCGCCGCGGCTGGGTCGGCATTCACGCGGGACGGCTACACTGCCGCCATGCCCAATCGCCTTGCCGCCGAAACCAGCCCCTACCTGCGCCAGCACGCGGACAATCCGGTCGACTGGTGGCCCTGGTGCGCGCAGGCGCTCGCGGCGGCACGCAGCGAGGGCCGGCCGATCCTGCTCTCGATCGGCTATGCCGCCTGCCACTGGTGCCACGTGATGGCCCACGAGAGTTTCGCAGACGCAACCATCGCGGCGTTGATGAACAGCCTGTACATCAACATCAAGGTCGACCGCGAGGAGCGTCCCGACATCGACCGCGTCTACCAGCATGCCTACCAGGCGCTGGCCGGGCGCGGCGGCGGCTGGCCACTGACGGTTTTCCTCGCCCCCGACGACCTGGTGCCGTTCTATGCCGGCACCTACTTTCCGCCGTCCCCGCGCCACGGCCTGCCCGCGTTCGGCGAGGTGCTGCGCGGAGTGCGGGAGTGGTACGACACGCACCCGGACGAACTGCGCAGGCAGAACACCGCGCTGGCTGCCTTCCTTGCCGACCGGGGTCCGGGCGCGGCACCGGCGCACGTGCTGGACTCCGGGCCGCTGCAGGTGGCGCTGCAGCGCATCGCCGCCAGCCACGACCCCGCCAACGGCGGTCATCGCGGTGCGCCGAAGTTCCCGCACGCCAGCGAACTGGAACTGCTGCTGGCCTGCGATCGGCCCGGCAACACCACCAGCGACGCACCGATCACGCTGGCCCGCCACAGCCTGCGTTGCATCGCCGGACGCGGCCTGGCCGATCACCTGGGGGGCGGCTTCTTCCGCTATTCGGTGGATGCGGAATGGAACATCCCGCACTTCGAGAAGATGCTTTACGACAATGCCCTGCTGCTGCCGCTGCTGGCGCAGGCCGGCGCGCGCTTCGGCAACCGCGAGCTGGTGGTCGGCGCGCAGGCCACGGCTGCCTGGCTGGAACGCGAGATGGAGCTGCCCGGCGGCGGCTTCGCCAGCTCGCTCGATGCCGACTCGGAAGGCGCGGAAGGGCGCTTCTACCTTTGGCAGCGCGAGGAAGTGCGCGACCTGCTCGATGCGCGCGAGTACGCCATCCTCGAGCGCCGCTTCGGCCTGGATCGACCACCCAATTTCGAGGGCAAGGCATGGCACCTGCGCCCGGTTGCCAGTTGCGACGAAGTCGCGGCGAGCCTGGGCATCGCGCCAGCCACGGCGCACCAGCGCTGGGAAGCGGCGCGCGCCAAGCTGCTTGACGCCCGCGCGCGCCGCGTGCCCCCGGCACTGGACGACAAGATCCTGACCGCCTGGAACGCGCTGGCCATCGCCGGCCTGGCGCGCGCGGCGCTGGCCGTGCCTGGACTCGAGCGGCTGGTCGAGCCGGCCGAGCGCGCGCTCGATTTCCTGCATGCACATGTCTGGCGCGACGGGCGCCTGCTGGCCAGCCATGCCCGCGGCACGGCGAAGCAGCCGGCCTTCCTCGACGACCACGCCTTCCTCCTCGACGCCCTGCTGGCGATGTTGCGCCTGCGCTGGAAGACCCGCGACCTGACCTGGGCGCTGGCGCTGGCCGCGCAATTGCTCGAACGCTTCGAAGACCATGAATCGGGCGGCTTCTTCTTCACCGCCCACGACGCCGAACGCCTGCCGCAACGCCCCCGGCCGTGGCTGGACGACGCCCTGCCTTCGGGCAACGGGATTGCCGCCCGCGCCCTGCTGCGCCTGGGTCATCTGACTGGTGATTCGCATTTCCTCGACGCGGCCGAGCGCTGCCTGCGCGCGGCCTGGCCGATGCTCGGCGAACATCCGGAAGGCTGCGCCAGCCTGCTGCTGGCACTCGGCGACTACCTGGCGCCGCCCACACGCATCGTCGTGCGCGCGGATGCGGCCGATGCGCCGCGCTGGGCACCGGCCCTCGCGCGGGCCAGGCAGGCAGGCACGGAGAGCTACTTCATCCCGGCCGCAGCGGCGCCGCTGCCGGACCTGCTCGTCGCCCAGCACGCGGCACCGGGCGGCCGCGCCTGGCTCTGCCGCGGCACCACCTGCCTGCCGCCGATCGACGCGCCTGGCGACTTGCTGCGCGAACTCGACGCCACGCCAGCTGTGTAGCCCGGCTCACACCAGCCGGGTGGCATAGAACAGCCCGATCACCACGAACACCGCCGCGGTCTTGATCAGGGTAATGGCGAAGATGTCCTTGTAGGACTGGCGGTGGGTGAGGCCGGTAACGGCAAGCAGGGTGATGACGGCGCCATTGTGCGGCAGCGTATCCATGCCGCCGGAGGCCATGGCGGCCACGCGGTGCAGGACTTCCAGCGGGATGCCAGCGGCCTGCGCGTTCTGCATGAAGGTGTCGGCCATGGCCGCGAGCGCGATGCTCATGCCGCCCGAGGCCGAACCGGTGATGCCGGCCAGCGCGGTCACCGAAACCGCCTCGTTGATCAGTGGATCGGGAATCGCGCTCAGTGCATCGGCCACCACCAGGAAGCCCGGCAGCGCGGCGATGACGGCGCCGAAGCCGTACTCCGAAGCGGTGTTCATCGAGGCCAGCAGGGCGCCGCCGACTGCGCTGCGGCTGCCTTCGGCAAAGGTCTTCAGCACCGGCCGCCATGCGCTCACCAGCACGCAGGCGATGCCGAGCAGCAGCGCTCCCTCGACCGCCCAGATGGCGGTCAGCTTGGCCACGTCCTGCACCACCGGTGCGGCCTGGCCGACCACGCTGGGATCGAAACTGTAGGTCGCGCCGTACCACTGCGGAATCATGCGCGTCAGTACGAAATTGGCCACGCCAACCACGACCAGCGGCAGGATCGCCAGCCAGGCCGGCGCGAGATGCTCACCGCTGAACGGGGCCGGCTCGTTCTCGTGGCCGCTGCCGTAACCTTCACCGGCACGCGCGGCGACGCGCCGGCGCCAGTCCAGGTAGGCAAGGCCCACGGCCAGGATGAACACCCCTCCAAGGATGCCGAGCCAGGGCGCCGCCCAGGTGGTGGTCTGGAAGAAGGTGGTCGGGATGACGTTCTGGATCTGCGGCGTGCCGGGCAGCGCATCCATGGTGAAGGTGAAGGCGCCAAGCGCGATGGTGCCGGGAATCAGGCGCTTGGGAATGTCGCTCTGGCGGAACAGCTCGGCGGCGAACGGATACACCGCGAACACCACCACGAACAGCGATACGCCGCCATAGGTCAGCAGCGCGCACACCAGCACGATGGACAGGATCGCCCGGCTGCGCCCGACCAGGTTGATGGTCGCCGCCACGATGGCGCGCGAGAAGCCGGAGATCTCGATCAGCTTGCCGAACACCGCGCCGAGCATGAAGACCGGGAAGTAGAGCTTCAGGAATCCGACCATCCGGTCCATGAACAGGCCGGTGAACATCGGCGCGACCAGTGCCGGATCGGTCAGCAGCACGGCACCCAGCGCCGCCACCGGCGCGAACAGGATGACGCTGTAGCCGCGATAGGCGACCAGCATCAGGAAGCACAGCGCCGCGAGGACGATCAGGAAAGCCAAGCCGGGGTTCCTCCAGGCGCTCGCGCCAAGCGCGGCGCAGTCCGCATGAAACCCGCCGGGGCCGCGCTTGCCCACTGTACGAAGGTACAAGTGCCCTGTGCGCGCGCAGCCACTAGCCTGCCCGCAGACTGGCGATCATGCCGTGGAGGGGAATCATGCAACGCACACTGTTGAGTCTTGCCATCGCCGGCGCATTCTGCGCCTGGACCCTGCCCGCCCAAGCGGCCGACCAGGCGGCCCAGGACGAAGGCGCTCCGGATCGCAGCAGCCATCCCGCCGAGCAGGGCGAGGTGCGCAAGCTCGAAGCGATCGAGGTCACCGCGCGTCGACGCGAGGAGAACATCGAGAAGGTGCCGATCGCGGTCAGCGCCTTCAGCGAGGAGGACCTTGCCGACATGGGCGCGGAGAACATCGGCGGCCTGCAGGGTTCGGTGCCCAACCTCAACATCGTGCAGGGTCGCGGCTCGTCCTCGGCCGTCAACGTGTTCATCCGCGGCATCGGCCAGCCGGATGCACTGCAGACCTTCGACCCGGGCGTCGGCATGTACGTGGACGACGTCTACTACTCGCGCATCCAGGGCGCGCTGATCAGCCTGTTCGACGTCAACCACGTCGAAGTGCTGCGCGGACCGCAGGGCACGCTGTACGGCAAGAACACCACCGGCGGCGCGATCAAGATCGTGACCAGGGAACCGAGCCAGGTGCCGACCGGCTCGGTCGAGGCGACAGTGGGCGACCACGGCCGCGCCGAAGGCCGCTTCTATCTTTCCGGCGGCCTCGGCGACATGTGGTCGGCGAGCGTCGCCGGCGCCGTGGTCCGCACCGACGGCTACGTTTCCGATCCGGTCACCGGGCAGGAATTCAACGATGACGACACCAAGGCGCTGCGTGCCAAGCTCCAGTTCAAGCCGAACGAGACCTTCAATGCCACCCTGGCGCTGGATTACACGCACCAGAACACCGCCCTCACCCTGGGCGAGCCCACCGCGCCGCTGATCCAGACCGACCTGGTGCTGGGGCCGGTGGTGCTGCTGCCGGCGCCGACCGGCACCTACGATTTCCATTCGCAGACCTCGTTCCCGCCCGATCGCGGCCAGGAACTCACGCACAAGGGCGTGGCGCTGCACGCGAACTGGAACATGTCCGACGCGTGGACGTTCAAGAGCATCAGCGCCTACCGCTGGCTGGACAGCGATTCCTACATCGATATCGACGCTTCGCAATTCCAGCTGGGTGACGTGTTCGTCGGCTTCAGGCAGAAGCAGGCCAGCCAGGAGTTCCAGTTCCAGTACGACAACGGCAGCAACCTGCAGGCCGTGTATGGCATCTACTGGCTGCGCGAAATGGTGCCCTCGCACCAGGAAGCCTACGCCGACGATCTGTTCGCGCTCGCCGGCAACCCGATCGACTTCCTGCGCACCATCGATGATGACCTGACGACCGAGAGCTACGCGGCGTTCGCCCACGCGAACTGGGAATTCTCGCCCGGCTGGAGCCTTTCCGGCGGCCTGCGCTGGACGCGCGAAACCAAGGATTACGACCGCACCACCAGCACCTTCTGGGGCGCGCCATTCGGGGCGCTCAACGAAACGGTCGCCTTCGACGGCAAGCAGGGCTGGACCGCGCTGACGCCCTCCATCGCGTTGCAGAACCAGATCACCGACCAGTCGATGGTGTACATCTCGGCCAACCGCGGCTTCAAGTCGGGCGGCTTCAATGGCCGCGCCAACAGCGCACCGGAAGTGGCCAGCGCCAAGTTCGATCCGGAGTACGTCTGGACCTACGAGGCCGGCTTCAAGACGCGCTCGGCCGATGGCCGCCTGCAGGGCAACTTCGCGGTCTTCCACAGCGACTACCGCGATTTCCAGGCGCGCGTGTCCGAGGTGCAGAATCCCGAATCGGAGACGCCGACCTTCGCCTTCCCGGTGCTGAACGCGGCCAAGCTCGAGATCGACGGCTTCGAGTTCGAGGGCGCCGCGCTGTTCGGCCAGGGCACGCGCCTGTCCGGGCAGCTCGGCTACATGAAGGCGCGCTACAAGGAGTTCATCGATCCGCGCGTGCAGCTCAATCCGCTGCTCGCCGATCTCCACGACCACGTGCCGTTCTCGCCGGAATGGAGTGCGCGCGTGGCACTGGCACAGACCATCGGCTTCAACAGTGGGGCCGCGCTGACCGTGGGCGGTGACGTGAGCTACCGCGACGACACCTGGCTCAGCGTGGACAACCGCCCCGGCCTGATGCAGCCCGCCTACACCCTGGTCGGCCTGTTCGGCGTGTGGGATTCGTCCGACGCGAAGTGGCAGGTGCGTGCCGGGGTGCGCAACCTCACCGACAAGGTATACAAGACCGACGGCCAGGAGTTCTCCAGCGTGGGCAACATCCAGACCGCCTACTTCGGCTGGCCGCGCAACTATTACCTGTCGGCGCGCTACTCGTTCTGAGCCTGGGCGCCAGGCCATGGCGGGGTTCGTCTGGCGCGCGCGAACCGCACGCGAACGCCTTCCGCGGCCATGCCCTCCCCGCTGCGGGGAGGGCATCCAGGCACACGCAGCCATTCTCCTCCCCTAAGCTGGGAGTCCGCAACGGGGCGGGTGTACGCTCGGACGCGACTGCAATGCAGGCGTTCCCGGCCCGCCCCTCACTCACGCATGCCGCCCAGGGGATTCCCCATGACTCGCAACTTTCCACTGCACGCCGCCCTGGCCCTTGGCCTGGCCCTGTCCCTGGCTGTTACCGCCCATGCCGCCGAAGCCGCCCTGCCGGCGCTCAAGCTCGATCCCGCGCGCACCACCGTCTCGGGCCTGTCCTCCGGCGCCTACATGGCGCACCAGCTGCACCTCGCCCATTCCGACCGCATCGCCGGCGCGGCACTGATCGCCGGCGGCCCCTATCACTGCGCACAGGGCTCCCTGCAGACCGCGCTCGCGAGCTGCATGATGCCCGCTTCGGGCAAGGGCCCGGACGTGCAGGCGCTGGCCAGCTACGCCACCGAGGCCGCCGCAGCCGGCAGGATCGCGCCCCTTTCGGGCCTGGCCGGCGACCGCGTGCTGGTGCTGCATGGCAGTGCGGATCAGACCGTGGCCGCATCGCTTTCCGTGGCGACCGCCGCGCTGTATCGCGCGCTCGGCGCGAAGGCGGGACACAAGCCCAGCATCGAGGAAGACCTGGGGCGCGACTTCACGCACACCTTTCCCACGCTCGATAGCGGCGCATCGTGCACCACCGCCACGGCGCCCTATGTCGGCAAGTGCGGCTTCGACGCCGCCGGCGAGATCCTTGCCGACCTGTACGGCAAGCCGCCACATGCCGCGAAGGCGGCGAGCGGCGAGCTGCGCACCTTCGACCAGGATGCGTTCCGGCCCGACGGCAAGGATGCCTTCCTCGCCGCCGAGGGCTATGCCTACATTCCCAAGGCCTGCGCCGCAGGCCAGGTCTGCGCCCTGCACATCGCCTTCCATGGCTGCCAGCAGAATGCCGACAGCGTGGGCAAGGCCTTCGTCAGCGACGCCGGCTACAACCGCTGGGCGGATGCCTACGGCGTGGTCGTGCTGTACCCGCAGGCGCGCGCCAGCATGGTTCCGCTCAACCCCAAGGGCTGCTGGGACTGGTGGGGCTACAGCGGCGAAGACTATGACAGCCGCGAAGGCGTGCAGATCCAGGCCGTGGCGGGCATGGCCGGCGCGCTGGGTGCGCCGCTGCGCTGAGGGCTCGGCGCGGCGCCGGTCCGCCTGGCTCAGGACGCGCGCAGGGCCTGGACCAGGCGCGCGACGCGCTTGGGCGAAACCGGCTCGGGCGTGCCGAGCTCCTGGGCAAAGCTGGATACGCGCAGCTCCTCGATCGCCCAGCGCAGCTCGGCCAGGCAAGCATCCTCGCCACCGCGCGTGGCGCGCAGTTTCAGGTAGTCGCGCCAGTAGCCCTGCAACCCCAGCATGCGTGCCTGGTCGCGCGCCGGATCCTGGCGCAGGCGCTCGGCGCGCAGTTGCATGGCCTTGAGGTAGCGCGGGAACTGCTGCAGCCGTGTCTTGGGCAGGTCGCTCAGGAAGCCGGGTGCAAGCAGCGCCTCGAGCTGGTCGCGCAGGTCCGCGTAGTTGGCCGTGGCGAAACCCATCAGCGGCGGTTCGAGCAGCGGACGCAGCTCGGCCTGCGCGGCGAGGATCGCCTCGGCCAGGCCCAGGCGCTCGATGGCGGCCGGGAACAGGGCGCGCCCCAGCGCATCGCGCAGGTGCTCGAAATCCGCGCGCGTGCGCACCTCCAGGTCCGCCGCCGCCAGGCAATCGCGCAGCGCCGACTCCACCACCTCGGCGCGCAGTCCCTCACCGCGGCCCGCATCGGCAGGCACGACGAACAGCCCTTCCAGGGTCGCGCTGCGCAAGACGGTGGCGCGATCGACCGGCAGCTGCTTGCGCGCCTGCCTGATCTTGCCGGCCAGCGCGCGGCGCAACAGGCGCTCGACACCCCGACGATGCTCGTCCGTCGCCTCGGCGGCATTTTCGAACACGCGCAGCGCCACGCTGTCACCCAGATCGACCAGCGCGGGGAAGGCACTCAGGCCGCCGCTGGAAACCACGCGCTCGGGAAGGTCGCCGAAGTCGAATTCGCCGACGTCCTCGCGCGCGAGATCGACATCGGCGTGGCTGGTGAAGGCGATGCGCGCCGCCTCGGTCCACTCGCCCTGGATCGCGGCCAGGTCGCGGCTCTCGACCAGGGTCCTGCCCTGCTCGTCATGGACGCGGAAGTTCATCGCCAGGTACGCCGGCAGCTCGACGGCGGCGAAATCCGCCGCCGTGACGGCCACCCCGGTGACGCGCGCAAGATACTGCGCCAGCACCTCCCACAACGGCGCATCGCGCGGCGCCTCGGCCTGGACAAAGGCCTGCGCAAAGTCCGGCGCGGGCACGAAGTTGCGCCTGAGCGCCTTGGGCAGGCCGCGGATCGCCTCGCCGACCTTTTCCGCCAGCAGCCCCGGCACCAGCCAGCTGCAGCGCGCGGCCGGCACGGTGTTGAGCAGGGCCAGCGGCACGTGCAGGGTCACGCCATCGGCTGCATCGCCGGGCAGGAAACGATAGGCAAGTCGCAACTTGCGCGCGCCAACCTCGAGGCGGGTCGGGAAATCGGCGGCGCCGATGCCGGGCGCCTGGCCCAGCACATCGCCGAGCGACCAGTGCAGGGCCGCCTGTTCCGCCGCCGACGCCCGCCGGTACCAGGCGTCGAGCGCCACCGTGGTCGAGATGTCGCCCGGCAGCTTGCCGGCGAAGAACGCCGCCAGGGTCGCCTCGTCCTGCAGCAGGCCGCTGCGACGGCGCTTGGCTTCGATTTCCTGCGCTTCGGCCAGCACGCGCGCATTGGCGCGCACGAAGCCGGAGCGCGCATCCAGCTCGCAACGCGCCAACGCTTCGTGCAGGAAGATGGCATGCGCGCGCGCCGGATCCTGCGCACCGAAATCGACCTGGCGGCGCTCGACCAGGGTGAGGCCGAACAGGGTCACCTGCTCGAAGGCGATCACCGCGCCGCGCTTGCGCGACCAGTGCGGATCATGCCAGGCGCGCCGCACCAGGTGCGCGGCCTGCTGCTCTATCCAGGCCGGCTCCACGCGCGCGCAGAGCATGCCGTACACCCTGGCCAGATCGAGGATCTGCCCGGCCAGCAGCCACTGCGGCGGCGCCTTGGCCAGCGCGGATCCGGGAAACACGCTGAACCTGCGTTCACGCGTGCCGCGGAACTGGCCGCGCTCGTCGCGCCGCCCGACCTGGGTCGGCCAGCCCGACAGCAGGCAACGGTGGATCGCTTCGTAGTTGTCTGGAATCTCGCCGCGGGCCTCGGCAGCCACGGCCTTCGCCGGCGCTGGCGCGGCAGGGGCGGCGGGACCCGGCAGCGCCGGCCCCAGCAGCAGCTGGCGGTGCAGTTCGCGCCATTCGCGCATGCGCAGGAAGGACAGGAAATGCGCCCGGCACCAGTCGCGCAACCTGGACTGCGTGAACTCGCCATGCGCCGCGCCATAGGCTTCCCACAACCTGAGGATGCCGAGGAAATCGGATTTCGCATCGTTGAACGTTGCGTGCGCGGCATCGGCTTCGGCGCGCGCATCGGCCGGGCGCTCGCGCGGATCCTGGATGCTGAGGAAGGACACCAGCACCAGCAGTTCGCGGCGCACGCCGCGCGCCACCGCCTCGACCAGCATGCGGCCGAGCGCGACGTCGATCGGCAGCCGCGCGATGGCCTGGCCGATCGGGGTCAGGCGCCGCTGGCCGTCGATTGCGCCCAGTTCCACCAGGCGCCGGAAGCCGTCGGTGACCGCGCGCTCGGAGGGCGCGTCGAGAAACGGGAAGCCCGCCGGATCACCAAGTTTCAGGGCGAGCATGCGCAGGATGACGCCGGCCAGCGAGGAACGCAGCAGTTCCGGGTCGCTGTGGGGCGGCCGCATGGCGTAGTCGTCTTCGCTGTACAGCCGGTAGCAGATGCCCGGCCCCACGCGCCCGCAGCGGCCCTTGCGCTGGTCGGCGGCGGCCTGCGAAATGGGTTCCACGTGCAGGCGCTCGAGCTGGTTGCGCGGGTTGTAGCGTTTCACCCGTGCCGTGCCGCTGTCGATGACGTAGCGGATGCGCGGCACGGTCAGCGAGGTCTCGGCCACATTGGTCGCCAGCACGATGCGCCGCGCCGGACCGGGATGGAATACGCGATCCTGTTCGGCCGCCGAGAGGCGCGCATACAGGGCCATCACCTCGGTGTGCGCGTAGCGGCGCCGCGACAGGGCGAGATGCGCGTCGCGGATCTCGCGCTCGCCGGGCAGGAACACCAGCACGTCGCCGCGCGGGTCCTCCGCGGTGATCTCGTCGGCGGTGGCGACGATCTGCTCGGCCAGGGAAATCGGATCCGCGTCGGCCTTGCGGCGTTGGCCGGCGCCTGCTCGCCCGCGCGGCTCGGCACGCGCATCGTCATCGCGGCTGTCGGCGCGCCAGCGCACCTCGACCGGAAAGGCGCGTCCCTCCACCTCGATGACCGGTGCGCCACCGAAGTGCGCGGCAAAGCGCGCCGTATCGATGGTCGCCGAGGTGACGATCAGCTTGAGGTCGCGCCGCCGTGCCAGCAGGCGCTTGAGATAGCCGAGCAGGAAATCGATGTTGAGGCTGCGCTCGTGCGCCTCGTCGAGGATGATCGTGTCATAGGCCTCCAGCCCGCGATCGGACTGGGTTTCGGCCAGCAGGATGCCGTCGGTCATGAACTTGATCAGCGAGGCCTCGGACACCTGGTCGTTGAAGCGCACCTGGAAGCCGACCAGGTCGCCCAGCGCGCTGCCGAGTTCCGCCGCCACGCGCCGCGAGACGCTGCGTGCGGCCAGCCGCCGCGGCTGGGTGCAACCGATCATGCCCCCGGCGCCGCGCCCGGCGGCCAGGCAGAGCTTGGGCAGCTGCGTGGTCTTGCCCGAGCCGGTTTCGCCGGCCAGCACCAGCACCTGGTGCTTGCGGACGTGCGCGACGATCTCATCGGCGCGCGCGGCGATGGGCAGGGACGCATCCAGCGTGATCGCCGGGATCCGCGATGCGCGCGCGGCACGCCGCGCGGCCGAGGCGGCAATGGCTTCGGCGAGCCGCTCGCGGTCGGCCGCTGGCGCCTTCTGCATGGCCGCCAGCCGCCGCCAGCGCCCGTCCAGGCGGGGAAAGTCGCGGACCATGACCTGCTCGCGGCGCGGCCGCAGGAGGGGCGGTTCAGACATTGAAAACCATCGACAATTCCAGGACTGGCCATAGGTGCGGCCAATCGCCGCGATGCACAAGAACGATTTCCCCTTGCGACCGCGAAAGGCTAGCCTCTCCCATCCCACATGAGGAGTGTGCCATGGCCATCGACATCGGCATCAGCAAGCAAGATCGCGAGAGCATCGCTGCGCACCTGGCGAAGCTGCTGGCGGATACCTATTCGCTGTATCTCAAGACCCATGCCTTCCACTGGAACGTGACCGGCCCGATGTTCAACACGCTGCACCTCATGTTCGAGACGCAGTACCAGGAAATGTGGACCGCCGCGGACATCCTGGCCGAGCGCATGCGCGCGCTGGACGTGTACGCACCCGGTTCCTACACCCAGTTCGGCAAGCTCACCTCGATCGCCGAGGAAACCGGTGTGCCGGACTGGAAGGCGATGGTGCAGCAGCTGGTGGACGGCCACGAAACCGCCGCACGCACGGCACGCGAGGTGTTCCGCGCGGCGGACGAGGCCGACGACCAGCCCACCGCCGATCTGGCCACCCAGCGCATGCAGGAGCACGAGAAGACCGCCTGGATGCTGCGCTCGCTGCTGCGCTGAACGCAGACGGGAAGGTACTCAAATCCTGGCCGGCGGCGGATGCCCCGGCCAGGGCGCAAGACCGGCTTCGCCCCGGCCGCCTACAGCTTGCGCCGCGGCGGCACCAGCAGGTCGCCGAACAGCAGCCCGGCGACGATCGCGACCAGCAAGGTCACCAGGGTGATGGCGGTATCCAGCCCCAGGATCACGTCGCGCTCGAACACGAAGCTCAGCGAACGAAAGCCCACACTGCCCGGCACCAGCAGCACGATGCCCGGCTCGCGCACCAGTGCGCCCGGCCGGTCCGTGACGCGCGCAAACACATTCGCGCCCGCGCCGATGACCAGGCCGCCGACGAAGACGCCGAAGGCAGGCGACACGTACATGCCGCCGAGCTGGGCGCACAGGAAACCGCCCGTCACTGAAGCCACCACCACGCCGAGATAGCGCAAGGGGCTGCCGAACAGTACCGCGAACGCGCAGGCGCCGGCCGGCACCGCGATCCACTCCACCCAGGCCGGCAAGGTGTCGGCCGGACCGGCACTCGGTACCCAGCCCACCAGGTTGCACAGCTGGGTTGCCAGCACCGTGCCGAAGGCCAGCTTCAGCAAGGTGGCCAGTGCACCCATCATGCGCGCCGTGCCGGAAACCAGGTGCTGGCTGGACAGCTCGCGCACCGCGGTGGTCAGGCTCATGCCCGGCATCAGCACGATCAGGCTGGCGATGACCACCGAGCGTACCGAGAGCGGCGTCAGGTGCACCGCCAGCGCAGTCGCGCCGAACGTGGCGACCAGGGCCGACAGCGCTTCCGAAGCGGCGGCGATGTTGGGCCGCCCGATGGCGGCGTAGTTGATGAGACCGATGACCAGGCCGATCAGGGCAGAGGCAAGCACGCCGGCCAGACCGGTATGGAAGATGGCGGCGATGCAGCCGGCCGATACGCCGTAGCTCGCCACCATCAGCGCATGCCAGGCGCCGCTGCGCCCACGCTTGCCAAATTCGCGCAGCCGCCGGCGCCCGGCGGCAAGGTCCAGCGCGCCGCTGACCACCTGGTCACCGATCTCGTCCACCTGGCACAGGCGCTTGAGGTTGACCTCGCCAGGCGGCACGCGCACGACCTGGGTGAGGTCGGCCAGTTCGTCTTCGCGCGCGGGGTCGGTGAACGACATCACGATCGAGGTCGGGGTGGACAGCACGTTGCAACCCAGCGCCAGGCGTTCGCTGACGCGGTTGACCACGTCCTCCAGGCGCGGCGCGGCGGTGCCATATTCGTGCAGGCGACGCGCCAGTTCGACGACGAAGCCGATGCGCACGCTGATGGGGGCGAGGGGCTGGCTCTGCGGCATCGCACAATGATGCCGTGAAAGCCTGGCCACGGGTACAGGTTTGTGCGCCCTGCCGGCCGCCTCGCGCGGCCCCGACCACGGACAGGATCCGCAGCGCCCGGGCGGCGTTCACGTGCCGCGCGCCACGACGATTTTCGTGTGCGCCGGATGTGCCAGGCACCGCTTCCCCTGCTAGCCTTGCACCATGTCCACAAACCCCGCGTCCGCCAGCGCTGCCACCCTTCGGCGTGACGATGCAGCCGGCACCCTGGTTGCGACCGGCGACTGGACCCTGCCCAACGTGCGCGGCCTGGCCCAGCGGGCCGCAGCGCTGCGCGCGGCGCACAGCGCGACGGACCGGGTCGATGCCGCAGGCATCGAGCGGCTGGACACCGCCGGCGCGCAGATCCTGTTCGACCTGGCCGGCAGCGACGCCATCGACGGTCTCGACCCGGCCCAGCTTGCCCTGTTCAAGGCGGTCAGCCACGCGACCACCGAGAGCGAACGCACGCCCGCCGCGCGCCCCGATGTCGGGGTGCTCGCCCTGCTCGCGCGCACCGGTGCCGCGGTGGATCAGATCGGCCGCGATGCGTGGCAACTGCTCGGCTTCATCGGCCTGATCCTGGCGACCATCGCGCGGACCCTGTTCCAGCCCTGGCGCTGGCGGATCACCTCGTTCGTGTTCCATGTCGAACAGACCGGGCTGGACGCGGTGCCCATCGTAGTGCTGCT
The DNA here is from genome assembly GCA_023228465.1 of Dokdonella sp. Taxonomy (GTDB): domain Bacteria; phylum Pseudomonadota; class Gammaproteobacteria; order Xanthomonadales; family Rhodanobacteraceae; genus Dokdonella_A. The sequence goes on along the minus strand of JALOBC010000002.1, from coordinate 5,488 downwards.
CAACTTCCTGGTCGGTGCCGTGGTGGCCTTCCTCGGGGCCACCGTCCTGAAGGATTTCGGTGCCAGCATCTACACGGTCGAACTGGTCAGCTATTCCTTCCTGCGCGAGTTCGCCGTGCTGCTGACTGCCATCATGGTGGCCGGACGCTCGGGCAGCGCCTTCACCGCGCAGATCGGCTCGATGAAGGCGCGCGAGGAAATCGACGCCATCCGCACCCTTGGCCTGGATCCGGTGGTGGTGCTGGTGCTGCCGCGCGTGCTCGCCCTGCTGATCGCCCTGCCGATCCTGACCGTGCTCGCCATGCTGGCCGGCATCGTCGGCGGCGCGATGGTGTGCGTGCTCAGCCTGGATGTCTCGGCCACCATGTTCATCACCCGCTTCCAGGCACTCGGCGCCACCCAGCATTTCTGGGTGGGCATGAGCAAGGCGCCGCTGTTCGCCTTCCTGATCGGCGCGATCGGCTGCCTGGAAGGCTTCAAGGTGACCGGCAGTGCCGAATCGGTCGGTACGCACACCACGTCCAGTGTGGTGCAGGCCATCTTCGTCACCATCCTGGTGGACGCCCTGGCGGCGATCTTCTACATGGAGATCGGCCTGTGACGGCGCGCGAAACGGTCATCGAGGTGCGCGACCTCAAGAACCAGTTCGGCGCCCAGGTGGTGCACGAGCACCTGGATCTGGATGTGTATCGCGGCGAGATTCTCGGCGTGGTCGGCGGCTCGGGCAGCGGCAAATCGGTGCTGCTGCGCTCGATCATCGGCCTGCGGCGCCCTTCCGGCGGCCAGGTGCGGATGCTCGGCGAAGACATGCTACGCATCGGCGAGGCCCGCCGCGCCGAGATCGAGAGCCGTTGCGGCGTGCTGTTCCAGAATGGCGCGCTGTTCTCGTCGTTGACCGTGGCCGAGAACGTGATGGTGCCGATGCGTGAACACCACCGGCTGCCAGCGCCGATGATGCAGCGCCTGGCCGCGCTGAAGATCACCCTGGGCGGCCTGCCGACGGACGCCGGCGCAAAGTTTCCCTCCGAGCTTTCCGGTGGCATGGTCAAGCGCGCGGCGCTGGCGCGCGCCATCGCGATCGATCCGGACATCCTGTTTCTCGATGAGCCCACCGCCGGCCTCGATCCGATCGGCGCCGCCGCCTTCGACCAGTTGCTGCTGACCCTGCGCGAGGCGCTTGGCCTGACCGTGTTCCTGATCACCCATGACCTCGACACGCTGTACACGATCTGCGACCGTGTCGCCGTGCTCTCGCAAAAGCGCGTGCTGGTCGCCGATACGCTGCCCCGGGTGGAGCGCTACGAGGATTCCTGGGTGCAGGCGTACTTCCAGGGCCCGCGCGGGCGCGCGGCGATGGCGGCCGCCAGGCGCACGGAGGCAACATGAGCGCGAGCGTGCCTGACACGCTGCCCACACCCTCGCGGCCCGGCACCGGCGTGGCGGCGCCGGCGCACGCGCAGGGCGCCCGACGCGCGCCTGCCCATTCCCCATCCCCCATTCCCGGCTGCTGACCCATGGAAACGCGTGCACATCATGTCCTCATCGGCGCCTTCGCGATCGGCGCGCTGCTGGTCGCGCTGGGTTTCGTGCTGTGGATGTCCAAGGCGGGCACCGAGCGGGCCTTCAACACCTACGACATCGTATTCAACGAAGCGGTGACCGGGCTCTCGGTCGGCGGCACCGTGCAGTACAACGGCATCAAGGTCGGCGAGGTCACCGGCCTGCGCCTGGCACCGGATGACCCGCGCAAGGTCATCGCCCGTGTACGCCTGGATGCCAAGACCCCGGTCAATACCGACACGCGCGCCAAGCTCGGCCTGCAGGGCGTGACCGGCCTCGCCTTCATCCAGCTTTCCGGCGGCAAGCCAGGCAGTCCGCCGCTGGTGCCGACCGAGGCGAACCCGGTGCCGATCATCCCCTCGGTCGAATCGGCGCTGTCCAAGCTGCTCGACTCCGGCTCGGACGTGGTCACCAGCGTCAACGAGATACTGCTGCGCATGAACGATCTGCTTTCCGAGCAGAACGTCTCGCGTGTGTCGGCCACGCTGGAAAACGTCGAACAGCTGACCGGCACACTGGCCGGCCAGCGCAACGAAATGAGCCACGCACTCAAGCAGCTTGCGCAGGCGACCGACCAGCTGAAGGGAACCCTGGCCACGATCGACGAGATGGCCACGTCGACCAATGCGCTGATGCGCGATGATGCACGCGCGGTGCTGAAATCGACCGAACAGGCCCTGGATTCGGTCGAGCGCCTGGCCAACTCCGCCAACGGGCTGATCGACGAAAACCGCGCCGCCATTTCCAGCTTCAGCAATCAGGGACTGCGCCAGATCGGCCCGACGGTGGCCGAACTGCGCGAAACCCTGCGCTCGCTCAAGCAGCTCAGTGACCGTCTCGGCGACTCCAACAGCCTGCTGCTGGGCCGCGAACAGCCCAAGGAGTTCCAGCCCCGATGAATGCCCTCACGCGTCGCCTCGTCCTGCTCATCGTCGCCCTGCCGGTGCTGGCCGGCGGGGGCTGCTCATCCATGCTCGGCGGCAAGCCGCAGGCCTTCACGCTCTACGCGCCGGCCTACACGGCGGCCGACGCCACCCGCGCCGGCCCGAAGGTGGACTGGCAACTGGTGGTGGAGACGCCCATCGCCAGCGACGCGCTGAGCACCGCGCGCCTGCTGGCCGTGCCGGCCCCGGGCGTGATCGAGGTGTTCCCCGACGCGCGCTGGCGCGATCCTGCACCCGCCATGCTGCGCGACCTGATCGTGCAGGCCTTCGAGGAATCCGGCCGCATCCTCGGCGTGGGCGGCAGCGCCACCAACCTGCGCGGCGACTATGCATTGTCGCTGGAACTGCGTGCGCTGCAGGCCGACTTTGCCGACAGCCCGCCGCACGCGCTGGTGTCATTCCGCGCACGCCTGCTGGATTTCACCAGCAACCGCGTGCTGGCCGCGCGCAGTTTCCAGGCCGTCGCACCGCTGCAGGGCCGCGACAGTGCCAGCGCATTTGCCGCCTTGCAGGTGGCCCTCAACGAAGTGCTGCCGCAGCTGGTGGACTGGACCCTCGAACAGGGCGCGCAGGCACGCAGCCAGTCGCCCGCACCCTGACTGCACATGCACGGGCGGGCGCAAGGCACAGGCGCGCGAGCAGCGCCTGCGCACGGTGATTCCCGCCACGCCCGTTTGAGGCGACAATACCGGGTTTTCGCCTTCACCCCCCGCGCGCCCGCGCCGCACCATCCGCCGTCCCCATGAACGAAGCTGCTGCCCGCATCCTGCCGGGCAACCTGCAAAGCCAGCTTGCGCGTATCGGCGAGCTGCTGGAACACCGCTGGTCGCCGGAGGACGGCGTGTGGACGGCCGAGCAGGCGGCCGCGGCCGAGCGCGAGCGGCTGGCGGCGGTACAGCGCGAGATCGCGGACCTGCACCCGGCCGACATCGCCTACATCCTCGAAGCGCTGCCGCCCGAACAGCGCCTGGTGGTCTGGAACCTGGTGCGCTCCGACCACGATGGCGACATCCTGCTCGAAGTCTCCGATCCGGTGCGCGAGTCGCTGCTCGCCGACATGGACCGCCCGGAACTGCTGGCCGCGGCGGAGGGGCTCGATGCCGACGAACTGGCCGAGCTGGCCGAGGATCTGCCCGAGGACGTCCTCGAGGAGCTGATGCACCGGCTCAATGCCGAGCAGCGCGGACGCGTGCAGTCGGCGATGAGCTGGGAGGACGACCAGGTCGGCGCGATCATGGATTTCGACATGGTGACCCTGCGCGAGGACGTCACGCTGGAAACCGTGCTGCGCTATCTGCGGCGGCTGAAGGAGCTGCCCGAGCAGACCGACAAGCTGTTCGTGGTCAACGAGGACACCGTGCTGACCGGTGTGCTGCCGCTACGCTGGCTGCTGGTCAACGACCCCGCCCGGCGCGTCAGCGAGGTGATGGCCGCCGATGCCAACACCTTCCGTCCCGAGGACGACGTGGCCGAGGTGGCGCAGGCGTTCGAGCGCTATGACCTGGTCACCGCGCCGGTGGTGGACTCCGAGGGGCGCCTGATCGGCCGCCTGACGATCGACGCGATGGTCGACGTGATCCGCGAGGAAAGCGATCAGGAGGTCCGCGAGCGCTTCGGCCTGCGCGAGGACGAGGACATCTTCGCCTCGGTATGGAGCTCGCTCAAGAACCGCTGGGCCTGGCTGGCGATCAACCTGGTCACCGCCTTCATCGCTTCGCGCGTCATCGGCATCTTCGAGGATTCCATCCACCAGCTGGTCGCCCTTGCCACCCTGATGCCCATCGTCGCCGGCATCGGCGGCAATTCCGGCAACCAGACGATCACCATGATCGTGCGCGCACTGGCGCTCGGCCACCTGAGCCTGGCCGGCGCCAAGCGGCTGCTGCGCAAGGAACTGGGCGTGGCGCTGGCCAACGGTCTGATCTGGGGCGGGGTCATCGGCATCGTCGCCGGCCTGCTCTACGAAAACCTGAACCTCGGCGTGGTGATGACCGCGGCCATGGCGCTGAACCTGATGCTCGCCGCCCTGATGGGCGTGCTGATCCCGATGACCCTGCTCAAGCTCGGCCGGGATCCGGCCATGGGTTCGAGCGTCATGATCACCGCCCTCACCGACAGCGGCGGCTTCTTCATCTTCCTCGGCCTGGCCACCCTGTTCCTCATCTGAGGCGGGGTCGTTTCCGGGCCGCGACCCAGGCCACTCGCGCGACTGCCCGGCGGGTGCCGCCACGGCATACTTGACGCCATGAACCTGCCCGAACTGCTCGTCACCCTGTCCGGCCTCGTGTGGCTGGCGGTGCTGTTCGCCGTGGCCTTGTACGGCGAACGGCGACCGAACGCGCTGGCGCGGCACTGGGGCATCGTCTATGCACTGTCCCTGGGCGTGCACTGCACCTCGTGGACCTTCTACGGCACGGTGACGCAGGCGGAACGCTCGGGCTGGTGGCTGCCGCCAACCTTCATCGGCGTGATCGCGCTGTACGTGGTGGCCATCCACGTGCTGGTGCGGCTGGTCGAAATTGCGCGCGAACACAATGCCGGATCGCTGGCCGACCTGGTCGCCGCGCGGCTTGGCCGGCATTCGGGCCTGGCCGCCCTGGTCACCGGCCTCACCGTGATCGGCATCGTGCCCTACATCGCGCTGCAGCTGAAGGCCGTCGCCATGAGCCACGCCCTGGTCGGGCGCGGCACGGAACTCGCGCTGCCGCCCTGGCAGGACGGCACGCTCTATGTCGCCCTGGCCATGGCCGCATTCGCCATGCTGTTCGGCACCCGGCGAGCGCCGGCGGCAGCCCACAACCGCGGCCTGGTCCTGGCGCTGGCCTTCGAATCGCTGTTCAAGCTGGCCGCCATGCTGGCCATCGGTGCGCTGGTGCTGCGCGCGCCGGACCTGCTGGCCGCGATCGAGGCTCCGCAGCGCGACAGCAGCGGCTTCCCGCCCCTGATCCTGCTCGGCGCCCTGGCCGCCTTCACCATGCCGCACC
>JALOBC010000052.1 GCA_023228465.1 Dokdonella sp. | reverse complement strand
ACGTGCGCCATGTACGCACGGCGCGTTGGCTGTTCCCGCTCTACCTGGTCCTGATCGCCTTGCCGATCCTGCCGTTGGCCGAGGCCGGCGCGGCGCGCCTTGGCACCCTGGGCGTACCTTCCGATCTCTACGTGCTGGCGCTGCCGCTGGCGCAGAACCAGCAGGGCCTGGCCGTACTGGGCTTCCTCGGCGGCCTGTCCGCGGCCACCAGCATGGTGATCGTGGCCACGCTGGCGCTCAGCCTGATGATCGGCAACCACTGGATCGCGCCGCTGCGCGTGCGCGCCGGCTGGGGCAGCAGCCACAGCGGCGACCTGCGTCCGGCCATCCTGCGCCAGCGGCGCATCGTCATCCTCGCCGTGGTGCTGCTCGCCTGGGCCTACTCGCGCGCGCTCGGCAACAGCGAGGCGCTGGCCGATCTCGGGGCCCTGTCATTTTCCGCCCTGGCCGGCCTGATGCCGGCGGTGTTGGCGGCGCTCTACCGCCCGCAGCTGGGGGCGCGCGCGGTCAGCGCCGGATTGTTGGCCGGCACCCTGGTGTGGCTGTATGCACTGATGCCAACCTGGCTGGCCCCGCTGCCGACCTGGTTGCAGCACGGGCCGCTCGGGTTCGCCGTCCTGGCCCCGGGCACGCTGCTCGGCCTGGGTGAGTGGAGCACCCTCGCGCGTGCCGTGGTGGCCAGCCTGGTGGCCAATACCGCGGTCGTCCTGCTGGTTGCGCGCACGCCCTGGGCGCGCGCCGCCGCGCCGGCGCCGGGCGGCGATCTTTCCACCCGCGAGCTGGCCACGCTCGCCGGACGCTTCCTCGCGCCGGAACGCCTGACCGGGCTGTTCGCTACCGCCGCGCCGACACCGCGCGCCGATGCTGCGCTGATCGCGCGCGTCGAGCACGAACTGGCGGCCGTCATCGGTGCCTCGTCGGCGCGCCTGCTGATCGAGGTGGCGCAGCGCCAGCGCGACGCCCCGCTGGACACCGTTGCCGCCATCGTCGGCGAAGCCAGCCAGGACCTGCGCTTCAACCAGCGTGTGCTGGAAGCGGCGCTGGAGAACATGAGCCAGGGCATCTGCGTGGTCGATGCCGAGCTCAAGGTGGTGGCCTGGAACCGTCGCTATGCACAGCTGTTCGACTATCCGCCGGGCCTGCTTGCCATTGGACGGCCGATCGCCGAGCTCACCGGCCACAACATCGCCCGCGGCCTGATCGGCGGCGGCGACATCGACGCGCGCGTGGCGCGGCGCCTGGCCCACATGCGCCGCGGCACCCCGCATCTGGCCGAGCGCCGCTTCGGCGCTACCGTGGTCGAGATCCGCGGCAATCCGATGCCGGGCGGCGGCTTCGTCGCGACCTTCACCGACGTCACCGCATTCCGCCGCGCCGAACAGGCCCTGACACGCGCCAACGAAACCCTGGAACTGCGCGTCACCGCCCGCACCGCGGAGCTCGCCAGCGCCACCGCTGCCGCCGAGCGTGCCAATCGCGACAAGACGCGCTTCCTCGCGGCCGTCAGCCACGACCTGGCGCAGCCGTTGCACGCCGCACATCTGTTCACCCATGCGCTGGCCAAGCGACTCACCGACGGCGAGCGCGAAACCGTGGCGCACATCGACGATGCGCTCGGATCGGCGCAGGCCCTGCTCGCCAGCCTGCTCGACATGTCGCGCCTGGAAGGCAGCAACATGCCCTGCGAGCCGGGCGAATTCGAAGCCGCACCCCTGTTGCAGGGGCTTGCCGCCGAGTTCGGCGTGCTGGCCCGGGCCAAGGGCCTGGCGCTGCGCCACGTGCCAACGCGGGCCTGGCTGGCAAGCGACCCGCAACTGCTGCGTCGGGTCCTGCAGAACTTTCTCTCCAATGCCATCAAGTACACCCGACATGGCAGCGTCCTGCTCGGCGTACGCCGCAGCGGCGAATGCCTGCGCATCGAAGTGTGGGACACCGGCCCCGGCATCGATGAGGCGAACCGCGCGGCGATCTTCGAGGAGTTCCGCCGTCTCGACCGCGGCGGTGCCGGGCTGGGCCTTGGCCTGGCCATCGCCGAACGCATCGCGCGCCTGCTCGGCCATCGGCTGGGCCTGCGCTCCTGGCCCGGCCGCGGCAGCGCGTTCAGCATCGAAGTGCCGCGCGCCGCGCCGCACGCCGCCACGACACCCGCAGCGCCGGCCGCCAGCGCGGCCAACGGCGCCTGCGTGCTGGTCGTCGACAATGACCCAGGCGTGCTGGAGGCCACGCGCATGCTGCTGGAAGACTGGGGCTACCGGGTTCTCACCGCGACCGACCTCGACGGCGCCCAGCATGCCTGCGCCAGCATGCAGCCCGAGGTGCTGATCCTCGACTATCACCTGGACGACGGCCTGACCGGCCTGGACCTGCGCACTGCCCTCGGGCCCGCGTTTGCCACGCTGCCAACGATCGTCCTCACCGCCGACCACCACGATGCCACACGCAGCGCAGTGGAGGCGAACGGCTGTCAGCTGCTGCGCAAGCCGCTCAGGCCGCTGGCGCTCAAGATGCTGCTGCAGCGGACGGCAGCGGCCCAGGCCCTGGGCGATGGCTGAGCGGCTGGCTGAACCGCTGGCCACGCCTGCAGCAGGGCCCCACCAGCGCGGCGTGGCTCAAGGCGACGGGTCGAATCCGTGGGCATAGATGCGATCGGGCAACGGGCCGCACGCGAGATACCAGGGCGTAGCGCCGGTCGCGGCATCCCGGTCGGGACCGGAAGTGTGATCCAGGCAGATGGGACGGAGCCACGAATTCCCGGGCGTGGGGCATTCGGCGGCGGCGCATTCCGGACTGGAATCCACTCGTGCGATCGCTGCCGACAATGATCAACGCGGCCTGCCTTCGCGCCTCGAACAGGACGCCTGCGCCTGTCCGAACCGCCGTTGGTTGAGGTTCGGTGCCGCGCTCAGCGGCGTGGCGAATACGCGCGCGGCAGCTGTCCGGCTGCACGATCCGGCGGCGGCGTCATGTAGCGGTCGCGCAGCTCGGTCTGGCGCGAGCGCATCGGCAGCGCGATGCCGCCGAGCCAGATCTGCGTGGCGGTATGCGCGACGTCCAGCGGGTCGCCATTCCACAGCACCAGATCCGCGCGCTTGCCGACCTCGATGCTGCCCAGCTGGCCGGCAACACCGAAGGCCTCGGCCGGCACGCGGGTCAGGCCCGCCAGGCCGGCTTCCCATGGCAGACCGTTGGCGACGGCATTGCCGGCGAGCTGGCGCAGCTTGCGCGCATTGTGCGAGGCATCCCCTGCCTGGCTGAAGCCGACCTCCACGCCGGCAGCGTGCAGGCGCGCGGCGTTGTCCATGGTGGCGCCGATCTGGTCGAAGTCCGACGGCAGGTTGGCCAGCGGATCGACGAACACCGGTACCTTTGCCGCTGCCAGTTGCGCAGCAAGCTGCCACGCCTCGGCGCCCCCGGCGATGGCGATTTCCAGGTGATGGCGTTGCGACCAGGCCAGCAACTGGCGGATGTCGGCGGCGCGCTCGACGCGGAACACGATGCGTCCGCCCCGGTCGATGTAGCCGGCCATCACGCGGCGCCCCTCCGGCGTGAGGCGGGCGTGAGGCGAATCGACCGGGATGCGGCCATGCGTCTCGGCCACGAAACGATCCAGCAACAGCCACTGACCGGCGCGCGAGGTGCCGGTGAGCGAGGCCGCGCTGCTGCCGAGACTGATGAACAGGACGCGCGGGCCGATCGGGTCGCTGCTGCCATCCAGCCGCACGATGCCGCCCTGGCCACCGACGATCGAGCCACCGGCGCCCGCGTCGGCGCTCAGCAGGGTGAATCCGATGCCGCCCATGCGCGCCACCGGCAGCAGCACCGAGGCCGGGTTGTAGGCCAGGGTCACGTCGAACTCGGGGCGCACCACCATGTGGTGGGCGTCCGCGCCGAGTGCGAGTCCCGCGTCGCGGGTGGCGGCCTCCCCGGACACCTCTTCCAGGCCGATGTGGGTGATGCCGCCGAACAGGGCCGGCGTCAGCGCCTGGCCCTGTGCGTCGAGCACGCTCGCGCCGCCGGCGGCCAGGCCGGTGCCGACCGCGGCGATGCGCCCGGCGCGGATCAGCACATCCGCGCCCTTGAGGGTCCCGTGGCTGCTGGCCGTGTATACGGTGGCATTGCGGATCAGCAGGTCCTGCGCCGCGGCGCCCAGCGGCAGCGCGAGGGCGAAGCCGAACAGCCCAATCGTCAACCAGCGGTTCATCGCGCACCCCCCTGGCCCAGCATGAAGTCGGATACCGGCTGGCGCGCCGGATCGTTGCGGTCGTAGAGCAATGCCCCGTCGATCCACACCCGCTCGGCATGTGCGTACACGCTGAAGGGCGTGCCGTTCCACAGCACCACGTCGGCCATCTTGCCGGGCTCCAGCGTGCCGGTGCGGTCCTGGATGCCCAGTGCACGCGCAGCGTTCGCGGTCAGCCAGCGGATGGCGCGCTCGGGCGTGATCTCGATGCCGGCGCGCTGGCCGGCGGCGATCGCCTTGGCCGCTTCCTGGTTGAGGCGCTGGATGCCTTCCTCGGAATCGGAATGCACGATGGCGCAGGACCTGGCGGGTCGATCGACCAGCGCGATGTTCTCCTGGATGCCGTCGAAGGCCTCCATCTTGAAGCCCCACCAGTCGGCCCAGAGCGCGCCGCACACGCCTTCGGCAGCCAGGCGGTCGGCGATCTTGTAGGCCTCCACGCCATGATGGAAGGCGGTGATCCTGAAGTCGAACTCCCTGGCGAGGTCAAGCATCTGCGCCATCTCGTCGGCGCGATAGCAATGGATATGGACGAGGATGTCGCCGTCCAGCACGCCGGCGAGGGTGTCGAGCTTGAGGTCGCGCTTGGGCGCATCCTTGCCCTTGTCCGCCGCCTCCTGGCGCTTGTGTGCATACTCGGCCGCGTCGATGAAGGCGGCGCGATAGCCGGCGACGTTGCCCATGCGCGTGGCCGGGCCGCCGCGCTGGCCGTACACGCGCTTGGGATTCTCGCCGCAGGCCATCTTCAGGCCATATGGCGCGCCCGGAAACTTCATGTCCTGCACGGTGGTGGCAGCGACGTTCTTCAGCGTCACGCCGCGCCCGCCGATGAGGTTGGCCGAGCCGGGAAGGATCTGCAGCGTGGTGATGCCGCCGGCCAGCGCGGTGGCAAAGCCCGGATCCTGCGGCCACACCGAATGCTCGGCCCACACGTTGGGGGTGACCGGCGCGGTCATCTCGTTGCCGTCGCTGTGCGCGCGCATGCCGGGGCTGGGATAGACGCCCAGGTGCGAGTGCACGTCGATCAGGCCGGGCGTCACCCACTTGCCCGTACCATCCACCCGCAACGCGCCCGCCGGCGCGGACAGCTGCCTGCCGACGGCGGCGATGCGGCCGTCCTGCAGCAGCACGTCGGCCCCCTCCAGGCGCTGGCCATCGCCGATCAGCACGGTGGCGCCGCTGATCAGCACCGGCGCGGCGCTGACGGCTCGATAGGTGCTGGCGAAGGCCGCGCTGGCGCCGTCCGCGTCATCGGCCGCGGCCGCGGGCGCGGGCGCGCGCGTGGCGCGTGTGGGCGCGCACGAGGCGAGCAAGGCCGTGGCCAGCACGGCAATCAATGTACGCAGCATCGCAAACCCTCCCGCTGAAGGGCGTGACGATAACCGCTGCCTGTCGGCAGGCAACGTGCCTTCGGTCATGGATGGGGCGTGCCCGCTCAGGGCGGGCCGGCGCTGCTGGCGTCCGCTGCGGCCGGATCGAGCACTTCCAGCGAGCGCAGCAGCACGCCGGCCTGGGTGCGGTTGCGCACCCCCAGGCGCTCGAAGATGGCCGTGAGATGGGCCTTCACGGTGCGCTCCTGCACATCCAGGCGGTCGGCGATCTGCTTGTTGAGCAAGCCGTCGGCCACCAGGCCCAGCACGCGCATCTGTTGCGGGCTCAGGCGTGCCAGGCGCGCCGCCAGGCGGCTGTCCACCGGGTCGGACCGATCCTGGTCGAGCGCCGCGCGCAGCGAAGCCGGTGCGTAATCGCCACCGGCCAACACGCTGCGCAGGGCATGGGTGAGTTCATCCAGCGTGCAGCGCTTGGAAACGAAGGCGCAAGCCCCGTGGGCGAGTGCGCGCCGCACGGTGGCGGCATCGTCGTGCGCCGACACCATGGCAATGGCGGTGGCCGGAAACTCGCCGCGCAGCACCGCAAGTCCGAGCAGTCCATGACTGCCCGGCATGTGCAGGTCCAGCAGGACCAGATCCGTATCCGGTTGCATCGCCAGCACCTCACGCGTCTGCGCGAGACTGCCGGCCTCCAGCAGCTGCGCGCCCGGCGCCGCCGCGTGCACGGCCTGCGCCAGGGCCAGCCGGAACAGCGGATGATCGTCGGCAAGCAGGATGCGCGTCATGGTCCACACTGTAGCAAGCTCGCGGCGGGGCGTCGGCCGGCGCTGCCGCGGCCGCGCGGCATGGCCGCTCTTCGTCAAGGCGGCTCGTACCATCGTACGATGGCACCGCGCGCCGACCCTGCTAGGCTCGGCGCATGCGTATTGCGATCCTCATGCTGGCGCTGGCAGGCACGCTTGCCGCCTGCGCGACGCGGCCACCGGCTCCGGAGGCGAACATGGTTCCAGGACTGGCCAGTGACGTGCGCGAAACCGCGCATCGCGGGCAGGACGACCTGCTGAGCGCGGGACTGGGCCTGGCCGGCCTGCGCGCCAAGGCTGCGCCGTTTGCCGAGCCCGGCGCACCGACGCCGGTCGAACTGCGCCGGCGCGCCATCCATACCAGCTGGACGGGCATCGCCGACCTTGGCCCGTTGGGTGGCTATGGCGCGCTGTATGGCGCGATTCCCCAGGTGCCGGGCCGCGAGTACGGCGCGTTCCTGCGCCTCCCCGGCCGGGCCGCTGCGCAGCGTGTACTGGTGCAGGTGCCGGACGACTTCGATGCCAAGGCGCGCTGCGTGGTCATCGCCCCGGCCTCGGGCTCGCGCGGCGTGTACGGAGCCATCGCGCTGGCCGGTGCCTGGGGTCTGCCGCGTGGCTGTGCCGTGGCCTACACCGACAAGGGCGCGGGCTCCGGCTACTTCGACCTCGATACGCAGACCGGCGTGGCGCTGGATGGCACGCGCGCCGCTACCGGCGCCGCGTCGCTTGAATTCGCACCCGCGGCCAGCGGCCACGGCGTGGCCGTGAAACATGCCCATTCCGGCGACAATCCGGAGGCTGATTGGGGCGACCACGTATTGCAGGCCACACACTTCGCGCTGGCCATGCTCGAGCGTGCCTTCCCACGCCAGGCACCATTCACCGCGCAGAACACCCGCATCATCGCCACCGGACTGTCCAACGGCGGCGGCGCGGTGCTGCAGGCGGCAGGACTGGACCAGGCCGGCCTGCTCGACGGCGTGGTCGCCCTCGCCCCGAATGTGCATGTGGCCGGCCATGGACGCGCGCTGTATGACTACGCCAGCGAAGCGGCCCTGCTGCTGCCCTGCGCGCTTGCCGATGCGCGCTTCGATGCGCTGCCCTTCGCACGCGTGCAGGGCAAGGTGGCGCCGGCGTGGGCCGCGCGCTGCGCCGCGCTCCACGCGCAAGGCAGCCTCGCCGGCACCGATCTCGCCACGCAGGCCGCCAGCGCACTCGCCGCCCTGCAGGGCAGCGGCTGGGACGACGCCGCGCTGGCCACCGCGGCAAGCACCACGGCCTTCGATCTGTGGCGCGCCGTCGCGGCGACCTACGCTTCGGCCTACCTGCGCGCCGCAGCGGATGCGATGCCTTGCGGATTCCGCTTCAGCGCAACCGATGCACTTGGCGCGCCCAGCGCGGCCGATGCCGCCACGCGCGCCGCCTGGTGGTCGGATGCCTCGGGCATTCCGCCCGGTGCGGGCGTCGCCCTGCTGGGCGGCCTCGATGCCTCGGCCGATGCGACCCTGCCGGGCGTGCAGTGCCTGCGGGCGTTGTGGACCGGTGACGCTGCACAAGCGCAGCGCCTGCGCGTCGCGGTGGCCGCCACGGCCGCGGACCTGCCGCGCGCGGGGCTGCCGGTGATCGTCGCCCACGGCGAAGCCGATGGCCTGCTGCCGATCGCATTTTCCTCGCATGCCTATGTGCAGGCGCTCAGCGCCGCCGGCCGTGCGCCCGTGTACTGGCGCATTCCGCACGGCCAGCATTTCGACGCCTTCCTGGCCATCCCCGGCTTCGGTGACGGCTACGTGCCGCTGCTGCCCTACGGCTACGCCGCGCTGGACCGGCTATGGGCGCATCTCGCCGAAGGCGCGCCCCTGCCGCCGTCACGCCGCTTCGCCACCGCCCCGCGCGGTCCCGCGCCACTGCAGCGCGCCGCCCTAGGCCTGTAGGCCCGCCGCCATCGCGGGCGTACCGGGTCGCCGCAGCGCGCACCCTCTGCGCTATGGTTGGCGCCGCCGCAATGGCTTCAGGCTCGGAGGCAGCATGTCCGCGCGACAGGCAGACATCGTGGTCGTCGGTGGCGGGCTCGCCGGCATCGTCACGGCGCTCGAATGCCTGCGCGCCGGCCGGCACGTGATCCTGGTCGATCGCGACACGCCGGCGCGCCTGGGCGGGCTGGCGCGCTGGGCGTTTGGCGGCATGGCCCTGGTCGGTACACCGCTGCAGGCACGCAGCAGGATTGCGGACACGCCCGAACGGGCGCTCGCCGACTGGGTGCGCTTCGGCGAGCTCGATCCACGTGATCAGGTGCCGCTGGCGTGGGCGCGCCACTATGTCGAGCGCTCGCGCCCCGACGTGCACGACTGGCTGGTCCAGCATGGACTGCGCTTCCTGCCGGCGGTGAACTGGGTCGAGCGCGGCCGCTACGGGGAAGGCAACAGCCTGCCCCGTTACCACGTCCTGTGGGGCACGGCCCAGGCGCTCGCCGAACGCATGATCGCCGCCATGCAGGAAGCCGCCGGGGGTCGCCTGACCCTGCTGCACCGCCATCGCGTCACCGCCTTGCACACGCATGCCGGGCGCCTGGCCGGCGTGCACGCGCTGGACGAGGCGCGGGGCAGTGAACGGCGCCTGGACGCGCCGGTGGTGGTGCTGGCCATGGGCGGACTCAATGGCAGCCACGCCGAAGCCCGCGCGAACTGGCCATCCGACCAGCCCTGTCCCACCACAATGCTCAATGGTGCGCATCCCTTCGCCGACGGGCGGCTGCACCACCTGGCGACCCGGCTCGGTGCGCGCATTACCCACGCCGGCGAAATGTGGAACTATGCCGCCGGCATCCCGCACCCGTTCCCGCATTTCCCGCACCACGGCCTGTCGCTGATTCCATGCAAGTCGGCGCTGTGGCTGGACCACCGCGGTCGGCGCATCGGCCCCGAGCCGCTGGTCACCGGCTTCGACACGCACTGGCTGTGCCAGCGCGTGGCCGCACAGGAGCGACCCTGGACCTGGCATCTGCTCAACCGGCGCATCGCGGCGCGCGAGCTGGCCATTTCCGGGGCCGAGCACAACCTGCGCATCCGCGAGCGCCAAGGGCTGCGGTTCCTCGCCGAAACGCTGTTCGGCAACCATCGCCTGCTGCGCCAGATGCAGGCCGAATGTCGGCATTTCCTGGTCGATGCGAGCCTCGCGGGCCTGGCCGAACGGATGAATGCGCTGACGGCTTCCATGGACGTCGAGCCGACCGTCCTGCAGGCGACGGTGGATGCCTTCGACGCCAACTTCTCGCGCGGGACTGCGCTGCACAACGACGACCAGATCCGCCGCATCCTGCACGCGCGCCAATGGCGGCCCGATCGCCTGCGTACCTGCAGGCCCGCGCCGCTGCAGCGTCGCGGCGCCGGGCCCTTCATCGCCATCCAGGTGCAGCTCATCACGCGCAAGAGCCTCGGCGGCCTGCGCACGGATCTGCAAAGCCGGGTTCTGGACGGCCAGGACCGGCCGATCGACGGCCTGTACTGCGTCGGCGAAGCGGCGGGCTTCGGCGGTGGCGGCGCCTGCGGCCGGCGCTCGCTGGAAGGCACCTTCCTGCCCGCCAGCATCCTCACCGCCCGCGCGGCGGCGCGCGCGCTCAGCGGATCCTGAGCTTGCGCGGCGGCTGGGTACGGCCGGAGCGTCGCGCTATGCTTGCCGGAACACCCGCGCGAGAACGCCATGCCCAACGGCGCCCTGGCCCTGCTGCAGACCCTCGCGGATGCCGGCATCGAGGTGTGCTTCAGCAACCCCGGCACCAGCGAGATGCACTTTGTCGCCGCGCTCGACGTCGAGCCGCGCGTGCGCGCCGTTCTGACCCTGTTCGAAGGCGTCGCCAGCGGCGCCGCCGACGGGTACGCACGCATGACCGGCAAGCCGGCCGCCACCCTGCTGCACCTGGGCTGCGGCCTGGGCAATGGCCTCGCCAACCTGCACAACGCGCGACGCGCCAGGGTGCCGGTGCTCAACATCGTCGGCGACCATGCTACCTTCCACGTCCCCTTCGATGCGCAGTTGCAGTCAGACATCGAAACCGTCGCGCGCAACGTCTCGCCCGGCTTCGTGCGCACCGCGACCAGCACTGCCGGCCTGTGCCGCGACGCGGTGGAAGCGATCGGCGCGGCGCGCGGCCCGCCCGCCCAGGTGGCCACGCTGATCCTGCCGGCCGACGTTTCCTGGGGCGAAGGTGGCGAACCCTGTGCGCCATTGCCGCCGCCGGCGCTGGCATGCGCCGACGCGGCAACCATTGCGGCCGTCGCGGCGCTGGTGCGCGGTGGCGGCCGGATCGCCCTGTTGCTCGGCGGGCAGGCGCTGGGCGAAGCCGGGTTGCTGGCCGCCGCGCGCATCCGCGCGCACAGCGGTGTTCGCCTGCTGGCGGAAACCTTCCCGGCGCGCATGCTGCGCGGTGCGGGGCTGCCGCCGGTCGAACGGCTGGCCTACCTCGCCGAGCTGGCGGCCGTGCAGCTCGACGACGTCGATCACCTGATCCTGGTCGATGCCAGCTCGCCGGTGTCGTTCTTCGCCTACCCCGGCCGGGCCAGTGACCTGGTGCCTGCCCACTGCCA
Organism: Dokdonella sp.; assembly: GCA_023228465.1. GTDB lineage: Bacteria > Pseudomonadota > Gammaproteobacteria > Xanthomonadales > Rhodanobacteraceae > Dokdonella_A. The sequence continues at coordinate 9,359 of JALOBC010000052.1, read as the reverse complement.
GGTGCATGGCCTGGCCAGCGCGGCGCAGGACGCGGTGGCGAGCCTGGAAGCCCTGGCCGGCGCGCTCGGTGCGGCGACGTGCACGCCCCCGCTGCAGCCGGCCGCGCGCCCCGCCCGGCCGCGTGGCCGATTGACCGCGGCCAAGGTGTGCAAGGCCGTCGGCCATTTCCTGCCCGAGCAGGCCATCGTCATCGACGAGGCAATCACCTCCGGCCTGCTGCTCGGGGTGATGACGGCAGGCGCGCCGCGCCACGACCTGCTCACCCTCACGGGGGGCGCAATCGGCCAGGGGCTGCCGAACGCGGTGGGCGCCGCCATCGCCTGTCCGGATCGCCCGGTGCTCGCCCTGGTCGGCGACGGGGCGGCCATGTACACGATCCAGGCGCTGTGGACGCTGGCGCGCGAGCAGCTCAACGTGGTGGCGATCATCTTCAGCAATGCGGCCTATTCGGTGCTCGGCGTGGAGCTCGACCGCGTCGGCGCGGGGCGCGCCGGTCCGCGCGCCCGCGCGCAGCTCGACCTCGCCTCGCCGGGCCTGGATTTCGCCGCGATGGCCCTCGGCATGGGCGTGCATGCGGTCCGCGCCGACACCGCGGAAACCTTCTGCAAGGCACTCGAGCACGCGCTGGCCACGCCCGGCCCGCATCTGATCGACGCGCGCGTGCCCGAATCACTCGGGCCAGGCAAACGCCGGCTGCTGCCCTGGCTGCTGCGAACCTTGCCGAATCTGCCCCCCGGTGTCGCGCGGGCGTTGAAACGACGCATCGCGCCTTGATCCCGCGCTGCCGGATCCGGCATTGGTGCCGACCGCAAGCGTCCTTCCCACCCGGCGGATCGCGGCGATGCGGCACCGAACGCGTGCCGTGCCGGAAGGTCGATTAGAGCAGGACCGGCCGGTCGGAAAGTTCGTCGGGATTGCCCGCAGAACCCACCGGGAAGTGCGGCGCAAGCAGGGCGCCGACGGCCTGGATGCCGGCGACCGCCCCGCGTTCGTAGGCACCGTCCGCGAAATGCTGCTGCATGAGCGCGCATACGCCCTGCCACGCGTCCGCGCCAATCACCGCGGCCGCGCCGCGATCGGCAACGATCTCGACTGCATGTTCGGCAAGCAGCACGTAGATCAGCACGCCCGAGTTGGCGTGCGTGTCCCAGACACGCAACTGCGCGAAGACCGCCTGGGCCCGCTGGCGCGCGCCTTCGCCGCGCCACAACGGGCCAGGCGAGAGGCTGCCCTCGACCGCGAACACGATCTCGCCGGCATGGCCCTGCTCGCTGGCCGCGATCGCCCGCTGGATGGCATCCATGACCGCTGGCGGGAAGCGGCGCCGGGCCAGCCCGAAATCAAGCAGATGTCGCAACCAGCGCATGTCACCAGCTCCCCGAGGCGCCGCCGCCGGCGGAGATGCCGCCCCCGCCGCTGAACCCGCCACCGCCCAGGCCGCCGCCGCGGAATCCACCGCCGTGGCTGCCGCCGCTGCTGCCGAAGCCACCCCAGCCGCCGCCGCTGCCCCAGCCGCCGCCAAAACCGCCCCAGCCACCGCGGTTGGCAAAGCCGCCACCACCCCCGCCGCTGGCCAGGCCGATGAAGAAGCCGATCAGGCCCGCGCCGAGACCCAGGCCCAGCAGGCCGCTGATCAGCCAGCCCACGCCGCCGGTGCCGGCACCCACCAGGCCTGCGCGCAGCAGAGCCGGCATGCGATTGAACAGGCCGCGCAGGAACAGTGCAGCAATCCACGCCGCCATCGCGCCCAGGAACAGGCGATCACCGCCACGCCCGGTGTCGCGAACCTCGGCCAGTGGCGGCGGCAATGCCTCGCCATCGACCAGCTTGACCAGCGCGCCGACTGCGTCGTGGACGCCGCCGTAATAGTCGCCGGCTCGAAAGCGCGGCGTAATGTATTCGCGGATGATGCGCATCGCGGCGGCGTCGGGGATGGCGCCTTCCAGACCGCGCGCGACTTCGATGCGCACGCGCCGGTCATCCTTGGCAACCACCAGCAGAGCGCCATCGTCGATGCCCCTGCGCCCCAGTTGCCATGCATCGAACACGCGGATGGCGTACTGGGCGATGTCTTCCGGCGCCGTGGTCGGCACCATCAGCACCGCGATCTGGGCGCCCCTGGTCTTTTCCAGCGCAGCCAGTTGCTGCTCCAGTGCCTGCTTCTGCGCCGCATCCAGTGTTCCGGTGAGGTCGGTCACCCGCGCCTGCAGCGGCGGGATCGGCTGCAGGTCGCCTGCGGCCGCCAGCGCCAGCGCGCCGGTCAGCACGAACGCCAGCGCCAGCATTGCGCGCAGCACGCGCGCCACCATGCGGGCGGCCTACTGCTGCGGTGCCGGCTGCGCCGGCGTGCCGAAATCGACCTTGGGCGCGGTCGAGATCTCCGCTTCGTTGCTCACGCTGAAGCTGGCCTTCGGCTTGTAGCCGAAGATCATCGCGGTCAGGTTGTTGGGGAAGCGGCGGATGAAGGTGTTGTATTCCTGCACCGCCTGGATGTAGCGATTGCGCGCCACCGTCACGCGGTTTTCGGTGCCTTCCAGTTGCGCCTGCAGGTTCTGGAACAGGCCGTCCGCCTTGAGCTCCGGATAGCGCTCGGAAACCATCATCAGGCGCGAGAGCGCGCTCGAGAGCTCACCTTGCGCGGCCTGGAACTGCTGCATCTTCGCCGCGTCGGCGAGATCGTCGGCGGAGAGCTGCACCTTGCCGACCTGCGCGCGCGCCTCGGCGACCTGGGTGAACACGGCCTGCTCGTGCTGGGCGTAGCCCTTGACCGTATTGACCAGGTTCGGCACCAGATCCGCGCGCCGCTGGTACTGGTTGATCACTTCGGCCCAGGCGGCCTTCACCGCCTCGTCCTGGGTCTGGATGGTGTTGTAGCCGCAGCCGGAGAGCAGCGACAGGGCGAACAGCACGCATAGCCAACGAAATGCACGCATGGATTGATCCGGTCGGCGCCGGCGCGTGCCGGCAGGGTGCACTTTGGCTCGCGCGCGACAGCGGCGCAAGCGCGCGCCGTCAAAGCCTGGGGCGCCTGGCCCGACGCGCCAACAGGTTGAGTGCTTCCACCACGACGGAAAAGCCGATCGCAAAGTACAGATAGCCGCGCGGGAACGGGATGGAGAAGCCGTCGCAGAATAGCGCCACGCCGATCGCCACGATGAAGACCAGCGCCAGCATCTTGATCGTCGGATTGCCAGCGATGAACTCGCCGACCGCATCGGCCACGAAGATCATCACCAGCACCGCCAGGACGATGGCGGCGACCATCACCGGGAGCACGTTGACCAGACCCACCGCGGTAATCACCGAATCGAGCGAAAGCACGATGTCGACCAGCGCAATCCGCGCCAACACGGCGGCAAAGCTGGCGTGGGGCCGCCGTGGCGCGCTGCCGGGCGCGCGGCCGGTCAGCGCATGGCGGATCTCCATGAGGCCCTTGACGATGAGGAAGATGCCGCCGCCAATCAACACCAGGTCGCGAACGGAAATGACGTCACCGAAAACCTGGAACAGGCCGGCGCGGCGGTCGTCCATGCGGACCAGGTGCACCAAGGCCAGCAGCAGCAGGATGCGCATCACGCCGGCAAGCACCAGGCCGGCGCGCCGCGCGCTGGAACGCTGGGCAGGCGGCAGCGCGCGCACGGCAATGGAGACGAACACCAGGTTGTCCACGCCGAGCACGATTTCCAGCGCGGACAGGCCGACGAGGGCGACCCAGTTCGCGGGGTCGAGCAGCAGCGCCAGCAAGTCAGCGCTTCCGGCGGATCACGGCACGAAACGCGGCCCGAGGATCGCTCCCCAGCACAGCACGACATTGGCCATCAGCAGCAGCACCGCGGCCGAGCCCATGTCCTTGGCGCGTCCGGCCAGCTCGTGGAACTCCGGACTGACGCGATCGACCACCGCCTCGATGGCCGAGTTGAGCAGTTCCATCGACAGCACCAGCAGCAGGCTGCCGGCGAGCAGCGCCTTCTCCACGCCGCCATTGCCCAGCCACAGTCCGGCAGGAAACAGCACGATGAAGAGATAACCTTCGAGGCGGAACGAGGCCTCATGCCGCCACGCGGCGGCCAGGCCCTGCAGCGACCAGCGCCAGGCACGCCACACCTGCCGCGGGCCGCGTGGTTCTACGCTTGCCATGGCTCAGGACCGCCGGCCGCGCGACGCGGGAGTCGACATGGGAAGGACTCGAGGCTCGCCCAAGGGTACTGGCTATCATGCCATAGCACCCTTGCCGGGTGCGTCTGCAGGCCAGCCATGCACAAGAATCTGCTCACCGGGACGGCCCTGGCCAGTGCCCTCCTGATGGTCGCCGGCCTGCTCGGCGCCGATGCGGCGCTGGCCCGGTGGCTGCGCGCCAGCGGTTGGGAGCGTGCCCCGGCATTCACGCACAGTCTCGGCGCGGCCGACACGATCTTCGGGGTCGATGTCTGGCTCTGGCTGGTCGGCGGCAGCCTGCTCGCCCTTGCCACCCTCGGCTTCGCCGGTCGCCGCCCGTGGCGCTGGCCGCGCATCCTGGTGGCCACATGGGCCGTACAGGTGGCAACGCTGGCAACCATGGTGGTCGGCAAGATGCTGTTCGGGCGCCTGCGGCCGGATGCCCTGTTGGCCCTGGGCGCGGCGCCCGGTCCGCTCTGGTTTGCCGGCGGGGATGCCTTTCCTTCCGGCCACACGGCCTTCTGGTTCGGCCTGTTGCTGCCGCTTGCTGCAGCCACCCGGCGCCGCTGGCTGCGCATCCTGCTGCTGGCACTGGCGATCTCGGTCGCGCTCGGCCGGATCGGACTGGGGTGCCACTTCCTCTCCGACGTCGCCGCTTCGGCGCTGCTGGCGGCGCTGTATGCGCTGCTGGCCGGATGGCTGCTCGAGCGCTGGAATTGTCCGCGGGCCGCGGACCGGAACTGAGCGTCGGAACAGTGGCCCACGCGGCTGCGATGCAACCGCGCACGCGCATGCGGGCGCCGCTTGCGTTACGCTCGCCGGGTTTCCTTTCCTGGATCTGCCGATGAACACCCAGCCTGCACCTGCCAGCCAGACGCGCTCGTTCACCACCGTGTTCCTGATCGAGATGTGGGAGCGCTTCGGCTATTACGGCATGCAGGCGCTGATCATCTACTACATGGTCCAGCGCCTCGGCTTCAGCGATACACGCGCCAATCTCACCTGGAGCGCGGCGGCCGCGCTGATCTACGTGGCGCCGGCCATCGGTGGCTGGATCGGCGACAAGATCCTCGGCACGCGTCGCACCATGCTGCTGGGCGCGGTGGTCCTCGCGCTGGGTTATGCGCTGATGGTCGTGCCCACCGAGGACGTGCAGTTCCTGTTCTTCGCACTGGGCGTGATCGTGGTCGGCAATGGCCTGTTCAAGGCCAATGCCGGCAACCTGGTGCGCAAGATCTACGAGGGTGACGATTCGCGCATCGACAGCGCATTCACCATCTACTACATGGCGGTGAACCTGGGCTCGATGATCTCGATGCTGCTGACGCCGTGGATCAAGGACTACGTCAACGCGACCTACGGCAACGAGTTCGGCTGGCACGTGGCCTTCGCCGTGTGCTGCGTGGGCCTGGTCGTGGGTCTGCTCAACTACCTGGCGATGCGCCAGTCCATGACCCACATCGGTTCCGAGCCGGACCACCAGCCGGTCAACGTCCGCAACCTCGTGCTGGTGCTGCTGGGCGGCGCGGCCACGGTCTGGGCCTCGGCCATCGTGCTCGACCACGAGAACGTCGCCCGCGTATTCGTGTACATCGCCGGCGCCGTGGTCGCCGGCATCTTCATCTACCTCATCGCCAGCGGCGAGAAGCACGAGCGCGCCGGCCTGATCGCGGCCGTGATCCTGACCGTGCAGACGATGTTCTTCTTCATCTTCTACCAGCAGATGTCCACTTCGCTGAACCTGTTCGCGCTGCGCAACGTGGACTGGAGCTTCAGCGTCTTCGGCGCGCACCTGTGGAACTGGTCGCCGGCCCAGTTCCAGGCCTTCAACCCGATCTGGATCTTCGTCCTCAGCCCGATCCTGGCCTGGATCTACACCCACGCCGGCCGCTCGGGCAAGGACCTCCCCATCGCGGCCAAGTTCGCGCTCGGTTTTGCCGCGGTGGCGCTCGGCTTCTTCATCTATGCCGCCGCCGGCCACTTCACCACCGGGCCGGGCAAGACCTCGTCGTGGATCATGGTGTGGGGCTACGGGGCGGCGGCGCTGGGCGAACTGCTGGTCAGCGGACTGGGCCTGGCCATGATCGCGCGCTACGTGCCGGCGCGCATGAGCGGCTTCCTCATGGGCGCCTACTTCGTCGCCTCGGGCATCTCGCAGTATCTCGGCGGCATCGTCGCGAACTACGCCAGCATCCCCGAGAACGTCACCAACCCGGTCGAGACGATGCCGGTCTATACCGATCTGTTCTTCAACCTGGGTATCGCCGGCGTCGTGTGCACGCTCATCGCGCTGGCCTTGCTGCCGATCATGAAGCGGCTTTCGGCAACGCACAACGCGAACGCGGTCGGCGCGTAGCGCTCCGCGCCACGGCTCGTCCGGCGGCGGCCTGCGCACCGCCGCGGGACGCGATGTAAGCGCGTGCAAAGGCACGCAAGTACCCGCAAATCACATGCTGCAGCGCCGCGCCCCGCGCTATGCTGGCCGCATGAGTGGTACCCGCATCCTCATCGCCGACGATGACGTCGAGCTCGGCGCGCTGCTGCGCGACTTCCTTGCCCGCGAGGGTTTCGAGGTGGTGCTCGCGCACACTGCCGACGACGCACTGGCGCGCGTGCGCGCCGAGGCCTTCGACGCGCTGGTGCTGGACATCATGATGCCGGGCCGTTCCGGCCTGGATGCGCTGCGCGAACTGCGCCGCGAATCGGCGCTGCCGGTACTCATGCTCACCGCGCTGGGCGAGGACATCGACCGCATCCTTGGCCTGGAACTCGGCGCCGACGACTACATCCCCAAGCCCTGCAACCCGCGCGAGCTGGCCGCGCGCCTGCGCGCCGTGCTGCGCCGCGCACGCGGCGAAGGCAGCGAGGCATTGACCGACCTGCGCAACGGGCCGATCTGGCTGCGCGCCGCTTCGCGCAGCGTCAGCGTGGACGGCACGCCGGTCAGCCTGACCGCCACCGAGTTCGACCTGCTGGTGCTGCTGCTGCGCGAAGCGGGCCGCGTGGTCAGCAAGGAACGCATCTCGCAGACCGTGCTCGGGCGACCACTCGGCCCTTTCGACCGCTCGATCGACGTGCACGTGTCGAACCTGCGCCGCAAGCTCGGCGAAGCGCCCGATGGCGAGTCGCCGATCACCACCATCCACCGCAGCGGCTACCTGCTGCGTCGCCTGGACGAGCACACGTGAGGCAGGCGCCCGGAACGGCCCGGCGCGCCCAGCCGCAGCCATGATGCAGCGACTTTTCTGGCGCATCTTCGCCATGATCTGGATCGCCACCGTCGGCACCTCGATTGCCTTCGGCTGGGTTGCCACCAACCGCTTCCAGAACGAGGAGATCCCGGGCCTGGGCATCACCCGGCTCGAAGCGCGCATGGACGACCTGATCGCGCGTACGGCGCGCGAGCTGCGCCACCAGGGCGAAGACCGCACGCGCCAGTGGCTGCGCGCGGCAAGCGATTTCGGCTCCATCAACATCTACGTGTTCACATCGAACGGCAACGAGCTGCTCGGCCGCACGCCGGCGCCGGGCATCCGCACGGCGGCGACGGATGCCGCCGGCAGGCACGGCGGCATCGAAGGCGGCACGGACGGGCGCATCCGCGCCCGCGAGATCCGCGCACGGGGTGGTCCCGACTACACCATCGTGGCTGCACTGGAAAGTACCTTCCTCTCGCGCCTGCTCTCACCGCGCCCGAACTGGTTCTGGACCAACCTCGGCCTTGCGGTGATCTCCAGCGCGCTGTTCGCGCTGCTGCTGGCCTGGTACATCACCGCGCCGCTGACGCGCATCCGAACCCAGACACGACGCTTTGCCGAGGGTGACCTGGACGCGCGCGTCGGACGCCTGCGCTTCGGGCGCAGCGCCGAAGTGCTCGCCCTGGCCGCCGAATTCGATGCCATGGCTGAACGCATCAAGAGCCTGATCGACAGCCATCGCAGGCTGGTGCGCGATGTGTCGCACGAGCTGCGCTCGCCGCTGGCACGCCAGCGCGTGGCACTCGAGCTGGCACGCGACGGCGACCGGGCCGAAACGCAGGCCGCACTGGATCGCATCGAGCGCGAGGCCGACCGGCTGGAAGCCATGCTCGCGCAATCGCTGGAATTGTCGCGCCTGGAAACGACCCCGCACGCGCCAAACGACGACATCGCCCTGGATACCCTGCTCGAGGACATCATCACCAACGCCGCATACGAAGGCGCGCCGCGTGGGCGCAAGGTGGTGTTGGCCGAATGCGAACGGCTGCGCCTGACCGGTTCACTCCAGGCCCTGCACAGCGCGTTCGAAAATGTCATCCGCAACGCGCTGGCACACACGGCCGATGGCAGCACGGTCGCCGTGCGCCTGCGCCGCGTCGGCGGCGAGGCCGAAATCAGCGTGCGTGACCATGGCCCCGGCGTGCGCCCGTCCGATATCAACCGCATCTTCGAGCCGTTCTTCCGCACCGACAGCGCGCGCACGCATGGCCGTGGCGGAACCGGCCTGGGCCTGGCGATCGCCCAGCGCGCAATCGAACGCCATCGCGGCCGCATCGGCGCGCGCAACCGCGACGACGGCGGCCTGGAAGTCACCATCCGCCTGCCGCTGGCCTGAGGCCGCGTTTTCCCTGGGCCAGTGCAGCACGTCCGAAGCCGCTGCCACAGCTGTACCTTCCCGCGGCAGCCATCCACGACAGCAGGCGGGTCACAGCGAAGTGTGTGGGGGGACTTCAGTCCCGATGCCCTTGCCTGGAATGGCTCGCTACGTCGCGGGGTGCGTGGCTGCCGCCTGGGGGAAAGGCACTGGGTCCCGGCGTGCGCCGGGACGACGAGGTGGCACGATTGTGCGGGGCATTGCGGCTCGCTGGAAAGGCAGCGCGGCTGAAGCCGCTCCCACGAGGCCGCATGCGTGGGCGTGATGTTGCGCGGGCAGGCCAGCGCGGCCGAAGCCGCTCGCGCGGGCGGCGCCGGCAGCGGACAGTTGCATCCGATGGCAAAATGGCCGGATGGTTCGTCTTTTTGCCGCCCGCCGTGACACGGTCGAACGCGCCCGCCGCCTGGCCGAGACGCTGGCATGGCTGCGCCTTTGCGCCGTCGCCGGCCAGAGCCTGACGATCCTCATCGTCGCCTGGCTGCTGGCCATCCCGATCCACACCGTTCCGCTGGCGTTCGGGGTCATCGTCCTGGCGCTGTTCGCGCTGTTTTCATTCTGGCGCCTGGACGAT
>JALOBC010000068.1 GCA_023228465.1 Dokdonella sp. | reverse complement strand
CGCGGCACGGGCAACGCGGCCAACATCCCCCTTGGATGGATGCGCGGCAAGCTGGCGATCATCGTGGCGGACAACGATGCGCCGGGGCAGGACGGCTACTGCGCGGGCATGAAGGCCGCCTGGACGCTGCACGAGCGCCTGACCGGCCTGGACGTGGCCTGCCTCTTCGTGGATATGACCGACTGGGGCGAGCCCGAGGAGATCAACGACGTCAACGACCTGCTGAAGGCCGAGGGTCCCGAGGCGCTGAAGCGGGCGCTGTGGAAGCTGGAGCCGTGGCTGATCGCCGGCATGGCGGGCGACGGCGGCCGCGAGGATCTGTTCAGCCGCAAGCAGCAGGGCCGGCGCCGGGTGTATCTGCCGTTTCACCACGATGCGATGTACTGGCGGTTTCGGGTGCGCCCCGATTTCACCAGCTATGTGAGCGAGATCAAGCAGGACGCCGAGGACCCGACCGGCGCGCCGAAGATGGACGTGAAGGAGCTGGCGGGCTTTCGCGTGGCGGCGATCAGCCGGGTGCAGATCCAGAGCGCCACGGCCACGATGAACGGCGACGAGGAGACGATGCCCTCGACCCGCTTCAGCGTGAGCGTGCAGACCACCCGCCACGGCCCCAACCTGCTGCGGAAGACGGTCGTCGACGAGAAGCTGCACAACATCGACCTGTGGAAGCGCTTCGGCCCGGTGTGGGACCAGAGCAAGTTCCTGCGCATGGTCAACATCCTGGAGAACGCCGCCCACATCGGCGCGCGCAAGGCGGCGAACTTCGTGGGGCTGTGCTGGAAGGAGGGGCGGCTGCAGGTGAATGAGGGCCCGGACTGCTACTTCCAGGAGCCCGAGAAGCAGTGCCCCTACCACAACCTTACGTTCCCCACCGGCACGCCCGACCAGGGCCGCAAGGTGATCGAGGCCTTCCAGAAGACCTTCGGCGCCAACGCGGCCGCGCAGCTGCTGGTGTGGGCGCTGGGCGGGCACCTGAAGACCATCATCGGCTTCTGGCCGCACATGGTGCTGCAGGCGGACAAGGGCGCGGGCAAGTCGACGCTGATCAAGCGCCTCGAGCGCGCGATCGCCTTCACGATGCTGTCGGGCCAGTCGACGCAGAGTGACTTTCGCCTGCTGACGTCGGTGAGCCACACGGCGCACCCGGTGGGCTGGGAGGAGATCAGCGCGCGCAAGCAGCAGGTGATCGACGCGGCCGTGGCGCTGCTGCAGGAGAGCTACCAGTACACGGTGACCCGCCGCGGCAGCGACATGGTCGAGTACCTGTTGAGCGCCCCGGTGCTTCTGGCCGGCGAGGACGTACCGGTGGTGAGCCTCACCGGCAAGATCGTGCGCGCCAGCCTGCGCATCAAGGGCGAGCTCATCCCCGACGATCTGCCGCGCTTCCCGGTGCGTGCATGGCTGGAGTGGCTGGCCGCGGCCGACGTGCGCCACGTGCGCCGCATGTACGAGAACACCTGCGAGCGCCTGATGCGCGGCAGCCGCGCCAGCGGCGCCGACAACGGCGCGGTGCGCATGGTGGGCAACTACGCCGCGATCGCGCTGGCCTGGGGGCTGCTGACCGAGTTCTGCGGGATGAACTGGCAGCACGGCGACTTCCTGGGCGATCTGCAGCGCGAGATGAACGAGCACATCAGCCAGACCAGCGCCGACCGCCACCCGTGGGTGTGGATCATGGAGCGCTTTGCCGGCGAGCTGGCCGCCGGCCGCTACCAGGGCCCGTACTGCTTCGACACCGTGACCAACGAGCACGGCGCCGAAGAGGCGGTGATCTGCCTGCGCACCAGCGACGTGATGCACCACATGCAGACCACCAGCGCCCTGCGCGACTTCTGGAACAGCCTGCCCGTGAAGAGCGACCGGGTCTTCAAGAAGCAGATGGAACACGCCGGCGTGATCGTCGGCGAGGTGGAGCGGACGATCGGCAACACGATGGTCCGCAGGCGGTATTCACGGCTGGCGGCCGTGAGCCTGGCGAAGCTGGAAGGCTTCGGGGTGTATGTGCATCGACAGGTTGAGAGCGAGATCTGAGGAGAGAGGTGCGATGAACGAACGAACTTCTGCACTGAGCACGCAAGAGGGTGGAGACCACTACAAGAGGCTCGGTCACTACCAGCCATTCGAAGTGCTCCACAAGTGGCTGACGCCCGAAGAGCTGAAGGGCTTTGCGAAGGGCACGGCGGTTGCCTATCTGGCGAGGGAGGCAGACAAGGGCGGGCGGCTGGACATCAAGAAAGCTGCGCACACGCTCTTGATCTACCTGGAGCTGACCGAGCCAACTGCAGAGCAAGGTCCGGCGACTGAGACGAAACAAGAGGTTGGAGGTGTGGGGAAATGAAGATCGCCGACTACATCATGGGCTCCGCGGCCACTGCGCGACGGCTGCAGATTGAAAGTGGGATGCCGAAGCTGCGCGACGGCTACTCGCGGACGCAGGAACTGATCGATCACATCGCCGGCGAAGGGCCCATTCGCACGGCTGAGCTGTGCAGCGCGCTCGACCTGACCTCGAAGCAGGTGTGGGGCATGCTGAAACACCCCCTTCTGACAGGGAAGGTCGTCCACGAGAGGGGAGTGTGGAGCAGCTCGGTTGGCAAGATCGACGCGTGGCAGGCGCGGCTCGCTGCAGCAGAGGCGGCAGCAGCAGAAGCGGAGGCGGCGGCATTGCTCTCCGCTCGCGGCTGGACGTGCTTGCCGCCGGAGGGTGCGCGATGACGTACCACGTGACCAAGGCCGAGGCCGTTCGTGCCGCGGAGGACGCTGCGGTGCTGCTGCCGGGCGAGGGGCGCGCCTTGGCCCCCTGCGCGCCCGCTGTGCGCCTTTCCATGGCCCCGGATGGGTTCTGGTACGTCGACCTGCGCCGCACGCCCACCGGTGCGTTCCGAAGCGATTCGCGCCACGCGAGCCTGGACGATGCCATCGACCGGGTGCGCGAAGTGGCGGAGGGGAAACATCATGCGTGAGAGACCCATCCTGTTTTCGGCGCCGATGGTGCGCGCGATCCTGGAAGGCACGAAGACGCAGACGCGGCGGGGGGTCAAGCCGCAGCATATCAAGCACTGGGGGCCGTCTATGGATGCTGCAATCGAGCGCTTGCCATCGTTGGCCGCTGCGTTCTGCCCCTACGGCCAGCCCGGCGACCGGCTGTGGGTTAAGGAGACGTTCTTCGACACGGCGCCATTCCGTGACGCACCGTTATTTGAGAGCCGCGCGACGCCGATCGCGTACCGGGCAGACAACGAGTTCATCGGCTGCCACAAATGGCGCCCGTCTATCCACATGCCGCGCCGAGCCAGCCGTATCACGCTCGAGATCAACGCCGTCCGCGTCGAGCGGCTGCGTGAAATCAACGCGGCGGACGCGAAATCAGAGGGCATTGAAGGCCAGTTCGAAGGCGGCCCATGGAGAAACTATCAGCGCGATGGGCATTGGTTTCCAGAGGGGAAGGACACCGCGCCGGTTCTGAGCTACCGCACGCTATGGGAGAAGATCAACGGCCCCGGATCGTGGGACGCAAACCCCTGGGTGTGGGTCATCGAGTTCAAGCGCGTGGAGGACTCGAAATGAAGATGGCAAAAGCGACCGCGAGCGATATCGACGTCGCCATGGATATCGCCAACATCGTCGGCGCGCTGGAGAACCGATATCGACCCGCGCTGGTCTTCGGCGACGACGACGAAGAGTTGTTCCTGGACATGGATTCGGCCGCGGACCTGCGCGCGGTAGTCGAGAAGGTGCGCGAACTCGCGCTCCGCGGCTCCCTCTTCCGGGTGGTCTGGGGGATGGCGGTTCTGCTGGACCCCAGCAACGAGGTTGTCGACCCCGACGCAGATCACCTCGAGATCCACCCGAAGATCAGCGCCATGGAGGCCGACGCGGCCCGCTACCGGCTACTTCGGGCGCATCGGCCGGGTCTGCTGCTCGACATGCTGGAAGACCCGCCCACGCCGAACAGCAAGTGGGCGGCGGAGCTCGACAAGGCGTGTGACGAGCGCCTGGCTGCCCTTCCCAGCACATCCACCCCCTCGCCGGCCAGCGGCCGGCCTGGATAAGGTCTCGACCGCGGGGCGCTCGCGTTCTGCGGGCGTTCCCCGCACCCCTCACGAGTATTAACGGCCGGCCAACACCGGCAAGGAAGGAGGGGGCGGCCGGGCATGACTCTGCCGCCCCTCGACTGATGGATGCACCTGTTTCTGCCTCGCCTTCGGGCGGGGTTTTTTTGGGCTCCGGGCCTGTTTGGCGAAAAGGTTGGCGGGTAATCCCCGCCGCACTGATGGATGCACCGCATGGCCGCATGTAAGTCTTTGATTTTTGAGAGGGTGCCGCCCATCAGTCCGGCTTCGTTTTCCACCAGTTGCGCCGCCGCTTCCATCAGTTGTGGATAACTCTACATCAACGGCATTTCCGCCATTCTTGCCCCATATCTCTCTCTTTCTCTTTATTTACAAGGAAGAGAGAGAGAAAGAGGGGTCCATCAGTTCTGCGCGAAATCCATCAGTTGCGAATTGCATAGAAAAACCATTCCATCAAAACGGGTATTTGATACGCGCTGTTTGGTGGATTGAGTTTTTAGTTAAATCAATGACTTGCGGTGTAAATTGGTCGGCGTCCATCATCCACCAGAGAATTGCCCCTACCGACCCGGGGAAACGGAACACAAGCGCATGACATCGAGCCTTCAACAGCACATCGCCGAGTTCATCGAGTGGAAGCAGATCAACCGCGGCCGCAGCCCGAGAACGGCCCAGGTGTATGGCCTCGCGCTGTCGCGCCTTGGCCAGTTCCTGGGCGAGCAGGATCACCTCTCGGCCACGCACGACCAGCTGGTGATCTTCACCGGCAAGTGGCTGTACGACCGGGGTCTGCGAGATCCGCTCAGCCGCAAGACGCACGTGTCGGCCGTGCGCGAGTTCTACAAGTGGCTGGCCAGCCGCGGGCTGGTGCGCGGCAATCCGGCCGAGCACGTGGCTCATGCGCGCATCGGCCGGCGCCTGCCGCGGGTGATGACCCTCACGCACGCCGAGCAGCTGATGTGGGCGCCCGACTACAGCACATTCGAGGGGGTGCGCGACGCGGCCATGATCGCGCTGCTGATGGGCTGTGGCCTGCGCGTGTCGGGCCTGGTGGGGCTCAACGAGTCGAACGTGCAGCCGGCCGTGGTCGATGGCGAGCAGCGCCTGACCCTGCGCACGGTGGAGAAGGGCGGCAAGGAACGCCAGGTGCCGATCCCCACCCAGGCGGATCTGCTGCTGCGCTTGTACATGCAGCACCCGGGCCTGGCCGATATCGACCGCACGCTGCCCAGTGGCGACAAGGTGCTGTTCGTGAGCACCCGCAACACCAGCGTGCCGGCGCATGAGTACATCGGCGAGGCTCGCCGCCTGCGCCGCAAGGGCGTGCTGCGCATGATCCAGACCTACGGCCGCCGCATCGGCCTGCCACCCGAGGTGTCGCACCCGCACGCCCTGCGGCACATGTTCGGCACCGAGCTCGCCGAGGATGACGTGCCCACCGTCACGGCCGCGAACCTGATGGGCCACTCCGACCCGAAGAACACCGCCATCTACCAGCACCTGGCCATGCGCAAACTCACGCGCACGCTCGACAAGGCCAACCCGCTGGCGAAGATGAAGACCCCGGTGTCCGACCTGCTCAACGCCATCAACAAGAGGTAAGCCATGCCTTCATCGATAGCCATGCCAGACCAACTTCGTCGCATCTGCGGGGCGCAACGCGCAGTCGGCGACCGCCGCGACGGGAGAACCCTGGGCGCTGCCGGGCGGTCGTGCGGCTCCCCAATATGTAAGCAATACCGGGCTAAGCGTGAAACGTGGTTGCGGGACGCTAGTTCGTCGTCTGTCGAATTGCGAACTTCATGCACGGCCGGCACTGGGCTTTCGAGGGGCTGCGATGCGTGAAAAGCGAACTACAGCGCGCGAAGTTGCACAAGGTGACCTGTTCGGCCCTGCGGTCGACGCCGGGGTGGGGGCTCGGCAGGCGCCTGGGCCCTCGCCCGGGGCGGGGGGTGAGTACCTGGATATGTGCGGCACTCAGAACTTTTGCCCTCCGTCTGATCCTCGATTTGAAGACCTGCGGCGTATCGGTCTGCCACGGGCCTGGCTGATGGTTGCGGAGACGGTCGGGTTTGATGCGTGGCTGGAGGTGTGGCGGCGCTTATCGGCAGACGAGAGCCTGCTGCACGACGGCGGGCAGCGGATGCCGAAGCTGCGCCGGTATGACGCGTATCTGCGCTTCCAGCGGAACCGGTACATCGAGGCCCTGGCGGACCGGGGGATGGGTGTTGCGCAGGTGGCGCGCGCGGTCGCACGCAATCTGCGTGAGCCGCTGGACGAAAAACACGTGGCGAAGATCATGCGGCGCCGATAGGGTGGCTGCAGCAGGCGACAGGGGAGAGGGTATGGGCGGATTGGCAAAGGGCGAGCGCGAGCGCCGCGCGGTGGTCTATGTGCGGGTGAGCAGCGTCCGGCAGGCGGAAGACGGCCTGCCGATCGAAAGCCAGCTCGAGCAATGCCAGGCCAAGGCCGGCGCGCTGGGGGCGCGAGTGGTAAAGGTGTTTCGGGACGAAGGCATCTCTGGGCGAACGACGCGCCGGCCGGCCTTCCTCGAGGCGATGGAGTATTGCGAGCAGCACCGGGTGGATTTCTTCGTCTGCTGGAGCACGAGCCGATTCGCGCGGAACCGGCTTGACGCGGCGCTGCACAAGCGGACGCTGCAGCGGCTGGGCACGCGGCTGGTGTATGTGTCGCAGGACTTCGGCGATACCGACGATGCCTGGCTCACCGAGGCGATCATCGAGGTGATCGACGAGCAGTATTCGCGCACGATCGCGAAGGACACGCGGCGGAGCATGGCGAAGAACGCCGCGGACGGCTTCTGGAATGGTGGCAAGGTACCGTTCGGCTTCGAGGTAGTGCCAGCGGGGAAACGGCGCAAGCTGGCCGTCCTCGAGCGCGAGGCGGTCATCGTGCGGACCATGTTTGGCTGGTACCTGGATGGATCAGGCTGCAAGGACATCAGCGAGCGCCTCAACGCCGCCGGGTTGCTGCGTCGCGGGTCTCACTGGAGCAAGGGGACGGTGGCGAACGTGCTGACCAATCCGGCGATGATGGGGTGCGTGTCCTGGACTGACCGCGGTGAGCTGATCGTGACCCCGTCGCACGCTGGGATCGTGACGTCAGACGAATTCGAGCGTGTTGCGACCATGATGGGGGCGCGGGCGCCGAGGAACGTAGGAGGGACGCCGAAGAGCGAGGCCGTATTCTCCGGGATCCTGCGCTGCGGGCACTGTCAGCACGCGCTTCACGACTCAGGCGACCCTGACTAGGTCCCCGCCAGCAGAGGCTGTCGCTGGCGATCTGCTCATCGCCGCTATTGTCGGGCGCGGAGACGCTGACGATCCCGGATGGGTGGGAGCTGATCAACTGGACGCCCCCGGAGGTTGTTTCGACCGCCGCAAGTGGATACCCGTACTCGCTCGTAATGTGGCGCATTCACCCAGGCGGCACGGTCGACACCGGGGTCGCCCGCAGCGTTTATACCGCTGGTGGTTACTACACGATGACCGCCTACCGGAGCACGGCTGGGTTCGCACTCAAGGATAGCGGGGCGCAGCTAAACGTCGACACCACTGACAACAGACTCGTCGGCGGTGTAGATGCGGATGCGGAGGACATTGTTTTCACGTTTGCCGCTCGCGGGTTCAACTCTACTGTCGGAGAGGTTTCTGCGGGCGACCCGAGCACTGCGTCCGGCGCGACCGATACGACAACTGCCCCCGGCGGTTACTGGACTCGCCGCGCCGCATTAGGATTTTCCGCCGGGAAGGGGTCGTTTTCGTTCGGCATCGCGGAGGGAGTCAAGACCACGAACGGCAGTACGGGCGACATTGTGTACACTGCTCTTTTTGGGCGGCATATTCTCACCGCCGCAGCGTTCGGTCCCGCGTCGGCCCCGACGCGGCAACGCTCGCGGCTGATCATCACGCCGTGGTGACGCGATGAGCTTCTTCGACAGCAGCTTCTTCGATCCGGCGTTCTTTGATACGGCCGGCACCGAGCAAGCCATCGCCGCCGCCGGCACCGCCACCGCATCCGCCACCGCCCAGCTCGCCGCCTCCATCGCCCTGGCCGGCGTCGGCGTCGCCCTGGCCAGCGGCAGCGGCACGCTCTCCGGCGCCCAGTCCGCGCCCATCGCGGCAGACGGCGCAGCCACCGCAACCGGCAGTGCCGCCCCGCGCATCGACATCGCCCTTTCCGCTCTGGGCCTTGCCGTAGCCACCGGCACCGCCACGCCCGATGCAGCCACCGCCGGCAGCCTCGCCGCATCTGGCGCCGCCACAGCAACCGGCAGCGCCGGCCAGGTCGCCAGCGTCACCATCGCAGCCGCAGGCCTCGCACAGGCCGCTGCCACAGCCGGTCTGTCTGCAGACATCCTGCGCGCCGGCGCCGGTGCAGCTCAGGCCGCAGGCAACGCCGCACTCGCCGCCCAGCTCGCCGCGCTCGCCCAGGGCGCAGCGCAGGCCAGCGGCACGGCCGCGATCACTGGCAGCGAGGCGGGGCAGCTGGCCGCATACGGTAGCGCTCAGGCGCTGGGTAGCGCCGCGCTGACGTTGCAGGTGCGCCTCGAGGTCGCTGGTCGAGCCCAAGCACAGGGCGCCGCGACTCTGGATACAGGCAGCGCCGGCGAGCTGGCCGGCAGCGGCAGCGCGCAGGCGCAAGGGGCTGCACAGGTGGCGGCAACGGTTGTGCTCACCGGCGCGGGCTTTGCTCAAGCGATGGGCGCTGGGTACCTGGTGGTGCAGGTGGATGTGGGCGCGATTGGTGCCGCACAGGCGACCGGCAGTGCTGCGCCGGTTGATGCAGAGGCGCTGGTGTTGATCGAGTCGGCGCGCCAGCGGGTGCAGTCAGCGCGTGTCGGCGGATTTGCGGCCCGGTCTGGCCGCGCAGGCGGGTTTGAGGTGAAGCGATGGCAGTAGCGCGGTTTTTTCCGAAGCGGGCGGGTGAAGCCGTTACGCTGACCTTCGACTTTGGTCCCGAGCTGCCGGATGGAGTCACGGTTGCAAGTGCCGGGCTTTCATCGGTGGACGTGCTGACGGGCTCGGACGAGGCCGCCTCGGCGATGCTGACCGGCGCTGCTGTGGCGGTGGGGGCCAAGGTGCTGCAGCGGGTGTCCGGCGGCGTTGTGGGCACGGATTACCTGGTGGTGGCGCGTGCGGTGCTGAGCGACGGGCAGGTGCGTGAGTTCGCGGCGGTGTTGCCGGTGCGGCGGGTGTTCTAGGACCTCCGCGAGGCGTTGTCACTACTCGCGAACGGTGGTGAACACCCAAGTTGAACTTTCAGCCGGGTAAGCGCTGACAAGTTTCCCGTCTCTGAACATCGCGAAGTATGGTTTGAACCCCGTATATCCACCGAAGGAGTTCTTGGCGTTGATATAGAAATCAACCCGATAGCCATGCCAAAGAAAAACGCCGCCGTCTCGCGGGCTTTGATTCGCATAGGCGCGATATGGCGGTTCAATCTTATAGCGCGCGCTCTCTGGGTCCTTCAGCGACATTTCCATGTAAGCCCGGATCTCCGCCTCTGGATTTTCTGGAGGTTGACCGAACTCCATGTTCTGAGGGGGAGCTTGTAGGGTTGGAGTCGCGCATGCGGCGACAGCGAGAGCTGCGGTGGCGATGAAGGTTGATTTCATTGAGTGTCTCCCAAGCGTAGAGCAGCATCTTATGGCTAGTTGGGAATCGTTGTGAAAACCCACGGAGAATTGCCGGCTTCATACACACGGCTGACTCTGCCGTCGCTGTAGAGGCCGATGTAGTGCTTGAATCCCGTGTAGCCGCCGTAACCGTTCTTCGCATTTACCGAGAAGTCGATCCTGTGTCCTGCCCAAGCGAATTTGCCGCCATGACTTAAAGGCTCGTGGGCATACGCTTTGATAACCGACTCGATCTTGTACTTCGCACTATCGGGATCTCTCAGAACGTCTTCCATATGCTCACGCACAGCCGCTTCGGGATTCTGAGGTGGTGATCCGATCGTGACGTCAGAGGGAACAGGCTGGTAGCTGTCTGGGAAGGTTGCACATGCCGAAACAGAAAGCGCTGCGATAACGATGAGAGATTTCATCCGCTGGTCCTTACAAAACATAAGCTAATTATGACATTAGAGCGCTTCTAGGTTCGCTTTTCATCTTGACGCGCCCCGAACTTCGCCCCTATGCTTCGGCCATCGCTGTCAGACAAGCAGCGTGCGGGCTTGGTCGCCCGGTCACAAAGGCGCATTGAAGCCGCGCCGTTATACTGTCGCGGCTTTTTTCATGCGCGCTCGGTGTCGCCCTTATGGGCGGGCCGGGCGGGAGGGCGCAAGCCCTGCCGGTTTCCTTTGTGCCGGTCGACCAACCCGCTCGGTTCCGCCCGCCCCTTTGGTCGGGGGCTGCGGAGTTTAAAACCGCACAAAGGAGCACATCATGGCCTCTCACACTCCGGCCCCTGACCGACTGCTGCCGGTCGCCTTCCACGAAGACACAGTTGTCCTTGCAGACCACGGCGGCGAGCCGCATGTGGTCATGCGCCCGATCGTTGAGAACGTGGGCCTCGACTGGGGCACCCAGTATCGAAAGCTGGCCGAGAAGTTCGGCTCGTCCGTTGTTGTAATGACAACGGTCGCCGAGGATGGCCGGCTGCGCGAGATGACGGCGATTCCCCTGCGCAAGCTGGCCGCCTGGCTCTACTCGATCAACCCGAACAAGGTTGCGCCTCACCTTCGCGACAAGATCGTCCGTTACCAGAACGAATGCGACGACGTGCTGTGGCAGTACTGGACCACGGGCTATGTGGTTCGTGAAGGGGTGAAGCCGCCC
>JALOBC010000067.1 GCA_023228465.1 Dokdonella sp. | reverse complement strand
CGCGACATGCTTGCGGCAACGTGCGGTACTCCGGAACGAGAGCCGGAAAGTAAGCGATTGGCTGCATGAAACAGGCGACAACTATCTTGACACGCACCGGCAGATCCAGGGCGAGGCGCCGGCGGGTGAAAGCTCCGGCGCCGGCATGGATGAAGTGGAAGCGCTGGCCGCCAATCTACCCGCAGGCTTCGGCATCGAATGGACCGGGCTGTCCTACCAGGAGCGCCAGGCCGGCGCACAGACTCCGTTGCTCTACACGTTGTCGCTGCTGATCGTATTCCTGTGCCTGGCCGCCCTGTACGAGAGCTGGACGATCCCGACCGCCGTCCTGCTGGTGGCGCCACTGGGCATCCTCGGCACGGCCCTGGCCGGGATCCTGTTCGGTATGGATCGAGACATCTACTTCCAGGTGGCCATGCTGACCACCGTCGGCCTGACCAGCAAGAACGCCATCCTGATCGTCGAGTTCGCCAAGGCCAACGTTGAAAATGGCATGGAACTCATCGAGGCGACGATGGCCGCGGTGCACGATCGTCTGCGGCCGATCCTGATGACCTCGCTGGCGTTCGGTCTGGGCGTGCTGCCGCTGGCGCTGTCCAGCGGCGCCGGCTCCGGCGCGCAGCGCGCGATCGGCATCGGCGTGCTCGGCGGCATGATCGCCGGCACCGCGCTGGGCCAGTTTTTCATCCCGTTGTTCTTCGTGGTGGTCGAGAAGCTCTTCGTGCAACGCAAGCACAAGTCCGACCCCGGCGCCGACGCGGTCCTGCCCGATGCGGACACCGCGCTTGGAGAGCGCCCATGAGCAGGGCGCTGATCACCTCGCTCACGCTGTTGACGGCGCTCTTCCTCGCCGGCTGCGTGAACCTGGAACCGCGCGTGCCCGCCGCCGACCCGGCGATCGCCGCCGAGTGGCCGTTGCCGCCGACGACTGCCGCCACCGCGCCGGCAACGGCGGACCCGTCGGTCGATACATCGTCGCTGCCCCTACCGGCCGCCGACATCGGTTGGCGCGACTTTTTCGTTGACGCGCGCCTGAAGAAACTGATCGCGCGTTCACTCGACAACAACCGCGACCTGCGCGTGGCGGTGCTCAACGTCGAAAGGGCGCGTGCGCAGTACCGCATCCAGCGCGCGGATCGCGTGCCCTCGCTGTCGGCGAACGCCGCGCTGACGCGCACGGGTAGCGATGCACGGGTGAACGAGGCCTACACGGCCGGCGTCGGCATCGCCGATTTCGAACTCGATCTGTTCGGCCGCGTGGGCAATCTCGGCGAGGCGGCGTTGCAGCAGTATCTTGCCACCGAAGAAGCCCGACGCAGCACGCAGCTGGCACTGATCGCCGAGGTGGCCAACACCTGGCTCGCGCTTGCCGCCGACCAGGAATTGCGACGCATCGCCCTGGCCACGCTCGACAGCCAGCAGGCTTCCTACGATCTCACCCGGCAGCGCTTCAAACTCGGCGCGGTATCCGCGCTCGACGTCAGCGAGGCGCGCACCATCGTCGAGATTGCACGCGCGGATGTCGCGCACTTCGCCGGACAGATCGCGCAGGATGGCAACGCCTTGACCCTGCTGGTCGGCGGCCCGATCGCGACGGACCTGCAGCCGGAATCCTTCGTCAGCGAGGTCAGTGGCATCGGTGCGCTGCCTGCGGGCCTGCCCTCGGAGGTGCTGCTTCGCCGGCCCGATGTAATGGCAGCCGAACACCGTTTGCTCGGCGCCAACGCAAACATCGGCGCTGCGCGTGCCGCGTTCTTCCCGTCGATCCGTCTGACCGGTTCGGTGGGTTCCGCCAGTACCGAGTTGTCGGACCTGTTCGCTGGCGGCACCCGCGTGTGGAGCTTCGCCCCGCATGTCACTGTGCCGATCTTCCAGGGCGGCCGCCTGCGTGCAGCCTTGGGCGTGGCCACCGCCGACCGGGACATTGCGCTCGCGCGCTACGAACAATCCATCCAGGCCGGGTTTCGCGAGGTCGCCGACGCGCTCGCCCTGAGCACGACGCTCAGCGACCAGCTCGCCGCGCGACGAGCCCTGCTTGCCGCAGCAACCAGCGCCCACCAACTGGCCCAGGCGCGCTATGACGCCGGCCGCGACAGCTATCTGAACCTGCTCGTTGCCGAGCGGACGTTGTACGCCGCGCAGCAGGGCGTGGTGTCGACGAGACTGGCCGAACAGGCCAACCGGGTGACGCTTTACAAGGTCCTCGGCGGGGGCTGGAACGCGCGCAGCGATGCGCCATAGCGGGATCGACAGCATCCGCAAGCTGACTTCGAGCGCCGCCGGCGCACCCTGATTGCGGTGCATCCTGCCGGAATTCCGTCACCGCCATGCGACATCGCATCGCACGCGGCACGTGTCCGCTCATGCATCGCGCCACCACGCGGCGGAGCCGGTAGGCAAATTCCGCCAACGATGGCTGCTTGCCGTGCCGCCCGGGCCCGCTGTTCGCGGGTGCTTTCCGCTCCGTCACCGATGTCGGAAGCTGCGATGTCAGGCGCTCGGCCCTGGGGCTGAATTGTCGCTACGGCAGTGTCCGATGCTTGCGCAGCTTGCAGAGGAACCGCGCGGGGTCAGGCAGCGTGAACGACCCTGCGGTCGGCAACGGATCATCACTGGGGTGATTGCAGGGCGCCCAGTACAACAAGTGCCCTGCCCGATTCCGGACCGGGGGTGTTCTCTCGCATCGGAGTCAGGCCGCGCCAGCTGCCCACGCGCTCGACGCCATACTCCGCCCAGTGGGTGTGAAAGGCCTGGCGGGTGTAGGTGCCGACCAGGGCCACGTTGCGGTAGTCCAGGATGAACTCGATCTGCTGCCCTTCGCGGGGGAGCCCGTCGGCACTGCGCTGCCAGTCCTGGTACATGTCGCCCTCTCCCTTTGCTTGATCCCGACCCGTGCCGGGATCCATCACTCACGTATGTATCGTTGCACGGTGAGCATCGCCCGGCGCTACCGCCGGGTCTGTGCGTTGGCGTACATTGCGGGCGTCGATATCGGGGATGCGCATTCGTGCAAGCGATGGTTCGCGGCGTTCGTGCGTGCTGCTCGCTCGGTGGTCCCACGAAGCGCCGCACATTCGGCCGTTTTCAGGGGTAGGATGAACCCTGTGTGCGCTGGCGAACACTTGCCGCGCACGAAGCGCACGCTGCGGGTCGGGATCGTGATCATGCAGCGATCCTGGCTGATCACCCGGCAGCGAGGCCTGTCATGACCGAAATGGTCCCTGATCCAAGGCGCAATCACCTGCTGGCGGCAATTCCGCCTGCCGAGTGGACGCGCGTCGCGCCGGATCTCGCGCCCGTGCAGCTTGAGCTCGGCGACGTCATCTACGAACCTGGCCGGGAACAACCGTGGGTCTACTTCCCGGTGGATTCGATTGTTTCGTTGTTGTATGTCCTCAAGAATGGCGCATCGGCCGAGATCGCCATCGTCGGCAATGAAGGTCTGGTCGGCGTCTCCTTGTTCATGGGCGGTGCCACCACGCCCAGCCGGGCGGTGGTGCAGAGCGCGGGGCACGCTTACCGCATGCGCGCCGAGTTCATCCGCGAGGAGTTCATCCTCGCTGGACCGGTGCAGCAGCTGATTCTGCGCTACATCCAGGCCCTGCTCACCCAGATGGCACAGACGGCGGTGTGCAACCGTCACCACGGCATCGATCAGCAATTGTGTCGCTGGCTGCTGATGAGCCTGGATCGACTGGCTTCCAATGAGCTGATCATGACCCAGGAGCTGATCGCCAACATGCTCGGTGTTCGTCGCGAAGGCGTGACCGAGGCGGCCGGCAAGCTGCGACGCGCCGGCGTGATCCGCTACAGCAGGGGGCGCATCCGCGTGCGTGATCGTGCGCGCCTGGAGCAGATGGCCTGCGAATGCTACGAGGTGGTCAGGCAGGAATTCGTGCGCCTGCTGCCCTGGGAAAGCGAACTGTCCCGCAGCATCGGAGATCGCAGCAAGTAACCCGCAATGCACGCATGCCCGCAGCGCTGACTTTCCACTAAGTGCGTTGCCGGACAGACAACCAGCGCACCGGCTGTCACATTCGACCCACTCGGGTCGGGCGGTTGGCAATTCGCCGCAACCGCCGCGCCGGACCCCGCCGGTGACCCTTCCGCTGCCTGGCGGGATTGCGCCCCGCCCTTACCGGAGAATCCATGTCAGCCCCGCTGCCTGCGAACCCGGGCAATCAATTGCTGGCCTTGCTGCCGTCCCGCGACCGCGAGCGCATTTTCGCCGATGGCACGCTGGCCGAACTGACCGCCGGCAGTCTCGTCTGGGAACCCGGTGAACGGACGCGTCATGTCCATTTTCCCATGGCGAGCTTCGTGTCCCAGCTGATCACCGTCGATGGTCACACGCTGGAAGTCGGCATGATCGGCGACGAAGGCATGTGCGGACATTCGCTGGCCCTGGGCATCGACACGGCGCACCTGCGTGCGCTGGTGCAAGGCTCCGGGACCAGCCTGCGGTGCAAGGCTTCGACCTTCCGACAACACCTGGCGACCAGCCCGGCGCTGCGTCAGGTCATGCATCGCTACATCCATGTGATTCTGGTCCAGCTTGCACAGACCGCAGCCTGCATGCGCTTCCATACGGTCGAGGCGCGACTGGCGCGATGGCTGCTGATGATCCAGGACCGCGCGCATGCCGACGCCTTCGACATGACCCAGGAACTGCTCGCCTTGATGCTCGGCGTGCGACGCGTTGGCATCACGGCCGCTGCCCACAGCCTGCGGACGCAAGAGCTGATTGCCTATACGCGCGGGCATATCACGGTCCTCGATCGGGTCGGCCTGGAGGCAGCGGCATGCGTATGCTATCGCAGCGACCTGGACATCCATCGAAGCATGCTCGGCGCGCGCAGGAGGACGCGCGTCTGATTGCCATATCCGCGACAATGCGCACGTGCCGCGCTTGCGCGCCGTGCTGCCTCGGTGCCGCCTTGTCCCGGGCGGCGAATACATAGTGGAGCTGCGCCTTGCGCGCCCTGCACAACAGGAGTCACCGCCATGGCTGTCACCACGGCCCCGGGGTTCCGGGGAGTCATCCACCCGTTGCATGCATTCTTGCTGGCCGGAGCCGTTCCGCTGTTTCTGGGCGCGCTGCTCAGCGACATCGCCTATGCGCGCAGCTACCAGATCCAGTGGAGCAACTTTGCCTCCTGGCTGATCGTCGGTGCGCTGGTGTTCGCAGGCCTGGCGTTGCTGTGGGCGATCGTCGACCTGTTCCGCGCGGATCGCCGCGCCAACCGGGCGCTCGCCTATTTCCTGCTTCTGCTCGCCACCTGGGTACTTGGCTTCATCAATGCGCTGGAACACGCCAAGGATGCCTGGGCGATCATGCCGACCAGCCTCATCCTGTCGGTGATCGTCGCCGTGCTGGCATGCGCGGCGGCCTGGACAGGACTTTCCACTGTCCGCGTGGGAGATGCAGCATGAAACGCCTGTTGACGAGCATTGCGCTGACCACGCTGCTGGTGGCATGCGGCAAAAACGACTCCGACCCCGTCAAGTACGGTGCCGATCCGACGATCCCGGCGCCGCAGCGCGGCTTGCTGCCGAGCATGACCATCGCCAGGCCGGCGGCGTGGGGCGACCAGCGGCCCACGGTACCGGCGGGCTACACGATTGCCGCCATTGCCACCGACCTCAACATCCCGCGCCAGACCCTGGTACTTCCCAATGGCGACATCCTGGTCGCCGAAGGACGCGGCGGCGGGGCACCGGCACTGAAACCGAAGGACGTGATCGCCGGGCGCATCAAGGCCAAGGGCAACACGGCGGTCAAGAGCGGCAACCGCCTGACCTTGCTGCGGGACAGCGCCGGTGACGGGAGCTACCAGGAGCGGACGGTTTTCGCCGAGGATCTCAACGCGCCCTACGGACTGGCGCTGGTCGACGGCAAGCTCTACGTTGCCAATCAGGATGCCCTCGTGCGCTTTGATTACCAGGATGGCCAGACCAAGGCCAGTGGAGCGCCGGTCAAGGTCACCGACCTCCCGTCGGCAATCAACCATCACTGGACCAAGGCGCTGGCCGCGAGCCCGGACGGCCGGTTCCTGTACGTCGGCATCGGCTCCAACAGCAACATCACCGAGCGCGGGATGGATGCGGAGGTCGACCGCGCAATGGTGTGGCAGGTGGATGCCGCGACCGGCGCGCACAAACCCTACGCCACGGGCCTGCGCAATCCCACCGCACTTGCCATCCAGCCGGGGACCGGCGTCCTGTGGGCGGTGGTGAACGAACGTGACGAATTCGGCCCGGACGTTCCGCCCGACTATCTCACTTCCGTCCGCGAGGGAGGCTTCTATGGCTGGCCCTACAGCTACTGGGGCAGGCACGTCGACCCGCGCGTGCGCCCGCAGAACCCTGAAAAGGTGGCCTCCGCCATCACCCCGGATTACAGCCTCGGCGCGCACGTGGCGGCGCTCGGCCTGGCCTTTTCCACCGCAGCGATGGGTGAGACGTTCGCCGAAGGCGCGTTCGTCGGCGAGCACGGCAGCTGGAACCGCAAGGACCCGGTGGGCTACAAGGTGGTGTTCGTGCCGTTCTTCGGCGGCCGGCCGGCCGGACCGCCGGTCGACTTCGTGAGCGGATTCCGCGGCACCGACGGCAAGACCCGTGGCCGCCCGGTCGGGGTCTCGGTGGACCCGCGTGGCGCCCTGATCGTGGCCGATGACCTTTCCAACACCGTCTGGCGCGTCAGTCCGCGGCGCTGACCGGCAGACGCGTGCCACCGCGGCCCGGCCGTCACGCGCGGCAGCGTCTGCATGGATCGCCCGGCGTGCGGCGACCGTTGCCGACGGCAATCCCTGGCCGCGCTGCCCGGTGGACACACGCGACTGGAGTTGCAACGCTGCCGTTGCGCCGGAACGCGCGCGCCTGTCCTGGCCAGCGCGTCCTTGCGACGCAGGGCGCATCCGAGCGAGGAGTTCTGACGATGCGGGAACTTCTGGATACCTGGGGCCGGGTCGACGATCATCGTTTCGGCACAGTCTTCCAACGACCCGCGCGGAGCGCACCCGGATGAACATGCCAGCGGCTACGCGCCGCGGAGCCGAGCCTGGACGACCGGCATGCCAGCGGCGTGCGTACCGTCCCGCCTGCGTGACCGATGGATTCGTTTTCGTTGCCGCTGCCTTGTCGGGCGCAGCCCATGGCGCCGTGCGGCCACCGCGTGCAACACGGCCGCGCGCGACACCAGCGGCCAAATGCGACGCGCTTGCGACGCGCCGGGCCGGGCAATCGATCTTCACCAGGCCGACCTCATGACCTGGCCCCAGGGCATGATCTTCGCCATCCTGGCGGCCACCCTGGCGCTGTTCCTGTGGGGCCGGTTGCGCCACGATGTCGTGGCGCTGGCGGCACTCCTGGCCTGCGTGATCGCCGGGCTGATCCCGAGCGCAGACGCCTTTGCAGGATTTGGCCATCCGGCCGTCATCACGGTGGCCTGCGTGCTGATCCTCAGCCACGGGCTGCAACACACCGGCGCGGTGGACTGGCTGGCGCGCAGCGTCTTGCCGCGCAATGCCGGACGGCTGACCAGCATGCTTGCGCTGATGGGGCTGGGCATGGCCCTGTCGGGGTTCATGAACAATGTCGGTGCGATGGCGCTGTTGATGCCGATCGCGATCCAGCTGGCAAACCGGCTGGACCTGACGCACGGGCAGGTGCTGATGCCACTGGCCTTTGCCACCATCCTTGGCGGCATGACCACGATCATCGGCACGCCGCCCAACCTGATCGTCTCGGGTTTCCGGGCCGAGGCTGGGCTGGGGCAGTTCGCCATGTTCGACTTTGCCCCCGTGGGCGTGGCAGTCGCGGTGGCGGGGGTGATCTTTCTCGCCCTCCTCGGCTGGAGGCTGGTGCCGGCGCGCAAGCCTTCGACCGGCGAAGGATTCGACACGGGATCGTATTTCACGGAGTTGCGCGTACCGGAAGGCAGCAAGGCCGTGGGCATGACCTTGCGCGCCTTCGAAAGCGAGATCGAAGACAAGGACGCGCAGATCATCGGCCTGGTCCGCAACAAGGTGCGCATGACCGTGCCGCATGGCGGGCGGCGCATTCGCGCCGAGGACATCCTGGTGCTGCAGGCCGATGTCGAGGCGCTGGCCGAAACGCTTTCGGTCTTCGGCATCAAGCTGGAAGAGCATGTCCTCGTCCCGCCCGCTGCCGACGCGCCCACCACCCCCGCGCAAAAGGGGGAAGGTTCCAGCGCGGGGAAGGACGCGGCCGATGAAGGTGATGACGAGCAGAGCCGCAAGCGTAGCGAAGACATCGTGCTGCGCGAACTGGTGGTCCTGCCCGGTTCGACCATCGTCGGGCGATCGGCCCGCGACCTGCAGCTTCGCACCCGCTATGGCCTCAACCTGCTGGCCGTATCGCGCGAGGGGTATCCGCCGCGCGGCAGATTGAGAACGCTCAAGTTGAACTCCGGGGATCTCCTGCTTGTACAGGGCGCGTCGGAGGCTGTCAGCGCGTTCATGGGCGACAGCGGCTGCGTGCCGCTGGGCGAGCGCAAATTGCGCATCCCGGACAAGCGCCGGGCGATCATCGCCGGCCTGATCATGCTGGCCACCATCGGCATCGTCACCCTGGGCCTGCTGCCGGTGGCGCCTGCATTTGCGCTGGGCGTGCTGGCCTCGATGGTGCTCAAGACGGTGCCGCTGCGGCAAATCTATACCGCCATCGACTGGCCGGTGATCGTCCTGCTGGCGGCCCTTCTCCCGGTCGCCGACGCGATGCAGGGTACCGGCGCGGCCGGCCTGCTGGCGCGGTTTCTGGTCGATACCATCGCGCAGGGACATGCCGTCGTTGCGCTGGCCGTGGTCCTGGTCACCACCATGTTCCTGTCCGACGTGATGAACAACGCCGCCACCGCCGCGGTGTTGTGCCCGATCGCACTCGGCATCTCGGCAACCCTGGGCGTGAATCCCGACAGCTTCCTGATGGCGGTCGCGATTGGTGCCTCCTGCGCCTTCCTGACCCCGATCGGCCACCAGAACAACACCCTGATCCTGGGGCCCGGCGGATTCCGCTTCGGTGATTACTGGAAACTGGGCCTGCCGCTCGAGGTGCTGGTAGTCGCCATCGGCATGCCGTTGCTGCTGCTCGTGTGGCCGTTGTGAATGCTGTTCCGCCCGGTTCCGCAACGGATTCTTCCTTCATGGAAAACTCCTCTTTCGAACTTGACGAAGTATCGAACGGGCGTCAGGGATGCTCCGCAAACGGCGCAGTGCAAGCTGTCCGGCGCACATCCATCACCCGGGTCGATCCATGCGATCCGTGCGTCCCGGCCCTTGCATCGTGCCCGCTCTCCATCTTCTTTCTACGCTTCGAGGTATCCCCATGTCTTCCCTGTTGCCAGGTCGCCCGGTCCACCCGGCGCGGCGCCCCATCGCGCTCGGTTCCGCGTTGCTGCTGGCTGCCGCCGGTGTCGCGAGCAGCTTCGTTGCCCCCGCCCACGCGACCGGCTGGAAGGTCAGCGGTGATCTGCGTGGCGGCTACTTCGCCAGCGAAGTGACTGCTCGCGACGGCACCGAATTCGCCCGGGACGCGTTCAACGCACGCGCCCGGCTGGCCTTCGAACGGGGCTTTGGCGAAGGCTGGACCTTCCGCACTCGGGTGGCGGGCCGCTTCAGCACTGCGCAGAACGGCATCGACGTGTACCTGCGAAGCTACGCGCCCACGCGCGTGGGCGCCAGATTCGGCGACATCACCCTGGATGAAGCCTATTTTGGCTACCGGGCTCCGGAAGACGGGTTGCGGCTGCGCGTGGGGCGGTTCCAGTCAGCGTTCACGGTACCCGGGGTGGCGTCCAAGGGTCTGGACCGCAACGACAGCCCCAACACCGACATCAACTGGACCGACGGCGTGCATCTGGATGTGCCCGTCGCGGGCGGCTGGCGGGGCCATGTGGTCGGCCAGTACCGGGACCGCAAGGGCAGCGGCGGTGTCGCTTATGCGCCGCTGGACTTCAGCGCTGGCAACAGCCGTGCAACGCTGTTTTTCGGATTGGAAAACAAGCAGCGCTGGGGTCCGGTCACACAGCGGATGCTGTCGCTGACCTGGATGCCGGACAGCCTGGCCCAGGATGGCATACACCACCCAGCGCGCGAAAACTACGTCACGATCGATGCGCGGATCGCGGCGGAATGGCCGCTCGGCAGCAACGGGCCCAGGCTGGTCACCGGTGCCGAGATCGGCCATGCCGTGCAGACTCCGCGAGCGGCAGTCACCGGAACCGGCGGCACCGGCGACGCGGGCGGGCTGGCGTGGCAGGTGCAGATCAGCGTGTACGATTTCGCCCCCAGGCACAATATCGGCGTGGCCATCGGCCGTGCCGAGGCTGGCTGGCTGATCTCGCCCGACTATCGCCCCAACGACAAGGCCCTGGAAATCAGGTACCAGTGGCAGTTCCTGGAAAAGACTTCGATGGAAGCACGGGTGCGCGAACGCCGCGAACTGGCGTACCCCGCAGACACCCGCGCGCGGGTCGCCCGCGACCTGTATGTGCGCCTGACGCACAAGTTCTGAAAACCGGGGTCAGAACCGACTTTTGGCACCGAGCGAATGCTGTCCGAGGCGACCTAGAAAGGTCGACTCTGACCCCGGTCTTGCGGCGCGTCGAAGTCCAGGATGGGCCCGATCGACACGATGCCGTGCGGATTGATCGTCGGGTGGCTGCGAAAA
Source organism: Dokdonella sp. (assembly GCA_023228465.1). Taxonomy (GTDB): domain Bacteria; phylum Pseudomonadota; class Gammaproteobacteria; order Xanthomonadales; family Rhodanobacteraceae; genus Dokdonella_A. The sequence goes on along the minus strand of JALOBC010000067.1, from coordinate 671 downwards.
TAATGCTGGCGGATGTGATCCATGTGCACGGTTTCGGCGACGCCCGGCATCTGGTAGATGTCGCGCAGCAGGCCGTCGAGGTTCGGATAGTCCACGATGCGCTTCCGGTCGCACTTGAAGTGCGTCACGTACACCGCATCGAAGCGCACCAGCGTCGTCCATAGCCGCAGATCGGCTTCGGTCAGGGTGTTGCCGAGCAGGTAGCGGCTTTCGCCCAGGCGCCGCTCCAGATCCTCCAGCGTCTCGAACAAGGCTGTCGCCGCCTCGTCATAGGCGGCCTGGCTGGTGCAGAACCCCGCCTTGTAGACGCCGTTGTTGACGTGCTCGTAGATCGTTTCGTTGATGGCGTCGATCTGGGCGTGCAGATCGTCGGGGCAGTAGTCGCCGGGCTGCGCGCCGACTTCGTCGAAGGCGCGGTTGAACATGCGGATGATTTCGGACGACTCGTTGCTGACGATGGTCTCGCGCTGCCTGTCCCACAGCGTCGGCACGGTGACCCGCCCGCTGTAGTGGGGATCGGCCTTGAGGTAAAGCTGGTAGAGCTTGTCGAAGCCGTACAGCGGATCACCGGTCGCGCCGTCGAAATCGGTCCGCAGCTCCCAGCCGTTTTCCAGCATCAGCGGGTGCACCACGGAGACGCCGATGTGCTGCTCCAGGCCTTTCCATGCGCG
>JALOBC010000066.1 GCA_023228465.1 Dokdonella sp. | reverse complement strand
GCGACTGCGCGGGATCCGCATCGGCGGTGGGGCGACAGACGCTGAAATCGAAGGCGGTTGCGTCACGCAATGCTCCGGTGCCGCCGAACACCACCTGGGTGTCGCTCGCGCTCGCGCCCGTGCCCTTGCCAAGTACCGTATAGCCGGTGGGCAGCACGGGCCGATAGCGCATGCACAGCGGCATGCTGCTGATGCTGTCCATGTAGCCGTCGCAGTCGCTGGCGTCGGCACCCGGTGACGTGGGCGTGGCCTGCACGATGCCGGCCGCAGTTTCGTTCGCGGCCACCACCTGCCAGCCATCGCTCCAGTTGCCGCCGTTGGCAATGACCGCCACCGTCCGGCCGCGCTTGGCCGCCTCGGTGCGTGCCGTGTTGAGGGCGCCGATCAGGTCGTTGGTGTGCTCCCTGACCGTCATCCGCAAGGAAAACTCGCGGAAATTGGGCAGCGCGATGGCGGCCAGGATCGCCACGATCGCCACCGTGATGATCAATTCAAGCAGTGTGACGCCCAGCATGTCTGCGCGGGCGCGCCACGGAACTCGATCCGGCAGCTTCGACATCTGTTTCCCCATCCGAACGCATCACGGGCAGCGTCCCAAGTACAGCCTGCCCGCCCGGCCCAGGGGCTGCAAGCCGGCAGGGAACGGGTGGCGGGAAACTGCCGACCAGCGGCCGCCTGGGCACGCCGGGAGCGCGCAGCCGCACAGGCGCGCCGCATGCACGGCGCCCGCCGGGGTTGCGCCAGCCGAAGCCGCGACCGCGGTGGCCCGCCGCGCCTACCCCACCGTGGCGCGCAGTTCCCTGGGCAGCGCGAAGTGCATGTTCTCCGCTTCGGCGTCCAGCTCACGCACGCCCTGGGCGCCGGCGCGAAGCAGGTGGTCGATCACCTCGCGGACCAGCGCTTCCGGCGCGGAAGCGCCGGCGGTGAGGCCGATGCGCTGGCAGCCGGCCAGCCATTCGGGGCGCAGGTCGGCGCCGCGCTCGATCAGGTAGGAGGGCCGCCCTGCCCGCTCGGCCAGCTCGCGCAGGCGGTTGGAATTGGAGCTCGCCGGCGAACCGATCACCAGCACCAGATCGCATTCGGCGGCCAGCCGGCGCACCGCATCCTGGCGGTTCTGGGTCGCGTAGCAGATGTCGTCGTGGCGCGGGCCGACGATGGCGGGAAAGCGTTGCTGCAAGGCGGCGATGATGGCGCGCGTGTCATCCAGGGACAGCGTGGTCTGGGTGGCGTAGGCGAGCTGCGCAGGGTCGCGCGGGGCCAGCCGCGCCACCTCTTCGATCGTCTGCACCAGGTGCGTGCGGCCGCGCCAGGCGGAATGCCACTGGCCCAGCGTGCCGGCGATTTCCACGTGCCCGGCGTGGCCGATCAGCACCAGGTCGCGCCCGGCCTTGCCGTGCCGCGCCACTTCCAGGTGCACCTTGGTGACCAGCGGACAGGTGGCGTCGAAAACGGTGAGGTCACGCGCCGCGGCTTCGGCGCGCACCGCCTGCGCGACTCCGTGCGCACTGAACATCAGCGTGGCGCCGTCCGGCACCTCGGCCAGTTCCTCGACGAAGATCGCCCCAAGATCACGCAGGCGCTCGACCACGAAGCGGTTGTGCACCACGGCGTGGCGCACGTAGATCGGTGCACCGAGGATTTCCAGCGCCCGCTCCACCATCTGCACTGCACGGTCGACGCCGGCGCAGAAGCCACGCGGGTTGGCAACGAGGATTTCCATGGCGCGATTGTAGCGAACCGGTGCACGCGGACGGGTGTCGGCGAGGGCGCGCACCCGGCGCGGGATCTGCCCCGCCACGACCGCCGGGACCTGCCGGTCAGGGGGCGCGTCGACCGGGTGTGAACAAGCCGAACGCGATGAGCATCACCGCACCGATGAAGATCGACGAATCGGCGATGTTGAAGGCCGGGTAATTCCATTCGCCGTAGTAGTGCACGTGGATGAAATCGACCACGTGGCCCAGGCGCAGGCGGTCGATCAGGTTGCCGAGCGCGCCGCCGATGATGAGCGCCAGCGGCGCCGCGTTGCGCCAGTCGTGGCGGGGGGTGCGCGCCAGCCATACCACGAGTACCGCGCTGACGCCGATGGCCAGGGCCGCGAACAGCCAGCGCTGCCAGCCGTCGGCATCGGCAAGGAAGCTGAAGGCGGCGCCGGTGTTGAAGGCCAGCGTCCAGTTGAGGAAGCCGGGGATGACGGCGACCGAGCCCAGCGTTCCGAGCTTGGCCAGGGCGATGAGCTTGGTGAGCTGGTCGAGTGCGACCACGAGCGCCGAAAGCAGCAGCCAGGCCAGGGCATTGGGTTTCGTGCTCACGGCGCGCGGTCCAGGCGGATCGGGGTGGTGCCCCGCGCCGGGGCTGGCGAACCGGATGCAAACGCACTGCGTCCCGGCCTGCGCCGGGACGACGGGGGTTGGCGATGAGTGCGCAGGGTGGCGCTGCGTGCGCGGCGCGGCCAGGGCGACCCGCCATGGCCACGCCCGTCTGGCGCACAGGACCGGGCAACAATGGCCCGGGCAGTGGCGATGGTCAGAACCATTGGCGCAGCTCTCCCGCTCCGTCCACGTTCTCCACGCAGCGTGCACAGATGTCCGGGTGCGCGGCGTGGCTGCCGACGTCGGCCTGGTAATGCCAGCAGCGGATGCACTTGGCGGCCTCGCTGGGGCTGGCCGCGATCCACACCTGGCCGCCTTCCAGTTCCACGCCCTGCACGTCGGCGCGCCCGGCCGGGTCCGGACTGATCTCGCGGTCGGCAAAGCCCAGTTTCGAGGTGATGAAGAAGAAGTGCAGTTCGTCGGCGACCTCGGCGTAGCGTGCCCGGGTGGCGGGGTCGGCGTGCACGGTGACGTCGGCCTGCAGCGAGGCGCCGATGGCACCGGTGGCGCGCATGCCCTCGAGCAGGCGCGCCGCGCCGGCGCGGATGGCCAGCAGGTCGGCCCACCACTGGCGCTGTTCCGGCGTGCCCTGCAGCCCGGAAAGGCCGTCGTACCAGGTCTCGAACAGCACCGACTCGCCACGCGGGCCGGGAATCAGCGGCCAGATCTCCTCGGCGGTGAAGGACAGCACCGGCGCGATCCAGCGCACCAGCGCCTCGACGATGCGGTACATCGCGCTCTGCGCGCTGCGCCGGCCGCGGCTGTCGGCCGGCATGGTGTAGAGCCGGTCCTTGGTGATGTCCAGGTACAGCGAGCCCATCTCGTTGGTGCAGAAATTCTGCACGCGCGCGATCACTTCCGGGAAGTCGTTGCGCGCATAGGCCGCCAGCACGGCCTGCTGCACGTCGTAGGCCTGCTGCACCGCCCACTGGTCGAGCAGCAGGCAGTCCTCCACCGGCAGCAGGTGGCGGGCCGGGTCGAAGGCGGCGGTGTCGCCCTCGGCCAGCTGCTTGCCCGTACCCAGGTTGGCGAGCAGGAAGCGGGCAGTATTGCGGATGCGCCGGTAGGCATCGGCCACGCGCTTGAGGATCTCGTCCGACACGCTCATCTCGTTGCGATAGTCGGTCGAAGCCACCCACAGGCGCAGCACGTCCGCGCCCAGCGAATCGACGACCTTCTGCGGCGCCACCACGTTGCCCAGCGACTTGGACATCTTGCGACCCTGCGCATCGACCGTGAAGCCATGCGTCAGCACGGCATCGTAGGGCGCGCGCCCGTGCATCGCGGTCGCGGTCAGCAGGGACGACTGGAACCAGCCGCGGTGCTGGTCGGAGCCTTCCAGGTACATCACCTGGCCACCTGCCTGGCGCGCCAGCGGCAACCGCTGGTCAAGCACGCACCAGTGGGTCACACCCGAATCGAACCACACATCGAGGATGTCGGTGACCTTCTCATACTGCGCCGCGTCGGCACCCAGCAGTTCGGCCGGATCCAGCGCATACCAGGCGTCGACGCCGTCCTGCTCGACGCGCTGCGCCACGGCCTCCATCAGTTCGACACTGCGCGGGTGCGGCTGCTTGCTCGCCTTGTCGACGAACAGCGCGATCGGCACGCCCCAGGTGCGCTGGCGCGAGACGCACCAGTCCGGGCGCCCGGCGACCATGCCGGCAATGCGTTCCTCGCCCCAGGCCGGGAACCAGCGCACATCCTGGTGGATGGTGTTGAGCGCCGCGGCGCGCAGGCCGGCCGCTTCCATGCTGATGAACCACTGTGGCGTGGTGCGGAAGGCGACCGGGGTCTTGTGGCGCCAGCAGTGCGGATAGCTGTGCGTGATCTGCGCCTGCGCCAGCAACACGCCGCGCTCGGCGAGCAGGGCGAGGATGGTGTCGTTGGCCTTCCAGATGAACTGCCCGGCAAGCAAGGGCGTGCCGGGCACGTAGACACCGTTGTCGCCCACCGGGTTCAGCACCGTGGGGGCCAGGTCGTCGAGCATGCCGTAGGCGCGGGCGACCTGGAAATCCTCGACGCCATGTGCGGGTGCGGTATGCACGGCCCCGGTCCCGTCCTCGGCGGTGACGTGATCGCCAAGGATCAGCGGAACATCGCGTTCGTAGAAAGGGTGCCGCAACAGGGGAGTGTGCGCGCGATCCCCCGGCTCGGCGGCCAGCTGCGCACCGCTGGCATGTCCCAGCACCTGCAGGTCGGTCACGCCGTAGCGCGCCAGCGCGGCGGCGGCCAGCGTGTGCGCCAGCACCAGCAGCAGGCGACCTTCGCCACGTGCCGGGCCTTGCACCAGCACGTAGTCGATCTGCGGGCCGAGCGACACGGCAAAACTCGCCGGCAGCGACCACGGCGTGGTGGTCCAGATCGGCACGGCAACGGCGTCGCCGGCGCTTAGCGCCACACCGAACTTCGCCGCCAGCGCCGCCGGGTCGCGCGCGTCGTAGGCCACGTCGATGGTCGGCGAAACCTTGTCGGCGTATTCGATCTCGGCTTCGGCCAGGGCCGAGCCGCAGTCGAAGCACCAGTGCACCGGCTTGAAGCCGCGCGTGACGTGGCCGTTGGCGAGGATCTTCGCCAGCGCGCGCAACATGTCCGCCTCGTAGCGGAAGTCCATCGTGCGATAGGGATTTTCCCAGTCGCCCAGCACCCCCAGGCGCTTGAAATCGCGGCGCTGCAGGTCGATCTGCTTCGCCGCGTACTCGCGGCACTTCTGGCGGAAGGTCGCCGCATCGACCTTCTGCCCGACCTTGCCGACCTCCTTTTCGACCGCGATCTCGATCGGCAGGCCGTGGCAATCCCAACCCGGAATGTAGGGCGAGCGAAAGCCGGACAGCAGCCGCGACTTGACCACGATGTCCTTGAGGATCTTGTTCACCGCATGGCCGATGTGGATGACGCCGTTCGCATACGGCGGGCCGTCATGCAGGATGAAGGCATCCGCGCGCCCCGCAGTGCGGCGCTGGATCTCGCCATAGCGGTCGGCCTTCTCCCAGGCCTCCAGCATGCCGGGCTCGCGCCGGGCCAGGTCCGCCTTCATGGCAAAGTCGGTTTTCGGCAGGTGGATGGTCGATTTGTAGTCTTTGGACATGGGGCTGAGCCGGGAATCGGGAATGGGGAATTGTTCAATCTGCTCGAAGTGGGACGCGCGAATGCGGACATCGCTTGACGCCCATCGCGCCGGCACCTTCCTGCATGAGGCTCGCGCTCGTCATCCCGGCGCAAGCCGGGATCCGGCGTCTTCCGGCAATGCTGGAACGCCCAGAATCGCCCGCGCCTGGGCCGCGTCGCGCTCGATCTGACCCACCATGGTGTCCAGGTCGTCGAATTTCACTTCGTCGCGCAGCCTGGCCACGAACTCGACTTCGATGCGGCGCCCGTAGAGGTCGCCGTCGAAATCGAACAGGTGCACTTCCAGCAGCGCCTCGCCGTTGCCGGCAACGGTCGGGCGCACGCCAAGGCTGGCGACGCCGGGCCAACCGTCCGCTCCGGCGCCCGCAAGCCCATGCACGCGCACGGCGAAAATGCCGGCAACCGGCGCGCTGCGCCGACCCAGGCGCAGGTTGGCCGTCGGCCAGCCGAGCGTGCGCCCCAACCGCGCGCCGCGCACCACGCGGCCGCCGATGGTGAATGGACGTCCGAGCAGGCGCGCGGCCTGCGCAAACTCGCCCGCCGCCAGGCGCGCGCGGATGGCGCTGCTGCTGACGCGCTCGCTGTCGATGCCGACGTCCGGCAGCACTTCAACCCTGAAGCCGTGCCGCGCGCCTGCCGCGCGCAGCATGGCAATGTCGCCGCGCCGGCGATGGCCAAAGCGGAAATCCGCGCCGATCCACACTTCCTGCGCGGCGCAGCGGGCCACCAGCACCTGGTCGATGAATTGCTCCGGTTCGATCGCGGCCAATGCCTTGTTGAAGCGCAACAGCAGCACGCACTGCATGCCGCCATCGAACAGGCCGGCAAGCTTCTCGCGTACGCTGGTCAGGCGTGGCAGGGCTGCGCCACGGGCGAAGAATTCGCGCGGCAAGGGCTCGAAACTGATCGCCAGCGGCAGCAGGCGCAGGGCCGCGGCGCGCTCGCGCACGCGCGCAAGCAGGGCACGATGGCCAGGATGCACGCCATCGAATGCACCCACGCACAGGACACTCCCGCCTGGAGCCAGACAAGACCCCGCGGTGTCGCGACAAAGCCGGTTCATCGCGCGAGTATAGCTGCGCCGCAGCAAGCGACATAAGTCGTCCGCGCCGAACCGCAATGTGCATCCGCACGCAGCAAAAGACGCGCCACGTCCCCGCGGAAGGAGCGGCACGCGCCGGATTCCGCGCTTCAGCGCTGTCGCTGGCAATCACGCGCCGCGCAACTCGCGCAGACGAAAGCCGCAGGCGAACAGCACGCCAAGGAAGGTGCATCCACCGGCACCGATCAGCACCGCCAGGCGCCACACGCGCGTCAGCGCATGCCAGTCGCTCCAGCCCGTCCAGTACCAGAGGCCCGCTGCCAGCACCAGCACCATCGCCAGGCAAGCCGCGCCCAGCCGCGCCAGGTGGCGCTTCCAGCCCGGTTGGCGCACGTACACGCCGTCGCGGCGCAGGGCCAGCCAGAGCTGGGCGAGATTGAGGTAGCTGGCCAGCGCGCTCGCCAAAGCCAGCCCCATGTGCAGGCCGGGCACCCTGGCGATCGCCGCCAGCCAACCTTCCTCGAGGTCGCCCGGCTGGTGCCACCAGGCAAACAGCAGCGCCACGAAGATCACGTTCATGAACATGTTGGCGACCATCGCCACCACGCCGGCGCGCACCGGTGTCATGGTGTCCTGGCGCGCGTAGAACGCCGGGGCGACGATCTTCACCATGGCAAACGCCGGCAGGCCGAAGGCCAGCGCCTGCAGCGACAGCGTCGCCATGTCCACGTCGTGCGCGGTGAAGCGGCCATGCTGCAGCAGTGTCGCCAGCAGCGGCCGCGCAAGCAGGATCAGGGCCAGCATGGCCGGCACGGCGATGAGCAGGGTGGTGCGCAGGCCCCAGTCGAGCGCCCGCGCGAAGGCCGCGCGATCCGTGGTCACGTGATGACGGGACAACGAAGGCAGGATCACGGTGCCCAGGGCAATGCCGAACACGCCGAGCGGGAACTCCAGCAGGCGGTCGGTCTGGGTCAGCCAGGTCTGCGAGCCGGTGATGAGAAAGGAGGCGATCAGCGTGTCCAGCAGCAGGTTGATCTGCGCGACCGACGAGCCGAACAGGGTCGGCAGCATCAGGTTCATGATCTTGCGCACCTGCGGGTGGCGCCAGCCCCAGCGCGGGCGCACGAGCAGCCCGAGCCGCGCCAGCGCCGGCAACTGGATCGCCAGTTGCAGGATGCCCGCGGCGAGGATCGCCCAGCCCAGCGCCATGATCGGCACCTCCAGGTGCCGCGAAAGCCACAGCGCGCCGACGATCACGCACACGTTCATGATCACCGGCGTCAGCGCCGGCAGGGCGAAGCGGTGGAAACTGTTGAGCACGCCGCCGCACAGGGCGGTGAGCGATACGAACAGCAGAAACGGAAACATCACGCGCAGCAGGTCGCTGGTGAGGGCGAAGCGCTGCGGCTGGTCGAGGTAGCCCGGCGCGAAGGCCCCGGCGATCCACGGCGCGCCGAGCATGCCCAGCGTCGTCACCACCAGCAGGATGCCGCCCAGCGTGCCGGCGGTGCGTGCCACCAGTTCACGCAGTTCGGCGTGGCCGCGGGTTTCCTTGATCTGCGTGAACACCGGCACGAAGGCGACCGAGAACGAACCTTCCGCAAACAGCCGGCGCAGGAAGTTGGGAATGCGGAAGGCGACCCAGAACGCATCCGTCGCCGCGCTCGCGCCGAAGGCGTAGGCGATCGCCTGTTCGCGCACCAGGCCGAGGATGCGCGACAGGAAGGTGGCTCCGCTCACGCTCGCCAGTGAGCGCAGCATGCTCGGCGCGCTCACGCACGCTCTCCGGCCGGCGCGTCCGGGCCGGGCCTCGGCCAGGCATGTCGTCGGACGACATTGACGCGAGACCATGCTTCCGGCATAATTTTCCGCCTTTTTCCCGCCCCACCTATTGGAGTCACCCCTTGGCCAACATCAAGTCCGCGAAGAAGCGTGCGCGCCAGTCCGAGAAGAACCGTCAGCGCAACGCCAGCGCGCGTTCGATGGTGCGCACGGCGATCAAGAACGTCGTCAAGGCGATCGACGCACAGGACAAGGCGCGCGCCGAAGCCGCCTACAGGATCGCCGAACCGGTCATGGATCGCTACGCCTCGCGCGGCCTGATCCACAAGAACAAGGCTGCCCGCCACAAGAGCCGCCTGACCGCGCACATTGCCGCGCTGTCCTGAAACGGCCATTGCAAGGTGATCCGAAGAGCCGGCGCAAGCCGGCTTTTTCGTGGCCGCCGCGCGCCGCCGGCCGACGCGCGAAGCCGCCCGCCTCGCAGCCTCGCGCCTGAAGGGCGGCCAGCGCGGCCCGACGCGTTTCGATCCCCCCGGGCAAGGCGTGCTCAAGCCCTCGTCTGCAAGGGCAGGCCTGGATGAACGGGAGGCTGCGCCGACAATGCGGCACACCTCACACCGGCTCCGCCGCCGCGGCCTTGTGCTCGTCGAAGAAGCGCTGGACGTCGAGGCACAAGGGCCAGGTGCCTTCGCGCGCAATCGCCGAAACCACGTACCAGGGCTGCTTCCACTTGAGTTTCCTGACGATCGCCCTGGCCGTCTTGTCGCGTTCGTCGGGCGCCAGCAGGTCGGCCTTGTTGAACACCAGCCAGCGCGGGCGCGCCAGCAATTCCGGATCGTAGCCGGCCAGCTCCTTCTCGAGCGTGCGGATCTCGGCCACCGGGTCGGTGACGCCGTCCAGGGGCGCCATGTCCACGACATGCAGCAACAGGCGCGTGCGTGCCAGGTGCTTGAGGAACTGGATGCCCAATCCGGTGCCGTCGCTGGCGCCCTCGATCAGCCCGGGGATGTCGGCGATGACGAAGCTCTGGTCGGTGCCGATGCGCACCACGCCCAGGTGCGGCTGCAGCGTCGTGAACGGATAGTCGGCCACCTTCGGCGTCGCCGCGGAAACGGCGCGCACCAGGGTGGACTTGCCGGCATTGGGAAAGCCGAGCAGGCCGACATCCGCCAGGACCTTGAGCTCCAGCCGCAGCGCCCGCGACTCGCCTTCCTCCCCCGGCGTCGCCTTGCGCGGCGCGCGGTTGACCGAACTCTTGAAGTGGATGTTGCCCAGGCCACCCTGCCCGCCACGCGCGACCAGCAGGCGCTGCCCATGGCTGGCGAGGTCGCCGATCACCTCGTCGGTATCGACGTTGGTGACCACCGTGCCGACCGGCACCCGGATCAGCGTGTCCTCGCCGCTCTTGCCGGCCATCTGCCGGCCCATGCCGTCCTCGCCACGCCGGGCCTGGAACTTGCGCTGGTGGCGGAAATCGACCAGCGTGTTGATTCCCTCGTCGGCCACCAGCCAGACGCTGCCGCCGGCGCCGCCGTCACCTCCGTCGGGACCGCCGAAGGGAATGTACTTCTCGCGCCGGAAGCCGACGCAGCCGTTGCCGCCGTTGCCGGCGTGGACGTGGATCAGGGCTTCGTCGACGAATTTCATGGGAGGCCGGGAATCAGGATTCGGGAATGGTAGAAGCTGCGGCGATGCACCGTCAGCCAGGCGCCGGGGCAGCCATGCGGCCGGGAATTGTAGGCCCTAACGATTCCGCATTCCCCATTGCCGATTCCCGGCCGCAAAACGAAAAGCCCCGCACGCGGCGGGGCTTCTCGCGAAGTCCAGCGGGCCCGCTCAGCCCTGGACGACGTTGACCATCTTGCGCGCCCTGGCGCCCTTGACGGTGAACTCGACCTTGCCGTCCACCAGCGCAAACAGGGTGTGGTCGCGGCCAAGACCCACGCCCTCGCCGGCGTGGAAGCGCGTGCCGCGCTGGCGCACGATGATGTTGCCGGCGTTGACCGCCTGGCCGCCATAGACCTTGACGCCAAGGAACTTCGGGTTCGAATCGCGGCCGTTGCGGGTAGAGCCGCCTGCCTTCTTGTGTGCCATTGCTCAGCTCCTCACTGGCTTGCGCCGGCAATGCCGGTGATTTCGATTTCGGTGTAGTGCTGCCGGTGGCCCATCTCTTTCCGATGATGCTTGCGGCGGCGGAATTTCACGATGCGGATCTTGTCCGCGCGGCCGTGCGCGACGACCTTGGCCATGACCGAGGCCCCTTCCACCAGCGGCGCGCCGACGGTGACCCCGTCGCCCGAGCCGACCAGCAGCACCTGGTCCAGCTTGACTTCGTCGCCGACGTCGGCGACGAGCTTCTCCACGCGCAGGGTCTCGCCCTGCGCCACGCGGTACTGACGACCGCCGGTAACCACCACTGCGTACATGGCCATGCCTCTGTAGTTATTCTGGAATCTGCCAGCCTTCCCCGCCCGCGGGCGCGAAAGAGCCGTGCATTGTATTGGCAAGGCCAGGGCAGGGCAAGACCAAGGGGCGACGCTGACGACTGCACCACCCGGACTACGTGGGCCGCCCGGGTGGCGGGCGTACATGCGCTACGCGGTCAACCAGGCTACCCCTGCGAGCAGGACGCCGGGATCTTCGCGCAACCCACGAACTCGAGGAAATCCCGAACGACGCGCCAGGGGCTCGGACTGGGCAGCCCATTCTCGTAGCGGACTTCACGTTCGAAGCGCGTATCCCGTTGCCAGCCGTTGCTCTCCTGGTGGATGTCGTAGCGCGTCGCCTCAGGCGGCACTTCCGGTCCGGAAGGCGGCGAGGGCTGAGCGGGCGCACCGGGCGGATCGAAGCTTTGGGTTGCGGAATCCGATGGCCCGGCAACGAAGTCCAGCGTGGCCGGATCGACTTCCTGCGTGATCGTCGTTGCCCGACCATCGGCATCGACCATGTGCATGGTGACAGTGGCAGTCGGTGCCGCGAGCGCACTCGCCGCCCAAACGTACAGCAATGCTGCCACCATGATCGAACAGGCCTTTCCCACGATATCCATCGTCATCTCCTTGTCGGCAATGAAAATCCCCCT
>JALOBC010000065.1 GCA_023228465.1 Dokdonella sp. | reverse complement strand
CGTGGCTGGCCGCTTGAGCGAACGACCCAGTGGCTCAGCCGCCTGCACGCCTTGCCCGATTCCGTTCTTGATCAGATGCAGGCCCCCGCGTGACTTCGTGGGGAAACCTCAGGGTCAGACCCCAGGCGGGCATGCCGCTCATCTTGATGCCGTGCTTGATGACCCAGAAGGCCGTGCGCGGTTCCGGGCTGAAGCGGGTCAGGTTGGGCGGGCGCGGATACAGGCCCTCGCGCAACTCGGTATTGGTCATGCCGGGTGCCAGGTGGCAGCCGGTGCACATGGCGTCATAGTGTTCGGCGCCTGCGGCAATGCGCTCTGGATCGTTCAGGTCCGGAACGGCAATGCCGGTGATGCGGGTGTCGATGGAATGGTCACGCAGCGCGCCGATCAGCTGCGCCACGAGGCGCGTGTGATGGACGTCCGCGCCGATGTCATAGCGCCCCGAGTAGATGAACACCAGGGTGCCGACCACCAGCAGCAGGCTCCAGATGATGATTGTCCTGACGACAAGCCCCCAGCTACGCATGCTGCGACCCTCTCTGCTCGAGCGCCTTGCGGACAGCGCAGTGTGCGCGTGGCGGCCTGTCGCCGTACTGAATCGACTTCGCGGCGTGCCGCGCGGGGCAGCTCGCGTTCATCACCACGCCGCAATATCGGCGACAATCGGTGCGTGATCCGTTGGTCCTTCCCGTCTCGCCTGCTCACAGCGCTGGCGGTCCTGTGCCTTGCGCTGCCGGCGGCTGCCGTCGAGTCGCGGCAGGCCAGCTTTGCGGGCGTGGGCTTGCGGGTGGTCGAGGTTGACCTTGCCCATGAGCGCCTCGAACTGGTCTGGCGCCAGGCCGGAGATGCAGCCTTCGGCAGTATCGAGGCGCTGCGCCAGCAGGCGGCGGCGGACGGGCGCGAACTGCTGTTCGCGACCAATGCCGGCATCTATGACCATGCCTTCCGCCCGCTGGGCCTGCATGTCGAAGACGGCCAGGTGCTGCGCCCGCTCAACACCGCACGCGGTGCGCCGGGCGCAGGCAACTTCTCGATCCAGCCGAATGGCGTGTTCTACGTGGATCAGGACGGCCACGCCGGTGTCGTTACCACCGATGCCTGGCGCGAGGCCGGTATCGCCGCGCGCCTGGCCACCCAGTCCGGGCCGATGCTGGTGGTTGACGGGGCCGTCAACCCGGCCTTCGACGCCGCCTCGCAGAGCCTCAAGTGGCGCAGCGGCGTATGTGCGCCGGCGCCCGGGCGGGTGGTGTTTGCGGTGAGCGAGGCGCCGCTCAGCTTCCATGCCTTCGCGCGATTTTTCCGCGACCGGCTGGGTTGCGCCGATGCGCTCTACCTCGACGGCACGCTGTCGCGCATCTGGACGCGCCAGGATGGCTATGCCGGTGCACCGGCCTTCATGGTCAAGCCCTACGCCGGCATCTTCGCGGTGTTCGCGACGCCGCAGGCCCAGCCCGGCGAGTGATGCGCACTGGGCCGGGCGGCGGGCCGCTCGGCGTTGCGCTGCCGCGACGTGCTTCAGGCCCGTTGCAGCAGCACGATGACCGCGCCGGTGCCGCCCTGCACCGGGCGGGCCGAAGTGACGGCAAGCACGTCGCCACGCTGGCGCAGCAGGGCGTCGGTCAGGCGTTTGAGGACCGGCCCGCGTTCGGCCGAGCGCAGCCCCTTGCCATGCACGATGCGCACGCACAGCTTGTCCTCGCGGCGGCAATCGGCGATGAACAGGCGGATCGCTTCGCGCGCCACGGCAGCGGTCATGTCATGCAGGTCGATCTCGGCGCGCACGCTGAAGTGGCCGCGACGCAGGCGTTGCAGCAGGCGCGGTGGCTGGCCGGGCTTCAGGTAGCGGATCTCGTCGCCACAGTCGGGCGCGCATTCGAGCGGATGGGTCAGCAGTTCGTCGCGCACGCGCGCTTCGTCGAGCTGCGCCTGCACCGGCTCGGGTGCCGGTCGTGGACGAGCCGGCGGCGCGGCGTGGCGCCGGCGCAGGGGACGCACCTCGCCGATGGCATCACGGAACAGCCGCGCGTCGTCGTCGTGCTCGAGCATGTGGGCAGGCTAGCAGCCCGCGCGAGCATGGTCGAGCGGACCAGTCACCGCCGGACACCCGCGGCTTCGGCTGCGCACGTCATGCCGAGCGACGGGTCCGTCCTGCGCGCCGGCATCCATCGATGCACCGCTGCTCGGCAATCGCGGGTGATCCGCTATCATGTGCCGTTCCATACTCCCACCCGGTCGTCTGCGCGCCGCTGCGCGCCGATGCAGCGCAGGAAGCCCTCGATGCGTGTTCTGGTCAGCAACGACGACGGCGTTGAAGCACGCGGCATCCGCGTACTCGCGCGGCGCCTCGCCGAAGTCGGCGAGGTGACCGTCGTGGCGCCGGATCGCGACCGATCGGGCGCCAGCAATTCGCTCACGCTCGACCAGCCGATCCGCGCCCTGCGCCTCGACGAGTTCCGCTGGCGCGTGGCCGGCACACCCACCGATTGCGTGCACCTGGCGCTTTCCGGCCTGCTCGAACGCGAACCGGATATCGTCGTATCCGGCATCAACGATTCGGCCAACCTGGGCGATGACGTGATCTATTCCGGTACCGTTTCGGCGGCGATGGAAGGACGCTTCCTCGGCCTGCCCTCGATCGCGGTATCGCTGGCCAGTCGCAACCACCAGGGCGAACATTACGACAGTGCGGCCGAAGCGGTGCTGCTCATCATGCGGCGCCTGCTGGTCGATCCACTGCCGGCCGACACCATCCTCAACGTCAACGTGCCGGATCGCCCCTGGGAGGAAATCCGCGGTCTGGCGGTGACCCGGCTCGGACGCCGCCACCGCTCGGCGCCGTGCGTCAGCGCAACCGATCCGCGCGGGCGACCGATCTACTGGATCGGCCCGCCGGGCGATGTCGAGGACGATGGTCCTGGCACCGATTTTCGCGCCGTGCGCGATGGCTACGTGTCGATCACGCCGATCCACGTGGACCTCACCCGTTACCAGGCGCTGGAAAAGGTCAGCAGCTGGGTAGCGACGCTGGAGGCCCAGATGCCGGGCGTGGCATGATCGCTCCGCTGCATGATCCGGCCGCGCGCGGCCATGGCATGACTTCGCAACGTGCGCGCGACCGCCTGGTCGAGCGCCTGGCCGCCGAGGGCATTCGCGATCGGCGCGTGCTGGACGTGATGCGGCGCATGCCGCGCCACCTGTTCATCGACGAGGCGCTGGCCTCGCGCGCCTACGAGGACACGGCGCTGCCCATCGGCCGCGGGCAGACCATTTCCCAGCCCTGGGTGGTGGCGCGCATGACCGAGGCGCTGATCGGGCCCGGCCTGCCGCGGCGGGTGCTGGAAATCGGCACGGGCTCGGGTTACCAGGCCGCCGTGCTGTCGGAACTGGTCGAGCAGGTGTACACCGTCGAGCGCATCGATGAGCTCCTGCGTGCGGCGCGCCGGCGCTTTCGCAAGCTCGGCCTCGCCAACATCCGCTCACGCCACGACGATGGCCAGCTCGGCTGGCCGGACGCGGCGCCGTTCGATGCGATCCTGCTGACGGCGGCCGGCCCCGAGCTGGTGCAGTCGCTGCTCGACCAGCTTTCGCCGGATGGCTGCCTGGTCGCGCCGGTCGGCCCGCCGGGCCAGCAGACGCTCCTGCGCGTGCGCGCGGGCGCGGACGGCTGGCAGTCCGAAACGCTGGGAGCGGTGAGCTTCGTGCCGTTGCTTGGCGGTACCGGATGAGACTGCCCGGCATGTGCCTGGACGCGCTTCGATGAAGCTGTTTGCGCCGCTCTACGAGCGCGCCATCCGCTGGGCCGCGCATCCGCGCGCGAACCCCTACCTCGGCTTGCTCAGCTTCGTCGAGGCCATCATCTTCCCGGTCGCGCCGGAAGTCATGCTGGCGCCGATGGTGCTGGCGCGGCCGCGACGCTGGTGGCAGATCGCCAGCATCAGCCTGCTCGGCTCGCTGCTTGGCGCGCTGGTCGGCTATGCGTTGGGACACTATGCATTCCACGCGCTGCGCCCGCTGCTGGACCATCTCGGCTGGCTGCCGCGCATCGACGCGTTGGTCATGCAGCTCGAAGAGGACGTCGCACGCCATCCGTGGAACGCCTTCATCGCCCTGGTGATCGCCGGGTTCATGCCGGTACCGCTCAAGATCTTCACCTGGGCCTCGGGTATCGTCGGCGTGCCGATGCCGGCCTTCATGGCGGCCATGTTCGTCGGCCGCGGCAAGCGCGTGTACCTGCTTGCCGGCCTGATCCGTCTGGGCGGCGAACGTGCCGAGCACGCGCTGCACCGCTGGATCGAGTGGATCGGCTGGGCAGTGGTGGCCTTGCTGATCGCCGCGGTCCTATATTTCGTCCTGGTCCATTAGGATGTGTCGATGGGAAGGCAAGTCCTGATTGCACTGCGCCCGCTGGCGCTTGCAGCCGCACTGTTGCTTGGGGCCTGCGCCACGACCGGCCCGGCCCCGGTCGATGACCTCAGCGGCGCCGCGCCGCGCCCTGCTGCGCGTGCGCCGCAGCCGGCGGCCGGCGTCCACCGGGTCGTGCGCGGCGACACGCTCTACAGCATCGCCTTCCGCAACGGCCTCGATTACCGCGACGTGGCACGCTGGAACGGCATCGGCGAGCCCTACACCATCTATGTCGGGCAGGAAATCCGCCTGAACCCGGGTGCGCGCGCGACCGCGCCGGCGCAGGTCGTCGCCGCAGCGCCGGCGCGTCCGACCGCCACGCCCCCGCCGACCCCGCCGGCTGCAGCGCTGCCTGCGCCGTTCGAAGACGTGAAGCCGTCCGCGCCGGCGCAGTCACCGGCGACGCCGCAAGCACCTGCGCCGGCAGCGGCAGCGTCCGCCGCGACGGCCGGAGCGCCGGACGCGCCTGCTGCACCGGCGGCGGCCGCGGCCACGGGGGCGGCCACCGGCGCGACCGCCACGCCACCGCCCGCGGCCGAAGCGGCGGTCGGCAGCATCCGTTGGCGCTGGCCGGCGGAGGGCCGCGTCATCGACACCTTCGTGGCCGGTGACCGTACCCGCCAGGGCATCGACATCGCCGGCCGTGCCGGCGACCCGGTGCGTGCCGCCGCCGATGGCACGGTGGTGTACAGCGGTGATGGACTGATCGGCTACGGCGAACTCATCATCATCAAGCACAGCCCGAGTTTCCTGTCCGCCTATGGCCACAATCGCAAGCGCCTGGTGAAGGAGGGCGATCGCGTGCAGGCCGGCCAGGTGATCGCCGAGATGGGCACCAGCAACACCAACCGCGAGGCCCTGCATTTCGAGGTGCGCCGCAACGGCAAGCCGGAGAATCCGCTGGTCTTCCTGCCGCGACGTTGAGGGCGCGGTGCAAACCCGGGTCGCGGACTGCGGCCGGGGTGCCGCCGGGCTGCGCCGGGCAGTGTAAGCTTGGCGCGTGAGCGCACCTTCCTTTGACGATTCCGCCGCCCGCGCAGGCCTTGCCGGCAGGATCGACCCGCTCGATCCGCTCGATGCAAGCACGCGCACCCTGATCAGCACCTATCTGGGCGAGATCGGCCTGATCCCGCTGCTGGAGGTGGCCGATGAGTGGGCGCTGGCCGAGCGCGTCCAGCGCGGCGACGCGGAGGCGCGGCGCCGCCTGATCGAGGCCAATCTGCGCCTGGTCGTGCACGTGGCCCAGCCCTACCGCGGGCGCGGGGTGGCATTGATGGATCTGGTTGCCGAAGGCAATCTTGGCCTGATCCGGGCGGTTGAGCGTTTCGATCCCGCGCGCCGTCTGCGCTTTTCCACCTACGCGGTGTGGTGGATCCGCGAGGCGGTGCAGGCGGCGGTGGCCCAGCAAGGGCGGACCGTGCGCCTGCCGGGCAACGTGCTGCGCGCCTGGGCACAGGTGCTGCGCAGCGAGCGCGAGCTGACCGCGCGGCTTGGCGCGCCGCCCAGCCTGGAGCAGGTGGCGGAGGCCACGGGCCGCTCGGTGCAGGAGGTGGCAGAGCTGTTTCGCGCCAACGAGCATGTGGATTCGCTGGATGCGGCCGATCCGGGCGAGCTTGCCCTCATCGTGCACATCCACGAACGCGATGGCGACGATGCAGCGCAGCATCCGGCCGAGCCGCCCGACAGCGAGGCATTGGCGGGCTGGCTGGCGGCACTGACACCACGCCAGCGTGAAGTGGTCCAGCGCCGCTTCGGGCTCGATGCCATGCCCGTGCAGTCGCTGGCCGAGATCGGCCGCGAACTCGGCATCAGCCGGGAGCGCGCACGGCAGTTGCAGCAGGAAGCGCTCAAGCGCTTGCGCGAGGCGTCGCGGCGCGCGGGTTGATGTCCTGCGGCACCCGGGTTCCTGCGTGCCGCCACCACGGCGCCGATGCGCATGCCATGATGGCCGTCTCATCCCTGTCCGGAGGATTGCCATGCCCATTCGCCCCGTCCTGATCGGCCTCGCCTTGCTGCTGGCCGCAGGCTGCGCCACGCAAGGTCCGGCCAATGACGGCGTCGCCGTGATCCACACGGCCACCTTCGTCGCCGCTGACGGTCGCAGCGTGCGCGCGGTCTATCGTGACAGCGATCGCGTGACGCTGACACTGCCCGGTGGCGCGGAGGTCGTCCTGCCCATCGCGATTTCCGGCTCCGGTGCGCGCTATGCGGACGGCAATCGCCAGTGGTGGGAACACCAGGGCGAGGCGACCTATTCCGTGGACGACCGCGTCGTGTTCCGCGGCAGGCTGCAATGATGCCGGCGGCAGGCCGGGCCGGCGCGGGACGCGCGAGCGCTCATCGATAGCTATTGCGTGCCTGTGGGCGCGCCCAGGACCTGCCTGAGCGCGGCAATGAAGTCCGCATCCAGCTTGCCCATGCGGTCGCTGCGGGCGACCGCGCGCCCCGCGCCGTCCAGCAGGACCATCACGCCCGCGTGGCTGAAATGGCCGTCCTGCAGCTCGCGGAAGGGAATGTCGAGCAGCGCGGCGATGCTTCGCACATCGGCCGCCTCGGCCCGCGCGAGGGTCCAGCGCGGAGTGTCCAGCTGGCGCTGGTCGGCCAGTGCCCTGAGTGCAGCCGGCGTGTCGTTCCGGGCATCGAAGCTGACCAGCAGGATCTTCAGCCGTGTGCGCTCGGCAGCGGTCAGTTCGCGCTCGCTCCGGCGGATGGTGTCGATCAGCAGTGGACACATGAATGGGCAGTTGGCGTAGAACATGCTGACCAGGCGCGGCTCTCCCTGGCCGCCGGCGAAGCGCAGCGCCGTGCCGTCCTGGTCGGTCAGGGCGGCGTCGAAGCGGTACAGCGAATCTGCCGGCAGGTCGCGCGCGGCAACGCTTGGCGAGAGCGCCAGCAAGACACAGGTGAGGGCCAGCGCGACAAGTGCAACCAGGGTGCGAAGTGACATTATTAAGGCCCCATGCAATCAATCAGATACGAAATGATGTTGCGAAAGTGGTGGAAGTCCATTGGGCCGTCAGGGCAGATCCCGCGCGCAGCGGAAGCCGAGATTCACCGTGGTGTTGGCGGCCTTCAGCGAGGACAGCATTGCCACGCGCATCAGCAGCGCATAGTTGTCGCGGTCGCGCAGGCTGAGTGCCGCCTCACCGCAGAACTTCATGCGGTCGGGATCGCCCTGGTCGCGGCTGTCCGGGGCGACGATGAGCGCGCTGTAGTCGTCCACCCATTCCCACACCAGCGCGTGCAGGTCGCGTACACCGTACAGGTTGGCTTCGCCACCGATGCTGCCAAGGCCGCGACTCGAAGGTTGCGCGTACCAGTCGAGCAGCTTGCGTCGCCAGGCAGGATCCCCGCGGGCATCGTCGGTGTCCGCGCTGGCCGCCGCGGTGCGCTCCCATTCCAGCCAGGTGGGCAGGCGGGCCTGTTCTGATTCGCAGTAGGCGCGTGCGGCGAACCAGCTCACCTGGGTCACGGGCTGGTCGGGCAGGGCGGCTGCGCCGAGTTGCTCCGGCGCGGACCAGTGGGCCAGGTAGCGCGCGTCCGTGAAGACGGTCGGCACCGCGTCACGACGCCATTGCGGGTGGGCCGCGACAAAGGCGAGGAACTCGGCGTTGGTGACCGGTTCCTCGCGCATCGCAAACGCGGCGAGCGACACCGGCGCAGCGTCCTTTTCCGTCGCCAGCACGCTGACGAAGCCGGTGGCCGGAATCGCCTGGTAGGCGGGCGCCGCGATGGCGCCCGCCATGGCGATGGTGGCGGTGATCCCGCACAGCCAGCGCGCCAGGGTGAGGGGCAGCATCGCGGCGCGCATCGCTCAGTGCTCCGCCTGGGCCGGGTGCGCCGGGCCGTTGGCGCGCACGCCCGCCACTTCCTCCTTGGTGATCTGTCCGCCCGGGTTGTCCCAGCTGTTCAGCACGTAGGTGAGGATATTGGCGACCTCGTCATCGGTGAGCTGGCTCATCGGCGGCATCACCGAGTTGTAGTCGGTGCCGTTGACCTTGACCGGACCGGACAGGCCATTCAGGACGACTTCGATGGCATGCTTGGGGTCGGCCGCCAGGTAGTCGGACTTGGCCAGCGGCGGGAACACGCCCGGCATGCCTTCGCCATTGGGCTGGTGGCAGACCGAGCAGGTGCCGGTGAACAGCTGCTTGCCGGCGTCGATCTGCTCCTGCCGGGTCAGCGTGCCGGCAGCGTGCGCGCTGGCCGCTGCGGTGACCGCCTTGAGGTTGGGCTCGGAGCGATCGCCCAGGTACACGGCGTTGACTTCGGTGCCCGAGTAGATCGACTTGTCCTCGGGCCCATCGACCTTGAGGATCGCCAGTGCGCCCTTGTTGAAGGCACGGAAGATCGAGTGATCGACCAGCACGTAGCTGCCCGGCACTTCGGTGTGGAACTCCACCGTCACCGCGCCGCCGGCCGGGATCAGCGTGGTCTGCACGTTCTCCTGCCAGTAGGTGCCGCCTTCCGGCTGCACCTTGTCGAAGATCTCGCCGATGACGTGAAAGCTCGACACCAGGTTCGGCCCGCCGTTGCCCATGAACAGGCGCACCGTCTGGTTGGTCTGCGCGGTCAGCGCGTTGTCGCCGGTGAGCGCGCCCTCGCTGCCGTTGAAGAGCACATAGGTGGGCCGCTCGTCGATGGCCTTTTCCATGTCGAAGGGCTGCAGGCCCTTCTCGCGGTACTTGCCGGTGGTGTAGAAATCGCCCTGCATGACGTAGTACTCGTGATCGACCGGCGGCAGGCCCTCGGGCGGCTCGACCAGGATCAGACCGTACATGCCGTTGGCGATATGCATGCCCACCGGTGCGGTGGCGCAGTGATAGACGTACAGGCCCTGGTTCAATGCCTTGAAGGTGAACTGCGTGCGGTGGCCGGGCGCGGTGAAGCTGGCCGCCGCGCCGCCGCCGGGGCCGGTGACACCGTGCAGGTCGATGTTGTGCGGCATCTTGCTGTCGGGCGCGTTCTTCAGGTGGAATTCGACCGTGTCGCCCTGGCGCACGCGGATGAAGCTGCCCGGCACGGTGCCGCCGAAGGTCCAGAAGGTGTAGCTGACGCCCTCGGAGATGGGCATTTCCTTTTCGATCACTTCGAGTTCCACGACGACCTTGGCCGGATAGTCCCGATTGACCGGGGGCGGCACCAGCGGTGGGCTGGTCAGGATCGCCTGGATCGGCGCGCCCTGCGGCGGGCCGAAATCGCCCTTGGCCGAGCCGCCAGTGCTGTACGCTGCTGCCAGGGGGCCGGCCGCATGGGCTGCAGGCGTCGGGCTGCTGCTGGAATTGCAACCGGCCAGACCGAAGGCTGCGAGTAGCGCGAAGGGAAGCAACTTGTGCATGTGGAACTTCCTTTATGGGCAGGTGGATGTTGCGTTGCGCAATAGTGTCCACGGCGGGCTTCACGCACTTTCTGACATGCGTCAAACGAGGCCTGGAAATAGTGGAAAACGGCTGCGGCAAGAGGTCGCGGCAGCCCCTGGACGGGCGCATTCCTGATCCGCGTCAAGAGATGATGCGGGCGCCTGGAGTCCCATTGCATCCGCGCCGGCCTTGCGTCCGGCAAGCCTGGAGCCGTCATGCGAGTCGATCCCTGCCGCACCCTTGCCGTTGCCATCATCCTCGCGCTGGCCGTCCCGGGCAGTGCCACGTCGGCGCCGGTGGACGCGCCCACCAGCGGGCCGGTACTGGACCTGCGGTATCGCACCGAAAACGTCGATGATGCTGCGTATGCACAGGACGCCGAAGCGCACACCTTGCGCCTGCGGCTCGGCTACCGCTGGGTGTTCGCGCCCGGCTGGCAGCTCTATGCCGATGGCGAGCACGTGCAGCCGCTGTTTGGCGAGCACTACAACAGCACGGCCAATGGCAAGACCCAGTACCCGGTGGTGGCCGACCCCAAGTCCACCGAACTCAACCAGGCCTTCATCCGCTGGGGCAACGAGGCCTCGAGCGCCGCACTGGGCCGCCAGCGGGTGATGCTCGACAACCAGCGTTTCTTCGGCAATGTCGGCTGGCGCCAGAACGAGCAGACCTTCGATGCCCTGGCGCTTGGCCACAGCTTCGGCGGTGGCGGGCCGACCCTGCAGTACTTCTACCTCGATCGTGTCCTGCGCGTGTTCGGGCGCGACAACCCAGACAAGCTGCTGTCACGCTGGCGCCTGGACGGACACCTCCTGCACGCCGACCAGGTGCTGCCGCTCGGCAAGCTCGCCGCCTATGGCTACCTGGTCGAGAACCGCGACGTCGCCACCCTGTCCACGCAGACCTGGGGCCTGCGCTGGACCGGCCAGAAGGAACTCGCCGCCGTGACCCCGGGCTGGACGCTGGAATACGCCCACCAGTCCGACTGGCGCAACAACCCGCTCTCGGTGAGCGCCGACTATCGCCTGGTGGAAGGCAGCCTGAAATGGCGTGCAGTCACCTTCAAGGCCGGCCAGGAAGTGCTCGGCGGCGATGGCCGCTACGGATTCTCGACGCCCTATGCGACCCTGCACGCCTTCAATGGTTGGGCCGACCGCTTCGGCGGCGTCTCCCCCAGGGACGGCGTCGACGACCGCTACGTCGGCGCGAGCGGCCCGCTCGGCGCCAGTGCCTTCACCTGGGTGGCCACCTGGCACGACTTCCGCGCCGACCATGGCGGCAGCCGTTACGGCAAGGAACTGGACCTGTCGCTCGGCTACGCCTTCAACAGGAACTGGAACGCACTGCTCAAATACGCCGACTATCGATCCGATGACTATTCCAGCGACGTGAAGAAGGCCTGGGCGAGCATCGAATATCGCTATTGAGCGCTGGCTGCGGCCGATTCGGCGCGCTCCAGCCTACGCATTGCGACCCGTCGTGGGCCGCACGCTGGCCACTCACGGCAACCTCGTTTCCGTACGCACGGCGCGCCGCACCGGCGCCGGTGCAACCCGCGTCTCCGGGGCGGCCGCGCGTTGACCCGAGCCTGCGCCCGACGCAGCTCACCCCATCAGCGGCGCGAACACGCCCCACGGATTGTGCGCGCGCGCCACACTGACGATGTAGAGATACACGAGGAGCGCGGCGAAGTAGCAGGTGACCTGCACGGCGCGCGTGCGACCGCGCTTGAGCGCCAGCACGCCGAGGAAGATGTAGACGACCAGCAGGACGATCTTGACCGTCAGCCACGCCTGCGCGAACGGGTTGAGGTGCAGGATGCCGAGCAGCATGAAGGCCGCCGTCAGCAGCGTTGTATCGATGACGTAGGACGGAAAGCGCAGCGCCGCGTGGTTCGTGAAGCGCGAGCGCGCCAGCATCAGCAGGCCGCGGAATGCGAACAGGCTGCCGGAAAGGATGACGGCCCAGATGTGGACCCACTTGATTTCCAGGTAGTAGATGGCCATGAGTCCGGCTCGGTCGTGGGCGGGCGCAGGGTCGTGCCGACGGTACGCACCCGTCAGCGGGTGGGTGCGGGATGCCAACAGGCGATCAGCCGGGCTGACCGTCCAGGCGGGGCGTGACGTAGATCCACAACGATCGCAGTACCCACGGCAGGAAGGCCACCAGCCAGCCGAACGCGGCGATCACCAGCCACAGGCCCGCATCAGGCGAGAACTCGGCCCAGAGCCTGGCCAGGGTCACGAACTGCAGCAGCACGAAGGTCAGCCAGGGGATGGCGCCCATCTCCAGCGGCCGGCCCGAATGCCCCTGGGTCACGCGCGTGACCATGGCCACCAGCATCGAGCCGAAGAAGCCGATTGCCAGCGCATGCATGGGCGCGCGGCCCAGCAGGAAACCCTGCCCCATGAAATCGAGCAGGCTCTGTACCGAATACAGGATGAAGGCGATCGGCAGCCAGGCGAAGCCGATGTAGAGCGCGCCGAGCAGGCCCGGGCGCAGGCACTTCCACGGCTGCCAGGTGATCCAGTGCAGCGCGAACACGACAGCCAACGGCACATCCACCAGCCACAGCCAGTCCTGGCGATGGGTGAGGTCGAGCGCCAGGTGGCCCAGCAGCAGCAGCCATACCGTTGGCAGGCTCCAGTCGGGCCGGTACATCCGATAACCGGGTGCGGTCGCGTTCTTGCTGAAGAACGGCACCATGCGGTGGCAGACGGTGAAGTAGATCGGCAACAGCAGGCCGAAGGTGCCGAGCTTGATCGCGACGAAGGCGAGCTGCCAGGGCGCGCCGAGGGTGAAGGCCCCGAAGGCGAC
>JALOBC010000018.1 GCA_023228465.1 Dokdonella sp. | reverse complement strand
ACGATCCCTCCATGGAGCACCACCCGGTCGGCCTCCTGCCTCCCGCTGGCCCCTGGCCAGCGGTGATGGCACGCCCGACAGGACTCGAACCTGCAACCCTCGGCTTAGAAGGCCGATGCTCTATCCGGTTGAGCTACGGGCGCATCGCAAGCCGCATTGTCGCCGAATCCACTGCCCGCGGACGAGTCCGCATCCCAAGGTTTGGTCGGGGTAGAGGGATTTGAACCCCCGACATCCTGCTCCCAAAGCAGGCGCGCTACCAGGCTGCGCTATACCCCGCCGTACCACCCATGCCGCCGGCATCGCTGCCATCGGAGAGGGTCGGCGATACTACGAATCAGAACGCCCGGCGTCAATCACCACAGGCCCGGTTCCCGCAGTCGTGCATCCCGGCAGCGCCACGCACCCTGCTCAGACGTGGTCGACTTCGCCTCCCGCCACCGTCGGCTTGCGGCTCGCCCGCGGCCACGCCAGGTAGCGCAGTGCACGCAGGAGGTCCAGCGCACGCACCCGGCGCGACGTCTGCCAGAACCACAGGCCGCACAGGCCGAAGAAGCCCGCCACCACGAGCCCCTCGGACAGGCCCGAATGCAGGGCCGCAGCCGCCGCAAGGCCACACAGACCGCTGAATACGAGCAGCGCCAGCACCACGCCCATCGGCCGGTAGCCCGCCTCCAGCATCAGGTGGTGGATGTGATTGCGATCGGCCGCAAACGGCGACCGGCCATGCCGCACACGACGCAGCATCAGCACCAGGCAGTCGATCAACGGCACCGGCAGCAGCCACAGGACCAGCGCCGGACGCACCGGATGGCTGGCATCCTGGACCAGGCGGAACGCGATCCAGGCAATGGCAAAACCAAGGAAGGCACTGCCTGCATTGCCCATGAACACGCGCGCCCTGCGCTGCCAGGGAAAATGCAGGTTGAAAACGAGGAAACCGGCCACGGCCCCGCCAAGAATCAGCGCATGCGTAGCCACCAGATGGTTGCCCGCAAGTAGCGCGACCGTGCCGAGCATGGCCAGGGCGCCGAACACCAGCGTCCCGGCCAGGCCGTCCATGCCATCGATCATGTTGACCGCATTGATGGCGCCGACCGCGGCAAACACCGTGAACGGCACCGACATCGGCCCCAACGCGAAGCGCTCCGTGCCGAACAACTGCCCAAGGTGTTCGATCCGCACACCGCCGTAGTACACCATCATCAGCGCCGCAACCACCTGCGCCAGGATGCGCACGTGCCAGGACAGGTCGTACTTGTCATCCAGCAGGCCAATGAAGATCAGCAGCCCGGCGGCAACGGCAAAGGCCCAGGCGCCCGGGCCGACCTGGGGCAGAACCATCCCGGCGGCAAACAGCACGCCGAGCAGCATGGCGAGCCCACCCGTGACGGGCGTGGGATGGACGTGATCCTTGCGGCCGGCGGGATAATCGAGCAGATCGAGGCGCTGCGCGAGCGGGGCCAGCGCACGTTGCAGGATCAGCGTTGCCGCAAAGGCCGCCCCGGCACCGATCAACGCCACGTGAAAGTCCATGCGTTCCTTCCCCCTGTCCCTTCCTGTCCCTTTCGCACGTCCGGCATTTGCCATGCGCGCTGCGCATCCCCGACTTCCCAGATGCCTCCCGTCCGACCCGAGGTCGTGCCAGGCGCATCGGCACAACGAATCCTTTACGCCGATTTCTCGATCCTAGCAGAACGATATTTGCAATTCATCAAGGATTGCATTTTTATTATGCGCCTCGCTTGCCGGGGTGCGTCGATTCCCGCTGCGCCAAGCCGCTGCAGGCATGGCCGCAATCAACGGCATGCGCTCAAGCATCCGTTTTCGGGCCAGCGCGCTCAGGCGCAACCTGCCCATCGACGCGACCACCTGCCTCTTCGGGGGGTGTTTCCGGGCTGCCGGTCAGGCGCCCCTCGCTCAGCCGCACTACCCGGTCGGCCAGCGCCAGGCTGGCCGGGCGATGAGTGATGAGCAGCACGGTCCGCTGGCGCAGCAAGTGCCGGCATTCCTCGATGAACTCCGATTCGCCGGTTGGATCGAACATGGCGGTTGCCTCGTCCAGGATCAGTACCGCGGGATCCTTGAGCAGGGCGCGGGCCAGCGCGATGCGCTGCTTCTGCCCGCCCGACAGGCGAATGCCCTGGTCGCCCACCGGGGTGTCATAGCCTTGCGGCAGGCGCATGATGAAATCGTGTGCCCGCGCAGCCCGCGCGGCGCGCTCGACTTCGACCGCGTCGGCATCGGCGCGCCCGTAGGCGATGTTCTCGCGCACCGAGGCGTTGAACAGCAGCACATTCTGCGAAACCAGGCCGATCTGCGCACGCAGGCTGCGCAGGCTGAACTCGCGCAGGTCGCGGCCATCGAGGCGGATGCTGCCCGCATCCGGATCGGCGAAGCGCAACAGCAGGTGCACGAGGGTGCTCTTGCCTGCCCCGTTCTCGCCAATGATGGCGACGGTCTCGCCAGCGGCCACCCGGAGGTCGATGCCACGCAGTACCGGGGCGCGACCGGCGTGGGTGAACTCGACCCCCGCAAACTCGATGGCACCGCGCGCCGCGTGGGCCTCGTACGCCCCGTCCGCCGGCTCGGGGCGCTCGTGGAACACGCCGATCAGACGTTGCGCCGTGCCGCGCGCCGACTGCACCTGGCCGTACATGCCGGCCAGCGCGCTCATCGGCTGGGTCAGCAGCAGCCCATATAGCAGCAGGCTGACCAGGTCACCCGCCTGCAGTGTTCCGGCCGTGACCTGGCGGCTGGCCAACCACAGCATGGCCAGCACGGCGGCCGCCGAAAACACGCTGGTCGCCGGACCGACCAGGCCATGCCAGCGCGCCTGCGTGACCTCGATGTCGCGCAGGGCGCGTGCCTGGGCCACGAAACGGCTGGATTCGCGTGCCTCGCCGATGAAGGCCTTGACGATCGGCAGCATGGCCAGGTTCTGCTCGGCGATGGCGCTGCGCCGCGCGTAGGCTTCGGTGGCAGCGTTGCCCAAAGGCCGCAGTTGGCGCCCGACCCAACGCATGGCGATGGAGACCACCGCGACCAGCACCGCCGCGCCAATGCCGAACCAGGGCTGGATGCGCAGCATCATGGCCAGCGCACCGGCACAGATCAGGACCTGCGGCAGCACCGGCGTGATGCTTTGCGTGGCGAAGTAGCCAAGATGACTGACGTCACGCGTCAGCAGGGACAGCACGTCACCGCGACGCCGTTCCTGGTGCCATTGCAGCGGCAGCGACTGCAGATGATCGAAGACCCGCGCGCTGGTGTCGGCGATCAGGTCGGCGGTGGTCTTCTGCAGGTGGATGCCGACCGCGTAGCCCAGCACGCTCTGGGTCGCGACCACGGCGAACCACGCGAGCAGCAGGCCGTTGACGGCATCGTGCTGCAGCAGGGCGGTCGAGAAGCGCCCTGCCAGCCACGGGTTGACCAGCGTGACCAGGCTCTGCAGCAGCATCAGGACCAGGGCGAAAAGCAGTGCGTTGCGATACGGACGCACCAGGCCGAACAGGAACCGATAGTCGCCCGCCACGACCTTGCCCGTCCCCGCCTCCCGCATCGCCGCGCCGTGCGCACTCATCCGACCTTCCCCGCCCGTACCCGGCGCCGTGTCAGGAGGCCCCGCTCATGCCGCCGATCCGGCCCAGGAACGGCCGGTAGTAGCGCAGCTCGGCGATCGAGTCGTGCACGTCGCTGAGCGCGGTATGTGCCGAATCCTTGTTGAAGCCGTGGCTGACCTCTGGCGCCCAGCGCCGCGCCAGCTCCTTGATCGTGGACACGTCGAGGTTGCGGTAATGGAAGTAACGCTCCAGCCGCGGCATCAGGCGATACAGGAAGCGCCGGTCCTGGCAGATCGAGTTGCCGCACATCGGCGAGCGCCCCGGCGGTACCCATTGGGCGAGGAACGCCAGGGTTGCCGCTTCGGCCTCGGCCAGCCCCACCGTCGATTCGATCACGCGCTGCCAGAGGCCGGACTTGCCGTGCTGGTTGCGATTCCAGTCGTCCATCGCCTGCAGCCGATCCAGCCCATGCTCGATGGCCAGTTCGGGGCCGGAGGCCAGCGGCACCAGGTCACGATCGGTCACCACCGTGGCAATCTCGAGGATGGAGTCGCGATCGGGATCCAGCCCGGTCATTTCCAGGTCGATCCAGATCAGGTTGTCCTCGTCCGGCACGCGCATCGGCAACTCCTTCGGCAAGCTGGCGAGTCTAGCAGGATGCCGGCGTCCGCCCTTGGCCAGAAGGCATCGTGCGCGGCTATGCTGCGAGCGATGAGCGCAAGTTTCCTCTGGCACGACTATGAAACCACCGGCGCCGATGCGCGCCGCGACCGGCCGGCCCAGTTCGCCGCCATTCGCACCACGCCCGAGCTGGAACCCATCGGCGCGCCGGTCAGCTTCTTCTGCCAGCCCGCGCCGGACGTGCTGCCACACCCGCAAGCCTGCCTGATCACCGGCATCACGCCGCAGCAGATGCAGCGCGAAGGCGTGATCGAGGCGGAGTTTGCCGCGCGGGTGCATGAACTCATGGCGACACCGGGCACCTGCAGCGTCGGATACAACTCGATCCGCTTCGATGACGAGTTCACGCGCAACCTGTTCTATCGCAACTTCCGCGACCCCTACGAGCGCGAGTGGCAGCACGGCAACTCGCGCTGGGACCTGATCGATCTCGCCCGCATGTGCCATGCCCTGCGCCCGGATGGCATCGAGTGGCCGCTGCGCGAGGACGGCTCGCCGAGCTTCAGGCTCGAACATCTGGCCAGCGCCAACGGCATCGCCCAGGCGCGCGCCCACGATGCCGTATCCGACGTCGAGGCGCTGATCGGCCTGGCCCGCCTGATCCGCCTGCGCCAGCCCAGGCTGTGGGACTGGTACTTCGGGCTGCGCCGCAAGCAGCAGGTATTCAGGCTCATCGACACCAGCGCGATGACGCCGCTGCTGCACGTTTCCTCACGCTACCCGGCCAGCCGCGGCTGCCTGGCCATGATCGCGCCGCTGGCCATGCACCCGGTCAATGCCAACGGCATCATCGCCTTCGACCTGGACACCGACCCCGGCGAGCTGATCGAACTCGATGCCGAAGACATCGCCGACCGCGTGTTCGTCGCGCGCGCCGACCTGCCGGAAGATGTCGCGCGCATTCCACTCAAGACCATCCACGCCAACAAGTCGCCCGCGCTGGCACCGCTGGGCGTGCTCAAGGGCGTGGATACCGACCGCATCGGGCTCGATCCCGAACGCGCACAGGCCCACCTGGAGCGCCTGCGCCGCGCCCCGGGCCTGGTCGCCAAGCTGCACGCCGTGTTCGCGCACGCACCGGCCCATGCAGATCCCGTGGATCCCGAACTGGCCATCTATGCCGGCTTCGCAAGCGACGCCGACCGGCGCCTGCTCCAGGAAGTGCGCGCCACGCCGCCGGAGCAGCTCGGGGAGCGCCACTTTCCGTTCACCGACCCACGCTACCCGGAACTCCTGTTCCGTTACCGGGCGCGCAACTGGCCGGACACGCTCGATGGGACCGAATCGGCGCGCTGGGAGGCGTTTCGCCGGCAGCGCATCGAAACAGCGACGGCGCTGACCGGACTGACCCTGGAAGACTATCTCCAGACCATCGCCCGCCTGCGCGCCGACCCCTCCCTGCCCGATGCCAGGCGTCCCCTGCTCGACGCACTGGAAGCCTGGGGTCGTGACATCGCGCCCTGAGCTGGCGTCCAGGCATGGCGCACCTGCCGGTTCCGCGGGATCCACGCCCTGCGTCATCCCGGAGTGCCGGCGCCGGCCGCCGCGCGGCTCATCGCGGGCCTGCGAAACGTGACCGGATCAGGCGCCCTGCCCGTCCCCACATCGCCGTCCGGGCGCGCTGCCGCTGCACCGCGTCCGGCGTGTCTGCACGCGCGCCTACAATGGCGCTTTGACCGTACCGCCGCCGGCCGCGCCGATGACCTCGCCCTACTTCACCCCGGCGACCTTCGCCTTCTTCCGCACGCTTGCCGCGCACAACACGCGTGCCTGGTTCGATGCCCATCGCAGCCACTACGAAACGCAGGTGCGCGAGCCCTACCTGCGCCTGATCCGCGACCTCCAACCGGCCCTCGCCGCGATCAGCCCGCATTACCGCGCCGACCCGCGCCGCCAGGGTGGTTCGCTCTATCGCATCTACCGTGATACGCGCTACCGACGCGACAAGTCGCCGTACAAGACCTGGCAGGCGGCGCGCTTCGCGCACGAACGCCGCGGCGAAGTCGAGGCCCCTGCGTTCTATCTGCACATCGCTGCGGACGAATGCCTCTTTGGTGCCGGCTTCTGGCATCCCTCCTCGCCAACCCTGCGCCGCTTCCGTGATTTCGTGGTCGACAATCCGGCCACCTGGCAGCGCATCACCCGCGCACCGGCGTTCACCCGCCGCTATGAGTTCGTCGGTGACAGCCTGAAGCGGGCACCGCAGGGCCAGGACCCCGCACACCCGCTGATCGGGGACCTCAAGCGCAAGGACTGGGTCGTGTCGCGTCCCTTCGATGCGAGCCTCGCCTGCTCGGACGCCCTGCTGCCGTGGATCGAGGAATCCATGCGCGACACTGCGCCCCTGGTGGACTACCTCTGCGCGGCGCTCGACCTGCCTTTCTGAGCAGCCGCGCGCCGCGCTTGCCAGCGCCACCATTTGTTCGCAGGCTAGCGGCTTGCACCATGGCAGATCCGGCCCGGCACGCGCAGTTCCCGATGTCCACCCTCACCTACCGCTTCGGCCGCTTCCAGCTCGACCCCGCCGCACGCGCCCTGCTGCGCGATGGCGAGCGGGTCACGCTGGCGCCCAAGGCCCTGGACTGCATCGTCCACCTGATCGACCATCGCGAGCGCGCCGTCGGCCGGGACGAGCTGATCGCCGCCGTCTGGGGCAAGGTCGATGTCAGCGACGGCGTACTGGGCCAGACGATCCTGGTCGCCCGGCGTGCGCTGGAGGACACGGGCAGGGAACAGCTGGTCATCCGCACGGTACTGCGCTTCGGCTACCAATGGGTGGCGCAGGTCGAAGCCGTCGTGACCAGCGCCGCGCCACCGCTCGAAGTGCACGCAGCCACGCCCGCGCGGGCGATCGTCGCCGATTCCGCGCACAAGCGGACGCGGCGGCGCAGGCTCGGCGCCGCCCTGGTGGTCGTCGCGATCGCCGGCGCGCTGCTGGCCCTGGCGCTGATGAACCCGCGCAGGCCGGCGGCACCCGCCGCATCCGTCGATCGCGCCACACCCGCCGCCACCCTGGTGCTGCCGGTCGAAGTGGCCGGCGATGCGCGTTCGGCCTGGATGCGCCTGGGACTCATGGACTTGGTCGCCGCGCGCCTGCGCGCAACGGGTCACCCGGTGGTTCCAAGCGACAACGTCGTCGCCCTGACCCGCGCCTACGCGCAGCCGACCACCAACCCCGCCCAACTCACGGCGCTGGCCGACGCCGCTGCCGCCCGGGTGGTGATTGCGGCCCGCGCCGAGCCGCTGGGCGCAGGCTGGCGCGTGTCGCTGCGCAGCCTGCGCGGTGCCGACCCACCGCTGGCGGTGCATGGCGACGATGGCAACGCGCTCGTCGCCGCGCGCACGGCCGCCGACCGACTGGCCATGGCACTCGGCTTCGCCGGCAGCTCCGGATTGACCGCGCCGCCGCCCGCGGACATCGACGCCTTGACGCAACAGGTGGAAGCAGCCCTGCTGGAAGAGCGAACCGACGTGGCGATCGCCCTGCTCGACCAGGCACCTGCGGCCCTGCGCGACCAACCACAGGCCCGCTTCCAGCGTGCCCGCGCCGAGTTCCAGCGCGGCCGCTTCGACACGGCCGCAGCCCTCATCGGGCAGGTGCTGGCCGAGGTGTCGGCCGAAGCCGATCCCGTGCTGCGCGCCCGCGCGCTCAACGCGCGTGCCGGCATCGCGCTGCAACGCCAACACCCGGCGGCGGCCATGCCGGATCTCGATCGCGCCATCGAACTGCTGCGCGATACGCAGGCATGGAGTGCACTCGGCACGGCCTACAGCAACCGTGCCGCCGCCCATGGCCAGCAACGCGACTTCGGCGCAGCGCAGGCCGACCTGGCCCAGGCGCGCATCGCACTGGCCACCGCCGGCGATGCGCTCGGGCTGGCCGTGGTCGATCTCAATGCGGGCACCAGCGCGCTCAACCGGGATCGCTACGCGGAGGCCGAACCCATCCTTGCCAGCGTTGCCGAACGCTTCGCCGGATTCCACGCCTGGGCAGCCGAGCTCAACGCCCGCGGCAACCTCGCGCTGGCCAGGCTCGGCCGACTCGATCCCCCGGCGGCCCTCACGGAAGCGCCGCGCCTGCGCGAACTCGCGACCCTCGTGCCCGACCCGGAGCGGCGTCGCGCCGCGCAGCTGATCGTGGTGCAGGTACTACGGGCCAATGGCCAACTGCATGCGGCCTCGGCCCTGCTCGAGGCGATTCGCCAGCAAGCGCAAGGCGCGCACGATGCCGATGCGCTCAGTCGCATTGCCGCGCTCGACAGCCAGGCGGCCATCGAATCCGGCCGCTGGCTGCGGGCCGAGCAGGCGGCGGCCAGCGTCCTGGCCAGACCGCCGCATCCCTACGACTCACGCGAGGTGGCGCGCGCCTGGCATACGCTGGTGCGCGCGCGCATCGGCCGCAGCGACCTCGCCGCGGCGGCCACGACACTGGATCGGGCGCAGGCCTGGGCGCAAGCGGATGGCGGCACGGCGGCCCGCGTGCTGGTTGGCCTGGCAGGGGCGGAACTGGCCGCGGCGCAAGGGGAAGTCCCCGCGGCCCGCGCCGCCTTCGAAGGGGCGCTGGAATGGGCCGAGGAAGGGCACGCGCCACCCGATCTGCTGGCCGCCAGCGCGGCCTACGTGCACTGGCTGCTCGGCATGGGCGACCTTGCACGTGCCAGCGTCGTCGCCGAAGGCCTGGCCACCTGGACCGAACGCGACTACGACGCGGCCGTGGTCCAGCTCGACGTCCTGCAGGCGCTGGGTCGAAAGCCGACCCGACCCGCGTTTCTCGACCGCGTACGCGAGCTGGCCGGGGAGCGGCAAGCGCCGCCGGACCTCGCTCGCGGTCCTGAGTAACCGCAATTTGATCAAGGTATTGCATTGCACCTGATGCCGCGCTGATGCAACCATGACGACTCGCGCATGCGGCCCGGTGCGCGAGGCGCTAGCGTGATCGGCGCCCCGGGCACGCCGCACCACGACGGCCCGGGATCCTGCCACCACGGGAGCCCCCGATGAAACGCATCCTGCCGTCCGCCCTGCTGCTCGCGCTGGCCTTTTCCAGCGCCGCGGCCACCAATCCCGACCTCGGATTGGGTACCATCGCCAGTGATTACGTCTACGCCAACAGCTTCGAGCAGATTGCCCCGCTGTCGGACTACGACGACCTCACCGAAGGCTTCCTCGGCGCCTCGTTCCTGTACCGCGGCGTCAGCTACCACGACGTCAACGACATTGGTGGCGTGTTTCCGGACGGCAGCACCTTCACGCCCGACGATGTCGGCCGCGACTTCATCATCGAGGATGCCACGGACCTGTTCGTGGACTTTCCCACGTTCGGCAGCAGTCCCAACGTGCTCACCTTCGGCACCAGCCTGGTGCCGGGTCCGAACGTCACCATCGGTGCGCTGGTCCAGGCGAGCATGGACCTGGCCCAGCCGGCGAGCGCTGCCAGCCTGGAAGCCGCCTTCTATGAGAACGGCCCCTGGGGCGGCATCGTGCTGCATCTGGATGCCTTCCTCGATGGCGTCCAGGTGGCCACCGACAGTCTCACGCTGAGCAATCTCGGCGGCCGCGACAACGTGGCCACCCACACCTTCTCGATTTCCGGCGTGACATTCGACGCGTTGCGTTTCCACGCCACCTGGAACGACCAGCCGACCGCGCCGCGCGTGCTGATCGACAACCTGCGGCTCACGCCAGCGCCGTAAGCCGGCATTGAACGACTGCGGGCAGGCCATGGGCCCGCCCGCAGCGGCAGGCGTTCAGGAGCCGGACTTATGCTCGGGCTTGCCCTTGCGCGGGGTGGAAGCCATCTTCTCGAGCTCCTTCTCGTCCATCGACTCGTACATCGATTTCGATGCGCCCTTGAGTTCGCTCTTCTTCGTTCCACCGCGCTTGGCGGACAGCGCCGCGCCGGCAGCCTTCTGCTGCGCCCTGGATATCGCTGGCATGCTCGTGCCTCCTCTGGTGACGATGCCCACTTGCTTAACCCGCAGCGCCTGTACGCTGCCCAACTGCGCAGCCCACCCGATGCAGTGTGTTCGCGTGCGTTCACCCAGGTGTTCGCGTGCGAACACCTGTCGGGCAACGACGCGTGCGACGGCAGCCCGGAAAGCCGGTGGCAGGACGCGCGTGGATGCACGTACCTCACTGTTTCCACAACGTTTCATTATCTTGCAGAGCGTACGTGGCGAACCGCGAGGCGTGCTTGGCATGATCCCTGCTGTCACTGGCCATGGATATCGCCCGACCGGAACTCAAGCTCAGGAAGCGCCGCCGCCAGCTCGCCTTCGGCGCCGTCGCATCAGTGCTCGTCGCCGCTGCCGGCATCGGCCTCGCGCGGCTCGGGCCGGCGCTGCCGGGCGTCGAACGCAGCAGCGTGCTGATCGACACCGTCAAGCGCGGGGAGCTGCTGCGCGAAGTGCGCGGACCCGGCACCCTGGTGCCGAAGGAAATCCGCTGGATCGCCGCCGAAACGGCGGCACGCGTCGAGCGCATCGTGGTCAAACCCGGCGCTGCCGTGGCGCCGGACACCGTGATCATGGAACTGGGCAACCCGGAGGTCGAGGCGCAGCTCCTCACCGCGCAAACCGCCGTCACGGCGGCGCAGTCCGATCTCGCGGCCAAGCGCACTGAACTGCAGTCCAAGCTGCTCGACGAAAAGTCCGCACTCGCCGGTGCCAATGCCGAATACGCGTCCTCACGCATGCAGGCCGAAGCGGAGAAGCCGCTGGCCGAGAAGGGCATCATCCCGGCCGTGCAGTACAAGCGGACCTTGATCACGCTGGAACAGCTCGAATCGCGCGTGGACATCGAAAAGCAGCGTGTCGCCGCGTTCAAACGCAACATGGCCGCGCAGCTGGCAGCCGAACAGGCGCGCCTGGATCAGCTCGTCAATACGCGAGAGCTGCGCCAGCGCCAGGTCGATGCACTGCACGTGCGCGCCGGCATCGCCGGCATCCTGCAGCAGGTGCCGGTGGAGGAAGGCCAGCAGGTCGCCGCCGGCGCGAACCTCGCGCGCGTGGCGCGGCCTGGCGACCTGATGGCGGAGCTGCGCATCGCCGAGACCCAGGCCAAGGACGTCGCGCTTGGACAGGCGGTGCGCGTGGATACGCGCAATGGCATCGTCGCCGGTCGCGTGCTGCGCGTGGATCCGGCAGTGCAGAACGGCAGCGTGCAGGTCGATGTGGAACTCACCGGCGCGCTCCCGCCCGGCGCACGGCCGGACCTTTCCGTGGACGGCACCATCGAGATCCAGCGCCTGCCCGACGTGCTGCATGTCGGTCGCCCGGCCTTCGGCCAACCCGATTCGGAAGTGCGCCTGTTCCGCCTCGATGCGGACGGCGATACGGCAACCCGCGTGCCGGTGCGCCTGGGCAAGGCCTCGGTGAACCAGATCGAGATCTTGCAGGGCCTCGAAGCCGGCCAGCGCGTGATCCTGTCCGACACCAGCGCCCTGGACCAGTACGACCGCATCCGCCTGAAATGATGTCTCCGCGCCGGCGCTTGCCGGAACCCGCCCAGAACCATCCCTGCCCGGCAGTCCGACCATGAACGACGAAACGCTGATCCACCTGGACTCGATCAAGAAGGTGTTCCTGACCGACGAGGTCGAGACCCATGCGCTCGCCGACGTCCACCTGGACATCGGCCAGGGCGAGTATGTCTCCATCACCGGCCCGTCCGGCTGCGGCAAGTCCACCCTGCTCGCCATCCTCGGCCTGCTCGACACGCCGAGCGGCGGCACCTACCGCCTCAACGGCCGTGAGGTTGCGGACATCGATGCCGGTGAACGTGCGCACATCCGCAACCGGGAAATCGGCTTCGTCTTCCAGGCCTTCAACCTGATCGGCGACCTCACCGTGTTCGAGAACGTCGAACTGCCACTCACGTACCGTGATGGCGTGGGCAAGGCCGAGCGGCGCGAGCGCGCCATCGAGGCCCTGCAACGGGTCGGCATGGCGCATCGCGTGAAGCACTACCCCGCCCAGCTCTCGGGCGGCCAGCAGCAGCGCGTGGCGGTCGCCCGCGCGCTGGTCGGCGCGCCCTCGATCCTGCTCGCCGACGAGCCGACCGGCAACCTGGACTCCAGGAACGGCGAGGCGGTGATGGCCCTGCTCGACGAACTGCACAAGGCCGGCTCGACCATCTGCATGGTCACCCATGACCCGCGCTATGCGGGGTTTGCGCAGCGCAAGATCTTCATGTTCGACGGGCGCATCGTCGACGAGGAGACCATGCACCGCCTGCGCCACGAGGAAGACGAACGCCTGATGCGGCGCACCGGGACCTGAGCCATGCACGCCGTGCTTGCCGATCTCCGCCTCGCCCTGCGCAACCTGCGTGCGCGCCCGGGCTTCACGCTCACGGCCGTGCTGACGCTGATGCTCGGCATCGGCGCGGTGGCCTCGATCTTCACCGTCTATGACGCGGTGATCCTCAAGCCGCTGCCCTTCGCCAACGCCGAACGCATCGTGCGCGTGCTGCGCAAGCAGCCGCCGGTGCAGTTCAGCCCGGTCTCGCCACCGGTGTTCCGCGAATGGGCCGAGCGCAGCGGGCAGGCCTTCGATGCCTTCGGCGGCTACGTGCCGCAGACGCTGAACCTGACCGGTGCCGGCGCGGCGGAACGGCTGACCGGCTATACGGTCACGCCCGGCTTCTGGGACGTGTTCGGCCAGCCGGTCGCACTCGGCCGCAGCTTCGGCGACACCGAGGAGAACGCGAACCAGCGCGTCGTCGTGCTCGGCGATGCCTTGTGGAAGAACCGCTTCGGCGGCGATGCGTCCATCCTCGGGCGCAACATCCATCTCAATGGCGAGGCCTGGCAGGTGATCGGCGTGGCGCAGCCGGGATTCGCCTATCCGGCCGACGCACAGCTGTGGACGCCGACCTTCCTGCCGGCCAACACGGCAGGCCGCGGCAGCAACTCGCTGGCGCCGGTGGCGCGCCTCGCGCCCGGCGTGAGCGTGGTGCAGGCGCGCGCCGTGATGCGCGGCATTACCGACTGGGAGGCCGCCACGTTCCCCGCCGAGAACGGCCAACTCAGCGCCCAGGTCGAGCGCCTCGGCGACCTGGTCGGCCGCAATCTGCGCGGATCGCTGTCGGTGCTGCTCGGCGCGGCGCTGCTGGTGCTGCTGATCGCCTGCGCCAACCTGGCCAGCCTGATGCTGACGCGCGGGCAGACCCGCACCCAGGAACTGGCCGTGCGCAGTGCGCTCGGCGCCGGCCGTGCGCGGCTGATGCGCGCCGTGCTGGCGGAGGCGCTGCTGCTGGCCGCCGCCGGCGCCCTGGCGGCACTCGCCTTCGCGCGCATTGCCGTGCCGGCGCTGCTCAGGCTCGCGCCCGAGCTTCTGCCTGGCTACAACACGCCGTCGCTGGACCTGCGCGTGGTGCTTGCGACGACCCTGATCGCCCTGCTGACCCTGCTGCTGTTCGGCCTCGTCCCAGCCTGGCGCGCGGCTCGCGCCGACCCCGCGCAGGCGCTGGCAGCGGGCTCACGCGGCCAGATCGGCGGCCGCGACCAGGCGCGCTCACGCAACGTGCTGGTCGCCGGCGAGATCGCGCTCGCCATGACCCTGCTCGCCGGAGCCGGACTCCTGATCGACAACCTGCGCCAGCTCTCGAAGGTCGATTCCGGTCTGGGCGACGTCACCCACGTGCTCACCGCGCGCTTCTCCCTGCCCGCGCCTGCCATGCAGCCGGGCGAGGATTTTCCTGCCTGGTATGCGCGCGTGAAGCCCGCGCTGGACCCGACCCTGGCGACGCTCCAGAGTCGGCTCGCGGCGCTGCCCGGCGTCACCTCGGTCGCCATCACCAACGCCCTGCCGGGATCCGGCGAGAGCGGCTGGAACGGCGGCTTCACCGTCGCCGGCCGCGAGGTTCCGAAAGACGCCATCGCCGAGTTCCGCTTCGCCAGTCCCGACACGTTGCGCACCTTCGGCATCACGCTCGAAGCCGGCCGGGCCTTCGACAGCCACGATGGCAGCCGCGCCCTATTTCCGAGCGAAATGCTGGTCAACCGCACCTTCGTCGAACGCTATCTCGGCGGCGGCGATGCGCTCGGCCAGCAGGTGTCGATCTACGACGATTCGCCAAAGACCATCATCGGCGTGATCGGCGACGTGCGCCAGTCGGGACTGGATCGGCCGGCCAATGCCGAAGCCTGGTTTCCGATCAGCACGGTGCCGGTCGGCGATCTGGCGCTGGCGCTCGAGGTGCAGGGCGACGCCCTCGCGTTCGCGCCGACCCTGCGCCGGGTCATGCAGGAAACCTTTCCCGACGTGCCGGTCTTCGCCGTGCGCACCATGGATGAGGTCACCGGCCAGACCACGCGCCTGCGCCGCTTCAACCTCGCGCTGATGGGCGCCTTCGCGGCGACCGCGCTGCTGCTGGCGATGATCGGCCTGTACGGGGTGATCGCCTGGATCGCGAGCCAGCGGCGGCGCGAGATCGGCGTGCGCCAGTCCTTTGGCGCCACGCGCGGCGACATCCACGCGCTGATGCTGAAGAGCGGCATGGGCATGATCGTTCCCGGCCTGGCCGCCGGCCTGGCCGGTGCAGCCGCGATCCGCCGCCTCCTGGACAGCCAGCTCTCCGCCGCCAGCCCGGCGGCCGACGCCGGGGTATTGGCCGCGGTCGTGGTGCTGCTGGCGCTGGTCGCGCTGGCCGCCTGCCTGATCCCGGCGTGGCGCGCCTCGCGCGTGTCGCCGATCGTGGCGCTGCGCGATGAATGAGCGCTCCCCAGCCGCAGCCGGTCATGTGCACCTGGCCGCGCGGCGGCGGATGCGCGTCGCCCCGCTCCTCCTTCATCAGTGGCGGCGCGTAGCCTCGAACTGCCCCACAACGCCACCGGGAGTCGCACCATGAACGCGTTGCAGGATCTCGGGTTTGCCACGCGCACGCTGCGCGCCCATCCGGGCACCGCGCTTTTCGCCACCCTCACGCTGGCCCTTGGCCTGGGCGCGGTGCTGGCGCTGCAGGCGGTGATCGATGCGGTGCTCCTGCGTGACCTGGCCTATCCCGATCCGGCGCGCATCGTGGTGCTCGGCGAGCTCGCCGCTGACGGCCACCGCATGGACCTGGGGTTTCCCAACTACGCCGATCTGGTCGCCGACGGCAGCTTCTCCGACGCCGGTTTCAGGGCCAGCGGCGAGGTGCCACTGGCCAGCGGCAAGCGCATCCGCCGCGCCACCGTGAGCTGGGTGGGCGGCGATTTCTTCCGCGTGCTCGCCAGCGCACCAGAGCGGGGCCGCACCTTCGGCGCCGACGAGCACCAGCCGGTCGCGGTGATCTCGCATGCGCTCTGGCAGTCGCTGCTCGAAGGACGCGCCGACGTGGTGGGACAGTCCGTCACCGTCGATGGTGAGCAGGCCACCATCATCGGCGTGATGCCCGAACACTTCGCCTACCCGCCCGGAACCGCTGCCTGGCTGCCGTTCCGCGAGGATCCGGGGAGTTCACGCACGGCGCACAACTGGTCGGGGCTGGCCCGGCTCGCGGGCGGCACCGGCCTTGGCCAGGCGCGGCTGGCCGCGGCGAACCTTGCCGGCCGGCTGGTTCGTGAACACGGCGAGGGCGTCGACCTGGTCGGCTTCGACGTGGTGCCGCTGGCCGAAGCGATCGCCGCCCCCGTGCGCAAGGCGCTGTTGCTGCTCGGTGCCGGCACGCTGTTCCTGCTGCTGATCGCGGTGACCAACGCGACCAACCTGCTGCTCGCACTGAACGGTTCGCGCTCGCGCGAGCTCGCAGTGCGCGCCGCGCTCGGTGCCAGCAGCGCGCGCCTCGCGCGCCAGGTATTCGCGGAGGCCGCCCTGATTGCGGCGGCGGCCGGCACGCTGGGTCTGGCCCTCGCCTGGGCGGCGCTGCGCGTGCTGGTGCATGGCCGCGGCGCAGGCTTGCCACGCGCGGGGGAAATCGGCCTCAGCCCCGGCACCGCGCTGGCCGCACTGGCACTCGTGGGCGGCATCGCCCTCGTCACGACGTTGGCAGTGCTCGCCTCGAACCGCCGTCGGGCCAGCATGGACGAGCTGCGCGAAAGCGGGCGCGGCCAGTCGGCCAGCCGCAGTCAACTGCGCCTGCGCGCAGGCCTGCTCGTCGGCCAGACCGCCCTCACCACGGTGCTGCTGGTCGGCGTCGGCCTGCTCGGCCGGAGCTTCCTGACCCTGCTTGCGGTGGACCCGGGTTTCAATGCCGACAGCGCGCTCAGCGTGCGGCTCGCGCAGGGCTTCTCGCGCGATCCCGCGATCGCGGCCGGCAATGCCCGCCGCTACCAGCGGTTGATGGACGACTTGCGCGCCATTCCGGGCGTCAGCGCGGTTGGCGGCGTCAATGCCCTGCCGCTGGCGGGCGGCAGCAATGGCGCCTTCTGGGATGGCAGTGTCGTAAGCCTCGAGCATCCCCCAAGGCCCATCGGTTACGCCGAGTTCCGCGTGGCCAGTCCCGGCTATTTCGAGGCGAGCGGCATTCCGCTCCTGGCCGGGCGTGCATTCGATGATCGCGACGCCAGCGACGGCCTGCAGGTGGCGCTGATCAGCGCCGCGGCGGCCCGCGCCACCTGGGGCAGCGAGGATCCGCTCGGCAAGCGCATCCAGTACGGCAACATGGATGGCGACGCGCACGTCCTGACCATCGTCGGGGTGGTGGGCGACGTCGCCGAACATCGTCTGGACCGTCCACCCATGGGCACCGTGTACGTGGATCTGGCGCAGCGTCCGGTGGCCGCGGCCGATTTCAGCGTGGTGGTTCGCTCTGCCCTGCCACTTGCCACGCTGATGCCGTCCGTCCGCCAGCTGCTGGAGCGCGCGGCCGCCGACATCCCGCACGAGATCGCGCCGCTCGCCGAACTGCGCGCCGATGCACTGGCCGGGCGGCGCTTCAGCCTCGGCCTGCTGGGCGCCTTCGCCGGCGTGGCGCTGGTGCTGGCGATCGGTGGGCTGTACGGATTGATGGCCTTCGCGGTCGGCCAGCGCCGCCATGAGTTCGCGTTGCGCCAGGCGCTCGGCGCGACCCGCCGTCAGATTGCCGCACGCGTCGTCGGCAGCGGGCTGGCGATCGGCGGCCTTGGCATCGGCGCCGGCATCGTGCTGGCCCTTGCCGGGGCGCGCCTCATCGCGCAGCTGCTCTATGGCGTGCGCCCTGCCGACCCGCTCACCCTGGCCGCCGTCGTCAGCGTGCTCACCGCGACGCTGCTCGCCGCCTGCGCCCTGCCGGCGCGCCGGGCCTGCCGCACCGCGCCACGCGAGGCACTGTCGTGAACGCGCATTCCACGCAGCCCGTCCACTTGAAGGTGCCCGCGCAGCAATCGCGAGCATTGGCATCCTCCACCGCGGAGTCCCGGGCATGAACCTTCCCTTCGCCGCCCTCCGCCAAAGCTGGCGCACCGCGCTGCACCGCCCGGCTTTCCTGGTGCTCGCCGCTTCGACGCTGGCGCTCGGCATCGGCGCCGCGGTCGCCGTGTTCGCACTCGTGGATGCCATCCTGCTGGCGCCGCCGCCGTTTCCGCAGCCTGATCGGCTGGTGGTCGTCGGCAAGGGCGACAACCTGCCCTGGTCGACGATCTCGCCCCAGCAGTACCAGTGCCTTGACGACCTTCCCGGCATCGATTCGCTCGGATCGCACTTCGCCGCCCGCGACGTCAACGTCTCCGGCGGTGGTGACCCCGAACTCGTCAGCGCCTGGCCAACCGATGCCGGCCTGTTGCCAACGCTCGGCGTGAAGCTGGCGCTTGGGCGCAACTTCACTGCCGAGGAAGATCGGCCGAACGGGCCACGCGCGGCGATCCTCGGTCATGCCCTCTGGCAGCGCCAGTTCGGCGGCGCCGAGGACGTGATCGGCAGGAGCATGCTCGTGGATGGGGTAGCCACGCCCATCGTCGGGGTGCTGCCGGCCACTCTGCGCCTGGACGGCGCGCCCGATCTGCTGCTGCCGCTGGCATTGGCGCCGGCCAGCCAGGACGGCGCCACCAACCTGCTGGTGATTGCACGGCTGGCACCCGACGCCAACATCGATGCCGTCAGTGCCGCGATCGCCACGCGCCTGGCGACGCGCCTGCGCGAAATCGGCTTTGCCTACGCCAATCTCTGGCCACATTTCGGCGCCACACCGCTCGCGCGCAACCTCAACCAGACCGCGCGCCCGGTGCTGCTGCTGTTTCTCGCCTGTGCCGCCTGTGTGCTGCTGCTGGTGGCGGTGAACCTCGCCAACCTGATGCTCCTGCGTGCACTGGCGCGTGGTCACGACAGCGCCGTGCGCGCCGCGCTCGGCGCTTCGCGTGCGCAACTGGCAAGCCAGGCGCTGGGGGAAGGCGCGCTGATCGGCGGGCTGGGCGCGCTCGGCGGCCTTGGTCTCGCAGCACTCGCACTCGGCCTGCTCGCCGGCCGCCTGCCAGCGGGTTGGCTGGATCCGGCAACGCCCTTGATCGGGCTGCGCGATCTCGCCTTCGCCCTGGCGGCGGCACTCATCGTCGCGCTGCTCGCGGCGGCGTTCGGCACCTGGCGCGGCACCAGCAGGAGCGCCGTGCGCGAGCTGGCCGCCGGTACGCGCATGGGCACCACGGTGGCCAGTCAGCGCTTCAGCCGCAGCCTCATCGTCGCGCAGGCGACCCTGGCCACCCTCCTGCTTGGCGCGTCCAGCCTGTTGGCCCACTCGCTGTGGAAGCTCGGCCAGGTGGATCTCGGTTTCGACGCCCGCGGCATCATCACGTACCGGCTCAATCCGGCGACCGAACTCTATGCGGACACCGCATCGGTGCAGCGCCTCGTACAGAATCTCCTCGAGCGCCTGGACGAGCAACCCGGCGTGCGCGGCGCCGCCGTCACCACGACCCTGCCCATTGGCGGCCAGCTCAACCTGCCCGTACAACTTCCGGATGGCAGTACGCCGCCGGAGCCTCCGCAGTACCGCGCAGTGAGTGCGGGT
Source organism: Dokdonella sp. (assembly GCA_023228465.1). Classification (GTDB taxonomy): domain Bacteria; phylum Pseudomonadota; class Gammaproteobacteria; order Xanthomonadales; family Rhodanobacteraceae; genus Dokdonella_A. The sequence goes on along the minus strand of JALOBC010000018.1, from coordinate 43,158 downwards.
GCCTTCGACCTGTTCCGCATACCTTCGCTCAGCGGGCGCGACTTTGCCCCCGACGATACGGCAGGCACCGAACCGGTGGCCATCGTCAACCAGGCCTTCGCAAGGCAATACCTGGGCGGCCACGCCGTCGGTCAGTCGGTCAGCATCGCGCTCGATGCCGGCGGATCAATACCGAATACCACGATGCGCATCGTCGGCGTGGTCGGCGACGTGCGCCAGTTCGGTCCGCAGGAAGCTTCGCCGCCGATTCTCTACGTGCCGCTGGCGCAGGTGCCGGACGGCCTGTTCAACCTGCTGCGTCGGTTCGTGCCGCTCAACGTCGCCGTGGGCGTCACCGGCACCCCGGCGAACTGGTTCACGCCGCTGCGCGAGATACTGCGCGAGGTCGACCCCCGCCAGGGCATGGCGGCCTTGCGCCGGTTCGAGCGCGACGTGGCCGATGCCACCGCGCCCGAGCGCATGAACGCACTGCTGGTCGGCATCCTGGCCACCCTGGCGACCCTGCTGGCGAGCATCGGCCTGTACTCGGTCACCGCCGTCGCTGTGGCTTCGCGGCGGCGCGAGTTCGGCGTGCGCGCGGCACTGGGTGCTGCGCCGACACGGCTGCTCGGCGGCGTACTCGGTGCCGGCCTGCGCGACGTGGCTCTCGGGCTGGCCATCGGACTCGGCCTGGTCAGCGCCGCCGCTCACCTGCTGGAGCGCTTCCTGTTCGGTGTCGGCGCGTTCAACCCCTGGGCGATTGCCGCCACGCTCCTCGTGCTGCTCTCCGCCAGCCTCGCCGCCACCCTGGTGCCGGCGCTGCGCGCGTCGCGTACCGCACCAATGACCGCCCTGCGCAACGATTGAGGAACCACGCCGATGCTTGCCGGAATCCTCCCCGATCTTGCCTATGGCCTGCGCACGCTGCTGGCGCGGCCGGGTTTCGTGATCGTCACGGTGCTGACGCTGGGGCTTGCCATCGGCGCGCACACGCTGCTTTTCGGCCTGGTGCATGCGCTGCTGCTGTCGCCGGTCAGCGGCATCGGCGACGCCGATCGCGTCGTCGAGGTCGGACGGACACATGGCGGCGCGGGCATGGACTCGATCTCCTACCCCGACTTCCTCGACTACGCCGGCGCCAGGTCCTTCGAGGGGCTCTACGCCTGGTCGATGCAGCCGCTCAACGTCGCCGCCGGCAGCGACCCGCGGCGTGCGCTTGGCCTGCTGGTGAGCGGCTCCTACTTTGCGACCCTGCGCGTACCCGCGGCGCTGGGGCGGGTGCTCGGGCCCGAGGACGATACGGCGGCCGCCCCGCCGTTGGCGGTGGCGAGCGCTGCCGCCTGGCGGCGCTACTTCAATGCCGACCCGGCGGCGCTTGGGCGGACGGTATCGCTGAATGGCCACGCCTTCACCCTGGTCGGAGTCGCGGCACCGGACTTCACGGGCAACCTCGCCGTGCTGGCGCCGCAGTTCTATGTGCCGCTGCACGCTCTCGCCCTGCTGCGCCAGGGCGCGCCGGACCTGCTCGCGCAGCGCAAATCCCAATGGCTGATGGCCGGCGGCCGGTTGCGCGAGGGCATCGGCATCGGACAGGCGCAGGCGGAACTGGCGACGATCCGGCAGCGCCTCGCTGACACCTATGGCAACGACGATCCGGCCGCCGGTATCGCGGTGGCGCCGCTGCGCGGCATCCCGACCCAGCTGCGTGGCCCGCTCGGCGCCTTTTCCGGGCTGCTGTTCGCGATGGTCGGCATGATCCTGCTGGTGGCCTGCGTCAATGTGGCGGGCCTGCTGATCGCGCGCGGCGAGTCAAGACGGCAGGAAATCGCCGTACGCTTCGCCCTGGGAGCGAGCCGCGGACGCGTGTTCTTCCAGCTGTTTGCCGAGAACCTGCTGCTGGCCGCAGCCGCCGGCGGCTGCGGCATCGCGCTGGCGGTCTGGTGGCGCGACCTGCTGCTGCGCATCGACCTGCCCACGCCGATCCCGATCACCCCGCGCATTCCGCTCGACGCCAGCGTGCTCGGCTTCGCCCTGCTGCTGACCGCCGCTACCGCCTTCCTGTTCGGCGCCCTGCCGACCCTGCGCGCCTCGCGTCAGGCACCCGCCAGCGGCGGCGCGCTCGCAACCCGCCAGGCGAGTGCTCGCGGGACGCGCCTGCGCGACGCTCTGGTCGTGGTGCAGATTGCGCTCACCCTGGTGCTGCTGATCGGCTCGGGGCTGTTCGTGCGCGCCCTGCAGCGCGCCGCCACGATCGACATCGGCTTCGATGCCGCGCAGGTGGCCAGCATGGATTTCGACCTCGAACCCAGTGGCTACGACGAAACGCAGCGCGCCCGCGCGCAGCAGGCCCTGCTCGCGCGCGTGCGCCAGGCTGCCGATGTCGAGCACGCGGCACTGGCGGCGGTGCTGCCGTTGAGCTTCAACCGCATGGTGCTGGGCTGCGTGCACCTTGCCGGCCTGGCTGAAGACGAACTCTGCCCGGACACCAACGTGGTCAGCGACGACTACTTCGCCACCCTCGGCATGCCGGTCCAAGGGCGCGGCTTCGACACCCATGACCGGCCCGGCGGCGACGCGGTTGCGGTGGTCAACGCGACGCTCGCAGCGCGCCTTGCACCCGCCGGGGACGCGCTCGGACGCAGCTTCAGCTATGGCGAGGGCAAGGACGCGCGCATGCTGCGCGTGGTCGGCATCGTCGGCGATGGGAAATACGCATCGCTCGGCGAGGCGCGTCGGCCGTTCCTGTTCCTGCCGCTGGCGCAGGTGCCCTCGGCGGGCACCAGCCTGCTGGTGCGCAGCCGCACCGACTCGCCGGCGCTCGCGCGGACGCTCGCCGACGCTGTGCATGACATCGATCGCGCGCTGCCGGTGGCGCAGGTCCATCCCTTGAGCGACACGCTCGCCCTGTCGCTGCTGCCGCAGCGCATCGCCGGGCTGGTCGCCGGTGCCCTCGGCCTGCTCGGCCTCCTGCTCGCTGCCGTCGGGCTCTACGGACTGATCGCCTTCCACGTTGCCAGCCGCACGCACGAGATCGGCATCCGCCTGTCGCTCGGCGCGGCTCCCGCGCGCGTGCTGCGCGAGGTGCTGTGGCGCGGCGGGCGCCTGTTCGCCATCGGCCTGGTGCTTGGCGAAGGCATTGGCCTGGGACTCGCCGTGCTCGTATCCGGATTGCTGTTTGGCGCGCGCCCCGCGGATGCACTCGCCTTCGCCGCGGCGGGCCTGGTGCTCGCGCTGGTCGCGCTGCCGGCCTGCTACGTCCCGGCCCGCCGCGCCGTACGCATCGAACCTGCCACCGCCCTGCGCCACGACTGACGGAGACTCCCGATGCTGCATGACCTTCGCTTCGCGTTGCGTTCGCTGCTCCGCTCGCCCGGATTCACCCTGGTCTGCGTGCTGATGCTCGCGGTCGGCATCGGCCTGTCCGTGTACATGTTCGGTGCGATCAACGCGTTCGCGCTGAAGCCGCTGCCGTTCAAGGACGCAGATCGGCTGGTGCATGTCGAATACACGCAGCGGGCCAGCCAGGGCCGCAGCCTCGCACTGCCACAGGCCGACTGGCTCGACCTGCGCGCGCGCCAGGACGTGCTTGGACCGCTGGCCGCCTGGTACCAGGGCACGGCCAACCTCGGCGGGCTGCAAAGTCCGCCCGAGCGCCTGTCCGCAGCCTGGATCAGCCCGGATGCGTTCGACGTGCTGGGTGTCCAGCCGGCGCTGGGGCGCGGCTTCGGCGCGGCCGACGCGAAGCCCGGTGCGGCGGCGGTGGCCCTGCTCGGCCAGCGCACCTGGCAGCTGCAGTTCAATGCCGACCCGGCGATCATCGGCCGCCCGGTGCGCATCAACGGCCATGCGGTGACGGTGGTCGGTGTGATGCCGGAAGGCTTCGCCTTCCCGGTCAACGAGTCGTTGTGGCTGCCGCTGGCCACCGACCGGGCCAGTGCGCCCGGCGAGGATGGGGCCCTGGTCCAGGCCTTTGGCCGCCTGCGTGAGGGCGTCTCGCTGGCCCAGGCACGCGAGCGCATCGATGCGCTGGTGCAAACGCTGGCCGCGGAACGCAGCGAACCGCTGCGCGGCGACATGGCAAGGGTGGAGGCCTTCGCCAACGAATTCATCCAGCCGCAGATCCGCCAGAGCACGCTTGCCATGTTCGTGGCGGTGCTGCTGGTACTGCTGATCGCCTGCACCAACGTGGCCGCGCTGATGACCGCGCGCTTCGGTGCGCGCACGCGGGAACTGGCGGTGCGCGCCGCGCTCGGCGCCAGCCGGCGCCGGCTGGCGGTGCAGATCATCACCGAAGCGCTGGTCATCGCCGGTCTCGCCACCGCGCTCGGCTGGTGCGGTGCCAGCGTGTGGGTCGCCCACGGCGGCGTGGACGAGGCGATGGCCGACAACCTCCCCTACTGGGTGGACTACCGCACCGACGTACGCGACCTGCTGTTCGCCGGCGCAATTGCCTTCCTGGCGGCGCTGGGCGCCGGGCTGGCACCGGCCCTGCGCTCGAGCCGGCTCGACGTGCACGCCGGCCTCGCCGGCAAGACGCAGGCTGGCGAACGCCCGCGCGGCGCGGGACGCTTCCTGGTCAGCGGCGAGATCGCTCTCGGACTGGTGCTGCTGGTCGGCGCCGGCGCGACGATCAAGAGCGCGCTTGATGCCCAGCACACCGACACCGGCCTGCGCATCGATGGCGTGCTGACCGGGCGGCTGGCCCTGTTCGAGGCCGATTATCCCGATCCCGGTGCCCGCGCGCGTTTCGCCCGCGCACTGCAAGACGAGCTCGCCACGCTGCCCGGCGTGGATGCCAGCAGTGTCGCCAGCACCCTGCCGCTGATGGGCTACGAACGCCAGGAGTATGCCCGCGCCGGCGACCCGGTCGATGTCGATGCGCGCCTGCCGCTGGCCTGGTCAAGCCGCGTCAGCGACGACTTCTTCGCAACCTTCGGCGTCGGCCTGCGCGAAGGCCGGCTGTTCGATGCCCGCGACCATGCCGATTCGATTCCGGTCGCCATCGTCAGCGCCGCCTTCGCCGCCAAGGCCTGGCCGGGCCAGTCGGCGATCGGCCAGCGGGTGCGCCTGCAGCCCAGGGATGGCGAAAAGCCCTGGATGGAAGTGGTCGGCGTCGTGGCCGACAGCCTGCAATCGGATTACATCGTGACCAGCGCAACCGCGGCCGCGCATCGCGGCGACGGCAACATCTACCGGCCCCTGGTGCAGGATCCGCCGGCCTTCCTGAGCTTCGCCGTGCATGCCGGGGGCGGCGACGCCACGGCGCTCGGCGAGAGCATCCGCCACGCGGTGCGGACGATCGATCCCAACCTGCCGGTGTACTGGCTGCGCCCGATGCAGGAATGGCGGAACCGGCTGTTCTGGGGCCAGGACATCCTGGCGCGCATGTTCAGCGCCTTTGCCATCTTCGCGGTCCTGCTCGCCGCAGCCGGCATCCACGCCGTGCTCGCCTTCGACGTGGCCGCGCGCACGCGCGAGATCGGCGTGCGGCGCGCGCTCGGCGCACCGCCCGGCAAGGTGCTGGCGCTGGTGCTGCGGCGCAGTGCACGCCAGGTGCTGATCGGGCTCGGCATCGGCCTGCCGCTGGCCTTCGGCTTCACGCTGCTGCTCGGCCAGATGCTCACGCCTGGCACGCGCAGCGACCCGCTGGTGTACCTCGCCGTGGTCGCCACCCTGGCACTGGCCGTCGGCTTCGCGGCCTGGCTGCCCGCGTGGCGGGCGTTGCAGGTCGAGCCGATGGTCGCGCTGCGCAGCGAATGATGGAGAGCCGCTCATGAAATCGATTCCAATCTTGCGCGTACTGCACCGCGCGCCCAGCTTCGCGCTGGTCGTGTTCCTGCTGGTCGCAGCGGTCACCGCGGTCAACGCCACCGTCTTCGACGCGCTGGGGACGCTGCGCTGGAAACCCTTGCCCTATGCGGCCGACGACAGCCTGGTATGGCTGAAGCTCAGGCTGGCGAAGATCAACAACGAGAGCAGCCTGAGCGAGCACTACCGGGGCGAACTCGCGCGCGACAAGACCATTTTCCGCGGCGTCGCCGGCTTCGTGGATGCCAATCGCACGCGCAGCGACGACGCGGGCCGTGCCTGGCGCATCGCGCAGGTGACGCCGCAACTGGATGCGGTGCTCGGCGTTGCGCCACAGCTCGGCCGCGGCATCGAGGCGGCCGACGCCGCAGCGGGTGCCGACCACGTGCTGGTGATCTCCGATGCCGTATGGCGGCGCCGCTTCCACGCCGACCCGCAGATCCTCGGCCGCAGCGTGCACTTCGGCGAGCGCACCGACACGATCATCGGCGTGATGCCGCCGGGCTTTGCCTTCCCGGACACGCAGACCGACGCCTGGCGGCCGTTTGTCAGGCCGCTGCCCCTGTCCGCCATCGACGGCGTGGGCGAACTCGAGGTGATCGCACGGCTGGCGCCCGGAGCCAGCATGGAGCAGGCGCGCCTCGCCCTCGACAACGTCTACGCGGACGGCAAGGACCTCGGGCCGTTGCGCGCCATGTTCGCCAGCATGGACCCGCAGCCGCATGCAGAGCCCTGGCGCGCGCACTTTGCCGCCCGCCACGGTCCCGCGCTGGCGATGCTGCAGCTCGCCGGCCTCATCCTGCTGCTCGCGGTGGGTGCCAACCTGGTCAACCTGCAACTCGACCGCCTGCTCCAGCGCAGCAGCGAATTCGACATCCGCCGGGCGCTCGGCGCCGGCGAGGGCAGCGTCGCGTGGCTGGCGCTCGCAGATCTGCTGGTGCCGACGCTGGCAGGCGTTGGCACGGGCCTGGCACTGGTCGGTCCTGGCCTGCAACTGCTTGCCGCACGGCGCCTGCTGCCGGAGGGCATGCCGATCGAGGCAAACGTCGGGACGATGGCACTGGCCAGCGGCGGCGCCATCACGGCGGCCGTGTTGTTGACTGGACTCGTCGCCGCACGCCTGCTGCGCCATCGCTCCGGCCTGTCCCGGCAGGGCCGCGCCCATGGCATGGGGCGCCTGAGGCCGGCGCTGCTGGTCGGCCAGGTGGCGCTGACCACCGCGCTGCTCGGTTGCGCGGCGCTGCTCCTGCGCAGCGCGCTGAATGTCCTTGACGTCGACGCCGGCTTCAATGCGCAGGGCGTGTTGATGACCGGCATCGACCTCGCCACGCCGGCGCGCCTTCGTCCCGACTACGATCCGCGCCACGATGGCGGGCTCAAATCCGCCATCGACGACCTCATGCGCGACGCGGCGGCGCTGCCGGGCGTGCAGCACGTCGCGACCGCCGACATCTCGCCATTCAGCGGCGGCGACAGCTTCAGCGAAGCGCAGGTGCCCGGCCAGCCGGGATTGCAGCAGCTGCGCACGCGAACCGTGTCGCCCGACTACTTCGCCACGCTCGGCATCCCGCTGTTGCGCGGGCGCGGGTTCGACAGCCGGGCTCGCGCAGGCGACGGACCCTCTCCTGCCATCGTCGATGAAAGCTATGTGCGGCGGTATCTGGGCAACAGCGACCCGCTCCAGGCCAGCGTCGGCATCGACTTCCGCTCGCCGCAGGACATGGCGACGCCGACGGCCCCGCGCCTGATGAGCCCGATCGTCGGCGTGGTACACGAGGTGAAGACGGCGTCCCTGGAGGAGCATGATGGCATGCCCACCGTCTACCGCAGCAGCGCGATCCCGGATCCGCGTTTCATCCTGCTCTTGCGCGCCGACGGGGAGGTGGCAGCGCTGGCGGAACCCGTGCGGCGCCTGGTTGCCCACCGCATGCCCGACGCCCTGATCGCCTTCAACCAGCCACTCGCGCAACGCGTGGAGGCGAGCTTCGCCGCCCGCCGCGGGCTGGTCGAGACGATCGGTGCCTTCGCGGTGGTCACGCTGGCCCTGGCCGCACTCGGCCTCGCCGCCGTGCTCGGATTCGCGGTCCGCCGCCGCACCGCGGAGCTGGGTGTACGCATGGCGCTCGGCGCCACGCCATCGGGGGTACGCAAGCTCGTGCTGCGCCAGGGCGGCCGGCTGATCATTGCCGGCCTCGCCGCAGGCACCCTCATGGGCCTCACCGCAGCGCGCCTCGTCGCCGACCGGCTGTTCGGGGTCGGCTATGCCGATCCGGCAAGCTGGAGCGGGGCAATGGGCGTGGTTGCCCTGGTGGCGCTCATCGCCTGCTGGCTCCCCGCGCGGCGCGCCGCGGCGACCGATCCGGTCGAGGCGTTGCGACATGAATAGGCGACGGCGGATCGGTTTCCGCGCGCGCCAGCGCACCACCCGTGCTTCCACGAACCTGTGCAGCACGGATCGCCAAAGGTCCCCAACCCCGCTCCGGACGAACCCATGATCCACCTCCAACAGCTCGAAAAATCCGTACCGCTGGCGAATGGACGGCAGTGGTTGCTGCGCAACATCACCCTGGACATCGCCGAGGGCGAGTTCGTCAGCATCATGGGGCCGTCCGGCGCCGGCAAGACCACGCTCCTCAACGTGCTCGGGCTGATGGACCATGACTGGCAGGGCGGCTTCACCTTCGATGCTGTCGCGGTCGAGACGCTCAACACCCGGCAGCGCCAGGCGCTGCAGCGCGAGAAGGTCGGCTTCATCTTCCAGCACTACCATCTGATCGACGACCTCAAGGTGTGGGAAAACCTGGACCTGCCCCTGCAGTACCGCAACGTGCCGGCGAAGGAGCGTGCGGCACAGGTCGCCGACCTGCTCGACCGCTTCCAGATCGTCGGCAAGAAGGAGCTCTATCCTGCGCAGCTTTCCGGCGGCCAGCAGCAGCTGGTCGCGGTGGCGCGCGCGGTCATCACCCGCCCACGCCTGCTGCTCGCCGACGAGCCGACCGGTGCGCTGCACTCCACGCAGGCACGCACGATCATGGATCTGCTGCATGAGCTGCATCGCGACGGCATGACGATCGTGCAGGTGACACACAACGAGGCCTTCGGCAACGAAGCGCAGCGCGTGGTGCGCCTGGCCGATGGCTGGATCGAAGCACCAGCCGGGTGAGCGGGCGCGTACCGCAGGCGTCGCCGGATGCCATGCGTCGCGGACGCCCGCACCGGGCTTGCTATGATCTGGCCGAACCCGCCGGGACGGCCAGTGCCACGACCCGCAAGGACGATCGGGCGTGGCCCCGATCGCCTCGACGGCTCCCTGCGTCGGGTCCGCCTGACTTGCGCAACGACACCGACTCCGCCGATTTCGGCCCCAGCCCCCGTCAGCATTGGCAATGACCCGCACCACCATTCTCATCGCCGACGACCAGCGTGACATCCGCGAGGCACTACGCCTGTTGCTCAAGGCCGAAGGCATTGGTTGCGTGGTGGCCGACAGCCCGGCTGCGGCGCTCGAATGCGCGCGCCGCCAGCGCTTCGACGCGGCCCTGATCGACCTCAACTACAGCCGCGACACGACTTCCGGCGCCGAAGGCCTGGACCTCCTGCGCGAACTCAGGAAATTCGATGCCGAACTTCCGGTCGTCGTCATGACCGCCTGGGGCACCATCGACATCGCGGTCGAGGCAATGCGCCTGGGCGCCGGCGATTTCGTCGAGAAGCCGTGGGACAACCAGCGCCTGGCCAGCATCCTGCGCAACCAGCTTGCGCTCGGCGCGGCGCGGCGCAGCGAGCAGCGCCTGGCGGCCGAGAACGCCCTGCTGCGCGCCGGCGACGACGAGGATGGCTTCATCGCCTCCTCGCCGCCGATGCAGACGCTGCTGGCGATGCTGGAGCGGGTGGCGCCGACCGATGCCAACGTGCTGATCCTCGGCGAGAACGGCACCGGCAAGGGCGTGATCGCCGCCAGACTCCATGCGCTCTCGCGGCGTGCCGAGCGATCCTTCGTCAAGGTCAACATGGGCGGCATCCCCGAAAGCGTGTTCGAGGCCGAGATGTTCGGCCACGTGAAGGGCGCCTTCACGGATGCCAAGACCGACCGCATCGGGCGCTTCGAACTGGCCGACGGCGGTACGCTGTTCCTCGACGAGATCGCCAACATCCCGCCTGCGCAGCAACCCAAGCTGCTGCGCGTGCTGGAAGACGGCGAGCTGGAGCGGGTCGGCTCTTCGCGCACGATCCGGGTCGACGTGCGCCTGGTCTCGGCGACCAATTCCGATCTGGCCGCGGACGTCGCGCGCGGCCATTTCCGCAAGGATCTCCTGTTCCGCCTCAACACCGTGGAACTGCACCTGCCGCCACTGCGCGAGCGCGGCGAGGACATCCGCCTGCTCGCCGAATCCTTCCTGGCCCGCTACGCGGCCCGCTACCACCGCGCGGGGTTGCGCTTCACGCCGACGGCGCTGCGCGCACTCGCCCGCTACGCGTGGCCCGGCAACGTGCGCGAACTCTCGCACGTGATCGAGCGCGCCGCCCTGCTCAGCGACGCGGCCGAGATCGACGAGGCCGCGCTGAACCTCAAGCCGCCGGCCCCCTTGGCGCTCTCCGGCGCCCCTGCGCTGGCGGCCAACGAGGCGGTCACCGTCGAGGAAGCCGAGGCGCGCATGGTGCGCGAAGCGCTGGCACGCACCGGAGGCAACATCCAGCGCGCGGCCAGCCAGCTCGGCCTCAGCCGACCCTCGCTGTACCGCCGGCTGGCGAAATACGGCATCGAGACCGGCAGTTGAACCCGCGCAGGCCGCGCTTCAATTACGAGCAGCGCCTGCTCGCGGGCTTCCTGCTGGCTGCGCTGCCCGCCTTCGCCGCGCTGGCCGTCGCGCTCGTGTATGGCGTCGGTATCAGCACCACGACGGTCAGCGCACTGGCGGTCGTGGCTGGCGCCACGCTGATGCTGGCGATGGCGCTCCGCGCACGCGCCATATTCCCGCTGCGCACGCTCGCCAACCTGCTCGAAGCCCTGCGCGAAGGCGACTACAGCCTGCGCGGCTCGCGCGCGCGCCGCGGTGACGCGGTCGGAGAGGTCGTCTGGGAAATCAACGCGCTGGCGCAGACCCTGCGCGAACAGCGCCTGGCTGTGGAGGAGAAGAGTGCGCAGCTCGCCAAGGTGCTGGCCGCCCTCGACATCGCCGTGATGAGTTTCGACGCCGACGGCTTCCTTGCGCTCGCAAACCCGGCCGCCGAACGCCTGCTCGGCAAGCCCATGGGCGAACTCGACGGGCGTACCGCGCAGGCGCTTGGCCTTGCGCCCTTCCTTGCCAGCGACGGTGCCCAGGTGCTCGAGCATGGATTCCCGGGTGCCAGCGGGCGCTGGGAAATCCGCCATGCGCGCTTTCGCGCCGACGGCCGCCCGCACCAGTTGCTGGTCATCTCCGATCTCAGTCGCGCGCTGCGTGCCGAAGAACGCCTGGCCTGGCAGCGCCTGCTGCGCGTGCTGGGCCACGAGCTCAACAACTCGCTGGCGCCGATCCGCTCGATGGCTGAAACGGTGTCACGCCTGGTGAGCCGTGAACCGCTGCCGCATGACTGGCGCGAGGATGCCGCCAGCGGCCTCGATGTCATTGCCGATCGAGCCGATGCCCTGGCGCGCTTCATGGCCCGCTACACACGCCTTGCCCGGCTGCCGCCGCCCAGCCGGCATCTGGTGGAATTCGGCGAAATCGCACAGCGCGTGGTGCGCCTGGAACAGCGCATGTCCGTCACGGTCGAGAAGTCACCGCCAACCCGCGTCGAGATCGATCCCGACCAGATCGAACAGGCGCTGATCAACCTGGTCAGGAATGCGGTGGACGCGGTAGCGGCCGGCGGGCGGGTCACGCTGGGCTGGCGCGTGGACGCCGGCAGCCTGGTGGTCGAAGTCAGCGACGACGGCCCCGGCCTGCCACCGAGCAAGAACCTGTTCGTTCCCTTCTTCACCACCAAGCCCGGTGGTTCCGGCATCGGCCTGGTGCTTGCCCGCCAGATCATCGAACAGCATGACGGCAGCCTGGCGCTGCAGAACCGCAGCGACGCCAGCGGCTGCGTTGCGCGCATCCGCTTGCCCCTGCGCTCGACCGCGGTGGCGAGCACCGGGAACTGAGGGCCAGGCAAGGGGCGTCACGCGCCGACGGGCGTGCGGGGCGCAGGGCAAATGACTCGGAAGGCTGCTTCCGGTCTGAACACCGGCATCCAGTGCCTGGCGTCATGTCCGGCATGCCCGGACACGGCGGTCACCCTGGCCACGCCTGCCCCGGCGAACCGGCTGCGAGTTCCACGACGCGGCTGCGCCGACATGGATTCCAGGAAGCGTGACGCGCAGGCTAGAAGGCGTCGATATCGCCCAGCGCGCGGATCAGGCGCCGTGCGCGCTTGTCCGGCTTGCCCCTTGGGCGCGCTTCGCTGGCGCCGGTCAGGCGCCGCTGCTCGGCCGCCTCGGTGCGGGCAATGCGGCTGGCCTCGGCTTCGAGGTAGAGCCCTTGCGCCACCGGGGCCGGGCCGCGCTGCACGGCAAGCGCCAGCACCTCGACCTCGAAGCGATCCTCACCGCGCGTGATGTCCAGACGCGTGCCCGGGCGCACCAGTTTGCCCGGCTTGCCGGAGGCGCCATCGAACTTCACCTTGCCGCCTTCGATCGCCTGCTTGGCCAGCGCGCGCGTCTTGAAGAAGCGGGCCGCCCACAGCCACACATCCAGGCGCACGCCGGTGACCGCCACACTGTTGTCCGCCGATTTGCGCATTTCAGTAGCCGAGCCGCGCCGCCAGGCGCTCGATCTGCGCCCCGGCGTAGTGGGCGAACCGACCATCCAGCGCGCGCAGGGCGGCCAGTGCTTCGTCGCGTTGTCCACTCACAAGGAGCGCATCGACCTCAGCGACCGCCGCCTGCCGCGCAGCCTCGTGTCGGGCGCGGCAGGCGGCAAGGCCGGCCCGCGGCCCGAGCGGGGTTTCCAGCAGGCGCAGAGCGCGTTGCAAGGTCCGCGCATCAGCGGGCTCGTGGGGATGGCCACGCATCTCCAGCCGCACGGGCGCCGGCAGGCACCATTGGCGTGCCGCACGAATCGAGGCCTGGGCTGCCGCCACACTGGCCGCGTCCGCACTGCCAAAGAGGTACGCCAGGCGCAGGCCCTGCTGGGCGCGATCCAGCAACTCGGGGGCCGGCAGGGGCAGGTGCGCACTGCCGACCGGATCACTGCCGCCGTCCAGGATGGCGCCGCGAAACACTTCCGGATAGTCAAGGGCAAGTTGCGCCGCGACGCGTGCGCCGCCCGAGAAGCCACCAAGGTAGACCCGGCCCGGATCAACCGGCAGGCGGGCGGCGACATTGGCGTAAGCATGGAGTGCCAGCGCCATGCGGCGCGTCAGGTCGGGCTGGCCATTGCCGGAGTTCGCCGCCACCACCCAGGCCACGCCATTGCCTTCGAGCACGCCTCGCCAGCGCGCAGGCACGTCGGCCCGCGACCAGGGCGGGATGAACACCAGCAGCGGGTAGCCGCGCGCCGGCGGCGGTTCCGCGGGAACGAAGACGGTGAAGTGCTCGTCGGTGAGGTCGAGCGTGTACTCGGGAACCGGCTGACCACGCGCCACATACAGGGCCAGCGCGCGCCGCTCGGCCAACGGCGCCAACACGCGGGAGAGAAGCGCGCGAGTACCCGCCAGAGGCGAGTAGCCGGCAAAGCGCACCTGATGGTGGAGCCCCGCCCCAAGCGGACCGCTACCTCCCGACGCGGACCCGGCGGGCGCGATCAGCGCAGCCACGGCCAGCAAAAAGGGCCAGGCCAGGTGCGCTGCCGACAAATTCTTGCCCATCACCCATTGTAGCGCTGCGTTTTCGCGTACAATAAGCGGGCGTTTGTTGCGCCGTTGCGCGATCTTCCTCCGGGAACGCGACCGCGATGCCTTCCCAGGCCGTCGCCCGCTCCCGCACCGCTCGACTCCCGTCGCCGCAAATCCGGAACCGGCTGCCATTGCACCGGGCCGCCCCATTCATCCAGTCCGTCGCCGGCTCATGGAAGCGCGCGGGCCGGGCCGGCAAGCTGCCGGGTCCCATCATCGCACCCGCGCAACAGCGACGGTTGCGGCAAGGAGCATCACATGTCGTTTCAATCCCTCGGCCTCGCGCCGGCACTGCTGCGCGCGCTCGCCGAACAAGGCTACACCGATCCCACCCCGATCCAGCTGCAGGCCATCCCGCCGGCGCTGGCCGGCCACGACCTGCTCGCCGGCGCACAGACCGGCACCGGCAAGACGGCGGCATTCTCGCTGCCGCTGCTCGAGCGCATCTATGTCAGCCAGCGCAAGCCCGCGCAGCCGAAGACGCCGCGCGCGCTGGTGCTGACGCCCACGCGCGAGCTGGCGGCGCAGGTGCACGAAAGCATGCGCGGCTATGGCAAGCATGTGGGCATCCGCTCCACCACCATCTTCGGTGGCGTTGGCATGCAACCGCAGGTGGACGCGTTGCGCCGCGGTGTGGAAATCCTGGTGGCCACCCCGGGCCGCCTGATCGACCATATCGGGCAACGTAGCGTCAATCTTTCCAATATCGAGGTGCTGATCCTCGACGAGGCCGACCGCATGCTCGACATGGGCTTCCTGCCCGCGATCCGGCGCATTCTGGGTCACCTGCCGCGCCAGAACCGGGTGACCTGGCTGTTCTCGGCCACCTTCGCGCCGGAAATAAAGGCGCTGGCCAAGGACTTCATGCGTGATCCGGTGGAAATCCAGATTGCCAAGCCCAACAGCGTGGTCGCCACCGTCACCCATCGCATGCATCCGGTCGAGTCGGCGAAGAAGCGCGACCTGCTGCTGCACCTGCTGGCCGAGGATGCGCGCCAGACCCTGGTGTTCAGCCGCACCAAGCACGGTGCCGACAAGCTGACGCGCATGCTCGAACAGGCCGGCCTCAGCGCCGCAGCCATCCACGGCAACAAGAGCCAGAGCCAGCGCACGCGTGCGCTCGCCGACTTCAAGCGCGGCAAGGTGCGGGTACTGGTAGCCACCGACATCGCCGCACGCGGTCTGGATATCGACCAGTTGCCCATGGTGATCAACTTCGACCTGCCGATGGTGGCCGAAGATTATGTGCACCGCATCGGCCGCACCGGTCGCGCCGGCGCCGAAGGCCTGGCGATCTCGCTGGTTTCGCATGAAGAGGAAGGCCTGCTGCGCGACATCCGGCGCATGCTCAAGCAGGAAGTCGCCATCGAGCCGGTGGCCGGCTTCGAACCGGCCGTGCCGGTGCGCGTGGATGGCACCGCACGCCCGGCCCAGGGCCAGCGCCAGCGTCCCCCGCAGCGCCACGCGCGTGCCCCGCACGCAGCCAAGCCGGGCGCCGACACGCGCCCCGGCGCACGCAAGCAGCAGGGACGCCGACGCAACCAGGGACAGCGCCAGCCGGGTTGAGTGCGCCTGACCAGGGCCGCACCCGTGGGAGCGGCTTCAACCGCGATGCTTTCATTGCCACCCCCGCGATGGAAGGCATCGGGACTGAAGTCCCTCCCACGGCGTCTTGGCAATCCCCAACGGGGAGCACTGTGGGAGCGGCGTCAACCGCGATGCTTTCCCTACCCCTTGGGCACAAGAGCATCGGGACTTCCCTCCCACGGCGACCCTGCGGAGCCGACGCCGGTCGGGCCTTGCATCGCTTCCACGACGAAGCCCTGCGGGTGGGATTGAAGTCCTGCCACGGCCCAGCCGCCAGGAGACGGGGCGGACCTACAAATGACGCAGCAACGCCGCCCGGAGTCCGCGCGGCTCACAGGGTCCGATTTCGACCTGCGGCGTGCCGTGCCAGGCCGCGGCGCGACGGATCGCGTCGCGCAGGCCAACCGCCAGTGCAGTGGTGGGCGCGACTCCATCCTGCAGAAACAGCGCCTTGACCTCGAACACGCCCTCACTGCGATGCGCCTTGGCATCGAGCCGCCCAACCAGCCGGCCGCGGTGCAGGATCGGCAGCACGAAGTAGCCATGGCGGCGCTTCGCTGCCGGCGTGTAGCATTCCAGCCGGTAATCGAAACCGAACATCAGCGCTGCGCGTTGGCGATCCCACACCAGCGGATCGAAGGGCGACAGCAGGGTGGTATGGGTCGCGCGCAGGCGCCCGCCGATGGCTGCATCCAGCAGACCCGCATGGTCGCGGTGCACGTAGCCGGGCGCGGTCCAGCCGGCGACCTCCACCTGCAGCAGTTCACCCGAGCCGACCGACTCGACGAGATCCTCGTCGCGCAGGCGCGGCCCGTAGCGGAAGTAGTCGTTGATCCAGCGTGCCTGGACGATGCCGAGCGCGCGCACCGCCGCGCGACTGTAGTCTTCCTCGATCGGCGCGCCACCCGCCGCCACCACATGCCCGCGGGCCAGCACACGTTCGGCAAGGTCATAGACGCGATGGAAGTTCTCGCGCCGCGCGACCATCAGATCACCACGTGCGAAAAGGGCTTCCAGCCAACGCTTCTCGTCCTTCCAGCCCCACCAGGCGCTGCCCGACATCCCCGGCGGGCGCACGAAATCGGCGGCCCTGACTTCACCGTGCGCGCGGATCCGCTCCAGCAGCGCATCGAGTTCGGCGGCGTCCTCGCGCAGCACCCGCGCAGCATGGCGCATTGCCCAATGCGCCGCGCGCCCGCCGCGATGTGCTGCATGCAGGCCATGGTCGGCCATGGGCGCGAAACAGGCCTCGTGCGCCCAGCATTCGAAGACCGCGCCCTCGGTCAGCAGGTCATCGAGCCAGGATGGGTCGTAGCTGCCAAGACGCGAGAACAGCACCAGGTAGGGACTGCGCGCGACGACATGGATGGTGTCGATCTGCAGCACACGCATGCGAAGAAGAGCCGCGAGCACATCGGCCTTGCGTGCACGGCGGCGCGGCCGCGCCAGCAGGCCCTGGGCGGCCAGCTGCAGGTTGCGCGCCTGCTGCACGCTGATGCGCGGAAGTGTCATGGCCACTCCTCCAGGGATCGGCAAGCGGGTGCCGGCGCGCGAAGCTCGAGCCCGGCCGAACCGCATCCGGCTACTGTTTGCCCGCGCGCTTCGCTACGCTGGGCACCTTGCCCGGCAGATGAAACCATGGAACGCGACGCCACTCACACCCTCCCCGCCGACCTGCGCGACTTCTTCACCATCAGCGAAGTCGATGACGCGCACTTCCTGGCGGGGGCACTGTTCCGGCGCAAGTTCGCTGCGCCGCCCCCGGACGCGGGGCGTCACCTGGTTGCGCTGTACCGCGATCCTGCCGGCAGCCTGCACGTGGCCGGCTACTCGCACATGCGTCGCTTCGGTGAAGTCTATCTTTCCGGCGGTTCGTGCAGCGAAGGGGCGACGATCCGTGCCATGACACCGGCACACCGCGACGCGATCCAGGCTGCCGGCGGCGTCTGGTACCTGGTGCTGAAATACGCGTTCGAGCGCTATGCCGACTGCTGCGACGCCTTCTTCGGCCACTGTGGCGACCGGCGTGCGCTGGAAGTGGCGACCGCCGCCGGTTTCGTCGCGGCCGGCCCGGAGCATCTGATCGTCCACTGGCACAAACCCCTGCATCCGGTCATCCGCCGCGCGCTCATCGCCAAGGTGGAAGCGCTCGGCCCGTTCTGATCGGCATTGATGCGCTAGCCGAACGCCGCGTTCGGGCCCACCACCCCGCTATGGCGCCGGCGTGACCAGACGGCGGGGTACGTGGCCGGTGGCGACGTGTTGGCGCGCCGATTCCACGTTGACACTGGAATCATCGAAGAAGATGTCGGCGCCAAAGGCCTCGAGGAACGGCCCCTTGGAACGACCGCCGAGGAACAACGCCTCGTCGATGCGCACGCCCCATTCGCGCAGGGTGAGGATGACGCGTTTGTGCGCGGGCGCGGAGCGGGCCGTCACCAGGGCCGTGCGGATGGGCGAGTTTTCGCTCGGGAACGCAGCCTGCAGGTGGTGCAGCGCATCGAGGAACCCGCGGAACGGGCCGCCGGACAGGGGCTCGCGCGCGCGCTCGGTCTCGTTGCGGTGGAAGGCATCGATGCCACGCTGCTCGTTGATGGTTTCCGATTCGTCGCCGAACAGCACCGCGTCGCCGTCGAAGGCGATGCGCAACTGCTCGCTGGAACGCTGCGCCGCCCGCGAGGGCAGGATCGTCGCTGCCGCCACGCCTGCGGCCAGCGCCTGGGCCACGCTTTCCGGGTTGGCCGAAAGAAACAGGTCGGCACCGAAGGCGTGCACGTAGGGCGAGGTCGGCGCACCACGCGTGAACGCTGCGCGCGCGATGTCCAGGCCGTAGTGCTCGATCGAATTGAAGATGCGCAGGCCGGTGTCGGCCGAATTGCGTGACAGCAGGATCACCTCGACCCGCGGCGCGACCGGTGCGGCGCGATTGAGCCGCAGCAGTTTTTCCACCAGCGGAAAGGCGATGCCGGGCGCCAGCAGTTCGTCCTCGCGCGCGATCTGGTAGCGGGCAAAGGCGTCCACGCCGTCGCGCTCGAACAGCTCGTGGCTTTCGCCCAGGTCGAACAGCGCACGCGAGGAAATCGCCACGACCAGTGCTTCGCGACGTGCTGCCTGCGGTTGGGGAGGGGATTGCGCTTCCATCGAATCGGGCCTCGGTCACGGTGGCGGCCACGCAGGCATCCGCGCGGCCACGGTCAGCCCATTGTAGGCCGCAGCGACGCGCCTGCGTGGGTCAGTCGCCTTCCGGTCCCGGGCCGTCGAACCCGTCGCTGAAAATCAGCTGGTCGGGCGCCGCCGCCAGCGCCGCGGCGTACACGTCGATGCGCCCGTAACCGGCCTGGTAGTTCGGCCAGTCGCCCATGCCCAGGCCGCCACAGCCGCTGTTCCACGGATCGCCGATGCCCGTGCGCACCGCAGTCGCACGCAGCAGCGCGGCGACCGCTTGCGGGTCGCCCTTCAGGGCCGGATTGACCGACATCAGCAGGGCTGCGGCGCCGGCGACATGCGGCGTCGCCATGCTCGTGCCGCTCATGGTGCCGTAACCGCCACCGGGCACGCTGGACAGCACGCCCACGCCCGGCGCGACCACGTCGGGACGCATGCGTATGCTGCCGCTGACCGGGCCGCGTCCGGAGAAGCCGGCCAGCTCATCGTCAGATTGTGTCGCGCCAATGACGAAGCTCGCATCGTAGGTCGCCGGTGGATTGAAGATGCTGCTGCAGGCCGACCCGTCGTTGCCGGCGGCAACCACGAAAAGGATGCCGCCGGCCACGACGTTGTCGACCGCGGCGTGGATCTCGTTGCCCACCTGGCAACCTTCGGACGGGATGCAGCCCCAGGAGTTGCTGATGATGTCGGGGGCCAGATCCGGCTGCGGATTGGCGCCCTGAAGATCGGTCGGGGCCAGCATCCATTGCATGCATTCGATGTAGCGCGCCGGCGTGCCCCAGCCATCGGCCATGTTGCGGCAACCGATCCAGCGCGCCCCGGGGGCCACGCCGATCTGGTGTCCGGCGTGGTCATCGCCGGCGAAGGTGCCGGCGGTATGCGTACCGTGCGCCTGGTCGTCGCAGGGTGCCGGCGCGTCGTTGCCGCAGGGATTGCCGACCGCATCGTGAATGGCATCGTGCCAGTGGTAATCATGCACGGCTGTGACGCCATCCCAGCCACGATAGGCGCGCTTCAGCGCCGGGTGGTTCCACTGGTAGCCGGTATCGGCGCCGCCGATGACAACGCCCTGGCCGGTGTGGCCTTCGGCCCACACGGCCGGTGCGCTGATCCTTGCCACGCCCCATTCGATGCCCGCCGCGATCGGGGCGGACAGCGGCCCGGCCAGCGGCTGCGGCAGCTGCGCGGCGATACGCGGGTTGGCCTCGATGCGAGCAATATCTTCGCGCGCGGCCAATGCGGCCAGCTCGGGCGCGCTCACGCGTGCCCACACGAGGTTGGCAATCCAGTAGGCACGATGTTCTACGCCACGCGCGGTCAGCCAGGCCAGCACATCCGCCTGCTGGTCGGCCGCGCGCCGGCGCAAGGCATCGACCAGCTGTCGCCGGCGCGCCTTGTAGTCGCCGGGTGGCGGCATCCCGATCGACGGACGGGCCTGGTCGGGCAGCACCAGCAGGACGTCCAGCGTGCCTTCGCCTGCCACCTGCTCCCCCAGGCCCGGTGCGATCTGCGCGGCGCCCGCCGCGGAGCAGGCAAGCCCAAGGGCGAGCGGAACCAGCCATCTGGAATCAGGAGACATCCGAGCAGTCACGTGACGGGGAACGCACCACGATACCCTGAAAACCCGTGTCCATCCCAGCGTCCGGTCATCCAAACTGGCGTCGCGCGCAGGCGGCGGCGCCCAGCAGGCCCGGTTCGCGGTGCATGATCGCCACGGTCGGCACGCGCGTCATGCGCGCCGCATAGCGGCCCTTGTCCTCGAAGCGCTTGCGGAATCCCCCGCGCTGCAGCCAGGGCAGCAGGACGGGCGACAGGCCACCGGCCAGGTAGGCGCCGTCCCAGGCGCCGTAGGCAAGCACCAGGTCGCCGGCAACGGCACCGAGCACTTCGCAGAAGATTTCCACCGCGCGGCTGCAGACCGGGTCGCTGCCGGCGGCCGCACGTCGCGTGATGTCTTCCGGGGCCAGCGCTTCGGCCGCCGTGCCGGCGATCTGCGCCAGTGCCTGGTACAGGTTGACCAGGCCGCCGCCGCTCAGCAGGCGCTCGTTGGAAACGCGGCCAAAGCGCGCCGCCAGGCAACGCAGGATGGCGATCTCCTCGTCGGTTGCCGGGGCAAAGCCGAGATGACCGCCTTCGGTGGCCAGCGCCAACGGGCGATCCGCCTGGCAGATGAGCGCGCCGGCGCCCAGGCCGGTACCGGGGCCGACCACCGCGAAGCCGCGCGTGGCGGACGCCACGTCGGCGGGCGGCGCGGGCTCGCCGAGCGCACGCACGTCGCCTTCGCCCAGCAGGGTGATCGCCAGGCTCATGGCGACGAAATCGTTGATCACGTGCAGCGCCTCCAGGCCCAGAGCGTCCATCAGCGCAGGTTGCGCGATGGTCCAGGCGTGGTTGGTCATCTGCACGCTGCCGGCATCGACCGGGCCGGCGATGGCGAACACGCCCTGGCGCACATGACCGCCCTGCCCGGCCAGGAACTGCCGCGCGGCGCTGGCAAGGTCGGGAAACTTGGCCACGCGATAGCTGACGCTGGCGACTCCGGCCAATGGATTGGGCCTGGTCGGGTCGACCCGCGCGAAGCGCACATGAGTACCGCCGACATCGGCCAGCAGACAGGTGGAATCGGGCATGACACTTCCTCCTGGCAGGGTGGAAGGGATGGCCTCCGCGTCGTCACGTGCGGCAAACCAACACGGGGCCCGCGCGATGCGTCAGGCGGCGGCCGATGCCCCGGCGCGCAGCGGCAGCGGTTCCAGCGTGCCGGCGGAATGGCCCTGGCTGGCCAGATATTCCAGCCAGCGGTTGAGGAACGAACTGGCCCGCACACGTTCGTGGAACTGCGCGCGTGAAGGCCGCAGCAGGCCGATCGCGCGCGCCAGGCGTCGATCCGGGTGGCAGGCCAGCACCTCGGCCAGGTGCGCATCCTCGTACATGCGCAACTGCGCGCTCGGTGCATGGTGACCGGTTTCGTCATCCACGAAGCAATAGGTCAGCTTCAGGTCCAGCGTGTAGCGATGGCGCTCCAGCACGTCCAGGCGCAGATCCAGGCCATCGTCCAGCGACGACCGGTAGGCCCCCAGCGCCAGCTGCTGCGGATGGAACAGCCGGGTCAGGCGGTGATAGTTCTCCGCATACAGCCCCATCAGCCATTCGAAGCGGCCAGGCAACAGGGTTCGCGGTTGTTCAAGGACGACAGACATGCGTCGATCATAGGGGCGCAACGCCGGTGCGGATAGTCTTGTACTTGCCGCCTCGAACGCCCAAGATGGGGGCCGCCGTGCGCGGCGCGCGCGCCGCGCCGGCCCGCGCACCACGCCACGCGCCGCCCCGCGCCAGGCTCAGGGCCGGATCGTCAGCGGCAGATGCAGCCTCGGCAAGTTCGATTCCGGCGGTGGCTGCGGACCGTCAAAGCCGTCGCGGAACAGTTCATCCGCGTTCTCGCCCGCCTGCGCCTCGAGCACCAGCTGGGCGAAATTCCAGCCCGCAGGAAGGCGACTGCCGTCGATGCCGACCTCGATCACCTGCGTCGCGCCGGGTGCGATGCTGAAACTCTCCGGCACCACCGTCACCGCGCTCGCCCAGTCACCGCTGACCGAAGCCAGCCAGGTCTCCTGGGTGGGGGCACTGCTGCGCAAGGTGCGGGTGAACGTACAGCTCGCCGCGCAGGCGCCGTGGGTGAACTCGGCCAGGTTGAGATCGGCCAGCACACCGCCTGCCGACGGGTTGGCCGCAGCAAAGCGGGCCACGCTTTCATCGAGCACCAGCCCACTCAGGGCAGCCCGCTCGAGATCGACGCGCCCGGAGCCGAGATCCCAGGTGTCGGTCGGGCTGCCGTCGGCACGCACAAGTCCATCCGTCCGGGCCGTCATGTTGATGGCCGAACGTATCTCGCTTGGCGTCCAGTCCGGCCGCACGGCGCGCAGCAGGGCCGCCGCACCGGCGATGTGCGGACCGGACATCGAAGTGCCGTTCTGCATCGCCGTCGCGCTCGCGCCGCCGGCGTCGGCCCGATAGGCGGCGAGGACGTCCGTCCCCGGCGCGGTAATGTTGGGCTTGGCAAGGTATTGCCCGCCGTTGGCGAGCGGCCCGCGGGAACTGTAATCGGACACCACGTCGCCCCGCTGCGGGAAGGAAACCGCCGGCAGCAACAGCGATGCGCGCGCGCCTTGCGGGTCGACTTCCATCACCGTCCAGGCGATCTCCCAATCGGCGCGCAGCATGGACCACGAAGTCCCGCTGGCACCGAGGTTGATGAAATCGCGATCGACGAAGATGACGCCGATGGCCCCGGCCGCCAGCGCATTGCCACGCCGCGTGCCGCTGCTGCAGTTGCTGGCGTTCTGATCCAGCGCCAGCACCGCCACCGCGCCCACGCCGGACACCGTGAACGTGTTGGGCGGGAAGCTCGCACATCCATCGTTGCTGCCGTCGGTGAATGTCGGGCTGGGCACGACCGGGACATCCACCAGGCTCGCCGTCGGCAAGGGTGGCGCCGCCGGGCGCAACGGCAGGTGCTGCGCTTCCGGCGGCGGCAGGCCGGGGGCGGTGACGTCGAAGCGAAAGCCCGTCACCTCGTCCTTGGTCGATGCAGCCACGGTTTCCACCCAGGGTTCGACATGATTGACCGAGCCGGCATCCGGCCCGTCGTTGCCCGCCGACGCGGCGACGAAAATGCCGGCACCAACGGCGTTGCGAAAGGCGACCGAGACTGAATCGGTCCAGGGCGATGTGCCGCCGCTGATCGAGAAATTGATGACGTCGACCACACCGTCGGCCACCGCCTGGTTGACGGCCTGCGAAGAGGCGACCGTCGAGCACCCCGTCGTGCAGACACGGAACGCGACCACGTTCGCATGCGGAGCCACGCCGGAGAGGCGGAAATTGCCCCCGCCGAAGGGTGCGTCCCAGAAGTTGCCGGCGGCGGTGCTGGCCGTATGCGAGCCATGGCCATTGAGATCGGTGGCGCTGCGCCCGGGTGACGTGCTGGTGAAGTCATACATGCCGATCAGCTTGTCGTTGCAACGCCCCAGGTCCGCATTCGGCGGCGTGGGCCCGCACAGGCCAAGGTAATTTCCGGCGCCGTTCGGGTTGACATGCACGTGACCGTCGATCGGCCCCACGGCAGCAAAGGCGGGACTCTGCCAGTTGATGCCGGTATCCAGCACGCCGACCACGACGCCTTCGCCCTGCGAGGCGACGCCGGCCGCGGCACTGCCATCCCAGATGGATGGCGCCCCGATGAAGGCGGGACTGCGCGAGGTGAGAAGCTCCAGTTGATGCTCGCGCTCGACGAAATCGACGTCGGCGCGCTGCGCGACGCGTGCCGCCTCGTGCGCGGACAGTTCCACCACCACCGCGTTCAGCGCGTGCTGCATCGAGGCCAGGACCGGCAGTGGACGACCGAGCAGGCTCTCGATCGCACGCAGCGAAGCCTGTTGTTGCTGACGCAGGTGCGCGACCCAGGTGCGCGCCGCGGGCGCGTGCACATCCAGCCTGGCGTGATTGGCACCGCGCGCAATGCGTGGCGGCGCGTCGAAACCGGCCACTTCGCCCTGGTACGCCGCCAGCGGCGCGCCCTTGAAAACGATCGTGTAGCGGGCCGGCCCGCTCGCCTCCTCGCCGGTCCCCGCCGCCCCTGACACGACGTCTGCGCAGGCCGGCGCGGAGATGCCCAGGCCCAGGCACAAGGCCAGGCCCAGCGCGGCCGCAAGCGGCGTGGAACGGATCGCGGGCGTGAATGCAGGACGCGGATGGCGCATGGCAGCTCCAGGCAGGTACGTGTGAAACGCGGGGGGAGCCGGCGCGCCCCCGCGCCGGATGGCCGCAGCATAGCCGGTTTTCGCCGCGCCGCAGCGACCGGGCCGGCAGAACGAATCGCGGGCCGGGAGCGGGCGTGCCGGCGGCTGCGCCCAGGGCGGCCTCAGGCGCCCGGCGCGGACGCCTCCAGCGCCTGCCGCAACCCACCGGCAGCCACCCATTCGCAGATCGTTCGCACGTCCCGGTCGAGTGCACGATCACGGTGCATGAAGGCCACCCGGGCGCGGAGCGCGGCGCGTGCGCGCTCCACCGCCTGCCCGGCCGTAAAGGGCGGCGCCTCGGCCAGTGCGCCCATCAGCGCGCGCACCTCGTCCTCGAAACCGGTGCGCGCCGGATCATCCACCGCCGGCGCGTTGACCACCTTGCCCGCCAGCGCCTGCCAGTCGCCGCGCTGGGCCAGCTTGCGCGCCGCATCCAGCATGGCCTGGCGGTAATCGAGCGCCTGCGCCGCGGTGAACAGCTCCAGCGCGAGCACGTAGCCGAGATCCTCGGTCATTTCCAGCACGTGGCGTGCTTCGTTGGCGCCCATCGAGACATGATCCTCGGCGTTCGCACTGGTCGGTACCGAATACACGCTGGCCGGGTGGGCCCGCGTGGTCAGGTCGTTGACCAGCGCAGCAGCGGTGTACTGCACGATCATGAAGCCCGAATCCGTGGCGTCCTCGTTGCCGATCAGGAAGGCCGGCAGGCCATCGTTGGTGGCCGGGTCGACCAACTTGTTGAGGCGGCGCTCGGAGATCGAGGCCAGCACCGGCAGGGCCGCCTTCACATAGCTCATCACCAGCGCCAGCGGCATGCCATGGAAATGCCCGGCCGAGATCACCTGCTGTTCGATGACGGCGGCGTGATCGGCTTCCGGGAAGATCAGCGGATTGTCGGTGACGGCATTGAGCTCGACGTCGATGACCCGGCAGGCCTGCGCCCAGGCATCGCGCACCGCGCCATGGACCTGCGGCGTGCAGCGCAGGGAATAGGCATCCTGCGGCTGGATCTTCTTGCCGCCGCGGAAGGGCAGGAAGCGCGTGTAGAACGCCTCGCGACCCTGGCGCTGGGCGGGCGGTACCCAATCCCAGGCAATGTCGAAATGGCGCGCCTGATCGTCCGCCGCGTGCCAGGCGGTCGCGGTCCAGGTACGAAAGCGCGGCACCAGGTGATAGGCAATATCGACCAGGGTCGAGCCATCCAGCAGGGCGCGCAGGTGGCGCGCCGACGCCACCTGGCCCGGATGCGGGCGCAGCGCGTGGACTTCCTCGCGCAGCGCGCCGCCGCGACCGGCGAACGCCTCGAGCGTCATCGCCGCGGCCAGATCGGCCGTTTCGATGAGGTCGTGCAGGCGATCGAGCGCCAGCACGGCCGTGGCCAGCATCTGCGCGGTGCCGTTGTTGAGTGCCAGGCCTTCCTTGAACGAAAGCGAGATCGGCGCCAGCCCGACCGTCGCCAGCGCCTGGGCACCGTCCATGCGCGTGCCATCAACGAAAGCCTCGCCGCCGCCGAGCAGCACGATGGCCAGGTGCGAGAGCGGTGCGAGGTCACCGCTGGCGCCGACCGAGCCCTTCTCGGGAATGACCGGCACCACGCCGCGATTGAGCAACTCGACCAGCGCCTCCAGGGTCGCCACGCGAATGCCGGAATGGCCCCGCATCAGGGTATTGATGCGGATCACCAGCATCGCGCGCACCACTTCGCATGCCAGTGGCTTGCCGACACAAACCGCATGCGAGATGACGAGGTTGTGCTGGAGTTCCTCCATCAGCGAGCCGGTCGGCGCATCCGGGTTGCCGCCCGGCAGTTCGTCGCGCGCCCGGCGCATGCCCAGCAGCTTGTCCGCATTGCTGCCAAAGCCGGTGGTAACGCCGTAGATGGGCTCGCCGCAATCGACCTTGGCGGCAAGGAAGTCGGCCGCGCGCTGCACGTGCTGAAGCTGCGCCGCGTCGAGCACGACACCTGCGCCGCGCGCCACGGCGACCACCTGGTCGCGGGTCAGGGCGGAGCCGTTGAGGACGATGGGGGAGGTCGACATGATGGTGGTTCTTGTTCCGGTTGGCTCGTAGATGGACGACAGTATGCAGTTTGAATGACAGGATGGCGGACGCCCCACTCCCCTTCAGCGGCGGTGGGCGCCCGACGAAGAGGCCCGCAGGGGCGCACGAATGGATTCGCGCGCGTTTGCCGTCGGCACAGGGACGTGCCGTCGGCAAACCCCGGCCGGCGACCACGAACCCGAAGGGCGCCGCTGCGGGGTGCCCTTCTCTTTGGTTACTTTCTCTTGGGCATGCAAGAGAAAGTAACCCGCTCGCAGGGATGCGAGTGGAACACGCAGGGAAGCGGGTCGGTTCTCGCGTAGACCGGCAATCCTGCTTCGTTACGGAATGGCAAGGCGTCCACGGTCGAAGCCTACCGAAGCGCCGCGCGCAGGTGCGCGGCCACCTCGCCACGTGCGATCGTCTCCTGCGTCGCGGCACGCAGATCCTTCACGGTGACCGCATCGCGCGCGATCTCCTCGCTGCCGAGCAGCAGCACGAAACGGATGCCGGCACGGTCGGCATACCTGAACTGCCGCGCCAGCTTGCCCGCTTCCAGTATCACCTCGGTGTTGATGCCCGCCGCCCGCAGTTCACCGGCCAGGCCGAGGTAACGCGGCAGGTCGGCTTCGTCCAGCTGCGCGACCAGCGCCTCCACCGTGCTCCGGCCGCTGCCGATCAGGCCGGCCTCGCGCAATTGCCAGAACAGGCGCGTGGCACCGATCGAGATGCCCACGCCCGGCAGGTGCGAGCGGGTGTAGTGGCCGGCAAGGTTCTCGTAGCGGCCACCCGAGCAGATCGAGCCGATCTGCGGATGATCGTTCAACGTGGTTTCGTACACGGTGCCGGTGTAGTAGTCCAGGCCGCGCGCGATGGAGAGGTTGAGCGCGAAATGCGATTCGGGCACGCCGAAGGCGCGGATCAGCGTCAGCACTTCCCTGAGCTCGGCGCGCCCCTGCTCCAGCGCCTCGCTGCCCGACCCAAGCGCATCCAGGCGCGCCAGGGCCGCGTCCAGCGAAGTGGAGCGGAAGGCCACGAAATCCAGTAACGCGCTGGCAGCGTCAGCGGCAAGGCCAAAGTCCGCGCCGGTCAGCGTCGCGCGCACCGCCTCGGCACCCCGCTTGTCGAGCTTGTCCACCTCGCGAAGCACCGCGGCCTGCGCCGGCGCGCCCTGGATGCCGAGGGTCTCCAGCCAGCCGCGCATCAACTTGCGGTTGTTGATCTGGATCGTGAAATCGCCGATGCGCAGGTCACGAAAGACGTTGTAGATGACCGCCGGGATCTCGGCGTCGTAACGCACCGAGAGCTGATCCTTGCCGATCACGTCGATGTCGCACTGGTAGAACTCGCGGAAGCGCCCGCGCTGGGCGCGCTCGCCGCGATACACGCGCTGCATCTGGTAGCGGCGGAACGGGAACACGAGCTCGCGTTCGTGCTCGGCGACATAGCGCGCCAGCGGCACGGTGAGGTCGAAGCGCAGCGCCAGCTCCGGCAGCTCGCCCTCCCTGGCGGCCTGCAGGGCCCCGGTCGATTGCACGAAATACACCTGGCGCTCGGTTTCGCCGCCCTGCTTGGTCAGCAGCACGTTCGAGTACTCCATCACCGGCGTCTCGATGGCGAGGAAGCCGAAGCGCTCGAAATTGCGCCGGATGGCGTCCAGCATGGACTGGAAGGCAACCTGGTCGAGCGGCAGGAGCTCGAGCACGCCCGGCATGGTGCGGGCCTGGGTGATGGCCATGGGTATCCTCGCGATCTGGCGCCGGCCTGGTTCGCCCGGCGCGAAACGCGTTAGGTTAGCGTGAAAGCAAGGCCGATGGCGGTCGCGCCTCAGGCCTCGGCAAAGGGGAAGGCCAGCACGTCGCGGATTTCCGTGGTGCCGGCCAGGCACATCAACAGCCGCTCGATGCCCAGCGCGACGCCGGCGCAGGCAGGCAGGTGGCCGAGAGCCCGCAACAGGCGTTCATCCACGGGCAGCTCGCGCTGGCCGCGCAGGCGCCGCCGGGCGTTGTCGCGCTCGAAGCGCGCGCGCTGCTCGGTGGCATCGCGCAACTCGTGATAGCCGTTGGCCAGTTCATACGGGCCGAGGTAAAGCTCGAAGCGCTCGGCCAGCGGAGGATCGCCCGGGCGAATCCGCGCCAGTGCCGCCTGGCTGGCCGGGAAGTCGTACATGACGCTGATGCGGTCGGTCGGGAAACCGGGCTGCAGGCGGTGGGTGATGAGCAGATCCAGCCAGTCATCGCGCACCAGTCCCCGGTCGTCGATGTGCACGTCGGCCAACGGCGCGCGCAGCTCCTCCGGCGAGGCGGTGAATGGATCAAGGCCAAGTTCCGTCACGAACCATCCGCGATAGCTGCGCTGGTCCACCGCGGCCTGCCGGCCGGCAAGCGCCAGCGCCGCCTGGACCAGTTCGACGGTCTCGCCGGCAAGTTCGCGATGGTCACGGCCAAGGCGGTACCACTCGAGCATGCTGAACTCGGGGTTGTGGCCGCGTCCGGCCTCGCCGTTGCGGAACACGCGACCCAGCTCGTAGCAGTCGCCGATGCCCGCGGCCAGCAGGCGCTTCAGCGGATACTCCGCGGAAGTACGCAGCCAACGCTCGCGCGCGCCGGCATCCACGTGGCCGCTGAATACGGTGCTGAAGCTCTCGATGTTCGGCTCGGTGTTGCCGGCCGCCGACAGGATCGGGGTTTCCACTTCCAGCACGTTGCGGGCGGCGAAGAAATCGCGGATCAGCGTATACAGCGCCGCACGCAGGCGCAGCGCACCCCGCCTGCGTGATGCTGCGTCAGTCGAAACGTTCATGCAGGCAAGCGGACAATGGCATGGGAGGAGAGTGTACGGTCTTGCCGCTCCCGGGTACGCGCTCCGCGGGACAGCCTGGCAATAGGCACTGGCTATTGAAGTAATTGAAACAATCAATTTTACCAAACACTATCGATGTCCTACCCTATGCAGGCTGATTCGTTTCCCCCAACACGAGAGGTCGCCATGTCCCTGATCAATACCACCGTCCAGCCGTTCAAGGCGCAGGCCTTCCACAATGGCAAGTTCGTGGAAGTGACCGACCAGACCCTCAAGGGCAAGTGGTCCGTCATCATCTTCATGCCGGCTGCCTTCACCTTCAATTGCCCGACCGAAGTCGAAGACGCCGCCGAGCATTACACGGAGTTCCAGAAAGCCGGTGCCGAGGTGTACGTGGTCACCACCGACACGCATTTCTCGCACAAGGTGTGGCACGACACTTCCCCGGCAGTCGGCAAGGCGAAGTTCCCGCTGGTCGGCGACCCCACCCACCAGCTCACCAACGCGTTCGGCGTGCATATTCCCGAGGAGGGCCTGGCGCTGCGCGGCACCTTCGTCATCAACCCGGAAGGCGTGATCAAGACGATGGAAGTGCACGACAACGCCATCGCCCGCGACGTGACCGAGACCCTGCGCAAGCTCAAGGCGGCCCAATACGTGGCCGCGCACCCGAACGAGGTGTGCCCGGCGAAGTGGAAGGAAGGCAAGCAGACCATCGCGCCCTCGCTCGACCTGGTCGGCAAGATCTGACCCCTGCGGGCGCATGCCTGAGCGCATGCACCCGGCCGCCGGCCGCCCGCTCCTGGGCGGCCGCGCGGCAAACCGCCATCCGCGCTCGCGGCCTGCGGCTTGCCTTCCCCGAAATTTCCGCGTCCGCCTCGTTGCGGATGCTGCCTGCCTGCCCCGGAACTGGAGACCGACGCCATGCTCAATGATGAACTCAAGGCCCAGCTCAGGACCTACCTGGAGCGCTTGCAGCAACCGATCCGCTTGATCGCTGCGCTGGATGACAGCGAGACCGGTCGCGACATGCGCGCCTTGCTGGACGACATCGCCGCACAGTCCGACAGGATCACGCTGATCGAGAGCGACGCCGACGACGTGCGCCGTCCCTCCTTCGCCATCGCCCGCGCCGACGACAGCGTGCACCTGCGCTTCGCCGGCCTGCCGCTTGGCCACGAATTCACCTCGCTGGTGCTGGCCCTGCTGCAGGTCGGCGGCCATCCGTCCAGGGAAGACGCCGAACTGCAGGAACAGGTACGTCAGCTGGACGGCGACTTCCACTTCGAGAGCTACTACTCGCAGTCGTGCCAGAACTGCCCGGACGTGGTCCAGGCGCTGAACCTCATGGCGGTGCTCAACCCGCGCATCCGCCACACGGCGATCGACGGCGCGGCCTTCCAGGACGAGGTCGAGCGCCGCCAGGTGATGGCGGTGCCCTCGGTGTACCTCAATGGCGAGCCGTTCGAGAGCGGCCGAGTCAGCCTGGCGCAGATCGTCGCCAAGCTCGACACCGGCGCCGCGGCGCGCGAGGCGGCGAAGATCGCGGCCAAGCCGGCGTTCGACGTGCTGGTGGTCGGCGGCGGTCCGGCCGGCGCGGCGGCGGCCATCTACGCGGCACGCAAGGGCATCGTTACCGGCATCGTAGCGGAGCGTTTCGGCGGCCAGGTGCTGGACACGCTCGCCATCGAGAACTTCATCTCGGTGCCCTATACCGAAGGCCCGCAGTTCGCCACCGCACTGGAAACCCATGTGCGCGAGTACGACGTGGACATCATGAACCTGCAGCAGGCCAGCGAACTCGTCCGCGGCGAGGACCTCATCGAGGTCAAGCTCGCCAACGGCGCCTCGCTCAAGTCCAAGACGGTGATCCTGGCCACCGGCGCGCGCTGGCGGCAGATGAACGTGCCCGGCGAGGACGAATACCGCAACAAGGGCGTGGCCTACTGCCCGCACTGCGACGGCCCGCTGTTCAAGGGCAAGCACGTGGCCGTGATCGGCGGCGGCAACTCGGGTGTCGAGGCGGCCATCGACCTTGCCGGCATCGTCCGGCATGTAACGCTGATCGAGTTCGACAGCCAGCTGCGCGCCGACGAGGTGCTGCAGCGCAAGCTCCGCAGCCTGCCGAACGTCACCGTGATCGTCTCGGCACAGACCACCGAGGTCACCGGTGACGGGCAGCGCGTCGATGGCCTGATCTACCAGGACCGCAAGAGCGGCGACGAACACCGCGTGGACCTTGATGGCGTGTTCGTGCAGATCGGCCTGCTGCCCAACACCGACTGGCTGAAGGGCACGCTGGAGCTGTCCAATCGCGGCGAGATCGAGATCAACGACCGCGGCGAGACTTCGCTGGCCGGCGTGTTCGCCGCCGGCGACTGCACCACGGTGCCCTACAAGCAGATCGTCATTGCCATGGGCCAGGGCTCGACCGCGGCGCCCAGCGCCTTCGACCACCTGATCCGCACTTCGGCGCCGGAGACGGGCGAGCGCAAGGCCGCCTGAGGCAATTCACCGGATCACGCGGGCGACCTGCCCGCGTGATCGCCGCAAGGCCGGTCGCACCGGTGGGCGCCGGCTCCCGGCTGCAGGGTTCGCCAGGCGCGTGAACCGGTGACCGGGAGGCGCGTTGCAGCGCAGTGGCACCCTTCATCACCCCCAGCTTTCGATCGGGCAGTCCGTCTCACGCATGACGTGCGCGCGGCCCGGCGCGTGCACGCCACGCCGGCGGATGCGCCCCGGCCCGCCACGCGACGACGCCCGGCAGTGCGCGCGGCATCGGCAGGTGGCGTTGCCGACCGGAAGACATGCGAATGCCTGGCGGGCGCCTGCGGGCGTCTGGATGGCCAATCCAGACCAATGGCACGCACGGCAACCTGCGCTGCAATTGCGTTCATCCCTGGATCAGAATACCTTGCGGGGGCAACCACACCCGGGGAAACCGCGATGTTCCGCAAGCTTCGCCTGGCCGTCCTGGCCGCGTGTCTTTTCCTTTGCTCTGCCGCCGCGCTCGCCAGCGCCGCCCAGGCAGCCGCGCCGGCAGCCCTGGCCGGTGGTGTCCTGCCGCTTTCGCAGGTGGACACCATCCATTTTCCGCAGCTCGATCTGGCACGCATCGCCGCCGAAGATGCGTTGCGCCAGGCCGAGGGGCGCCCGCACCGCTTCGCCATCGCGCATGAAACGACGCTCGACACGCGCACGGCCGGCACCTGGGAGGAAGTGGGCAGCCGCAGCATCTGGCGCTACCGGGTGCAGGCGCAGGGCGCATCCTCGCTCAATTTCGGCTTCACCCATTACCGCCTGCCGCCCTCGGCGCAGCTGTACATCTACGACAGCCAGCACCGCCAGCTTGCCGGTCCCTGGGACGCAAGCAGGAACGAGCCGCACGGGCAGCTCTGGACGCCGGTGATCGCCGCGTCCGACGTCGTCATCGAACTGGACGTCGATACGCGCGAACGCGATCGGGTCGAGCTTCTGCTCAGCCGCATCAACCAGGGCTATCGCGGCTTCGGCGGCCATAGCGCAGGCTACGTGCAGCCGGACATCGGCCAGCCCAAGTACGGCCCCTGCTCGGCCGACGAAATCAACTCGGGCACCTGCAACATGGACGTCGCCTGTCTGGACGAGGCCGATCCGTGGAATGCGCCGCGCCGCGCGGTGGCGGCCATCACCCTCGGCGGCCAGGACGATTGCACCGGTTCGCTGGTGAACAACACGGGCGGCGATCGCCGCCGGCTGTTCGCGACCGCCAGCCATTGCGGACTGACCGCCTCCAGCTCGCCGACCGCGGTGTTCTACTGGAACTACGAGTGGCCGACTTGCCGCACCCCGGGCACGCCGGCCAGCGGTCAGAGCAATCCGCCGAATCCGGCCCAGGCCAGTTCCGGCGCGACCTTCGTCGCCGCCACGCCCAATCCGTTCAGTTCCAGCAGCTGCGCCAGCGGCATGGGACCGACCTGCTCGGACTGGACGCTGGTGGAGATCGACGAAGCATTCAATCCCGCCTGGAACCTGTACTGGGAAGGCTGGGACCGGCGCAGTGTCGGTGCCGCCTGCGCCGAACCTGCCGATCCCACCTCGACGGTGGGGCTGTGTGCTTCCATCCACCATCCGAACGTGGATGAAAAGCGCATCACCTTCGTGCCTTTCCCGCTGACGGTGAGCGGCATTTCACGCGGCATCAACACGCACTGGCACGCCGCCTGGGATCCGACACCACCGATCCTGCCGAACATCTCCAATCCGCCCCCCAGCCTGCCGCCGGGGGTCACCGAACCGGGTTCGTCCGGCTCGCCGCTCTACACCGCGGCACAGCGCCTCGTCGGCGTCTTGAGCGGCGGGAGCTCGTATTGCGGCGCGACCGGCTCGGCGCTTTCCGATGAATACGGGCAGCTGGCCGTCGCCTGGGAAGGGCGGGGCACGCCGGCGACGCGGATGAAGGACCATCTCGACCCGCTCGGCACCGGCGCCGAATACATCGACGGCATCGGCATGAGCCCCTTTACGCTCAGCCTCGATCCCGCCTCGCTCGCCGTATGCACCGCGTCCACCAGCAGCGCCAGCGTGACCGTCGAGGTCTCCGCCGACGCGGGATTCGTCGACCCGGTCGCTCTCAGCGCCGGCGATGTGCCGGCCGGCGTCGGCACGGCGTTCTCTCCGCCCGCCGTGACGCCGCCGGGCACATCCAGCCTGACCCTCAGTGCGCTTGGCGCCGCGCCGGCCGGGGCATATTCCCTGCGTGTCATCGGCACCAGCGGCACCGATTCCAGCTCCCGCAGCCTTGCGCTCACCCTGAACGATGCGCTGCCAGGAACCACCGCGCTCGTGTCCCCGGCGGCGGGCGCCACCGACGTGTCCACCAGCCCGGTCCTCTCCTGGACGGCGGCAGGCGGCGGTCCGGCCGACTATCTGGTTGAAGTGGCCAGCGACGCCGCTTTCGCCAACGTCGTGTTCAGCCGTACCGTGAGCGGCGCGACCTCGGTCACCGTGACGCCGCCCCTGACACCGATGGCGACCTTCCACTGGCGCGTGCGCGCCAGCAACGCCTGCGATGCAGGCACCTGGAGCGCCGCACGCAGCTTCACCACCGGCGTCACCTTCCCCGAGCCCTACTGCCCGGTGACGTTCCCGAACGGCGTCGAGCCGATCACCCGGGTGAAGTTCAGCGGCATCGACCACCGCAGTCCCGCCTCGCCAAGCGGCAGCCCGGCACACGAGGACTTCCTGGGCGTGACCGGCGGCACCATCGAAGCGGGACAGGTGTACGCGATGCTCGTCGAGGGCAATACCGTCGGCAACTACACCACCAAGGTGAATGCCTACATCGATTGGAACCGCAACGGAAGCTTCGATGCGGGCGAAGGCCACTTCATCGGCGACATCATCAATTCGACCGGCGAGGACGGCAAGTACGCCAGTGCGGACATCACCGTGCCCGCGTCGGTCACACCCGGGCCCGTGCGCCTGCGCGTGATCAAGAAATACAGCTCCGAAGCGGGTGCCTGCAACAGCGCCGGCTACGGCCAGGCCGAGGACTACACGCTGGTGGTGGCCGGCGCGGCGAGCTACTCGGTCGGCGGCACGGTAAGTGGCCTGCTCGGCAGTGACGTGGTCGTGCTTGCCCTGAACGGCGGCGCGCAGATTTCGGTCGGCAACGGCAGCTTCGGCTTCCTGAGCCTGCTCGCCGATGGCGCCGCCTACACGGTGACGGATGCCAGCGGCCGGCCCACGCTGTGCCAGATCAGCAACGGCAGCGGCACCATCAACGGCGCAAACGTCACCGACGTGGCGGTGGACTGCTCGGTCATCTACGCCGGGGAGATCATCTTCAGGAACGGTTTCGAGCCCACGCCCTAGGTGTGATCGCGCCCCATGTCGCCGCCAGGGCGCGGCGGCATGGGGCGGCACACGACGCCGCGACGCAATCGGCGCCTCAGGAAGCCGCTCCCGGCAGCGCCAGCAGGCGCGCTTCGTCGTTGCCAGCAGTAAGGCGCGCGAGCCGCCCGATGTTCCAGTCGAATCCTCTTGCGAGTTCGGCGTCCGCGACGGCGCCGGCACGCGTGAGAAGCGCTTCACGCAGCCCGGCCGGCCATTCGAGCTGCGAATACACCTCCAGGAAGTCCTCGCTCGCCGCTTCATTGGGCAACACGTCCCGCGGGTCGTCGCAGAAGCCGTCAAACGAGTGCACATAGGCGAAGCCCTCGACCGCGACCGTTTGGATGCGCGCGGCAACCGACCTTTCCTGGGCAGGAATCATGTGGAGCTGATTTTCAAGATGTTGATTTGACGGTCGACGCGAACGACGGATTTGCCGACGTGCGCAACACGCTCCGCCGGAACCGCGCCGCCAACATCTCCAAGGCCAATACCGGCACGAACGGCAAATGACTTGTGGGACAGGCGTGCACATGTCGCCGCGCGCACGCTTGCCGAGTGCATGCTGGACACCTTCGCCCAGATCCAATTCCGGAGCTTGCCATGTTGTCGATTCGCGATCTCTCCAAGACCTACGCCAATGGCGTGCGCGCCCTGCGCAACGTCTCGCTGGATATTCCCCACGGCATGTTCGGCCTGCTGGGTCCCAACGGTGCCGGAAAGTCCACGCTGATGCGCACCATCGCGACGTTGCAGGAGCCCGATAGCGGAACCATCACGCTCGGCGAGCCGGGAGCGGAGCCGATCGATGTGCTGGTCGACAAGCCGGCCACGCGCCGGGTACTTGGTTATCTGCCGCAGGAATTTGGCGTGTATCCAAAGGTTACGGCAGAGGCGATGCTGGACCATTTCGCGATGCTGAAGGGCGTGACGCAGCGCGGCGAGCGCCGCGACCTCGTCGAGGCCCTGCTCAGGCAGGTCAACCTGCATGACGTGCGCAAGCGCAAGCTGGGGGGATTCTCCGGCGGCATGCGCCAGCGCTTCGGCATTGCGCAGGCCCTGATCGGCAGTCCGAAACTGGTGATCGTCGATGAGCCCACCGCGGGCCTCGATCCCGAGGAACGCCAGCGCTTCCTCAACCTGCTCGCCGAGATCGGCGAGCGCGTGGTGGTGATCCTTTCCACGCACATCGTCGAGGACGTGACCGAGCTGTGCCCGCGCATGGCGATCATTGCCGAGGGCGAGGTCCGCCTGACCGGCGAGCCGCGCGAGACGATCCGTGCGCTGGAAGGGCGCGTGTGGCGCCGTGCGATCGACAAGGCAGCGCTGGAGGATTACCGCGCGCGGCTGAATGTATTGTCCACGCGCCTGGTGGCCGGCAATACCGTGATCCACGTCCTTGCCGACGCGCAGCCGGAAGCTGGATTTGAAAGCGTTTCACCGGATCTGGAGGACGTCTACTTCGGCCAGTTGCGCCATGCCGCCGCGCCTGCGGCACGGGCAGCCTGAGGAGTACTGCATGTTCGGCGAAATCCTCCGTTTCGAGCTGCGCCAGCAGCTTCGCAGCCCGCTGTTCTGGCTGATCGCCTTTGCGCTTGCCGCGCTCGCCTTCATGGCCGCGAGCTCGGATACGGTCACGATCGGCGGCGGCATTGGCAACATCCACCGCAATGCGCCTTTCGTCGTGATCCAGGTCCTTGGATTCTTCTCGGTGCTCGGACTGTTCCTGCTCACGATCTTCGTCGCCGGCGCGGCACTGCGCGATTTCGAATCCGGGACCGCGGAACTGATGTTTTCCACGCCGATCCGGCGCAGCGCCTACCTCGGCGGACGGTTCGCGGCCGGCTGGCTGGTGAGTGTCCTGATCCTGGTTGCCGTGGCGTTGGGTACCTGGCTCGGTTCGCTGATGCCGTGGCTGGATCCGGCCCGGCTCGGCCCCACGCGGTGGGCCGCCTACGCCTGGGGACTTGGCGTGCTGGTAGTGCCGAACCTCTTTTTCCTCGGAGCGTTGTTGTTCCTGCTCGCCACCCTGACACGCTCGATGCTGGGTACCTACATCGGCGTGATCGCCTTCTTCGTGCTGTGGACGATCGCCGGCGTGGCCCTTGGCAAAGGCAACATTTCGCACCTGACCCTGGGTGCGCTGATCGACCCGTTCGGGCTGGGCGCAATGGACCTGGCGACGCGCTACTGGACGCCGGCAGACCGCAACGTGCGCATTCCCGGACTGTTCGGTGTGATGCTCGGCAACCGGGCATTGTGGCTGGCGATCGGCGTCGGGTTGCTGGCGACGACGATCGCATTGTTCAAGCCGGATCGCGAAGGGCTGCAGCCGTGGCGCCGGCGCCGGGCGAGCACGCAGGCGCAGGTACCGGCGCCTTCGCCAGCCAGTCCAATCACAATGCCGACCGTCCACCTGCAAACGGGGGCGGGAGCGCGCCTCGTCCAGTTCCTGCGACTTGCCTGGTTCGACACGCGCAGCGTTCTGCGTGGAACCGCGTTCCTGGTGATGCTGGCCTTCGGTTTCCTGAATCTCGCGGCGAGCCTGTACTTCAGTGAGCAGATTTTCGGCACCAGCGTGTGGCCGGTCACGCACCTGATGACGCAGGCGATGGACCAGTCCTACACGTTCCTGCTCGTCATCATCATCGGCTTCTACGCGGGCGAGCTGGTCTGGCGCGAGCGTGATGCGCGCATCAGCCAGGTCACCGATGCATTTCCGACGCCGGACTGGATTCCGCTGCTGTCCAAGATCACGGCACTCGCCGCGATCATCCTCGCGTTCCTGGTGGCCGGCTCACTGCTGTCGATCGGTTACCAGTTGCTGCGTGGATACGCCAACCTGCAGCCGCTGGTGTACCTGCAATACATCGGCCTGGACCTGCCGCGCTTCCTGCTGCTCGCGATCCTCGCCGTGGTGTTGCAGGTGTGGGCCAACAACAAGTTTGTCGGCTATGGCCTGCTGGTCGCCTACCTGGTTGCCATGATCGTGCTGGCCCAGTTTCACCTGGCGGACCATCTGTACCGGTATGGAACCGCGCCGGATGCGCCGTATTCGGACATGAATGGATATGGGACGTTCTGGATCGGCAACCTGTGGTTCCGCGCGTACTGGGCGTGCCTCGCGATCGCCCTGCTGGTGACGGCCGCGTGGTATTGGGTACGTGGCAACGAAGGCGGTTGGCGCGCGCGCGGGCGAATCGCCTGGCAACGCGCCGGCGCCCCGGCCGGCATCCTGCTGGCGGCAAGCCTGGTCGGCTTCGTCGCGATCGGCGCGTTTGCCTTCCACAACACACATGGCCTGTACCGCTACCTGTCCCATGATGCCGAGCAGCTGCGTGACGCCGATTACGAGAAGGCATACCGCAGGTACATGGGCGTGGCCGGTCCCCGCATCACCGCCGTCGAGGTCACCGTCGCGATCCATCCGCAGCAGCGCAGGGCGGATGTCGATGGCCATTACACGCTGGTCAACAAGCATGCCGAGCCGATCAGCGAGTTGTACGTGGAGCTGCCTCCGTCGCCGGCGCGGGCGTTCCATTTCGATTTCGATCTTCCCGCGCACACGGTGCTGCAGGCCGACGCCGTCCACGGTGTCTACCGTTACCGGCTCGACACGCCGCTCGAACCCGGTGCGTCGATGGAGTTCGGTTTCCGCATCCACGCCGGCTATCCGGGCTTTTCCAACGAGCCGACCGGCGAGCAACTCGTGCAGAACGGCACCTTCATCAACAGCTTCGCGTTCCCGCGATTCTGCTACAACGACGGCCGCGAGCTGTCCGACAACAATGACCGGCGCAAGTACGGTCTCGGACCCGTTTCGCGCATGGCCAAGCGCGATGACGCTGCCGCGCATGCCAACAACGCGCTTTCCTGCGACGCGGACTGGGTGCACTTCGAGGCGACGCTCTCGACCGATGCCGACCAGATCGCGCTGGCGCCGGGCTATCTGGAAAGGGAATGGACCGAGGGCGACCGGCGCTGGTTCCACTATGTACAGGACACGCCGATCCTTGATTTCTTCTCGTTCCAGTCCGCGCGCTATGAAGTGGCGCGCGACCACTGGCACGATGTGGCGCTGGAGGTCTATCACGACGCGAAACATCCGTACAACATCCAGCGCATGCTGACGGCGATGAAGCTCTCGTTCGACTATTACACGACGAATTTCGGCCCGTACCAGTTCCGCCAGTTGCGCATCCTGGAGTTCCCGGGTTACGCGTCGTTCGCGCAGTCGTTCGCCAATACCGTGCCCTTTTCAGAATCGATCGGTTTCATCGCGGATCTGCGCAAGGCGACCGACATCGACTACGTGACCTATGTCACGGCGCACGAAATTGCCCACCAGTGGTGGGCGCACCAGGCCATCGGCGCCAACGTGCAGGGCGCGACGATGCTGAGTGAAACCTTGGCGCAATACTCCGCACTGATGGTCATGAAGCACCTCTACGGCAAGGACCAGATGCGCAAGTTCCTCAAGTACGAGCTCGACCGCTACCTGTCCGGCCGGGCCGACGAGAAGATCGAGGAGCTGCCGCTGGCGCTGGTCGAGAACCAGCCCTACATCCACTACCGCAAGGGCTCGGTCATCATGTACGCGCTGGCCGATTACATCGGCGAGGACAAGGTCAACCTCGCGCTGCGTACCTGGCTGGACAGGGTGCGTTTCCAGCAACCCCCGTACACCGATACGCGCGACCTCATCGCTGAACTGCGCGCGGTCGCCGGCCCGGGGAACCAGAACCTCATTACCGATTTCTTCGACCGGATCACGCTGTTCGACAGCCGCATGGTTTCGGCGACCTCCCGGCAACTTGCCGATGGCCGCCACGAGGTCACGATGAACATCCACGCCGCCAAGTTCCACGCCGACGGCAAGGGCAAGGAGACACCGGCAAGACTGGATATCCCGATCACGATCGGCGTGTTTGCCAAGCCCGCGCCGGGTGAAGGCGAGGACGGCAAACCGCTGTACCTCGAGAGACGAACGGTGGCCGACGGCGACAGCACCATCACCGTCACCGTCGATGGCGAACCCTGGGAGGCGGGCATCGATCCGTTCAACGAACTCATCGATCGGGTGAGTGATGACAACCGCGCGCAGGTTGCGCACCGGTGAGGACAACGGACGCACGGTGGCGCGTGGACAAGGTGCGCCGCCCTTGCGCCGGCGACTTGCAGCGGCGCCACGACGCAACGTGGCGCCGGCCGCGCCGGGTCGTGCCTGTCACCGCACCGTTCGCGGACGCCTGGGGATGAACGCGCCCCATGTCGCGGCCAGGGCGCAGCGGCATGGGGCGGCATACGGCGCCGGGACGCAATCGGCGCCTCAGGAAACCGGTCCCAGCAGCGCCAGCAGGCGTGCTTCGTCCCAGATCTCCACACCCAGCTCGCGCGCCTTGTCGAGCTTGGAACCCGCCGCCTCACCGGCAACGACGAAGCGGGTCTTCTTCGATACGCTGCCGGCGACCTTGGCGCCCAGGGCTTCGAGCTTCGCTTTCGCCTCCTCGCGGGTGAGGCTGGCCAGCGTACCGGTCAGGACGACGGTCTGGCCTTCCAGCGGCAGGGCCGCGCCCTCGACCGCGTGCGCAAGCCGGGCCTGCAGTTCCTCGAGCATGGCGAAGCTGCGCTGCAGGATGCGCCGATGGGCGGCCTCGTCCCGCCAGACCAGGAAGGCGGCCGCACTGTCCGCGGGCAGGCCGGCGCCGATCAGCTGGTACTCGGGCACTTCCAGCAGCTCATCCACCTGCCCGCAGCGGCTGGCCAGCTGGGCAGCACGCAACGGGGTCAGTTTCGGAACTTCCAGGTCGGCGAGCAGGGTCGCCACGTCCAGGCCCGCGCGCAGCCTCGGCGATGGCGCGTGCGCGCCGCTCACGACCACCCCGCGGTCGAGCAGGGCGTCGATGACGTGCTGGTTGGCTGCCTGCTGGAAGAAGCCATCGATGGCGCGCGCGACCTCGCCGCCGATGTCGGGTACGCGCTTGAGCAGCGGCCAGGGCATGCGGCGGATCAGGTCCAGGTCACCGAACCAGGCCGCCAGTGCCTTGGCCGTGCTTTCGCCGACGTGGGTGATGCCCAGCGCATACAGGAAGCGTTCCAACGTGCTGCGCCGACTGGCGTCGATCGCGGCAATGAGGTTTTCCGCCCACTTCGTCGCCACCTTGCCGGCCTTGACGGTCTCCGGCGTGGTGCCGTCGCGCGCGTCGGCGCGCCGCTTCATTTCCAGCAGATCATCCAGACGCAGCTTGTAGAGATCGGCAGGCGAGGTGAGATAGCCGAACTCGCCCAGGTCCTCGATGTAGCGCTCGCCCAGCCCATCGATGTCCATGGCGCGGCGGGAAGCGAAATGCACGATGGCCTGCGTGCGCTGCGCCGGGCAGGC
Source organism: Dokdonella sp. (assembly GCA_023228465.1). Taxonomy (GTDB): domain Bacteria; phylum Pseudomonadota; class Gammaproteobacteria; order Xanthomonadales; family Rhodanobacteraceae; genus Dokdonella_A. The sequence goes on along the minus strand of JALOBC010000018.1, from coordinate 1,863 downwards.
CAGTTCGCCGGTGCAGCGCGCGACGACTTCGCCCGCCTCGCGCACGATGTCCGACCCACACACCGGGCAGGTCGTCGGCATCTGCCAGGGCACGGTGCCGGCCGGGCGCCGCTCCGGCACCACGCGCGCGACTTCCGGTATCACATCGCCGGCGCGGCGCACGATGACGGTGTCGCCGACGCGCACGTCGAGCCGCGCCACCTGGTCGGCGTTGTGCAGCGTCGCATTCGTGACGGTCACGCCGCCGACGAAGATGGGCGCAAGGCGCGCGGTCGGCGTGGCCGCGCCGGTTCGGCCGATCTGCACGTCGATCGCCTCGACCGTGGTCTGCTGCTCCTGGGGCGGGAACTTGTGTGCAATGGCCCAACGCGGTGTGCGCCCCACCGTGCCCAGTTCGCGCTGGGCCGCCAGGTCATCGACCTTGTACACCACGCCGTCGATATCGAAGGGCAAGTCGTCGCGTGTCGCACCGATGCGCCGGTAATAGGCAAGACAACCCTCGGCACCCTTCGCCGTGCTCACCAGCTGGCTGACCGGCAAGCCCCACTGGCGCAAGCGCGTCAGCGTCGCCGAATGGGTGGCAGGCAGGCTGCCGCCTTCGACCACCCCCAAGGCATAGGCATAGAACGCCAGCGGGCGCTGCGCGGTGATGCGCGGATCGAGCTGGCGCAGGCTGCCGGCGGCCGCGTTGCGCGGGTTGACCAGCGGCTTGATGCGCCCACCCGAGGCACGTGCCTTCATGTTGTAGCGCTCGAAGCCGGCACGCGGCATGTACACCTCGCCGCGCACCTCGAGCACGCTTGGCCAGCCCGTGCCGCGCAGGTTCAGCGGAATGGCCCGGATGGTGCGCAGGTTCGCCGTCACGTCCTCACCGGCCTGGCCATCGCCACGCGTGGAGCCAAGCACGAAGCGACCGTCTTCGTAGCGCAGGCTGATGGCAAGACCGTCGAACTTGGGCTCGACCGAGAACACCAGTTCGCCCGATCCCACGCGCTCGCGGACGCGGCGCACGAACTCCTCCACCTCGACGTCGCTGAAGGCGTTGGCCAGCGACAGCATGGGCAGCGCGTGGCGTACCTCGGCGAACTGCCCGCTCGGCCTGGCGCCGACCCGCTGGGTGGGCGAGTCGGCCGTGACCAGTTGCTGGTGCGCCGCTTCCAGCGCGACCAGTTCACTGAACAGGCGGTCGTACTCGGCATCGGCGAGCGTCGGATCGTCGAGCACGTAGTAGCGATAGGCCGCATCCTCGAGCAGGCTGCGCAGCGCCGCGGCGCGCGCGGCGATCGCGGAGGGGACGGAAGTATCGGTCATGATCAGTCAGGGTTCGGCGGTGGCCAGGGACACCGGGTTGCAGGCGTGGAAGTGTAGCCACTCAGGCGATGTTGCAGCGCACGCGACAGCAGGCATCGCGCGGATTTACCATGGCCGGGTTTTGTCCCCGGAACCTCGCATGCGCAACCTCGTCCTTGCCGCCAGCCTCGCCCTCCTTGCCAGCCAATCGGCCGTCGCCGATGAATGGATGGTGGAAGCGCACTATCCCGACCGCGCCGCCCTGATCCGCGCGACCGCACACTTCCAGCACGCCATCGTCGATGCGAATCGCCAGGTGCTGCGCGTTGACACCGATGAGCGCGGCATCGAGCTGCTCGAGCAGGCCGGCCTCGCGGTCAGCATCGACAGTGCCGGCACGGCGCAGTTGCGCGGCTTCTACGCGAAGATGCGCGATGCGGTGCAGTCCGGCCTGCCACAGATCACGAAAGCCGGCTATCCGAGCATCCCGGGCTATGCCTGCTACCGCACCGTGGAAGGCGCCTACCAGACCATGGATGACCTGCAAGCGGGCTATCCGGCGCTCGCCGAGAT
>JALOBC010000017.1 GCA_023228465.1 Dokdonella sp. | reverse complement strand
TGGTGGCAGCTGCAAGACTCGGGAACTGGTGCGCCGAGGTGATGGGAAACTGCGGTCGCACCAGCTCGGCGCGCGAAGCGCCGGTGAGGCCATCTCCGCGCACGATGGCGGCCCAGAGCCTGGCCTGGTCGGCAATGTCGGTGTCCATCGAACCGGCCGCGCTGACGCTGGATCGTTCGTCGTGGGGTTCGCTGCTGCCGTCCTGCCTGAATCCGTCGGCGAGGTTGGGCCGGAAATCGGCGCGCCACTGCATCGAGGTCCTCGGCATGCCGAAGCGATCGAAGAGGCGTGCCTGCATTTCCTTGCCGACATCCAGGCCCAGCGCTTCTTCCAGCACCAGCTGGGCAATGTAGAAGCCTTCGCCCGAATACCCATAGCGGCTGCCCGGATCGGAGTGGAAGCGGAGCCTGCCATCCGCCTCCAGCCAGCGGAAATTCGCGAAGCCGGTGGTGTGCGTGAGCAGGATGCGCAGGGTCAGGTCCTTCCAGCGGGGGTCCGACGCGAGATCGTGATAATCCGCGTAGTCCGGCAAGGGCCGCGGCAGCAGGTCGGCGATCGAGGCATCGAGGTCCAGGCGGCCCTCATCCACCAGTTGCATGACCAGGCAGGCGAACGCCGTCTTGGTCAGCGATGCGCCGTACATGATGGTCTGCGCCGTGAGCGGGTCACCTGCCGCGTTGCGGATTCCGTAGGCCGCCACGTGCACCACCGCGCCATGCTCGATCACCGCGAGCGCCAGGCCCTCGACGTGTCCACGCTGCATCAGTGCCCGTGCGGTCTGGTCGATCACGCGGGCATCCGGCATGACCTGGCTGCGCTGCATCGCGCAGCCGCCGGACAGCACTGCAAGCGCGGCGCCGAGGGCGAGCAGCGGGAGGGCGACATGTCTGCCGCCCGTCCGCGGCTGGCAGACGGATGGCTTTGCGTCGATACACTGCATGGGCTTTCCAGGTGGGTGGGCGCAGGTTGATGGGATGGTTTTGGCCTCCCGCCTGGCGATATCGCCTGGGCAGCAGGTGTCCCACCCCGGAAATTGTGCGCGAGTGCGCGCACGGCCCGCGCTCGCCAAGGCAACGACCTTTCGCGCACGCGGCTTGCGGGCAGCTTGCCACACGCCGTGCGGCGCCGCCTGCTTGCCTGCGTCGCCGGTTCCGGCATCCGATCCACCCTTGGCAGGACGGGCGCTGCAACGGCGCTGCGTGGCACGCCCTGCAGTGTGCCGTCGCTTCGCGGCGCGTCCCCACGCGGGCGCGCGCAGGGATTGCGTGCAGGGGGCGCGTGTGCTGGAAGGCGTGCCCGGTGATCCGGGCCTTCGCGCAGGCCGCGCGAAAGCGGCGTCGAGCCGCTAGAATCAGGCGTTTCGTCCACTCCACGGCGCGCGCTCCAGGGCACTGCTGCCGGCGGCGCGGCGCATTCGACCTGGAGCACCCATGGATTTCCGCTATTCCGACGACCAGCTTTCGATCCAGTCCATCGCGCGCGACTTTGCGCACAAGCGCATCGCCCCGGTGGCAGCCGAGCTCGATGCCAGGGGCGAGTTCCCGCTGGAGACGATCCGCGAGATGGGCCAGCTTGGCCTGATGGGCATCGAGGTGCCGGAGGAATACGGCGGCGCCGGGATGGATACGATCGCCTATGCGCTGGCAATGATCGAGATTGCCGCGGCCGACTGTGCGCACTCGACCATCATGTCGGTGAACAACTCGCTCTACTGCAACGGCATCCTCAAGTACGGCACCGAGGAGCAGAAGCAGAAGTACGTGCGCGCGATCGCCTCGGGTGAGGCGATCGGTGCCTATGCGCTGACCGAGCCGCAGTCGGGCTCCGATGCCTCGGCGATGCACACGCGGGCCACGAAGAACGCCGACGGCGACTATGTCATCAACGGCAAGAAGAGCTGGATCACCTCCGGGCCGGTGGCGAAGTACATCGTGCTTTTCGCCATTACCACACCGGGTGTCGGCGCCAAGGGCGTGTCGGCCTTCATCATCGACACCGGGCGCCCTGGCTTCAGCACCGGCAAGATCGAACCCAAGCTCGGCATCCGCGCCTCGGCCACCTGCGAGATCGAGTTCAACGATTACGTCTGCCCGGCCAGTGACCTGCTTGGCCAGGAAGGCAAGGGCTTCGGCATTGCCATGGGCGTGCTCGATGCCGGGCGCATCGGCATTGCCTCACAGGCGGTGGGATTGGCCCGCGCCGCCTACGAAGCGAGCCTCGCCTGGGTGCGCGAGCGCAAGGCCTTCGGACAACCGATCGGTTCGTTCCAGATGATCCAGGCCAGGATCGCCGACATGAAGTGTCGCCTCGATGCAGCCACCCTGCTGGTGCTGCGCGCTGCGTTCGCCAAGATCCAGGCGGACCGCAGCGGCGGGCGCTTCAGCACCGAAGCTTCGGTGGCCAAGCTGTTCGCCTCCGAGGCGGCCATGTTCATCACGCACGCCGCGGTGCAGATTCATGGCGGGATGGGTTACTCCAAGGAAATGCCGCTGGAGCGCTACTTCCGCGATGCCAAGATCACCGAGATCTACGAGGGCACCAGCGAGATCCAGCGCCTGGTGATCGCGCGCAACGAAACCGGCGTGCGCTGAGAAGCGTGCCGGCGCGCAGTCGCCGTGGCAGCGCGATTCGGCGCGGCCGCGGCGGCGGCATGCGCCCGCCCAGGCCAGGCCGGCAACCGCCGAGGTCAGGCGCTGACGACGCGATCGCGCCCGGCGTGCTTGGCCGTATACAGCGCGCGGTCGGCGCTGCGCAGCAGTTCCGCTGGCTGCCTGCCGTCGCGCGGATAGGTGGCGATGCCGATCGACACGCTGACCGGGCCGAGCGTCTGGCGGCGATGCTGCACGGACAACTCGCGCACCGCGGCGCGCACCGCCTCGGCGCGTTCGGCGGCCTTCGGCGCATCGGTATCCAGGAGCAGCACGATGAACTCCTCGCCGCCGTAACGGCAGGCGACGTCTTCCTGGCGCACCAGGCGGGCGAGCAGGGCGCCGAACTGCGCCAGCAGGGTATCGCCGGCCTCGTGGCCATGGCTGTCGTTGAAGCGCTTGAAGTGGTCGATGTCCAGCATCAGCACGCTGAGCGGCAGTTCGCGGCGGCTGGCGCGCAGCAACTCGCGCTCGAAGGATGCCTCCAGGTAGCGACGATTGAACAGCCCGGTCAGCGGGTCGCGCAGCGACTGCGTGCGCAGCATGTCCTGGAGATTCAGGTTCGCAAGCGCCAGCGAGACCTGCTCGGCAGCCGTCTCGGCGATCGGACGTGTGGCCGCGGAGGTGGCGCAGGGGCCGAACAGGCTGAGCGTTCCCAGCATTTCCCCTTGCGCCATCAGCGGCACGCACAGGTAGTCTGCCGCGTCGATTCCGGCCAGGTGCTTGCAGCGGAACGCATCGAGCGTGCCGGGTATGGGGTGGGTCTGGCCGCGACGCAGCGCCCAGCAGTCGTCGGGAAGGAACAGGGTCTGTGCGCCTTCGGGCAGATCGCCCCAGCGGACGACTTCCTCGACCAGGTTCTGCGAGGCCTTGATGAGCTGGATCGAGCCCGCGCAATCGGGCAGCAGGCGTGCCAGCGAAGTGCGCAGCCCGGTCGTGGCTTCGTCGATGCTCCGGCAGCCCTGCAGCATGGAACCGAGGTCGGAGAACTGGCGCAGTGTTTCGCCCAGGCGCAGGGATTCCTCGAGACTGCGCGCGAGTTCGGCGAGCGAGTTGTGCAGGCGCGCTTCGCTGCCGCGGCGGCGCTTGATCTCGCGCAGGATCAGGGCCAGCGCGACGAGCAGCATGGCGATGCACAGCGTGGTCGCAACACCGGTGGCGATGCGCGTGATGCGCGCGGTGCGCAGCGAGCGTATCCGGCCCTGCTCGAAGGTCGCGGTTTCGACGGCCAGCATGCGCCGTGCGAGGGTATCGATGGCCAGGTCCTCCTCGCGCGCGGCCTGGAACGAGGAATCCGAGCGGACCAGGTCCAAGCCGCCCTTCTGGTAGAGACTGAGGCTGTCGGCCATGCTGCGCCGGCGCTGCTCGATGGCGGCGGTGAGTTCGGCGGCGGCCGCACGCTGTGCCGGCTGATCTTCGACCAGGGTGGCCAGGCGCTGCAGGTAGTGCGTGAGTTCCGGCAGCTGCGCGAAGTGGTCGTCGAGGCGCTCGGGCATCCCCGAGATCATGTGCGCGCGCTGGTTCGCTTCGGCGTCACGCAGGGTGGCGACGATCTTGCCGATCGCCTGTTCCACCTGCAGCGCGTGGACGACCCGCGCGTTTTCGTCGAGGAAGGCGCCGGACGCGCGGCCCACCTGCACGCCGATCGCGCCCAGCATGAGCGTCAGCGCGCCGAACACCAGCAGCAGGCGCAGCGGAAGGCGCCGTCCACCGCGGTCGAGGGTCGGGGCCTGAATTGGAAAGGACATGGCGCTCATCGAGTTGCTGCATACCGCACTGTCGGGTGCAGTGCGTAATGCAAGTTCAATGCCATGTTCTCAGGCAGTGCGCGCGGGGTGCCGTGGCGTCCGGTTGTCACAAGCTGCCGCGCAATGACCTGGCGGGAACGCTGCGGGCGCGTTCAGTCCACGTAGCCGGCCACCATCACGCGCTTGCCGTGCACGAGCTGTTCGTAGCCGTCGGCCGGCACGGGCAGCAACTCCACGCGCGGGAAGCCGATCTTGCGCATGATCCACATCAGCGCTTCCACGCTCGGCACCAGACAGATGCCGGTCGTGCTGGCCTCGGGACCGTGCGTGTCGTCGGTTTCGTCGATGATGCCGAACGAGCCCTTGAGCGGGCGCACGAAGCGGTAGCTGCCGTAATCGACCATGCCCGTGAGGCCCGGCACGACCTGGGTTTCGACCACGCACAGCTCGCGCGTCAGGGCATGTGCGCGGCGCAGGGCGCCGATCGGGTCTTCAAGGTGGTAGATGAGGCCCAGCATCAGCACCAGGTCGAATTGCCCCAGCGTGGCGGCGTCGAGCGCGTGCACGTCCGATTGCAGTACGCGCAGGCGATCGAGGCCCAGCGCCGCACCGATCAGCCGGGTGTCGGCCACATGCTCGGCGCGCGCGTCCACCGCCAGGACCGAGTCGGCGCCCCAGGCATGCACCTGGCTGGAGAACCAGCCCTGGTGGCAGGCGATGTCGATGACCTGGCGACCGGCCAGGTCGGTTCCGAAGCGCGCTTCGACGACCTGCTTGAGCATGGCAAGGCGGGTGCTGTGGATCGCGTCCAGCGCGCCGTCGTCATAGGTGCGCGTGACGCGGCCGTCGGGCAAGCGGAAGCGGTAGAACCAGGTCTTGTCGAGGATGCGATCCGCGGGTGCGCTCATGTCGATCATCGGGTTGGCAATCCGCCATTGTAGCGACGCGGCTCGCGCTTGCGTGTCGCGGCCAGCCGCCGGACCGGCATGCGACGGACCGCGGGTGGGAGGCGGCGGCCCGCGCGAAATTGCGCATGGTCGGCGGCACCTGTTGCCGCCGACCTGCGTCGGACGCGCCGGGAAGCGGGTCTATGTGGACGACTGCGTCGGGAGTTCGGGTGGTGCCGGCGGGTGGTCGAGCTTGTCACCGAGCAGGCGACGCACGACGACATAGAACACCGGGATCAGCAGCACGCCAAGGAAGGTGGCGAAGATCATGCCGCCGATCACACCGGTGCCGATGGCGTGGCGGGCATTGGCACCGGCACCGGTGGAGAATGCCAGCGGCGACACGCCCATGATGAACGCCAGCGAGGTCATCAGGATGGGCCGGAAGCGCAGGCGCGCGGCATCCACCGTGGCCTCGCGCAGACTGCGTCCGGCCTTCTGCTCGGCCACGGCGAACTCGACGATCAGGATCGCGTTCTTCGCGGCCAGGCCGATGATGGTCACCAGGCCCACCTTGAAGAAGATGTCGTTGGGCAGGCCGCGCAAGTTGGCGAACACCAGCGCGCCAAGCACGCCCAGCGGCACCACCAGCAGCACGGCGACCGGGATCGACCAGCTTTCATACAGCGCGGCCAGGCACAGGAAAACCACCACGATGGAGAGCACCAGCAGCAGCGTGGCGGCATTGCCGGAGAGGATTTCCTGGTAGGACTGACCGGTCCAGTCGTAACCGAAGCCGGTCGGCAGATCGTTGTTGACGATGTTCTGCAGCGCCGTCATGGCCTCGCCTGAACTGTAGCCGGGCGCCTGCGAACCGACGATCTCGATCGCCGAGTAGCCGTTGTAGCGGGTCAGCGAGGGCGGCGCACTGAACCAGCTCGCGTTGACCACGTTCGACAGCGGGATCATCTCCGGCAGGCCGGATGCGTCCTTGTGCGTCGAGGGCGTGTAGAAGTGGTTGAGCGCGTCCAGACTCATGCGGAACTGCTCGTCGGCGCGCATGGTCACACGCTTGATGCGACCCTGGTAGAAGAAGTCGTTGACGTACACGGGTGCGAACATCAGCTGGATCGCGCTGTAGATGTCGCTGACCGAAAGCCCCATCGACTGGGCCTGCACGCGATCGACCTCGAGCTGCACCTGCGCGGCATCCTCCAGGGTGTTGGGCCTCACGGCAGTGAGCGAAGCGTTCCTGGCCGCCGCGCCGAGCAGCGTGTTGCGCGCCTCGGCCAATGCCTCGCGACCGGCGCCGGCGCGATCCTGCAGGTACATGTCGAAGCCGCCGAACTGGCTGAGGCCCTGCACGGTGGGAAGGTTGACGACGAAGATCTGGGCATCGCGGATGCCGTAGAGCTTCTGGTTTGCGCGCTGGATGAACTCGGCCGAATTGGTGCTGCGCTCGCTCCAGGGCTTGAGGCGGATGAAGGCCATGCCGACGTTCTCGCCCTGGCCGACGAAGCTGAAGCCGGCCACGCCCATCATGCCGTCGAAGGCATCATCGGCTGCCAGTGTCTGGCGCACCTGCTCCATCACCGCCTGGGTGCGCTGCAGCGTCGCACCCGAGGGGAGCTGCACGACCGCCAGCACGTTGCCCTGGTCTTCCTCGGGCAGGAAGCTGCCGGGCAGGCGCATGAACAGGAATCCGGCGAGGATCACGATGACCGCGAACAGCAGCATCCAGCGCGGCGCGTGGTGGACGGCGCTGCCGGTGTGGCGCACGTAGGTGCGGCTGACGCGGCCGAAGCCCTTGTTGAACCAGCGGAAGATGAAGTTGCGGTCTTCATGGTGCGCGCTGTGCTTGAGCATGGTCGCGCACAGCGCTGGCGTGAAGCCAAGGGCCAGGAAGGCGGAGAACACCATCGCCATGGCGATGGTCAGCGCGAACTGCTGGTAGATCGCGCCGGCGGTACCGCCCTGCAATGCGCTGGGAATGAATACCGCCGCCAGGACCACGGTGATGGCCACCACCGCGCCGGTGATCTGGCCCATCGCCTTGCGCGTGGCTTCCTTAACCGGCAGGCCCTCCTCGGTCATGATGCGCTCGACGTTCTCGATGACCACGATCGCGTCGTCGACCACGATGCCGATCGCCAGCACCATGCCGAACAGGGTCAGCTGGTTGATGGTGAAGCCGATCACCTCCATGCCGAAGAAGGTGCCGAGCAGGGCGACCGGGATGACCAGGGTCGGGATGATGGTCGCGCGCAGGTTCTGCAGGAAGATCAGCATCACCAGGAACACCAGCACCATGGCCTCGCCGAGGGTCTTCACCACTTCCCTGATCGACACCTTGACGAAGGTGGTCGAGTCGTAGGGCGAGAACCAGCTCACGCCTTCAGGGAAGCTCGGCGCCAGTTCATCCATCTTGGCACGCACCAGATCCGCCACATTGAGCGCGTTGGCGCCGGGCAGGAGCTGGATGGCGAAGGCGCCGGTCGGCTTGCCGTTCCACTGCGTGTCGAAGCCGTAATTGAATGCGCCCAGGCCCACCCGGGCCACGTCGCGCAGGTAGACGCTGGTGCCATCCGCCTGCGTGCGCAGGAGGATGTTCTCGAACTGCTCTGGACTGCTGAAGCGGCTTTCCGCCGATACCGTGGCGGTGAAGCCCTGGCTTTCCGGCGAGGGCTGCGCGCCGATCGCACCGGCGGCGAACTGCACGTTCTGCGCCCGCACGGCGGCCAGCGCCTGGCCGGCCGACAGGCCATAGCCGCGCAGCTTGTCCGGGTCGAGCCAGATGTTCATGGCGTACTCGGAACCGAACTGCTGGGTCGAGCCTACGCCTGGGATACGCGCGATCTGGTCGAGCACGCGTGCACCGACGATGTCGTTGAGCGCATTGCGGTCGATGGCCGGATTCTCCGAACGCAGCGCCACCACCATCAGGAAGCCGGCGTTCGCCTTGGCCACCACCACACCCTGCTGCACCACCTCGCTCGGCAGGCGTGGCGTGGCCAGGGCGACCTTGTTCTGCACCTGGACCTGGGCAATGTCCGGGTCGGTGCCCGTTTCGAAGGTCAGCGTGATGCTGGCGCGTCCGCTGGAACTGGAACTGGAACTGAAATAGAGCAGGTGGTCGATGCCCGTGAGCTGCTGCTCGATGACCTGGGTGACGGTCTTCTCCGTGGTGTCGGCGCTGGCACCGGGGTAGCTGGCACCGACCGTGACCTGCGGCGGCACCACGTTCGGATAGGACTCGACGCCGAGGCTGAAGATGGAGATGACGCCGGCCAGCGAGATGAGGATCGCGATCACCCAGGCGAACACCGGGTGATCGATGAAGAATCGGGCCATCCTGGTCTCCTACTGCGCGTTGCCGTCGGGCGTGGCGGCCGCGGCGCTGGGCGGCTGCCACGGTGTCGGACGGGCCGGTTGTCCGACCTGCGCACGCTGCAGGCCCGAGACAATGACCTGGTCGCCTGCCTCCAGGCCGCTGGTGACGATCCAGTTGCCCTCGATGGCGTCGGTGGCGGTGATGTCCTTGCGCGCGACCTTGCCGTCGGCACCGACCACCAGCACGAATGAGCCCACGGCGTCGCGCTGCACGGCCCGCTGCGGCACCGGGTAGACACCGTGGCGCTTACCGAGCACGGCGGTCAGGGTGACGTACATGCCGGGCAGGAGAACATGGTCGGGATTGGCGACCTGCGCGCGCAGGGCCACCGAGCCGGTAGCCGGATCGACCAGCGCCCCGGAGAAATCGACCGTACCCACCGGCGCATAGGGTGTACCGTCCGGCAGGGCCAGATGCACCGCCGCCTGGTTGGCGCCGGCCAGGGTCGCCCCGCCGTTGCTGGCCGCGCGTCGCATGGCCTCGATGTCGGCCACGCTCATGGTGAAGTTGACGTACAGCGGGTCGATCTGGTCGATGGTGGTGAGCAGCGTCGCCTCGCCCTGGCCGACCAGCGCGCCTTCGGTGACCTGCTGCTTGCCGGCGCGCCCGGCGATGGGCGCGGTGACGTCGGCATAGCCGAGATTGATGCGCGCCGCCTCGACGTTCGCCTTGGCCTGCTGCACCGCTGCCGCGGCAGTGCGTTCGGCGGCATTGGCGGCATCCACGTCGGACTGGGAGAGCAGGCCCCGGGCGCCGACCGAGCGGGCCCGCTCGGCGGCAATGTGATTGTTCGCATAGGTGGCTTCGGCCGAAGCAAGATTGGCGAGCTGGCCGTTCAGCGTGGCCCGCAGCGGCGTCGGGTCGATGCGGAACAGGAGCGCGCCTTCCTTGACGTCGCTGCCTTCGGAATAGACCCGCTCCAGCAGGATGCCGGCAACGCGCGCACGTACGTCCGCCGAGCGGAATGCCGACAGGCGACCTACCAGCGAACGCTCCAGCGGCACGCTTTGCGGCTGCGCGGCGAGTACACCGACCTCGGGCGGGGGCGGCTGCTGCTGGCCGGAAGGCGACTTGCTGCAGGCGCAAGCGAGCGCGGCGAAGGCAATGCAGGTGAGGGCGCTGGACAGCTTCATCATGCGTTGTTCCTGTCGTGGTGGCGGTGGGGCGGCGCAGGACCGGTGCCGCAGCGAGGCCCGCCGGAGCCCGCCAGCGCCTGCCGCCGGGCGGGGCAACCGACGGATTCTATACTGTCGAGTACATGAGCGAAAACCAACGTGGCGCAGTTTTCCACCTTGCCCCTGCCGCCGGCGCGGGCCGGAAGTCATCTTGGCCGTCCGTCGGCCGTCGCAAAGTGGATTCCCGGGTGGGCGCAGCGTATCCTTCGATGTTTGTCTCAACCGCTTCTCATTTCCTCCAATCCGGATCAAGTCATGACCGCTCAAGGCGCAGTGTCGGGCACGCTCGTCGACCATGTTCTCGCTTACCAGGCCGCGCAGTTCGATGGCGCCGAACGCGAGGCGGCCCAGCGATTCACCAGTGAGTTCCTGCGCCGCGTGCCGACCGAAGAACTGGCGACGCGAACGGCCGCCGACTGGGCCGCGCTGGTGGCGGATCTGCGCGCCTTCATGGCGGTGCGCGAGGTCGGGCGGCCCAAGGTGCGGGTGTTCAATCCTCCCGCCGACAGCGAGCGCGCGCGTGCCGCGCGCACGGTGGTCGAGGTGGTCACCGACGATATGCCCTTCCTGGTCGATTCGGTCGGTATGGCGATTACCGCGGCGGGTCTGCAGATCCATTGCATCATCCACCCGGTGTTCCGTGTCGAGCGCGATGCGCAAGGCAACCTGCTGTCGTTCGGCACCCTCGAGGGCGGCGGCGGCAGCGCCGAATCGGTGATGCATTTCGAGATCGACCGGATGCCGGAAGCCGCGGGCATGGCGCAGCTCGCCCCGGCGCTGATGGCCGTCCTCGAGGACGTGCGCGTGAGCGTGGCCGACTGGGAACCCATGCGCGAACGCATGCTCGCCGTGGCCGATGAACTGGGCAGGCGCAAGCTGCCCATCGATGCCGAAGGCGTGGCCGAAGCCCAGGCCTTCCTGCGCTGGGCGGCCGACGACAACTTCACCTTCCTCGGCTACCGCGAGTATGCGGTGGTCAAGAGCGGCAATGACGAGGTGCTGCAGGCCGTGGAGGGCTCGGGCCTGGGCATCCTGCACGGTTCGGAGCGTTCGCTGGCGCCGCGTTCGCTGCGCACCCTGGTGGCGACCAGCCTGCCGCAGTCGGGCGCGATGGATGCCATCATCATCACCAAGACCAATGCGCGTGCCAGCGTGCATCGGCCCGGCTACATGGACTACATCGGCGTGCTGGCCTTCGATGACGCCGGCATCCCGGTGGGCGAGCAGCGCTTTCTCGGCCTGTTCACCAGCAATGCCTACATGGCCAGGCCGCAGGATGTGCCGCTGGTGCGGCGCAAGGTGGCGGCCGTCATGCAGCGCTCGGGCCTGCGCCCGGATTCCCATTCCGGCAAGGCGCTGCGCCATGTGCTGGAACTGCTGCCGCGCGACGAGCTGTTCCAGTGCAGCATCGACGAGCTGTTCACCGCCGCAACCGGCATCCTCATGTTGCGCGAGCGGCCGCAGACGCGCCTGTTCGTGCGTGGCGACAAGTACGGCCGCTTCTATTCCTGCCAGGTGTACATGCCGCGCGACCGCTTCAGCAGCAACGTGCGCGAGCGTATCGAGGCGACACTCAAGGAAGCCCTGCACGGCGAGCGCGTGGATTCCACCATCCACGTCGGCGATTCGCCGCTGGCGAGCATGCACCTGGTGGTGCGCCCACGCCCGGGCCATCGCGTCGACTATGACGTGAGCGAGCTGGAAGGCCGCATCGTGCACCTGGTGCGCGACTGGCACGACGAACTGCGTGACGCGCTGGTCGGGCGCCACGGCGAGGAACGCGGCCTCAAGCTGGCCGCCGACTATGCGCGTGCGCTGCCGGTGGGTTACATCGAGGAAGTCACGCCGCGGCGCGCCGCGGTGGATGTCGAGCTGGCCGCCAGCCTGGCTGGCGCCGACGACATGCGCCTGGATTTCTACCCTTCCACCAGTCGTCCGGACACCCTGCACTTCAAGATCTTCCGCTCCGGTACGGACATCGTCCTGTCGGAGATCATGCCGCTGCTGGAAAACCTCGGCCTCAAGGTGCTGGCCGAGCAGCTTTACGAAATCGAACTGGCCGAACACGTGGTCTACATCCAGGACCTGACCGTGCAGCCGGCGGTGCACTGCGAGTTCAGCATCGACCAGGTGCGCGAGGCCTTCCAGGAGGCCTTCGCCCACATCTGGCGCGGCACGGCAGAGAACGACGGCTTCAACAAGCTCATCCTTGGTGCACGCCTGGACTGGCACCAGGTCGCCATGCTGCGCGGCTACTGCAAATACCTGCTGCAGACCGGCGTGCCCTTCTCGCAGCCGTACGTGGAGGCCACGCTCAACTGTTATCCGGCCATTACCGGCCTGCTGGTGGAACTGTTCCTGGCCGGCTTCGACCCGTCCCGCGAGAGCGGCGGCGGCGTGCTCGCCGCGGCGCGTGAGCGCCTCTCGCGCGAGCTGCGCGCGCTGGTCGATGCCAAGGTTCTCGCCGCACAACCCCGCTTCATCGAAGACCTGGTCGAGGCGCTGGGTGCGCCCCGTGCGGCGCAGATCAACGCCATCATCGCCGCTATCCGCGTGCTGCTCGACGATGTCGCCAGCCTCGACGAGGATCGCATCCTGCGGGCCTTCCTGGGCGCCATCACCGCCACCCTGCGGACCAACTACTTCCAGCGCAAGAACGGCGAACCCGCACCCTACATCAGCTACAAGTTCGATCCCGCGCGCGTGCCCGACCTGCCCAAGCCACGGCCGTATCGCGAGATCTTCGTCTGCGGGCCGCGCGTGGAGGCCGTGCACCTGCGCTTCGGGCCGGTCGCCCGCGGCGGTCTGCGCTGGTCGGACCGGCGCGAAGATTTCCGCACCGAGGTGCTCGGCCTGGTCAAGGCGCAGATGGTGAAGAACACCGTCATCGTGCCGGTCGGCTCCAAGGGCGGCTTCTACGTCAAGCGTCCGCCGGCCGAGCGCGATGCGCTGCAGGCCGAAGGCATCGCCTGCTACAAGATGTTCATCAACGGCATGCTCGACATCACCGACAACCTGGTCGATGGCAAGGTCGTGCATCCGCAGGACGTGGTGCGCCACGACGAAGACGATCCCTACCTGGTGGTGGCGGCCGACAAGGGCACCGCGAAGTTCTCCGATATCGCCAACGCAATCAGCGCCGAGCACAACTACTGGCTGGGCGATGCCTTCGCTTCGGGTGGGTCGGTCGGCTACGACCACAAGGGCATGGGCATCACCGCGCGCGGCGGCTGGGAATCGGTCAAGCGGCATTTCCGCTCGCTCGGCCACGATACCCAGTCCGAGGACTTCACCTGCGTTGGCATCGGCGACATGTCCGGCGACGTGTTCGGCAACGGCATGCTGCTGTCGCGCCACATCCGCCTGGTGGCCGCCTTCGACCACCGCCACGTGTTCGTGGACCCCACGCCGGATGCGGCCAAGACCTACGTGGAACGCGAGCGCCTGTTCAAGCTGCCGCGCTCGTCCTGGGCGGACTTCGATACCAACCTGATCTCCGCCGGCGGCGGCGTGTTCCCGCGCGATGCCAAGTCGATCGCACTGACGCCGCAGATGCGCGAGGCCCTGGGCATCGATGCCGCCGTGGAGTCGATGTCGCCATCCGAGCTGGTCAGCGCGGTGTTGAAGGCACCGGTGGACCTGCTCTGGAACGGCGGCATCGGCACCTACGTGAAGGGCCATGGGGAAACCAATGCCGAAGTGGGCGATCGCGCCAACAACGCCGTGCGCATCAACGGCGGTGAACTGCGCTGCAAGGTGGTGGGTGAGGGCGGCAACCTCGGCTTTACGCAGAAGGGGCGCATCGAGGCGGCGCTGAAGGGCGTCGTGCTCAATACCGACTTCATCGACAACTCGGCCGGCGTGGACACCTCGGACCACGAGGTCAACATCAAGATCCTCTTCAATGATGCCATCCAGCGCGGCGAGCTCACGCTCGATGCACGCAATGAACTGCTGGCGGACATGACCGAGGAGGTCGCGCGGCTGGTGCTCAGCGACAACTACCGGCAGAACCAGGCCATCACGGTGATGGAGCACATGTCGGCACAGCGCATCGGTTCCAACGCGCACTTCATCCGCACGCTGGAGGCCGAGGGCATGCTCGACCGGCAGATCGAGTCGCTGCCCTCGGACGCCGAGCTGGCCGAGCGCAAGGCACGCCACCAGGGTCTCACCCGGCCGGAGCTGGCCATCCTGCTCGCCTACTCCAAGCTCAAGCTGTTCGAGGACCTGGTGAAGTCGGACGTGCCCGAAGATCCCTACCTGTCCAAGGAACTGGTGCGCTACTTCCCGCATCCGCTGCGCGAGACCTACGCGCCCAACATGCAGCGCCATCGTCTGAAGCGGGAGATCATCGCGACCGCCGTCACCAACTCGATCGTCAACCGCATGGACGCCACCTTCGTGCTGCGCATGCAGGAAGATACCGGCCAGCCGCCCGCGGCGATCGCCAAGGCCTACTCGGCCGTGCGCGAATCGCTGGATGCGCGGGCCCTGTGGGCGGCTCTCGAGGCCCTCGACGGCAAGATCGCCGAGGCGGTGCAGATCGACGCCCTGCTCAAGATCTGGGATCTGCAGCGCGGCCTGACCCGCTGGCTGCTCAACCATCGCGGCGCGAGTCTGGACATCGCCGGCATCGTCCAGCGTTATGCGCCCGCCGTGGCGGCGTTGCGGGCGGCGTTGCCGGCAGTGCTGACCGACGCGGGCCGGGCCGACTACGGTGTCGATGTGGAGAAGTGGCACGGGATGGGCGTGCCGGCGGAGCTCGCGACCCAGCTGGCGGCGATCCCGGTGCTGGGCGCCGTGTTCGACATCGCCGAGGTGGCGCTGGAGAGCGGGGCGCCCATCGAGCGGGTGGCGGCCGCGTTCTTCAACCTCGGCCAGGCGCTCGACATCGACGGTCTGCGTCGCCAGATCGAGAACCTGCCGGTCGAGAGCCGCTGGCATGCCCAGGCGCGCGGCTCGCTGCGCGACGAGCTGGCGGCTCAGCAGCGCGCGCTGGCCGCCCAGATCCTTGCTGCCGCGCCCGCCGGCACGGGCGATCCGGTGGCGGCCTGGCTGGAACGTGATGACCCGACCTTGCGCATCACGCTGGGACTGATCGATGAAATCCGTACGCAGAAGGTGGATTACCCGATCGCCTCGGTGGCCCTGCGCCGCATTGCCAAGCTGGTGCAGGCAGTCGCCAAGGCCGCCTGAGCGTAGCTCGCTGCATCTGCGTGCCCGGGTCGCGGCTGCCGCCGCTCCTGCGAAGAGCCACCGCGCGCTTCGCAGGAACGCGGGAAGGCCCGGCCTGCGCATCGTCCATGCGATGCCCCCGGGGCGCGGCTGCCGCCGCACCGGCAGCGTGGTGTGCGCCGTCCGCCAGCGCCTTTCCCATCCATTCGCGCTAAGCTCGGAACTGGTTCCCGATTTCCTGGCCGCATGACCCGACGCATCGCATTCGTCGCCAGCCAGACCGCCGAAGCGCAGGCCGCGCGCACGCAGCTCGCCTCGCGCTATGGTGACGCCGCGCTGGAAGACGCGGAAGTCATCGTTGCCCTGGGCGGCGACGGTTTCATGCTGCGCACGCTGCACCGGCACATGGCGCGGGCCCTGCCGGTGTACGGGATGAAGCTCGGCTCGGTCGGCTTCCTCATGAACCAGAACCACCCCGACGACCTGCCCGAGCGCCTGCAGCGGGCCCAGCTGACGGTACTGCGCCCGCTGCTGATGGAAGCGACCGCGGAATCGGGCGGCACGATGTCCGCGCTGGCCTTCAACGAAGTCTCGCTGCTGCGCCAGACCAAGCAGGCCGCGCATGTGCGGGTGCTGCTGAACGGCGTGGCCAAGATCGACGAACTGATCTGCGACGGCATCCTGGTTGCCACCCCGGCGGGTTCGACGGCCTACAACCTGTCCGCCTTCGGTCCGATCCTTCCGCTCGATTCGCGCATGCTGGCACTGACGCCGATCAGCCCGTTCCGCCCGCGACGCTGGCGTGGTGCGATCCTGCCGGCGACCACCGAGGTGCGCTTCGAGGTGCTCGATCCCTACAAGCGGCCGGTGAGCGCGACCGCCGATTCACACGAAGTGCGCGACGTGGTCGAGGTACGCATCCGCGAGTCGGCCGAACAGACCATGACCCTGCTGTTCGACCCCGAGCACAATCTCGAGGAGCGCATCCTCAACGAGCAGTTCGAGCAGTAGCGCGGCAGCAGGCAGGCAATTGCACCACCGACGACGCCAGGCGTGTGGAGATCGCGGCGGCAGGGCGCGAGCCAGCGGGATCCCGGCGCTGGCGCGGCATCCCGCGCGCCTGCAGGTCTGGCTGCGCAGGCTCGCCGTGCTGGGGTTCACGCTCATGGCCAGCGGTTGTTCCACCCTTGGCTACTATGCGCACGTGACGAGCGGCGAGATGCACCTGCTGGCCCGTCGACGGCCGCTGAACCAGGTCATCGCCGATCCGGCCACCGATGCCCAGCTGCGCGCCAGGCTGGAACTTGCCCTGGCCGCACGGGCGTTCGCCTCCGACCATCTTCACCTGCCGCGCAACCGGAGCTACACCAGCTACGTCGCACTCGACCGGCCCTACGTCGCCTGGAACGTGTTTGCCACGCCCGAATTCTCGGTCGCCCCGGTGACCCATTGCTTTCCCTTCGCGGGCTGCGTCGCCTACCAGGGCTGGTTCGACCGGGCGCGTGCCGAGCACCAGGCGGCGCGCCTCGCCGCACGCGGAGACGACGTCGCCGTGCAGGGCGTGACGGCGTTTTCCACCCTGGGCTGGTTCGCCGACCCACTGCTCTCGAGCATGCTGCGCTGGAGCGACGACGAACTGGCCGGCGTCATCTTCCACGAGCTGGCCCACCAGCTGCTCTATGTGCGCGGCGACACCGCCTTCAATGAATCGTTTGCCAGCTTCGTGCAGCAGGAAGGGCTGCGCGAGTGGCGCACCGCGCGCGGGCTGGCACCGCCTGATGGCGCGCGGGCAGCGCATGACCGCGCCTTCACGCAGCTCGTGCTGGATCTGCGCGATCGCCTGCGCCGTCTCTACGCCGAACCGCTACCCACCGATGCCATGCGGGCGCGCAAGCAGGGCGAGATTGCCGCATTCCGGCAGCAATACCTGCGCCTGCGCGATACGCAATGGCATGGCGACGCGCGCTGGGATGCATGGATGGGGGTGCCGATCAACAATGCACGGCTGGTGCCGTTTGGTCTGTATGAGCGTTGGGTGGACGCATTCGACGCGCTGTTTCGCGCCGCCGATGGCGATTGGCTGAAGTTCTACGCCCGGGTCGCGGCGCTGGCGCGCGAGGACCCCTCGCAGCGCGACGCGGAGCTGGCGCGCTGGGCCGCCAGCTCCGCGCACTGAAGCGGCTTACGCACCGGCCAGGCGCAGGACGCGCTGGCCGCCCTCACCAGGGGCCGCCAGCAGCGTCGCCAGGACCGGCAGCCAGCTTGCAAGCTGCTGCTCGAAGCGCCATGGCGGGTTGATGATGACCATGCCGCAGCCGTTGAGGCGCAATGGCGAGTTGGCCGGGTGCAGCAGGAGTTCGGCGACGATCGCATCCTTGCCCTGCGCACCCAGCCAGCGCTGGAACGGCGCAACGGCCACTTCCAGCTTGATCGGATACCACACCGCATAGATGGCATGCGGCCAGCGGGCGAGCGCCTGCTGCAGGGCTGCCTGGATGATCGCAAACTCGCCCGCCTGCGCTTCGAAGGGCGGATCGATCAGCACCAGCCCGCGCTTCTGCACAGGCGGCAGCAGGGCCTTCATCGCTGCATAGCCGTCGCGCTGGTGCACGCCGAAGCGGCGGTCCCCGCGCAGGGCGAGCCGGAGTGCCGCAGCCTCCTCCGGGTGCAGCTCGCATACGATGGCGCGATCCTGCTCGCGCATCAGCGCTGCGGCGACCAGCGGTGAGCCGGGATAGCACGTCAACGCCTCGCCAGCCTGGCCGGCGAAGGATCGCACCACGTCCACATAGGCCTGCAGTGCCGCCGGCAGGGCCGGCGCGGCGAGCAGGCGCAGCACGCCCTGGCGATATTCCCCGGTGCGCTGCGCCGGTCCGCGATCCAGCGCATAGCTGCCGCGCCCGGCATGCGTATCGACATGGCAAAACGCGGCCGGCTTGGCCTTGAGGGCGTTCAGCAGACCGATCAGCAGGGTGTGCTTGAAGACATCGGCGAAGTTGCCGGCGTGGAAGGCGTGGCGGTAGTTCATGGGTTTCCCGGAAGCGGTGGCCACGGTCTTCTGCGCGGCACCGCGCACGGGCCAGCGCGCCGTGCGCTACGCGGCATTGTCGCCCCTCGGCGGCACGCATCGCCAGCCGCTACCGGTCGGTGAACCGTCATGGGAGCAACGGGGGCGGGGAAGGGCGGTCGGTGCGCGACGCGAGCGCCGCGCGTGCCGACCCCGTGCGTGCGCCAGGGATGGGTGGGCGCGGCGCGACCGGTCCCGACGATGCGTTGCGCCGAACGCATCGCCCGAACGGGCCGGCACCGTGCCCGCAACGAATGATTCTACGCACGCGTGCCGAAGCGCTTGCTGAACGTCCCGCGTCCGGCGGTGGACGCTGGCGGGCGCACCCTTGGGCTGCCTATCATGCAGCCATGGCGACTCGCAGGACTTCCACACCCACCGCGGGCCTGTTCACCGGGTCCGATGAACTCAAGCCGCTGGCCGAACGCATGCGTCCGCGCACGCTGGACGAGATCGTCGGGCAGGCGCGCCTGCTCGACGCAGGCGCGCCGCTGCGCCGTGCGATCGAGGCCGGACGCGTGCATTCGATGATCCTGTGGGGGCCGCCCGGTTGCGGCAAGACCACGCTGGCCCTGCTGCTGGCCCAGTATGCCGATGCGGAGTTCCGGGCGATTTCTGCCGTCCTTTCCGGCCTGCCGGACGTGCGTGCCGCGCTGGCCGAGGCCGAAGCGCGCCATGCGCAAGGCGTTCGCACGGTGCTGTTCGTCGACGAGGTGCACCGCTTCAACAAGGTGCAGCAGGACGCCTTCCTGCCGCACATCGAGCGTGGCGTGATCGTGTTCGTGGGCGCCACCACCGAGAACCCCTCGTTCGAACTCAACTCGGCACTGCTCTCGCGCTGCCGCGTGCACGTGATGGACGCGGTGCCACCCGAGGCGATCCGCAAGGCGCTGGAACGGGCGCTGGTCGATGGCGAGCGCGGCCTGGGCGAACGCGGCCTGCAGGTCGATGACGCGGCGCTGGCCAGCATGGCCGAGGCCGCCGACGGTGATGTGCGGCGCGCGCTGACCTTCCTGGAGATCGCCGCCGAACTGGCCGTCGAGGGCGTGCTCGACCACGGCACGCTGGAACAGGTGCTGGCCGATCGCTCGCGCCGCTTCGACAAGGGCGGAGAACAGTTCTACGACCAGATTTCCGCCCTGCACAAATCGGTGCGCTCCTCCGATCCGGACGCCGCGCTCTACTGGTTCGCGCGCATGCTCGACGGCGGCTGCGATCCGCATTACCTCGCCCGCCGCCTGGTGCGCATGGCCGTGGAAGATGTCGGGCTCGCCGACCCGCGCGCCTGGCGCATGGCGCTGGACGCGTGGGACACCTTCGACCGCCTTGGCAGCCCGGAAGGCGAGCTCGGGCTGGCCGAGGTCGTGCTCTACCTGGCGATCGCGCCCAAGAGCAATGCGGCCTACAAGAGCCTGGGCGAAGTGCGGCGCGCGGTGCGCCAGAGCGGCACGCTGGAGGTGCCCATGCACCTGCGCAACGCGCCGACGAAGCTGATGAAGGGACTGGGCTACGGCAAGGGCTACCAGTACGACCACGACGTCGCAGGTGGCGTTGCGCTGGACCAGCAATGCCTGCCCGACGCGCTGGTCGGAACCACCTTCTACACGCCGACCGAGCGCGGTCTCGAAGGCAGGTTTCGCGACAAGCTGCTGGCGCTGCGCGAGGCGCGCCGCGGCATGCCGGCGCCGGGAAAGGCATGAGGCTGCGCCGCTTCGCGTGTCTGCTGGCCTGTCTGCCTGCGCTGCTGCTTGCCGCGCCGCAGGCCTCGCCGCTGGCTGCGCGCATCGATGCGCATATCGGCGCCGAGCGTTTCGCCGGCGCCAGCTGGGGCATCCAGGCTGTCGCCGTGGACGGCGGCCGCGTGCTCTATGAACACGATCCGCGACGCCTGCTGGTGCCGGCGTCCGTGGCCAAGCTCTACACGGCCGCGGTTGCGCTGGACACGCTCGGCGCCGAGCATCGCGCTGCCACCAGCCTGCTCGCCACCCGCAAGCCTGCGCGCGACGGCACCCTGCATGGCGATCTCATCCTCTACGGTTACGGCGACCCGACGCTCGGCACGCAACTGCATGCCGGTTGGGCCGATGCGCTGGCCGATGCCGCGGTCAAGGCCGGGCTGCGCAAGGTGGAAGGCGACCTGATTGCCGATACCACGTATTTCGCTGCACCCGAGTTCGGTTCCGGCTGGGAGGCAAGCGACCTGCAGACCTGGTTTGGTGCGCCGGTCAGCGCGCTCGACATCGGTGAAAACGTCGCCCGGGTGTTCGTGCGACCGGGTGCGCGGGTGGGGCAGGTGGCCCGCCTGCGCTTCGAACCGGAGGTGTTCGGCAGGGCCTTCGATCTGGTCAACACGCTGGCCACCGTGGCGGCGTCCTCGCACAACGACGTCAACCTGATCCGACGCCCGGGCGAGCGCAGCATGCATGCCTTTGGCCGCATCGCGCTCGGCACGCCGGAAGCGGGTTACCGCCTGGCGCTGCCCGATCCGCCGCAGATGGCGGCCTGGATTCTCGCCAAGGCGCTGGGCGAGCGGGGTATTGGAATCGAAGGCAAGCTGCGCGTCGTCGCCTGGCCGGAAACGCGCAGCGCGCGCGCACGCGAACCCTGGCACATCGCCGATACCTGGTCGCCACCTCTGGCGAGCGTGCTGGAACAGGGCCTCAAGCGATCACAGAATCTCTATCTGCAGGCCCTGTTGCTGCAGGTGGGTGCGCAGGAGGCCGAACAGCGCCGTGTCGCCGCGCTCGCCAAGGACACCCTGCCGCCCTTCCGCAGCACCGACCAGCTCGGCCTCATCGCCCTGCGGCGCTATCTGGCCGGGCTCGGCATCACGCCCGATGAGGCCGTGCTGACCGACGGCGCCGGCCTGTCGCGGCGCAACCTGACCTCGGCCGCGGCGCTGGTGAAGCTGCTCGTGGCGCTCGCCGACGATCCGGCAGCGCGCCCGTTCCGTACCGCCTTGCCGGTGTCCGGCGTGGATGGCACCCTGGCCGGGCGACTCGCGGGCAAGGCCACGCGCGAACAGGTATTCGCCAAGAGTGGCGCCATGCAGGGAGTGGCGGCGCTGGCCGGCTATGCCACCACCGCCAGCGGGGAGCGCATCGCCTTCGCCATCCTGCTCGACAACTACCGACGACCACCCGGCGCGGCGCGCGCCAGCGCCGAGATCGACGCCATCGTGGCGATGCTGGTGGGCGTCTCCGCCGCGCCTGGGAAGGATTGAAACGCAGCCGTACCGGGAGGCGCAATTTCGTGCTGCAAACGGCACCGAGAAGGGCGAAGCGCGCGCAGCACAAACGGCTGCGACCGACGCCCGGCCTGCCTGGCGTGCGCCGCTACCGGTCGCCCGGGCCAGCGCCCTGGCCCGGCGGCGTCCTATAATGAGCGGCTTTCCACTGCGGAACCGACCCATGCTCGACCCGGCCCTTCTTCGGGGTGACATCAGCGAGACTGCACGCCAGCTGGCAAGCCGCGGCTACGACCTCGACATCGCCACGTTCGAGGCGCTCGAAGCCGAGCGCAAGCGCGTGCAGGGCGAGACCCAGGAACTGCAGCACCGGCGCAACACGCGCTCCAAGGCCATCGGCATCGCCAAGGGCAAGGGCGAGGATGTGTCGGCACTGCTGGCCGAAGTGGCCGGGCTTGGCGACGCGTTGAAGGTCAATGAGCAGCGGCTGGCCGACATCCAGGCCCGGATCGCGGAGATTTCCCTGGGCATTCCGAACCTGCCGGACGCGACGGTGCCGGTGGGCACGGACGAGGCCGGCAACCTCGAGCAGCATCGCTGGGGCACCCCGCGCAGCTTCGACTTCGATGTGCAGGACCATGTCGCGCTCGGTAGCCGCCGTGGCTGGCTGGACGGCGACGCCGGCGCGAAACTGTCCGGCACCCGCTTCACCGTGCTGCGCGGTGAACTTGCGCGCCTGCATCGTGCGCTCGCCCAGTTCATGCTCGACCTGCATACCGCTGAGCATGGCTACCTCGAATGCAACGTGCCCCTGATCGTCAACGTGCAGACCATGCAGGGCACCGGCCAACTGCCCAAGTTCGAGGAAGACCTGTTCGCCACCCAGGTCGGCGACACGCGTCGCTACCTCATTCCGACCGCCGAGGTCGCGCTGACCAATCTCGTCGCCGATGAGATCGTCGATGCGGACAGCCTGCCGCGGCGACTTGCCGCGCATTCCCTGTGCTTCCGCGCCGAGGCGGGCGCCTACGGCCGCGATACCCGCGGCATGATCCGCCAGCACCAGTTCGAAAAGGTCGAACTGGTCAGCATTACCCGTCCGGAGGACAGCGTCGATGAACATGAACGCATGACGCGCTGCGCGGAAGTGGTGCTGGAGAAACTCGGCCTGCCGTACCGGCGCATGCTGCTGTGCACCGGCGACATGGGCTTCAGCGCCGCGCGGACCTATGACCTGGAGGTGTGGCTGCCCTCCCAGCAGACCTTCCGCGAGATTTCCTCCTGTTCGAACTGCACCGACTTCCAGGCCCGGCGCATGCAGGCGCGCTGGAAGAATCCGCAAGCTGGCAGGAACGAGCTGGTGCACACGTTGAATGGTTCCGGCGTCGCCGTGGGCCGTGCCCTGATCGCGGTGATGGAAAATTACCAGCATGCCGACGGCTCGATCGGCGTGCCCCAGGCGCTGCGCCCCTACATGGGTGGTGTGGAACGCATCGCCTGATCCGAATTGAAGCGCCGAAGATCCACCTGACCCGCGCGCCGCGAACGCAACGCGTGGCGCCGCGCAGGCGGGCAGGTCAGCGGGGCCTTGCGATCAAGTGGGGCGCGGCCCGGTCTGGCCGGCGGCGGGTGATTGGACGCCCCGGATCGAAGCCTTTCCCGGATGCGCGATGCACCCCAGGCACTGCGCGCGACCCGTGCCGCGGAACAATCCGGCAACCATCCTCGCATGCTGTCGCCGGCTTGCCCTATACTGCGCGCCCCGCGCGGCTGCGCGGCGCAAGGCCGAAGTGGCGGAATCGGTAGACGCAGCGGACTCAAAATCCGCCGCCCTCAAAAGCGTGTGGGTTCGAGTCCCACCTTCGGCACCAAATCCCGATCCGGCGAAATCCGCGAAACCCCGAAAGCCCGCGTCACAGCGGGCCTTCCTGCATGTGCAGGCGTCGGTTCGAGGCGCTGGGGAATAGCCTTGCGGCAGCGATCGGGTCGGCCGGGCAAGCGGCACAAGTGGATCAATGCGCGCTTCGCGGCACGCGTTGCGTCTTCGCGCCCTCGCGTGGCCCGGCTCAACCCGTCACGGGGCATCCTGGCGCGTGGCGGTGCAGTCTTCATCCAGCTGCAGCGCCAGCGTGCTGCGTACATACCAGCCATCCGCCTGCGGATCGAAGGTCGCACAGTTTTCCAGCGGGCGGCGGTAGATGTGCAGCGACACCGCGATCGCTTCATCGCTGGGATTGCGGATGGTGTGGTGTTCGTGCGGCGGGATCAGGCTGCCGGCGGAACCGGGACCGGCATTCATGGTGCCGCGCGGTTCGAAGCGGTAGCGTGCATCCTGCACTTCGAGCAATTCGAAGGGCGTGACTTCGAGCATGCCCTGCCAGACGCCCTCGACGCACCACTGGCCGGCGTGGTCGTGCAGCGGCGTGCCCTGACCGGGACCCCAGGTCATGGCGACCACGCTGTAGCCATGCCGCTCGCTGCGGTAGAGCTCGCGCCGCGCGTAATGGTCGGCGACGCATTCGAACACGCAGTCGGGCAGGCGCACGGCCGGGTCGCCGATGAGGCGACACAGCGCCGTGCGCAGCGCATCGGCCATGGCCGCCCCCTCGGGCAGTGCCACCGCCGCATCGATGGCCTGCACCAGCTCGAGGGCACCCGGGAAATCTGGAGTTGGCATGACGGTCTCGACGGGAGCGGATGCGGGCATTGCCGCGTACGGGCGGAGCATGCTTGCGCGCCGGGGCGGAACCCGCCTGACGCGGCGCGCGGCGCGCGAGGAGCCCGATTCTACACAGCCGCCAGGTGTCGCGCGATGGCCGCACCGAAGCGCGGGATGTCGACCAGGAAGGCATCGTGGCCCTGCGGGCTGTCCAGCGCGACGAGTTCGACCTCCGTGCTGCCGGGGCGCAGGCCGTTGGCGATCTGTTCCTGCTGCGCCAGCGGGAACAGGATGTCCGATTCGACCCCGATCACGGTGGCGCGCTCCAGCACGATGCGGCGCAGGGCTGCCGCCACGTTGTCCTGGCCCGGGTGCCGGTCGACGTAGTCGACCACGTCGAACCAGTCGCTGGCGCGGGAAAGGTAGAGATAGCAGTTGGGATCGAAGCGGCGCACGAAGCGGCGCGCGTGGGCGGCCAGGTAGGATTCGATCTGGAACTCCACGCCGAAGGGATCATCCTCGCGCTGCTCGGCGTCCAGACGAATGCGGGCAAAGCGGCCGACCCATTCCATCGCCGAACGATAGGTGATGACGCCCAGCTTGCGCGCGATCGACATGCCGGTTTCCGGGTAGTGCTCGGCATCGTAATGGCCGTTGTTCCAGTTGGGATCCAACCGGATCGCCTCGCGCTGCAACGAGCGGATGGCAATGGCGAAGGGCTGGGCCTGCGCAGCGGTGGAGATGCTGACATGGCTGCGTGCGCTGCCGGGGTGCTGCAGCAGGTAGGCCAGCGCGGCCATGCCGCCCATCGAGTTGCCGACCAGGCAGGCGAGACGCCCGATGCCCAGGCTGACGACCAGCGCGTGCGCGGCGTTGGCGGTGTCGTCGAGGGTGAGCTCGGGGAAGTCCAGCCGATACGGCTGGCCGGTGGCCGGGTTGGTGTCGGCGGGCCCGGTCGAACCCTTGCAGCTGCCGAGCGTGTTGGGGCAGATGACGAACCAGCGTTCGGTATCGATGTACTTGCCCGGTCCGAGCATGTCCTCCCACCAGCCGGGGGAAGGGTCCTCGGCATTGGAGGCGGCGTGCGCGCTCGGCGACAGTCCGGTGAGGATCAGGACGGCGTTGTCGCGTGCCGCGTTCAGCGTGCCCCAGGTTTCATACGCCAGCCGTGCGCCTTCAAGTGCGCCGCCGCGCTTCATCGGGAACGGCGAGGGCAGGGAGAACCAGCGGCGCGCATCGCTCATGGGTGGGTCGGTCGACAAGTGGCAAACCTCCAATTTAGCGAGCGCCGTCCATCACGCCAAGCATGCAGCAACGCGAATTCCAGTCCCGCAGCGGGGCAGGTGTCGGCTGCGCTGTTGCTGCGCGCCGATGGCGAACTGCGTCACGTGTGCCGATCCGACGGCAGTGGCGCGCTCCCCTAGGGCACCACGCGATCGATCGTCAGTTCGAGCGGCTCGCTGCGGTGCACGTCCACCGGCGCGGAGGCGCCTTCCAGATCGCCGCTTTGTGGTGTGGCGTTGCCGGTGACGGAAATGCGCGCACCGATCACGACCTCGGGGAACATGCCCAGTTTCAGGTTCGGCAGCATGCCCTTGGAATCATCTAGCGTCACCGAGATCGGCAGTTGCGAGGCCTTCAGGCGTTCGATCGAAATCGGCATCGGCGGGCCACTGGCGGCGCGCGCATACACGAACAGGGTGGCATCCGGATCCAGGCGCGATTTCAGCGCCGGGGCCAGGCTGACATCCACGATCAGGCGCGGCGCGGGGGCGGCGGGCGCGGCATCGTGGGTCGCGTCCGTCGATGTCGTGGCGGCCGTGACGGCGGCATCCGCAGCCGCGGGCGGCGCCTTGCCATCACGCAGCGCCTCGGCTTCGGCGATCTGGCGGACGACGCTGGCCTGGACGTCCGAACCGCGTTCGAGCAGCGGCAGCAGGGTGTTCCAGCGCGCGATGGCGGCGTCGAAGTCCTTGTTCTGGTAGTCGCTGATGCCGAGCAGCCAGAGTGCACGCTGGTTGGTGGGATCAGCGGCCACGACCTGCTCCAGCAGCTTGCGTGCTTCGCCATCGATGCGATGGTCGGGCTTGGACATGGCCAGCGCCTGGGCGTACTCGATGCTGGCGGCGGCGTTGTCGGGCGCGGCTTCGTGCGCGCGCCTGAAGGCATCCAGGGCCTCGGTGGTACGCCCGGTCACCTGGTAGGCGCGGCCGAGCAGGGTCCAGCCTTCGGCGTCTTCGGGGTGCTGTTGCAGGCGTGCGGCCAGGGCGGCGATGGCTTCTTCCATCTGCGGGCCGGACGCCTCACCCGTGGCTGCGGCGACCAGGCGAGCGGGATCCAATGCCTGCGGCGTGCCGACCACGCGGTAGAGCAGGAGTGCCGCGGCGGGTAGCAGCATGGCGACCAGCAGGGTTGCGATCATCACGCTGCGCGTGTCGCCGCCCGCCACCGGGGCCGGGCCGCCGAGTTGCATGCGTTTGCGCTCGTACTCGGCCGCATCCAGCACGCCCGCCTCGCGGGCGTCCTGCAGGGCACGCAGCTTGCGCGCCTGGCTGGCGTCGGCATTGCGCCGATGACGCAGCAATGGCACGAGCACGAAGGCGAGCGCGGCGGCCAGCATCAGCGCCGCGAACAGAAGGAAAAGGCTCATGTCACCAGTCGTCCTCACCGGTATCTGGGGGTGGGCCGGCACGCACGCCGGTGGCACGCTTGCGCACGATCGTCACCACCACGCCGGCGCCGATCAGCAGCGCCACCAGCGGACCGAACCACAGCAGCAGCGTGCCGCCGCGCAGCGGTGGCTCGTAGAGGACGAAATCGCTGTAGCGATCGGTCAGCCAGGCCTTGATCTCGGCATCGCTCTTGCCGGCGCGCATCTGCTCGAACACGTCGCGCCGGAGATCCGCCGCCAGCGGCGCGGAAGAGTCGTTGAGGCTTTCGTTCTGGCATACCAGGCAGCGCAATTGCCTGGTCAGGTTCTGGAAGCGCACTTCCTCGGCGCGGTCCTTGAACGGAAGCGGGTCCACGGCGGCGAGCGACGTCAGGGAAACGAGCGCCACCAGCGCAGCCAGCAGCAGGCTGGCCCACTGCACCGGCTTCATCGCGCCACCTCCTGCCGCATGGCCGCGATGCGCGGCAGCAGTTCGGTGGCGATGACCTGCGGTGTGATGGGGCTGATGTACTTGTAGCGGATGATGCCCTGGCCATCGACGAGGAAGGATTCGGGGGCGCCGGTCACGCCGAAGTCGATGGCAACCTTGCCGGGGTAATCGGCGATGACCACGTCGTAGGGGTCGCCAAATTGGGCCAGCCAGCGTTTGGCGTCGTCCGGTTCGTCCTTGTAGTTGAAGCCGACCAGGCGGATGCCGAGGCGCTTGCCTTCGCGCATCAGGATCGGGTGCTCGTCGCGGCAGGCCACGCACCAGCTGCCGAACACGTTGAGCAGGTAGGGCTCGCCGGCGAGGTCGGCGCTGCCGAAGCTGCGCGTGGGCTCGTAGAGCAGTGGCAGGTCGAAGCTGGGCGCCGGCTTGCCGATCAGCGGAGAAGGCACCGCACGCAGGTCGTGGGTACTGCTCCACCAGATGCCGAAACCCAGCAGGGCGAGCAGCAGCAGGAAGCCGGCCAGGGGCAGGAGACGGGTGTTCATGTACCAGGATTGGGCAGGGGGGATTCGGGGTCGGGTAACGCCGGGCTGTTGGCGCTGCCGTCGCGCGCACTGGGCGAGGTATCGCGCAGTCGGGCGACCACGCCAAAGCGCTTGTCGGCCGCGGCGACGAAGCCGCCGAGCATCATCAGGAGCGCGCCGATCCAGATCCAGCGCACGAAGGGTTTCACGTAGATGCGCACCGCCCAGGCACCGTCATCGCCCACCGGCTCGCCGAGCGCGACGTACAGATCGCGGAACACGCCCGGCTTCAGTGCCGCCTCGGTCTGCACCTGGGCATTGCGCATGTACTGGCGCTTCTGCGGGTGCAGGGTGGCGATGGTCCGGCCGCCTTCGGTGACGGTGATGGTGCCTTGCTCGGCGGTGAAGTTCGGGCCGCGTGCCTCGTGCACGCCTTCGAACTGGAAGGTGAGGCTGCCGATTTCCACGCCCTGGTTCGGCACCATGCGCACATCGCGCTCGATGCTGGTCGATTCGACGATCATCACGCCGGCCACGAACACCGCCACGCCCAGGTGCGCGCAGATCATGCCGAGCATTTCCGGCGTGAAGCGCCGGCCGGGCGCGGCCTTGCGCCAGCGCGAGAGCGCGAACAGCAGGATGCCGAGACCGACCCAGAGCGAGGCCGCAGTACCCGCCAGGGCCTTGACCGGCAGGTCGCCGACCAGCAGCCAGGCCAGCAGCGTCGCGACCACCGCCGTGACCAGCGCCGGCAGCAGCGATTTCATTGCCGCCACGGGGTTGCCCTGGCGCCATTTCAGGAACGGCCCGAACGGCAGCAGCAGCACCACCGGGATCATCAGCATGATGAACATGAAGGCAAAGTAGGGCGGTCCGACCGAGATGCGCCCGAGCGAGAAGGCATCGCCGATGATCGGGTAGAGCGTGCCGAGCAGCACCGTCGCCGCGGCACAGGCGAACATCAGGTTGTTGACCAGCAGGGCGGTTTCTCGCGACACGGGTGCAAACGGCTCGCCGCCGGCCACCCTGGGTGCGCGCAGCGCGTAGATCAGCAGCGAGCCACCGACCACGATGGCCAGGAAGACGAGGATGAACACGCCGCGCTCGGGGTCGGTGGCGAAGGCGTGCACGCTGGTCAGCACGCCCGAGCGCACCAGGAAGGTACCGAGCAGCGACAGCGAGAAGGCAAAGATGGCCAGCAGCAGGGTCCAGGCGCGGAACGAACCGCGCTTCTCCGTCACCGCCTGCGAATGGATCAGCGCGGTGCCAACCAGCCAGGGCATGAACGAGGCATTTTCCACCGGATCCCAGAACCACCAGCCGCCCCAGCCCAGCGTGTAGTAGGCCCACCAGGAGCCCAGCGCGATGCCCAGCGTGAGGAAGGCCCAGGCGATGTTGGTCCACGGCCGCGACCAGCGCACCCAGCGCACGTCCAGGCGTCCGCCCAGCAGGGCGGCGATGGCGAACGCGAAGGCGACCGAGAAGCCCACGTAGCCCATGTAGAGCATGGGCGGATGCATGATCAGTCCCGGATCCTGCAGCATCGGGTTGAGGTCGATGCCGTCGGCCGGCACCGGCAGGATGCGGGCGAACGGATTGGAGGTCAGCAGGGTGAACAGCAGGAAGCCGCAGCTGATGAAGCCGAGCACGCCGAGCACGCGCGCCATGAAATCTGCCGGCAGGTGGCGACTGAAGGCGGCCACCGCCACGCTCCATACGGCCAGGATCAGGATCCACAGCAGCAGCGAACCTTCGTGCGCGCCCCACACGGCCGAGAAGCGGTAGAACCAGGGCAGCAGCGAATTGGAGTTCTGCGCCACGTAGGCGACCGAGAAATCCTGGCTGGTGAAGGCGTAGGTGAGGATGGCGAACGCAGCGACCACGAACACCGTCTGTCCGGCCACGGCCGGGCGCGCCACGGCCATCAGCGCGCGGTTGCCGCTGTGCGCGCCGATCAGCGGCAGCACGCACTGCACGACGGACAGCAGCAGCGCCAGGATCAGCGCGAATTGGCCAAGCTCGGGAATCATCGAGTGGTACCTCTGCACGGCAGCTTGCGCCGCAGTGGCGGTGCAACAGGGTCGGATTTGCGCGGTAGGTCGGCGCACAAGCCCGGGGAAAGTGCAGAGTCTACTGCACGCGTCCGCGCGCCGAGCCACCAGGTGCGCGCGGGGTGCACGATGGCGGCCAGGCCCCTGAGCAGGCCCTGGCTGTGGTCAGTGGCTGCCGCCCGGCTCCGCCGCGTGCGTATCCTTGGCCTTGGCGATCGCGTCGGCCACTTCCTTGGGCATGTAGGTTTCATCGTGCTTGGCCAGCACCTCGGTGGCGACGAAGCGTCCGTCCTCGACCGAACCGCTGGCCACGATGCTCTGCCCTTCGCGGAACAGATCCGGCAGGATGCCGGTGTACTTGACCGGCATCTGGTGGAAGCGGTCGGTCACGATGAAGTCCACCTGCAGCGAATCATCGGCGCGCTTGATGGAGTGTTCCAGTACCACGCCGCCGAGGCGGAAGCGCGCACCGGTCGGCGCTTCGCCCGCCTCAACTTCGCTCGGCGAATAGAGGTAGGTCATGTTCTGCTGCAGCGCCAGCACGGTCAGCCCGGCTGCGACGGCCACGGCGGCGAGAACCAGCGAGATGATGATGAGGCGGCGTTTGCGGGTCGGGGTCATGGCGTGGGCAGGGTACGGGAACGACGTCGAAGCAGGCGGCCGCGCAGTTCTGCAAGCACGCGCCGGCGCTGGGCGCGGGGCGCCAGCGCGTCGATCGCGAGCACGATGAAGAACACCGCGTACGAAGACCACACATAGGTCCCGTAGCCGCCCATTGCAAGGAAGTCAGACATGGCTGCGCTCCGTTGCCGCACCCGCCGCGCCCGGCTGGGAGGCCAGCACGATGCTGCGCGCCCAGTCCTTGCCGCCATCGATCTCGAGCAGGCCGTTGCGGGTGCGTGCGAGCAGGGTGCCGAAAAACCACAGGTGCGTGGCCAGCGCCATCAGCAGCAGCGGCCAGAGCATCGCCGCATCGATCTTCGAGGGACCGAGCAGGCGCACGGTGGAACCCTGGTGCAGGGTGTTCCACCAGTTGACCGAGAAATGCACGATCGGCAGGTTGACCACGCCGACCAGGGCGAGGAAGCCGGCCGCGCGCGCCGCCTGGCGGCGATCTTCGATGGCATGGTAGAGCCCGATCACGCCCAGGTACAGGAACAGCAGCACGAGTTCCGAGGTGAGCCTTGCATCCCAGGTCCACCAGGTGCCCCACATGGGCTTGCCCCAGAGCGAGCCGGTGACCAGGGTGATGAAGGTGAAGGCGGCGCCGGTCGGTGCGCTCGCCATCGCCAGCACTTCGGAGAGCTTGATGCGCCAGACCAGGGCGATGAACGCATTGACCGCCATGAAGATGTAGGCGAACAGGCTCATCCAGGCGGCCGGCACGTGGATGAAGATGATCCGATAGGCATCGCCCTGCTGGTAATCGGCTGGCGCCAGGGCCAGGCCGCCGTAGAGCGCGATGGCGCCCAGCACCAGTGCCAGGCCGTAACACCACGGGGCGAGCACGCGGGCGAGGCGATCGAAGACCGGAGGCGAGCCGAGCTTGTGGAACCAGTAAGTGAGCACGTTCATGACAGCGAGATCCGGAGCGCCGCCGCGCAGGCCAGCGGCGCCACGACCAGCGCGACCACCAGCGCCGCACCAAGCCACAGCAGGGGCGCGGCGTAAGGCAACGCATTGCCGGCGGCATTGCAGGCGCCGGCACCAAAGATGAGCACGGGGACGTACAGCGGCAGCACGAGCAGGGCAAGCAGCATACCAGAGCGGTGCATGCCCACGGTCAGGGCCACGCAGATCGCGCCGATCAGGCTGAGCAGGGGCGTGGCCAGCAGCAGGGCCGCCAGCAGCACCGGCCGCACCGGATCGGCCAGGTGCAGGAGTTCTCCCAGCAGCGGGGCCGCCACGATCAGTGGCAAGGCCGTGGTGAACCAGTGGACGGCGATCTTGCACGCCAGCAGCAGGGCCAGCGGGTGCGGGGAAAGCACCAGCTGTTCCAGCGAGCCATCCTCGTAATCGCTGCGGAACAAGGTATCCAGCGCCAGCAGGCCGGCCAGCAGCAGGGCGACGAAGATCACGCCCGCGGCGATTCGCCGCAGCACTTCCGGTTCCGGTCCGAGTGCCAGCGGGAACAGCGCTACCACGATCAGCGCGAACAGGATCGGGTTCAGCGCATCGCCACGGCGCCGCCACACCAGGGTGAGGTCGCGGCGCACCAGCGCCCGGCAGGCGATGAGGGTCGATCCGGCCGTCACGGAGGCGTCCCCGGGCGCGCGGGAGAAAGGCCGGCGTCGTCGCCCAGGCTGTGCCCGGGCAGACCGTCGCCACGTGGGCGACCCTCGCCGGTCAGATCGCGCGCGGGCCTTGCGTGCAGGGGAATGCTGCGCGGCGTGCCCGAAGTGTAGGCGTAGGCGCCATGCGAGGTGATCAGCGCGGCGCCACCGCGATGGGCATGGTTTTCCAGCAGGCGGTTGACCAGGCCGATGCCCTCGGGGTCGAGGTTGGCATACGGTTCGTCGAGCAACCACAGGGCGACCGGGGCCAGCAGTACGCGCGCCAGTGCCACGCGCTTCTTCTGCCCGGCCGAGAGCCGCCGCGTAGGCACGTCGGCATAGCCGTCCATGCCGACCCCGGCCAGCGCGGTGGGCGGTGAAATGCCGTGCCGCAGGCCGTGCAGACCGGCGGCGAAGCGCAGGTTCTCCAGCGCCGTCAGCTCGGGCTTCAGGCCGTTGGCGTGCGATAGCAGGGCCACCTGCGGCGACAGCAGGTCCAGCGTCAGCGGCGCGCCATGCAGGCGGATTTCGCCTTCCGTGGGCGTGAGCAGACCGGAAAGCACGCGCAACAGGGTGGTCTTGCCCGAGCCGTTGTCGCCTTCGATCAGCACGACCTCACCGGTGTGCAGCACGAAGTCGAGCGGGCCGAAGACGGGCTCGTCATTGCGCGCGAAGGCCAGACCACGCGCTTCGAGCAGCGGCGGCCGGGAAATTTCCGTGAGGGGAGACATGCGGCGCGCATCCTAGCGGCACTCGCGCCGCCGCGCCATGATCGCGGTCAGCTCACGGGGCGTCGGCAGCCGCCGGCGGCACGTCCACGTCCACCTGGTGCGTACCCCCGGCGGGCGCCAGCGGGATTCTTGCATGGGGCTGCGCAACGCCATCCAGGGCGACCTGCGTGGTGCTGATGTCGGGGTTGCGTCGCAGCTTGATGTTCCAGGTCGTTGCGCCGAGGCGGTAGCCGACATCGACCTCGTGCCACGCGCGCGGCAGGCGCGGCGCGAAGGCGAGCACGTCGTCGTGGCGGGTGATGCCAAGCAGCGACTCGACGACCAGGCGATACATCCAGGCCGCCGAACCGGTGTACCAGGTCCAGCCGCCGCGCCCGGTGTGCGGTGCGACGGCCAGCACGTCGGCAGCGGCAACGTAGGGCTCGACCATCCAGGTGTCGATGGCGTCGCTGCGGCCATGGCGCACGGGGTTGATGAGGCGGAACAGCTCCCAGGCGCGTTCCGTGCGTCCGGCCTCGGCAAAGGCCATCACGGCCCACACCGCCGCATGCGTGTACTGGGCGCCATTCTCGCGCACGCCGGGCACGTAACCGCGGATGTAGCCCGGATCATGCGCTCCCTTGTCGAAGGGCGGGGCGAGCAGGGCGATCAGGCCGGCATCGGCATCGACGAGGTGCTGATCCAGCGCGTCCAGCGCGCGCGCGTTGCGTTTCGCGTCGCCGGCACCGGAAAGCACTGCCCAGCTCTGCGCGATGGAGTCGATGCGGCATTCCTCGGCGCTGGCGGTGCCAAGGGGCGTGCCGTCGTCGTACCAGGCCCGGCGGTACCAGGCGCCATCCCAGGCGTGGACGTGGATGGCGTGCTTCAGTGCCGCTGCGGCTTCGGTGCAGCGTGTCACGAAGGCGCTGTCCTTGCGCTTGCGCGCGACCCTGGCGAAATCCAGCAGCACGCGATGCAGGAAGAAGCCGAGCCAGACACTTTCGCCGCGCCCCCCGCGGCCCACGTTGTTCATGCCGTCATTCCAGTCGCCGCTGCCCATCAGCGGCAGTCCGCGCGCACCCAGCCTGTCCAGTCCGCGCTCGATCGCACGCACGCAGTGCTGGTAGATGTCGGCGCGCTCGTTGGAGCGCATCGGCATGTCGTAATAGGTTTCCTCGTCGGGGTTCAGGGCACGGCCATCGAGGAAGCCCGCCTCTTCGCCGAGCAGGCTCCAGTCGCCGCTGCAGTCCACGTAGCGTGCCACTGCCAGGGGCAGCCACAGGTAATCGTCCGAGCAATGCGTGCGCACGCCGCGGCCGGCCGGCGGGTGCCACCAGTGCTGCACGTCGCCCTCGTGGAACTGGCGCGAGGCGCACAGCACGATCTGCGCGCGCAGGAGTTCCGGGGCCGCATGCACCAGCGCCATCGCATCCTGCAACTGGTCGCGGAA
Organism: Dokdonella sp.; assembly: GCA_023228465.1. Classification (GTDB taxonomy): domain Bacteria; phylum Pseudomonadota; class Gammaproteobacteria; order Xanthomonadales; family Rhodanobacteraceae; genus Dokdonella_A. The sequence continues at coordinate 29,368 of JALOBC010000017.1, read as the reverse complement.
GCCGAAGGCACCGCCGGACTGGTAGAAGCCGCTGCGTCCCCACAGGCGGCAGGAAATGATCTGGTACGGCAGCCAGCCATTGATCAGCACGTCCAGCGCCGGTTCGGGCGTGGTGATGCTGACGGCGCCGAGCAGGCGACGCCAGCGTGCAGCGACGGCATCGAAGGAGGCTCGCGTGGCGCCCGACTGGCGGAAGCTGCGGATGGTGGCTACCGCTTCGCGGGTACTGCGCGCCGCGCCCAGCCGGAACAGCAGGGTGCGCTGTTCGCCATCGGCCAGCTCCAGCGGCACCTGCAGCGCGCCGCAAGGATCCAGGCAGGCGCCGACGCGGCCGTCCAGGGTGGCCCGGCGCATCGCCGCCGGACTGCGCAGGCTGCCGTTGCGGCCGATGAAGCCGGTGCGGTCGCCACTGACGGTGCGGCGCGTGCCGTTGACGTCGAAGAAGGCCACATAGCCATCGAACTCGGTGTTGTAGGCATTGCGCGCCAGCAACGCCCCGGTGCCGTCGATCTCGGTGACCACGTGCATGCCGGTGCGTGCGGCCAGGTCGCCCAGCACCCATTCGACGTAGCCGGTGACCGACAGGCGCCGCGTGCGGCCGGATTCGTTGCGCAGGATCAGGCGGAAGAACTTCACCGCGGCTTCGGCATCGACGTGGATGCCCAGATCGCTGGCGATGCCATCCTCGATGGTTTCGAACACGCTGTAGCCGAAACCATGGCGCGTGACGTAGCGCGCCGCCCCGGGCACCGGCAATGGCGTGGGCGACCAGAAGTGACCGGTTTCCTCGTCACGGATGTAGAACGCCTCGGTGTTGGCGTCGCTGACCGGGTCATTGCTCCACGGGGTCAGGCGGTATTCGTGGGCATTGTCGAACCAGGTGTAGCCGGCGCCGCTCTCGGACACGATGCAGCCGAAGTGCGGGTTGGCGATGACGTTGATCCACGGCGCCGGCGTGCACTGGCCACGCCCGGTGACGATGACGTACTCGGTGCCATCGGCCGAGAAGCCACCGACGCCATTGACGAGGATGCGTGGTGGCACGGGCGGATCGACCGCAGCAGACGGTACGAACTCGCGCGTCGCGAGCAGGGCCGGCACCTTGTCCAGCGGCGTGCGGATGCGCAGTTGCTCGTTGAGCGGACCGTCCTCGTCGGACAGCACGACCCGCGCCGCTGCCAGCATCAGGACGCGATCCTCGTGGTTGATCTGGTCGATGCTGCGCACGAACAGGCCACCGCGATGATCGATGAGACTGGCCTCCACACTGGCGCCGATCACGCCATGCACCGCATCGTGCAGGTTCTGCCGGTAGCCGGCCGATTCGCCGTTCCAGATCACCAGGTCGAAGGCCAGGCCCTTGAGGCGGCAATAGGCGTGCGCATGCACCAGTTGGCGCACCAGGTCGATGTTGGCGATCTCATGCATGCGCAGCAGCACGATCGGCAGGTCACCGGAGATCGCGTGGGCCCACAGACCAGGCTGGCCGCGCCGGTTGCTCGCCACGATGGCCGGCGGCGCGCGGCGCTGCGGGTCGGAAAAGGTGATGCATTCGGCCAGGCGCGCGTAGGTCTGCGCATCCACCTCGCTCACGTTGATCTGGCCGAGGACCACGCGGCTGTGGGTCCAGGCGAGATCGATCACGCGATCGGCGATGTGGCGGTCGCGGTACTTGTCGATCAGGGTCAGGCAGTGCGCGCGCGTGCCGGCGATCCCGCTGACCAGGTCGATGCAGGCGGTGCGGCCCGGCGGCAGGCGCAGGCGCTGGCGCACCGCCACGATCGGATCCAGCACCGAGCCGGCGCTGCCCGAGAGCGGACCGGGGGCATCCAGTGCCGCCGGTCGCGCAATGTCGCGACCCCGGCCGATGAAGCGCAGCCGGTCGGTTTCGAACGAGGTTTCCTCGACGGTCGCCTCATGCACCGCGACCAGATGGAACATCCACGGCTGGGCTTCCTCGCGCGAACGTGGCCGTCGGGTGCACAGGATGGCCTCGCGTGCGGCGAGCAGTTCGGTCTGCACGAACAGCTTGCCGAAGGCCGGATGCAGATCGTCGCTGATTGGCGAGGCGAGCACGACTTCACCGAAGCTGGTCACCTCCAGCGTGCGCAGCGTGCTGCTGCGGTTGGTGATGCGCGTGCGCCGGAGTTCGATGTCATCCTCCGGCGACACCGCGATTTCGGTATGTGCGTCGAGCTGGTCCACACGGCAGCGAAACTCGACGCGCGATTCGGTGAACACCGCCTCGTAGCTGTCCATGCGTGCCTGCAGGGGCTGCAGGGTGGTTGACCAGGGCACGCCGCCGTCGCAGTCGCGCACCAGGCAGAACAGCCCCCAGGGGTCGCGCGTGGCATCCTCGCGCCAGCGTGTCAGGGCGATGTCGCGCCAGCGGCTGTAGCCGCCGCCGGCCGATGTCACCATCACCTGGTAGCGGCCATTGCTCAGCATCTGCATGGCCGGGCGCAGCGTATCCGCGCGGCGGAATACGCGCAGCGGCACTTGCGTCTCGTCGGTGCCGCTGCGTGCGTCGACCAGCTCGGGGTTGCTGGCCCATTCGCCGGTGCTGCGCGGCGCACGCTCCTGCAGCAACAGCAGGGTGGCCAGCATCTGGGGATCGGCCGTGAAGCGGCGGCGCATGGGCTGGCCCAGCAATGCATGGCTGAAGGCCACCAGGCTCATGCCCTGGTGATGGGCCATGAACTGGTAGACGATCGCATGTTCCTGCCCGGGTTGACGCCGTGCCGGGGTGTAATCGATGGCCTCGTAGAACCCGTAACGCACCAGCCAACCCTTGTCGGCCATCCTGCGCAGGTTGTCGGCGGCGGCGCGCGGCACCACGGTGAGGGCCAGCGCGCTGGCATAGGGAGCAATCACCAGTTCCTGGGCCAGGCCGCGCTGCAGCCCCAGGCCCGGCACGCCGAAGGCGCGGTACTGGTAGTTCTGCGCTGCATCGGTCAGGTTGTAGCCCGATTCGGAGATGCCCCAGGGCACCCCAAGTGCGTGGCCGTGCGCGATCTGGCGCATCACCGCGCCCCGGCAGGTTTCGGCGAGCAGGGAGCCAGGGTAGCTCGGCATCACCAGTTGCGGCATCAGGTACTCGAACATCGAACCGCTCCAGGAGAGCAGGGTCGGCGGTCCGTCATGTGCGGTCAGCAGGCGGCCCAGTGCGAACCACGCTTCCTGCGGCGCCTGGCCCAGGGCGACCGCGACGAAGACACACAGGCGCACTTCCGATGCGAGCAGGTCGTAGTAGCCGCTGTCGCGTTGTCCTTCGCCCACGTTGTAGCCGATCGCAAACAGATGGCGCTTGGGCTCGTACAGGAACCGGTAATCCGCCGCGGCCAGGTCGAGGCAGGTGGCGGCAAGGTGGTCGATCTGCTGCAGCGTGTCGCGGATGCGTGCGGCGATCGCCGGTTCCACGCCCTCGGCGGTGGCCAGGCTGGCGAGGCTGGGGATCGCGGCCTCGCCGGTCGCGCTGGACTCGGACAGCGTTTCGGGCAACCAGCCATCGAGCTCGTCCAGCGCGGCGCGGCAGTCGCGCGCGAAGGCCGCGGCGGCATCGGTCGCCTCGACCGTCGCCGACGCGAGCGTCCCGGCACAGGCGTCGGCAAGTGTGACCAGTTCGCGCAGCACCTTGCGCGTCGCCGCCAGTCCGCTGGGTGGCGTGCGTTCGAGCGTGGCAAAGCGGTTGCGCAGGTCGTCCAGGGCGGCCAGCGCCGGCTCATCGACGATCTCGGCCAGCAGTTCGAAGCCGTCGGCCAGGCCGGCCAGTCGCTGCGGATGCAACAGCGGCGCATCGGCCAGCTGCAGCAGGCCCTGGCGCAAGGTCAGCAGGTGTCCGAGCAGGTTGCCGCTGTCCACCGTGGAGATGTAGTGCGGATGCATCGGCTGCAGGGTGTCGAGGTCGTACCAGTTGTAGAAGTGGCCGTTGTAGCGCTCCAGGCGGCGCATCGTCGCGAAGCTGTTGCGCGTGCGTTCGAGCAGGCCGGCCAGGGTGAGGTAGCCGAAATCCCAGGCCGTCAGGTCGGCCAGCAGGGCCAGGCCCATGTTGGTCGGCGAGGTGCGCCGCGCCAGCGTGGGCACCGGTCTTTCCTGGTAGTTGTCCGGCGGCAGCCAGTGGGTGGTCTCGTTGGTGAAGTGTTCGAAGAACGCCCAGGTGCGCCGTGCGGCCTTGCGCAGCAGGCGTACCTGGGTTGCGTCCAGCGACTGTGGAACCGCCTTCGGCGGCTGCGCCAGCCAGTCCTCCAGGACCGGTGACCAGAGCCATAGCAGCAGCCATGGCGCAGCGATGGCCAGGGTCGCTGGTGTCGCCATCAGCCACGCACCGACCAGTAGGGCAACCAGCGGGCCCAGCCAGCGGGTCGGCTCCGGGCGGGTACTGTCGCGCGCCCGCCGCGAAGCCACCCACTGCAACAGGTGGCGGCGCGAGACATGCACGCGCCAGCCGGTGCGCACGATGGCCTCGAGGCTGATGGCGGCTTCGCGTGGCAGCATGGCGACGCCGACGATGAACTGCAGGCCGCGCCGTGCCGCGTCGCGTCCGGACAGCGCCAGGTGGCGCGTGAACGGCACGCCGGGCGTGCGGCGCGCGAACGCCAGGGTCGTATCCAGCAGGGGCGGCAGCAGCAGCACGGCCAGGACGACGAGACTCCAGAATGCCGGCCGGGCGAGCAGCAGCCAGCCCAGCAGCAGCAGGCCGAACAGGGCCGGCGCGACCAGGCTGCGACGCAGGTTGTCGAAGATCTTCCAGCGCGACAACGCACTCAGCACATTGCGCTCATGGCGACCGCTGCTGGCCGGAACGCGCGGCAGCAACCACTCGGCGATCTGCCAGTCGCCGCGGATCCAGCGCCGGCGGCGCCGGGCATCGAGGCGGTAGCTGGCCGGGTAATCCTCATAGAGCTCGACGCCGCTGGCCAGGCCGGAGCGCGCGTAGCAGCCTTCGAGCAGGTCGTGGCTGAGGATGCGGCTCTCCGGGAAGCGCTTGGCCAGCGCCGCCTCGAATGCATCCACATCGTAGATGCCCTTGCCCGTGAAGGAGCCTTCGCCGAACAGATCCTGATAGGTGTCCGATACTGCGCGCGTGTAGGGGTCGAGCCCGGGATCACCGCCGAAAAGCAGGGCATGCCGGGTCGTGCCACCGATCTTGAAGGTGCAGCCGACGCGCGGCTGGAGGATGCCGTAGCCGGCCTTGACACGGCGCGTCGCCGGGTCGAAGCGCGGCCGGTTGAGCGGGTGTTCCATGGTTGCCACCAGCGCGTTGGCGGCGTTGCGCGGCAGCTGCGTGTCGGCATCGAGGGTGATGACGTAGCGCGTAGCGTGCAGTGTCTCGGGATCGCCGACCACGCAGGAGAAACGTTCCACACCGCGCCCGCGCAGCAGGGCATTGAGCTCACCGAGCTTGCCGCGCTTGCGTTCGAAGCCGATCCAGGCGCGTTCGCTGGCACACCAGCGGCGCGGGCGGTGGAACAGGAAGAAGCGCTCGGTCCCGGCCTGTGCATGGCGTGTATTGAGCGCTGCGATGCCCTCGCGCACGATCGCAAGCAGGCCCGCATCATCGCTTTGGTGCTCGCTGTCGGCGTCGACGAAATCGGTCAGCAGGGCGAAGCGGATATGCGGGTCGCGGTTGGCGAGGTAACGAATCTCCAGGTCGTCCACCAGTTCGCCGGCTTCGGTGGCGCTGCCGAGCAGGCCGGGCACGACGACCAGCGTGGCCGCGGTGGCTGGAAGGCCCTCGCGGAAGTCCATGGCCGGCAATGCTTCCGGGCGCACTGCAAAGGCCGCGGCCAGATTGACCAGGGCCACGCTCAGCTGGCTGAGGGCGATGACGGTGCACGTCGCGGCGAGCACCAGCAGCCAGGGCGGCGGCGCTGCCCGCCACAGCACCACTGCCGGTGCGGAGAACAGCAGCGCACCGACGACGAGCAGGGCGGCAAACCAGGCGGCAAAGGGCACCCGGTGGGTGCGCCAGCGCGTGAAGTGGTTGGACAGCCCAAGGCGAGTACGCAGCGCCGCCAGGCCAGCGTCCACCAGGTAGTAGCCGACGTGGCGTTGCGCATCCGCCTCCATGCCACCCGCCGCGCGCGTGGCGGCCAGTTCGACGGCAAGCTCGGCCACCGCCGACTCGCTGCGGCCGGCTTCACGTGCCAGCTGCTCGACGCGGTGGCGGTAGCGATCGCGCGTGGCAAAATCCATGCGCGCGTGGATGCCGGCCGGGTCGCGGCGCAGGGCGTGTTCGACCACGCTGGCGCGCTCGACGAATTCGCGCCAGTCGGTGGCCTCGAGCAGGCGCAGGCTGCCGATGCTGTTGCGGATCGACACCTGGTCGGCGGCTTCATCCTGGTTGGTGGCGTTGATCAGCTGCTCGATGGTCAGGCCGGACTCGCGCAGACGCTGCTCGATCCAGGTCTGCGGCAGGGTCAGTTCCGCGCTGTGCCCCTGCAGGCGCCGCAGCAGCTCGGCGACGAAGGGGCCGCGCATGGGCGGCGCGGAGCGCGCCATGTCGGCCACCACCAGGATCAGGCCCTTGGGGTCGCGGTCGACGATGTCGATCATGGCCTGCGCCCATTGCGCGGCAAGGTTGCGGTCGTGGCGGTCGCTGCGCACGCGCGCGGCGACCCGGCGCAGGTTCTCGATCAGGGCCAGCCGCAGCATGATGGGGATGGCCCACAGCTCGCCCAGGGACAGCGGCGCCACCTCCTGGTAGGCGGCGACGAAACGGCTCAGGCCTTCCTGATCGACGCGTCCGTCGCCATGCGAAATGGCATCGAGGGCGAGGTCGTATACGCGCGGCAGCCCGGCCGATGCGCCGCGCGCGAGGCGCGGCAGGACGAGGTTGTAGCGCTTGGGGAAATGCCGACGCGCGATGCGGATTTGCGCATCGATGAGATAGAGGTTGTCGAGCAGCCATTCGCCGGCCGGCGTGACGCGGTTGCCGTCCTTGATTGCGGCGGCGAGAATTCCGCAGCTGCGGCGCAGCACCGATTCGTTGGCGTCCAGGCGGGCGAGCAGCTCCTGCGAACGCCCGGGCGGGACCACCTGGTGCTGGGCCGCCAGCGTGCGACCGTGCTCCTGCATCTGCTCATCGCTGAGCAGTTCGGCGCGCAGAGGGGCATCGCTCTCCATGCTGGTACCGGCGTGCCACTCGCCACCAGCGTGGCTGGCGAGCGGATCGGACCAGCGGTGTGGCCTCCAGCGACGCATCGATGCGGGGCTCCCGTGGCGGACTGGCAATGCGTGCCCGAGGATCGACGCGATGCGTACATGCGTGTCAACCGCGCGGGCGCCCTGGCGTGCGGCGCGCCGCCGCGGCGCCTGCACGCCTGCAGGGTAGCGTCGTGCGCATGAACGGCAGGCAGGAAGGACGCATCACGTGCCTGCCCGGCGCAGCGCCGGTGCCGGTCAGGGCTTCGTGCTGGCCTGCATACTGCCACGCAGTCGGCTGCGTCGATAGCCGTAGGAGAAGTACACCACCAGGCCGAACGCCGTCCAGAACAGCATCAGCGCCCAGTTGTGCGCGGTCATCGCCGAGAGCAGGATGCCGCAGCTGACGATGCCGGCGAGGCACACCAGCGGCGCAAACGCGATGCGGAACGGGCGCGGCAGGTCGGGCTGGGTGTGGCGCAGGATCCACACCCCCGCGCACACCGCGGCAAAGGCGATCAGCGTTCCCATGGAGGTGAGCTCGCCAAGCACGTCCAGCGGGAAGATCGCGGCCAGCGCGGCGATGCCAAAGCCGGTGATCAGGGTATTGATGTGTGGCGTGCGGTACTTGGGGTGGATGCGCGTGAACACCGGCGGCAGCAGCCCGTCACGGCCCATGATCATGAAGATGCGCGGCTGGCCGATGATCATCACCAACACCACCGAGGAAAGCCCGATCAGGGCGCCGATCTCGACCACGATGCGCAGCCAGCCGAGCTCCGCATGGGTGGCCACCGCGGTCACCACCGGCTGGTCGGTGCCAAGCAGGTAATAGGGCGTGAGGCCGGTCATCACTGCCGCCATGCCGATGTAGAGGACGGTGCAGATGGCGAGCGAGGCCAGCATGCCGATCGGCATGTCGCGCTGCGGGTTCTTCGATTCCTGCGCCGCCACCGAAGTCGCTTCGAAGCCGATGTAGGCGAAGAACACCATGGCCGCACCGCGCAGCACGCCGTCCCAACCGTACCGGCCCCGGCCCTCGTTGGCGGGAATGAAGGGTTCCCAGTTGGCCGGATCGACGTAGCGCCAGCCGGCGACGATGACGATGACGATCAGGCCCACCTTGAGGGCCACCATCACCGCATTGGCCGAAGCCGATTCGCGGATGCCGACGTAGCAGACCCACGTGAGCGCCAGCACGATGCAGGCGGCGGGCAGGTTCATGATCGCCCCGGTCGGCTGCAGTTCGCCATCCAGCGGTGCGCTGACCAGGGCTGCCGGCAGGAAGATGTCGAAGTGCTCCAGCAGGCTGAGGAAGTAGCCCGTCCAGCTCACCGCCACCGCCGAGGCGGAGACCCCGTATTCAAGCACCAGCATCCAGCCGATGAACCAGGCGGCGAGCTCGCCGAGCGTCGCGTAGGTGTAGGAATAGGCGCTGCCCGAGACTGGCACCATGGCAGCGAACTCGGCGTAGCAGAGCGCACAGAAGGTGCAGCAGATGGCCGCCATCACGAAGGACAGGATGATGGCCGGCCCGGCGTGTTCGGCGGCCGCCTGGCCGGTGATGACGAAGATGCCGCCGCCGATCACGGCACCGATGCCGAGCGCGGTCAGCCCCCACGGGCCGAGCGTGCGCACCAGTTGCAGGCTGTCGGCATCGGCCTGGCTCGCCTGCGGGTGCTTGATCGCAAGCAACTGCTTGAGCATGGATTTCCCCCGGGATGACGAGAAGGGCCGGCGCTGTGGCCGGCCCCGCAAGTGAAGCTCAGCCTGCCTTGCGCAGCACGCTGTTGCGGTACCCGTAGGCGAAATAGATGACCATGCCGATCATCGTCCAGCCCACCATCAGGCGCCAGTGTTCGGAAAAGGCCTGCCAGAACAGGTACAGGCAGGCGATGGCACCGAGCGGACTGACCAGGTGCACGAAGGGCACGCGGAAGCTGCGATGCAGGTCCGGGCGGGTATAGCGCAATACGAGGATGCCGATGCATACGGTGGTGAAGGCGAGCAGGGTGCCCATCGCCACCAGCTCGCCGAGCACGTTGACCGGGAACATGCCGGCCAGCGCTGCGGCGAGCACGCCAACCACGATGGTGCCGAAATAGGGGGTCTGATGCCTGGGATGCACGCGCCCGAACGCCTTGGGCATCAGGCCGTCCTGGGCCATCGAATAGAAGATGCGCGGCTGGCCCATCAGCATCACCAGGATCACCGAGGAAAGTCCGGTCAGCGCCCCGATCACGACCAGTGTGCGCAACCAGTCCAGCGACGGATAGCCGGCCAGCGCGGTGGCCACGGGCTCGGGCGTGTCGAGCGTGTAGTAGGGCGCAATGCCGGTCAGGGTCGCCGCCATGGCGATGTACAGGATCGTGCAGATCACCAGCGAACCAAGGATGCCGATCGGCATGTCGCGCTGCGGGTTCTTGGCTTCTCCTGCCGCGGTCGAAACCGCGTCGAAGCCGATGTAGGCGAAGAACACTACCGTCGCCGCGCGCATCACGCCGCCCCAGCCAAATCGGCCGGGACCCTCCGATTCAGGGATGAAGGGCACCCAGTTCTGCGGGTTGATGTACTGGAAGGCGAAGGCGATCACCAGCAGGATCACCGTGACCTTGATCGCGACGATGATCGAATTGACGAAGGCCGACTGGGTGATGCCGACGTAGCACAGGCCGCTGATGGCAGCGACGATGAGCACTGCCGGCAGGTTGATGACGGCGCCGGTCATCGCCAGCTTGCCTTCGATGAAGGTGAAGGGCGCATGCGAGATCCAGCCCGGCAGCGATACGTCCGCGCCGGTCCAGCCGGAAATGAGGCGCAGCATCTCGTTGAAGTACCCGGACCAGCCGACCGCCACGGTGGATGCGGCGAACAGGTATTCCAGTACGAGGTTCCAGCCGATGAACCAGGCGGTGAACTCGCCCAGCGTCGCGTAGGAATAGGAATACGCGCTGCCGGAGACCGGCAGCATGGCGGCGAACTCGGCGTAGCACATGCCGGCCAATGCGCAGGCAATGCCGGCGAAGACGAAGCTGAGCATCAGGGCCGGACCGGCGTGGTTCGCCGCCGCGGTGCCGGTCAGCACGAAGATGCCGGCGCCGATCACCGCACCGATGCCAAGCAGGGTGAGCTGGGTGGCCGTGAGGGTCCGCTTGAGGTGCGGTTCGCCGGCGAGGGTGCCTTCGACCGGCTCGCCGGCGTCGACGTGCGGCGCCGCCGTCACGGGCTTGGTGATGAACAGGCTTCTCGACATCGATGTTTCCCCTCGGGCGTTCGGATCCGGTCGGCGTGATGGCGTTGCCAGGAATTGCTGCGCCATCGGATGACGCCCGCAGGGTGCGGGCGAACGCCGTACCTTGCCAAAGGCTGAACGCCAGCACAAGCGCGGAAAGTCACCTTTGCGCGGGCGACATTCATGCTGCGCCGCCGCATGCCCTGGCCGCTGCAAAGGCAGACGCACGGCCCTGGCAAGCCTCCGGCATGAAAGGCAGTGGAAGCGGCCTCGGCCGCGCTGCCCTCCGGTGCGCAGAGGCATCGGGACTGAAGCCCTCCCATGCGCCTTGAACTGCGCCGAGCATCGGGACTGAAGTCCCTCCCACGGCAGCTTCGTGACTGAAGCCCCTCCCATGCGCCTTGAACTGCGCCGAGCATCGGGACTGAAGCCCCTCCCACGGCAGCTTCGTGACTTCCAATAGTGCACTGTAGGAGCGGCAACAGCCGCGATCCTGGCGACCGGGAATGCGAAGCCGGTCGGGATTTCCAGCCCTCCTGCAGGGACGCCATTGCGCGTGGGAGCGGCTTCAGCCGCGATGCCCTTCGATGTACACGTGATGTACACGTGCATCGGGACTGAAGCCCCCCACGCGTCTTGCCGACACCAACCGCAGGACGAGGTACGTCAGGCCCTGCCGGAGAACTCGCCGGTCGTGGTGTTGACCAGCACGCGGGTGCCGGTGGTGATGTATTCGGGCACCTGGATTTCGATGCCGGTGGAAAGCCGCGCGGGCTTGTTGCGCCTGGTCGCGCTGGCGCCCTTGAGCTCGGGGGCGGTATCGACGACTTCCAGCGTGACGGTCTGCGGTACCTGCAGGCCCACCGGTGCATCGTCGATGAGCTGGATATAGCAGCCCTCGATGCCGTCCACCAGGTAGCCGGCCGCATCGCCGACCGCGCTGGCGTCGAGGCGGTACTGGCTGTAGTCCTCGTCGTCCATGAACACGAAGGCGTCGCCATCCTTGTAGGAGTAGCTCACCGCGCGGCGCGTCAGTTCGGTTTCGCGCAGGTCGTCCTCGGCGCGCAACGACAGGTCGAGCTTCTGGTTGCCGGGCACGCTGTACATGGTGAAGCGGAAGGTGACGTTGCCGCCGCGCCCTTGCGGTGCGCTGCGCTCGATGTCGCGGATCTGCCAGACCTTGCCGTCGTGCTCGACGACGTTGCCTTTCTTGATTTCGGAAGCTTTCATTCGGGGGGCCGGGAGTGGGGTTTGGAAAAACGGCTGGCGAAGCACGGCTGGGTCGATCCGCTACCCGGGTGGCAAGAAGCGGTTCTCGCGAATCCCGAATCCCGAATCCCCAATCCCGGCTATTTGGGCGCCAGGCGGATGGCACCATCGACACGGATGGTCTCGCCGTTGAGGTAACGGTTCTGCAGGATGAAGGCAACCGTGGCGGCGTATTCCTCCGGCTTGCCCAGGCGCGAGGGGTAAGGCACCTGCGCGCAGAGCGACTGGTAGACGGCCTCGGGCATGCCATCGACCATGGGCGTGTGGAAGACCCCGGGGGCGATGGCCATCACGCGTACGCCGATGCGCGCGAATTCGCGCGCCATGGGCAGGGTCATGGCAATGATGCCGCCCTTGGACGCCGAATAGGCTGCCTGGCCGATCTGGCCCTCGAAGGCGGCGATGGACGCGGTGCTGACGATGACGCCGCGTTCGCCGTCTTCACCGGCTGTGTTCTGCTCCATCAGCGCCGCCGCCGCCTTGGCGACATTGAAGCTGCCGACCAGGTTGACCATGACGGTGGTGGCGAAGTTGGCCAGCGGCATCGGACCGGACTTGCCGAGCACGCGGCCGGCGCCGAGGATGCCGGCGCAGTTGACCACCACGTTGAGCCCGCCCATGTCTTCGCGAGCGGCCTCGAGCGCGGCACTCACGCCTTCTTCGCTGGTGACGTCGGTGCGCAGGTAGCGCGCGCTGCCGCCAAGTTCCCGCGCCGCGACCGCGCCCTTGTCGTCGTTGACGTCGAGCAGGGCGACCCGTGCGCCGCTGGCGACCAGATGCTGCGCCGTGGCGAGGCCAAGCCCCGATGCGCCGCCGGTGATGACGGCCCTGACCTGATCAAGCTGCATGACATGCCCTCGAAAGTGAGCCGCGGATTCTAGCAGGCGGCCACGCGCCTTCGGCACGGGCGGCCATCGCTCAGGCAGGAGCCGGAGCGCCGCAAAGCGCCGCTGCGGCGCCTGCGCCCGGCCCGGCTGTCAAGGCCTGCGACATCCGCCTCGCGACGCCCGCCCTCAATCCACCGTGCAGCGGAAGTCCAGGTCGTAGCGGGCGCCGTCTGCCATGGCGTGCAGGCGCAGGTTGGTGATGCGGATCGGTGCGCCCGGTTGCAGGTCGAGCACGTTGCAATCGGTCATCTCGGCCGGATCGATGAGGGTCACACCGCCATCGCCGACCACTTCCAGCACGTTGTCGGCGCCGATCACCGCCGCGGTCGCCGCGTCGATGCCCAGGCCGAGCACGCAGGGATTGAGCGCAAGCGCAGCGAGCAGGCGCCCGATGCGGTCGCTGGCGTGCCCGCCGCGATCGACGATGAGGCGGTTGGTGAGCCCGATGCCGGGCGCGAGCTGGGCGCCACCACTGCGCGGCGTGGAACCTGCCGTATCGCCCTGGGCCAGCATGTGTTCGCACAGCACCGCGGCAGCGGCGCCGCAGCCGATCACCGGCGCGCCTTCGGCGTTGCGCCGGCGGATTGCGCGGGCCAGGGGTGTACCGCCGATCAGGGTGGACAGGCGCAGGGGCCGATCGCAGGCCAGCACCAGCACCTCGGCACGGTCGAGCGCATCCAGCAGCGCGGGCTCACCCGCCTCGCTGCGTGAGCGCAGCATCGGCTGCGCCACTTCGCCTGCACCGGCGGCGCGCAGGGCCGTATAAAGGTGTTCGTCGGCATCGGCGCGGGCCTGTTCGTGCGCTGCCGCCGAATGCAACAGCAGGACCCGCGGGCGCAGTCCGGCCAGCCCCAGCAGCGGCGCAAGGCATTGTGCCGCGGTCAGGTCCGCCGGCAGGTCGCCAACGGCGATGAGGGCGCCGCGGTTGTGCTCGGGTGTGCAGCGGGCTGCCATCGAGTTGCCGGTTCAGGGTCGATCGCGGGAAAGGGCCGTCAGCGGGTCATCGTTCAGCGTGGGCCGCGGCGCCGCTTGCCACCCTGGTCATTGCGGCGCCCACCGCCCGCATTGGCCTCATGCACGGAATTGCCGGGCGTGCCACGCGGAGGCTTGCGCCCCGCGCCTGGACGCGGTGGCTTGGCGCCGGGTCGCTGCGGCTTGGCAGCGACGTTGCCGCCGGGCTTGCCCGCCGGGCGCCGCGGTTTGCCGCGCGCGGCATCACCGTCGCGTGGCTGGATGCGGTTGCCCAGGTTGTCATCGGGCTGGAACTGACCTGGCGTGAATTCGACGGGCTGGCCCGGTCGCGCGCCGCGGCGCGGGCGGCCGGAGCCGCCGACACTGTCCGGAAACCAGCTCTTGAGGACGGCCGGGCTGAGGCCGGGCTCGGCAAAGCTGCGGTAGGGTGAATCGCCTCCCGCCTGCGGGCCGCGCCCACGGCCCTGGCGCTGGCCCTGGCCCTGGCGCTGCGGCTTGGGCTTGCCCTTGCCGGGGCCCCTGCCGGCGGGGCGTCGGCGGCCCGCGCCGGGCTTGGCCGCACCGCCACGCCAGTCGTCGTCGCGCATGCGGTCGTAGGTGGCGAACTCGCGCGCTTCCTCGCTGCGCGCACCGACCCAGGCCTGCTGCGCCTGCGGCTTGGGATGGAACTCGGTGGGGCCGGCACGGCGCTGGCCGATCACGGGGGCAAGCGTCAGGCGTGGCGGCGCCTCCTGCACGCCAGCCTGCTTGCGCAGGGCGGCAATGCCGGCGGCATCCAGTTCGGTCGAGGCGCCGCGCAGCAGCCCGCGCGGCAGCTCGACCTTGCCGTAGCGGATGCGCTTGAGGCGGCTGACCAGCAGGCCCTGCGATTCCCACATGCGACGCACCTCGCGGTTACGTCCCTCGCGCAGGACCACGCGGAACCAGGAGTGACTGGGGCCGCGGCTGATCACCCCGATCTCGTCGAAGTGGGCCGGGCCATCGTCGAGTTCGACGCCGCTGCGCAGCCGTTCGATCGCCTCGTCGGTGACCTCGCCATGCACGCGGCAGATGTATTCGCGCTCGATCTCCGAGCTGGGGTGCATCAGGGCATTGGCGAGGCCGCCATCGGTGGTCAGCAGGAGCAGCCCGGTGGTGTTGATGTCCAGGCGCCCGACCGCGATCCAGCGCGCGCCCTTGAGCTGCGGCAACTGCTCGAACACGGTGGCGCGGCCTTCCGGATCATCTCGCGTGGCGACCACACCATCGGGCTTGTTGTAGAGCAGCACCTGGGCGCGCTCGGCGCTGTCGGCGACGACCACGAAGCGCTTGCCGTCGATCTCGACGCGGTCACCACTGTGCACGCTCTGGCCGAGCGTGGCGGTGCTGCCGTTGACCTGGACTTCGCCGGCGTCGATGCGCTGCTCGAGCGTACGTCGCGAGCCCAGGCCGGCGTTGGCCAGGACCTTGTGCAGGCGTTCTTCGACGGCGGGCGTGGCATCGGCGGCGCCGGAACGCTTCAGCTTGAGGATGGCGCGCGAAGGGGATGAGGAAGATGAAGGTGTCATGCGTTGGATTCCGGGGTGTCCCTGGGAGTGGCGCCGTCGCTGGAGAGGGCGCGCGAAGGTTCTGAAGGCGGCGAGTCGAGCTCGCCCGCTGGCATGTCGAGGGGGGATGCGGCTGGAAAATCGCCCATGTCGGACGCGGCTTCGGCGTCGTTCGCCGCGTCCTCGCTGGCCGTCACGCCGGCCAGCGCGGGCGCGTCCAGATTCGGCGTGCCGCCGTCGAGATCCAGCTGCGGCTCGAAATCCTCCAGATCGTGGATTTCGCTCAGGGCGGGCAGTTCATCCAGCGCCTTGAGGTTGAAGTAATCGAGGAATTGGCGCGTGGTGCCAAGCAGGGCAGGCTTGCCCGGCAGATCACGATGGCCGACCACGCGGATCCATTCGCGCTCTTCCAGTGTGCGCACGATGTTGGTTGAGACCGCGACGCCGCGGACCTGTTCGATCTCGCCGCGCGTGATCGGCTGGCGGTAGGCAATCAGGGCCAGGGTTTCCAGCAGGGCGCGTGAGTAGCGCGATGGGCGTTCGGCCCACAGGCGCGCGACATGGGTGTGCACGTCGGTACACACCTGGTAGCGCCAGCCCGAGGCGACCTCGACCAGCTCGATGCCGCGCCCGGCGCAATCGGCCTTGAGCTCCGTGACCGCGCGGGCAATTTCGTCCTGGGCCGGCAGGTCCAGGGCGTCGAACAACCCGGCCAGCTGCGGCAGGGTCAGCGGTTGCGGGGCCGCGAGCAGGGCCGCCTCGATGATGCGCTTGATCTGTTGCAACTCCATGTTATGGCGCCGTCGCGAGTGACTTGATGTAGATCGGCGCGAGGGATTCCTCCTGCACGATCTCGATGAGCTGTTCCTTGGCCAATTCCAGCAGGGCCAGGAAGCTGACCACCACCCCGCGGCGCCCCTCGATGGCATCGAACAGGCTTTCGAAGCGATGGAATGCGCCATCCGCCAGCGCGCGCAGCAGATCGCCCATGCGACTGCGCACGTTCAAGGATTCGCGCTCGATCGCGTGGTGGCCGTGCAGCTCGGCGCGCTTGAGCACGTCCCTGAGCGCCAGCAGCATTTCGCGCAGGTCCACCGGTGGTGGCAGGCGTACCACCTTGTGATCGTCAACCTCGACGTGGGCAACAGTGGAATCGCGCTCCAGGCGGGGCAGTGCGTCGATGTCCTCGGCGGCCTTCTTGAAACGTTCGTACTCCTGCAGACGGCGTACCAGCTCGGCACGCGGGTCGGCCTCGATACCTTCCTCGACTGGCGGTCGCGGCAGCAGCAGGCGCGACTTGATCTCGGCCAGGATCGCGGCCATCACCAGGTATTCGGCGGCAAGCTCCAGCTTCAGTTCGTGCATCATCCCGATGTAGTCGACGTACTGGCGGGTGATTTCGGCGATGGGGATGTCGAGGATGTCCAGGTTCTGGCGGCGGATCAGGTAGAGCAGCAGATCCAGCGGCCCTTCGAAGGCCTCCAGGATGACCTCGAGCGCATCGGGCGGAATGTAGAGATCCTGGGGAATCTCCAGCAACGGCTGTCCATGCACCATCGCCAGCGGGATTTCCTGCTGTTGGGGCACATGTGCAAAGGCACTCGTGGGCACGTCGGTGGCGGCTGGTTCGCTGGTCTGGTTCATGCTCGGTCCCGCGACGTCCGGCGCCTCACGGCGTGGATCATGCACAGGGAAATGCGTATCGCGTATCGCGTACGGCTGGACGGGGTCAGCCGATGACATGGCGACCCGCTTCCGCGCGTCCAGGGCCTGGTCACCCGGGAGCGAAGTCAACTCAAGAACTCGATGAGCACCGCAGGCAGGATGCAAGCCGCGCCGAGCGGCACGGATGCTGCGGTTTCCCGATGCATGTAGCCTAAGCCCAAACGTGGGCGCCAGTCCAGTGTTTTTGCCGGGCGGGCCAGCGGGCAGTCAGGATGGCGGCCTTGCGGCGGAGCCTGTCACGCGCTGGTTCGGCCAGGCGCGCCGCCATCGGCCGCGCGGGCGGGCAGGTTGTGTCCGGCCAGGATTACGACAAGCGCCGTCCAGATCCAGGCATGAAGTTGCGGAATGGACGAATGGCAGGGGGGCGTGCAAGTACCCGTCTCATTCGGAGACGCGGCCGTGCAGGTATGTTGCGACTTCAGGTGGGAGCCGGACTATCCCGCGCCCGAATGAGGCAAAGCCCGGAAACCGGGCTTTGCCAGAAGCGGACCGTCACTCAACAGGACTGCACCGCGGCGGCTGCGGACTTGGGGGCAACAGGCTGCAGGGTATCCTGAAAGTCCCATCCAGCGTGTATGGGCCGACCCGGTTCAGCGCGCCACGGAGGAATATCGCGAGGGGCAACCCGGGTTTCGTAAGTGCGCGGTTCGGCAACCCGGGTGAGGCGCACCAGCTGCACGCTTTCCTGCTGATAAACCGAGCCCTCCGGTGTAGGGTTTGCCAGGCGATACACCATCAGGTATTCCCCCGAGAAATCGGTCGGCGCCACCAGTGGCAGGCCGGAGAAGGCCCAGGCCATGGTCTGCGTCATGCCGTTGAGGGCAAAACGCCCGCCGCGCGGCCCGGTCCACTCGAAGCGCGCCACGTCGCTGGTCTGCTCCTGCTGGCGCGGATGATCGGCGCAGCCCCGGCAGGGGCCATCCCACATGCGATAGGTACTGATGTCGGTTCAGGCGACCACGCCGGTCTGCTCGACCACGGCATCCTCGTTGTAGTGAACCTGGCCGGCGACGGCGATCGTCACGGGAGTCCCGTCCTGGCCGTAATAGAGGCTCGCGCCGCCGAAGGTGCGGTTGGCGTCCTCGGTGAAGCCGGCCGAGAGGGTGCCAAGGGTGCCGCCATCGACCGGGATGTACTCGCCGCGCAGCACCGGGATGTCCCACGAATACTTCTGTCACTCCGGCATCGGATCGGCGGCCACGGCCGCCAGCGGCACGCCGAGCGCCAGGCCCGCAGCGACACTCAGGGAAAATACGCGCACATTCATCGGGGAAAGTCTCCTTGTTGTGGATAGGGGGTGCGTGTGGCTTGCACCACGAGCCTTCATTGGCTCACCCGAACGGTGAGGCGCAAGCCAGTGCGCCGGCCAAACGGAGCGAGGCTCCACAAGCCTCGCCGAGGCCGGCGCTCCTTCGTTGCCCAACGGCAAGACGGGGCGCTGGATGCCAGGTCGCTGCCGATGGGCAGCGGCCCGGCGCGACGCTACCAGCCCATGTACTGGCCGCCATTGATGGCCAGGTTGGCGCCGGTGATCCAGCGTGCTTCCTCGGCGGCGAAGAAGCCGACCGCGTAGGCGATCTCGCCCGGCTCGCCGAGGCGGCCGAGCGGGATCTGCGCGACGATCTTGGCGCGTACGTCTTCCGGCACGGCCATCACCATGTCCGTGCCCACATAGCCTGGCGAGACGGTGTTGACGGTAATGCCGAACTTGGCGTTCTCCTGCGCCAGGGAAATGGTGAAGCCGTGCATGCCGGCCTTGGCGGCGGCATAGTTGGCCTGGCCGTACTGGCCCTTCTGGCCATTGATCGAGCTGATCTGCACGATGCGACCCCACTTGCGGCTGCGCATGCCGTCGATCACCGGGCGGGTGACGTTGAAGCAGGAGCCGAGGTTGGTGGCGATCACGTCCTGCCACTGCTGCGCGGTCATCTTGTGGAAGGTCGTGTCGCGGGTGATGCCGGCGTTGTTGATCAGAATCTCGATCGGGCCGAGCTGGGCTTCGACGTCGCGCACCATGGCTTCTGCCGTGGCCGGATCGGCCACGTCGCCCCTGGCGATCGCAAATTCGAAGCCGTCCTTGCGCTGTGCTTCCTGCCAGGCCCGCGTTTTCGCCTCATCGCGGTAATTGGTCGCGACCTTGTGGCCAAGCTGGGCCAGGTGCCTGCAAATGGCCGTTCCAATGCCGCCGGTGCCGCCGGTGACCAGGGCTACGCGTGCCGTCATGTCAGCTACTCCTTGTTGGGGATGGGTGGAGCCAGGAGCGATTGTGCCGTAGCCGACTGCGGTTCGTCCTTCCGCGCTGCCGCAAAAGGCGGCGCCATGCCATTGTGGCGCGGGACGGCGGTGAGATCGAAGTGCTCGAGCGCAGCGGCGAGGAAGCTTGCCGGGGTCGTGGCGCGCGGCACGGGCTGGTTCAGGAAGGCGAGCGCCGCGGCCAGCGCCGGCAGTGGATCGGTGCGATCCACCGGCAGGGACGCCAGGTGCTTGGCCAGCTTGTGCCCCCCGCTATCCAGCGCCAGCGGCAGGTGGGCATAGGCGGGCGTGGGATAGCCGAGCAGGCGTTGCAGCAGGATCTGGCGTGGCGTGGAATCGAGCAGGTCGGCCCCGCGCACGACATCGGTGATGCCCTGCGCCGCATCGTCCACCACCACGGCAAGCTGGTAGGCCGCGCTGCCATCGGCGCGCCAGATGACGAAGTCGCCGACCGCGCCGGCGAGATCCTGTTGCACGCGACCCTGGAGCGCATCCTCGAAGTCGATGACGGCGTGCGCGGTGCGCAGGCGCCAGGCCGGCGGCCGATCGCGGGCCGGGGCCACGCAGTGCGCCGGGTGGATGCCGCCGTGGGCTTCCAGGTCATTGCGGCTGCACCAGCAGCGGTAGGCGTGGCCGGCCGTGGCGAGGCGCCGCAGCGCAAGTGCGTAGTCCCTGCCACGCGCGCCCTGGTAGAGCACGGGTTCGTCGCTGTCGAGGCCGAGGGCGTGCAGGGTGGCGAGAATGGTCTGCGCCGCGCCGGCCGCCGTGCGCTCGGGGTCGAGATCTTCCATGCGCACGATCCAGGTGCCACCGGCCGCGCGCGCGCACAGCCAGCTGCCGAGTGCGGTGACCAGCGAGCCAAAGTGCAGCCGGCCAGTCGGGGAAGGGGCAAAGCGGCCTCGATACATGGTTGCAGAATGCGTCGGCAGTCCTGAGGGGGGCGTGCAGCGGCGCGCAAGGGCGCTCCGCAATGACGGTCGGCAGGCGGTCCGGCCCGCTTGCTTTCAGCGTACCGGCCCGCATTATCCGTCGACGTGCATCCGCACGGGATCGTTCCGGAGTCGGCTCTACATGAAGCGTGTCCTGTTGTTCGTCGCGACCAACATCGCGGTGCTGCTGCTGCTCAACATCGTGCTGTTCATCGTACAGGGCGTGTTCGGCATCCGCCTGGGCAATTACGGCGGCCTGCTGCTGATGGCGGCCGTGCTCGGCATGGGGGGTTCGTTCATCTCGCTGGCGATGTCCAAGTGGATCGCCAAGCGCACCACTGGTGCCCAGGTCATTACCGAGCCGCGCAATGAAGGCGAGCGCTGGCTGCTCGCCACGGTGCGCCGTCAGGCCGAGGCTGCCGGCATCGGCATGCCGGAGGTGGCCGTCTACGACGCCCCGGACATGAACGCCTTCGCCACCGGCATGAGCCGCAACAGCGCGCTGGTCGCAGTCAGCACCGGCCTGTTGCGGAGCATGGATCGCGGCGAGGTGGAAGCGGTGCTCGGCCACGAAGTCAGCCACGTGGCCAATGGCGACATGGTCACCATGGGCCTGCTCCAGGGCGTGCTCAATACGTTCGTCATCTTCCTCGCGCGCGTCATCGGCACGGTGGTCGACAATGCGATCAGCGGCAACCGCGATGGCGAGGGCAGCAGCGGCGGCTTTGCCTATTTCATGATCGTGATGGTGCTGCAGGTCGTGCTGGGTGCGTTGGCGTCGATCGTGGTGATGTGGTTCTCGCGCTGGCGCGAGTTCCGCGCCGACGCGGGTGGCGCGCGCCTGGCCAGTCGCGACAAGATGATCGCCGCGCTGCAGCGGCTGGGCGGCAACCAGGACGAAGCCGCGCTGCCGCGGGCCATCCAGGCGTTCGGCATTTCCGGTGGTGGCGGCATCAGTCGCCTGTTCATGAGCCACCCGCCGATTCCCGAGCGCATCGCGGCCCTGAAGAAGGCCGGAATCGGCGCGTAGGACGGGCCGGCAAGCGCCGGGTTCCCGTCGCGGCAGGCCGACCGAAGCAGCACGAATCCCTGGCCTGCGTGCCCGCCATGGCCGCGCCGTGGGCGCGCCAGACGCCTGATTCGGTTGGTGCCGGCCGGCCAGCCGTGGGCGCCTGCAAGCCAAACTGCCCTGGCCATGCCTGAAGGCAGTGTCGGCGATGCCCGGACGCGGTCCAGGCGCACACCCGGCCCGCTCGGCGTGCGGGGCCGGGTCGCAGGCCATGACCGCTCGATGTTGCCATCGTCCCCGGGTTGCGCCGGCGCGCCGGCGTGGGAGTAGGATGGACCTCCGCTTGCGCGGATGTGGTGACGCGCGGCTGCTGCGGCTGGCGACCGGCCCGGATGATCAGGGCAGCGGTAGGCCAGGCCCTGGTACGTGCGCCGTCGCAGGTCCGCGCAGGTGGCGCTCCGGACGGCCCGCCCGCCGACATGGCGAGCAGGCAGGGAAATCGCGCCGATCCCGTCGGCGCGACCGGGACGCGGTGCCGTGCGCCGCTCCTGCGGTGCGCTCGTCCATCCATCGATCGGGAGGCAAACATGTCGCACGCACGTTTCCAGCGCCGCACGCTCGCCGCGGCCCTGCTGCTGGCTTTCGCCACCGCGGGACTGGCCAATGCGGAAACCGGGGTCGCCCCGGGCCGGTCCACCACCGTGGTCGCGCCAGGCCTGTCCGCGCCTGGCAGCATTTCCTACGACCAGAACGGCATGCCGACCATCAAGGCGTCGAGCGACAACGACGTGGCCTTCCTGCAGGGCTACGCACATGCCGAATACCGCTTCTTTGAAATGGATCTGACCCGGCGTCAGGTCAGCGGGACGCTGGCCGCGCTGGTCGGTGCCTCGCAGCTCGCCAGCGATGTGCAGGCACGCACCCTTGGCCTGCGGCGGGCGGCCGAGAAGAGCTGGCGCGCCATGTCCGAGGACAGCCGCGGCTGGCTGTCCGCCTATGCGGCGGGCGTGAATTTCTGGCTGGCCAACCATCCGCTGCCGCCCGAGTACACGGTGCTCGACATTACCCGTGCCGATCCGTGGACACCGGTGGATACGCTGGCGGTCGGCAAGGGGCTGGCCTTCCAGTTGTCATTCGACCTCGATATCGACGCCACGCTGCAGCTCGCCGCCTATCAGCAGGCCGGCGCGCTCGCCGGCTTCGATGGCAATGCGCTGTTCTTCGGCGACCTGCATCGCTCGGCGCCGGCCGATGATCGCGTGACCGTGCCCGGCTTCCAGCCCGGCCCGCCACCGAACCAGCCGATGGCCGGCGCCGTGCCCGCCAAGTCCATGACAACGGCAACCATCGACGCACAGACGGTGCAACTCGCTCGCGACTATGCCCGGCGCATCCGCGGCAATCCGCTGTTCGCGCGCGCGCTCGAAGGGCGTGATTCCCCGGTCGGCAGCAACGAATGGGTGATCGGCGCCGAGCTCTCGGCCAGCGGCAAGCCGATCCTCTCCAATGATCCGCACCTTGGCCTGTCGCTGCCGCCGGTCTTCACCGAACAGCATCTGTACTCGTCCGACAGCCGCCATGCACAACCGATGGACGTGACCGGCGTCACCGTGCCGGGGGCTCCCGGCGTGATCCAGGGCTGCAACCAGCGCGTGTGCTGGGGCACCACCACCAACTCGCTCGACGTCACCGACGTGTTCAAGGAAACGCTCAAGTTCGACAGCTACGGTCTGCCGGTCGCCATCGTGCATGACGGGGTCGAGGAACCGGTGCGCTGGCTGGCGCAGAGCTATTACGTCAACCAGATCGACGGCACCCCCAACCACGTGCTGCGCGCCGACTCGATCGGCTACACCAATGGCGCCCTGACGATCACCGTGCCACGGCGCAACGACGGGCCGCTGGTGCAGATCGATGCGGCCAGCGGCAGCGGCCTGTCGGTCGCCTACACCGGCTGGGGCCCGACCCAGGAAATCGAATCGTTCCGGCGCATCAACCGCGCCACCAATCTCGACGAGTTCAGGGATGCGCTGAGCTATTTCGATTTCGGTTCGCAGAACTTCGCCTACGCCGACGTGGACGGCAACATCGCCTATTTCACCAGCGCCGAAGCGCCGGTGCGCACCGACCTGCAGACCCAGGGCCGCCCCGGCGGTGGGGTGCCACCGTGGATCATTCGCGACGGCAGTGGCGCGCTCGGCCACGACTGGATGCCACTGCAGCACCGCCAGCCCAACCAGGCGACACCTTTCGAGGTGCTGCGCGCCAACGAAATGCCATTCGTCATCAACCCGGCCCAGGGATATTTCGCCAACGCCAACAACGACCCGATCGGCTTCTCGCTGGACAACGACCCGCTCAATTCGGAGCGCGCGAACGGCGGTGTGTATTACCTCGACTGGGGCGGCGCCTCGTCCCTGCGCATGGGGCAGATCGACCGGGTCATCCGCGATTACATCCAGCGTGGCGAGAAGATCACGCCGGCGCACATGCAGGCCCTGCAGGCCGACACCCGCGCCCTGGATGCCAAGCTGGTGTTGCCCTATCTGCTGGCCGCGCATGCAAACGCGCAGGCGAGTTCCTGGCAGCCGCTTGCCGAACTGGCCGCGAACGGTCGCATCATCGATGCAATCGCACGGCTGGGCCGCTGGGATTACTCCACGCCAACCGGCATCCAGCAGGGCTATGACCCGGGCGACGATCCGAACGACCTGCCGGCGCCGGATCAGGCCCAGCGGGATGCCAGCGTGGGCGCCACGTTGTGGGCACTGTGGCGCAGCTATGCGCTGCGCAACACCATCGATGCCAGCCTGCAGCAGGTCGGCCTCGGCGATCACCTGCCAAGCTCCAGCCTGGCCTTCAACGGCTTCAAGTTCATGCTCGACAACTTCGACGCCCTGCAGGGCAAGGGCACGTCGGGCATCGCGTTCTTCGCCCCGGCCAGCGTGCCCGCCGGCGCGCCGAATGCGGCCGCGGCGCGCGACTATGTGCTGCTGGCCAGCCTCGGCCAGGCGCTGGATCAGTTGGCCAGCCCGGCCATGGCGGCGGCGTTCGATGGCTCGACCGCGCTGTCCGACTATCGCTGGGGTCGCCTGCATCGCATCGTCTTCGACCATCCCCTCGGAGGGCCGTTCAGCATTCCTGGCCAGGATGGCATGAGCAGTCCCTACGGCTTCAACGACCTGTCGCCGGACCTGCCGGGCCTGGCCCGTGGCGGCGCGTGGGAAACCGTCAATGTCGCCAACTACAACCTGCGCGGGAGCGGCGCCAACGACTTCATGTTCGGCTCCGGTCCGGCGCGGCGTTTCGTGGGCGAGATGAGTGCGGTGGTCGCTGCCAGCGAAATCATTCCGGGCGGCAATTCCGGGGTGCTCGGCAGTCCGTACTACGCCGATCAACTGCCGACGTGGCTGGTCAACGGCTACCACGCGCTGCCGGTGCCGGCCGCAGCGGCGGAGGCCGAAGGCGTGCGAATGGTGACCTTTACGCCCTGAAACGACGAGCCGTCGGCAGGGCGGCTCGCGGGGCGTCAGTGCAGCCTGGAACGGCTGCGCTCGAGGGATCGAGCCGGGCCGTGCGGGCCGGGTGGTGTGCCTTGACGCGGCACGCGCGCTGACCCGCTCGCAGGCCTCGGCGCATCCGGGCGTTGGCACGCGTGGCGACGCTCAACTGCGCCGCGCGTGCCAGCACCAGTGCCAGGGTTCGTAGGCAATGCCATGCGGGTTGCCACGCGGATAGGACAGGCGGAAGCCGTGGCCCGCCGCGTTGGCGCACAGCCAGGCAAAGGCCGGCGAGTGTTCGAATGTCTCCTCGAGCGCGCTGTAGCCCGGGCAGCCCAGATCCACCGCGCGGCCACTGTGGTGTTCGCTGTAGCCGGGGGCAGCGCTGACGGCGAGGATGGCATCGATGGAGAGCCCGCGCGCCAGCTTGCGCTGCACGATGCCAAGCTGGTATTCCGCCGAGCGGAACGCCGAGATGACCTCGAGTACCACGCCGGCCTCGGCCGCCGCGCATTGCATGCCGGCAAAGGCCCGCGCGGCACGCGGCGTGAGCCACTGCGAGCGGCCCTGGGTGTCGATGCCGATGCACGCGAGTGCGGCGGGCTCGCGCACTGCACGCAGGCCGCGCGTCCGGGCATAGTCATGCGGCACGCCGAGCGCGTGGGCGCTGCGGATGATCGCCCGGCGCTGGTTGGCATCGCAGCGCCTGGGCGGTTGCGGTGCGGGATTGGTCACGACAGCGGGCGCGACGGTCAGGGCTGGGCAGCTTCGAGCGGGCGTACGTAGAAGCCGGCGATGCTGCCGTCACTGTTGCAGGCGATGCGCGTGTACAGGTTGGCCTGGGCGAAGATCAGCGGGATGGTGACGACGTAATAGCCCTGGCCCATGCTGGGGTGCGACTGTCCGCGCGCTTGCAGCTTGCCGAACTGCGCCAGCGATTCCCACGCGGCCTTGAACTTGGCCGGCGGCAGGGCACTGCGCATGGTGGCGTCGAAGTGCGCGGTGGCAGCCGCATAGTCGCCGCGTTCGGCGGCGTCGAGCAGGGCCTCGGCATGCTGCCGGCACACGTCACCGCGCTGGCGATCGATCTCGTCCACGTCCGTCGGCGTGCCTGCCGCTGCCTCCGCGGTCGTGGCACGGTCTGCCGCCGTTTCGTCGTCCGGGGCCACTTCGCTGTCGGCGGCGGGTACGTCATCCGCGGCCGCTGCGGAATCGGCAGCGTCCGCTCCGACCTGCGCGTCCGCCGTACCGGTCGGCGCCGCATCGCTTGCCGGTGAGTCGGCAGCAGGCGTTGCGGGGCTCTCATCCGTGGCTGGCTGTGCGGGCGATTCGGCTTCCAGCGAATCGTTGCCGGCCTGCTGATCGGCCGGTCCGGCTTCAGCGGCCTCATCGGCCGGCGCTTCCGGCGGGTTGGCCTGCGTGTCCGCCGTTGCCGCATCCGTGGCCGGCGCCGTGTCGGCTCCGGCCGATTCGGCGACAGGTGCGGCGGCGCCTGCCGGCGGCTCGGCCGATGCCTCGGCCGTCGCTGCAGATGCGTCGGTCGCGCCGGCTTCCGTCTCGGCAGTTTCGTCCTCGGCCGGCGCGGCTGCCCCGGTCTCCGCTGCACTGGCCGGCGGCGGGGCCGCGGGGCCGAGCGTGGGCGGTGCATCCTTGGCGCGGACATGTGCGTCGAGGTCGAGGGTGTCCGCCGGCGCGGGGAGGGCGCCGCTTGCGTCCTGCGGGCTGGGTGCTGCAGTCGAGGGCGTGCCGGAAGCATCCCCGGCAGCGGGCGGCGCGTGCGCCTCGGCCTCGTCCGTGGCGTCGATCGCGACGTCCTGAGCGGCGCTGGTGGTGGCGTCGTCCGGTGTGTCGGCGGCCCGGTCAGCCGCAGTGTCGCCGGTTGCCGGCTCCGCGGCGGCAGGTGCCGGCATCCCCTCGAGCGTGGGCGGGGCATCCTTGGAGCGCGCCAGCGCGTCGAGGTCGATGGCGGTCGCGGCCGCCGGCGCGGTGGCGGGCGGGGCGTCGGCGGGCGGCGCTGCGCCGACGCTGGAAGCGGCGAGCAGCAGGGCCAGGGCAAGCGGGGCGTGGGTCACGAACAGTCTCCGGCAGCAAGCTGCCCAAACTAGCACGAGCAGGGCCGCGTTTCCGCCCGCCGGGCAAGTGCGTCGCGGGTGGGCGCTCATGCCCGGTCATCCTCGACGGGTCGGACCCGCGCGGCCGGCTTCAGGCGGCCGGCCTTGCGCAGGGCGTCGCGCAGCAGGTACTCGATCTGCGCATTGACCGAACGCAATTCGTCGTCGGCCCAGCGCTGCAGCGCTTCGAGTACCGGCGCGCTGATGCGCAGCGGATAGGCCCTCTTTTCGGTCACGGTCGGATCCGCGTCGCGATCAGTGGTGCAGGGTGCCCGCGTTGACCACCGGCTGGGTCGCGCGTTCGCCGCACAGCACCACCAGCAGGTTGCTCACCATCGCCGCGCGACGCTCGCTGTCCAGATCCACCACGCCGCGCTTGGAGAGCTCGCCGAGGGCCATTTCCACCATGCTGACCGCGCCTTCGACGATGCGCTCGCGGGCCGCCACGATGGCGCCGGCCTGCTGGCGCTGCAGCATGGCCTGGGCGATTTCCTGGGCATAGGCGAGATGACTGATGCGTGCCTCGATGACCTTGACGCCGGCCTTGCCCAGGCGTGACTGGATCTGGTCACGCAGGTGTGCGTTCACTTCGTCGGCGTGGCTGCGCAGGGAAGGCGTCTTGTCGTCGTGGGCATCGTAGGGATAGCTCTGCGCCATCTGGCGCAAGGCCGATTCGGACTGGATCTGCACGAAGTTCTCGTAGTCGTCCACGCAGAACACCGCTTCGGCGGTATCCACGACCTGCCAGACCACCACGGCGGCGATCTCGATCGGATTGCCGTCGCGGTCGTTGACCTTGAGCTTGCCCGATTCGAAGTTGCGCACGCGCAGCGAAATGGCGCGGCGCGAGTAGAAGGGATTGGTCCAGCGCAGGCCGGGTACGTGCACGGTGCCGGCGTAGCTGCCGAAGAGTTGCATGACCTGGCCCTGGTTGGGCTGGACCTGGAAGAAGCCCTTGCAAAGGAAGGCCAGCAGGCCGATCAGCAATACCACCGGGATGATCTGCGCCGGCTCGGGCTGGCCACCCTGCAGGATGACGAACAGCCACCACCCGGTCAGGGCAAAGGCGCCGAGCACCACCAGCAGGGTGGGGATGCCGGGGAGGGAGAAGGCATTGCGTTCGTTCATGGCGGATCCTCGTTGGGGATGGATAAGATATCAAAACGATATCTAACTGCCAAGCGCTTCCAGGCGCATTCGCCATCGCGCAGGCAGGACTCGGGGACGCGCCGCGCGCATGACTTTGGGTTATCGTCGCCGCATCCGACACGGGAAGATGGCAATGGCGACAAGGCAATCGGGGATCGACCAGGGCAAGCTCGACCGCGTGGTCGCCGCCGCGCGGCGCGCGGCGGAGGCGCGCGGGCACGGCTACCGTGAGCGCGCCCTGCAGATGTATCCATGGGTCTGCGGGCGTTGCGGGCGCGAGTTCACGCGCGCCAACGTGAGCGAACTCACCGTCCATCACCGCAACCACGACCACGACGACAACCCGCCGGATGGCAGCAATTGGGAGCTCCTGTGCCTGTACTGCCACGACAACGAACACTCGCGCTACATCGATCATGTCGAGGGCAGCGGCGAGGACGCTGGCGGACCGCCGGCCACGGCCAACCCGTTCGCCGGGCTGAAGGACCTGCTGCAGCGCGGCCGCTCGTGAGCGGGTGGGGCGCCGGCGGGCGGGCGGGCAGGGCATGCCCGGCGTGAAGCTCGCGCGTTACCTGGCCAGGCTCGGTTACGGAAGCCGGCGCGAGGTCGATGCGATGCTGGCCGCCGGGCGCGTGTGCGATGCGCAGGGAAGGGTGCTCACGGCCGGCGATGCGCCTGTACATGCCGCCATCCGCATCGATGGCGAAGCACTCGACCCGCCGCCGGGATTCGTGGCGATGCTCCACAAGCCGGCCGGCTACACCTGTTCCATGCGCGACGCCGGCCGCCTGGTCTTCGACCTGCTGCCACGGCGCTGGCGCGTGCGTCGCCCGGCAGTGTCCAGCATCGGGCGGCTGGACCGCGACACCTCGGGCCTGCTGCTGTTCACCGACGACGGGGTCCTGCTGCATCGGGTGATCTCGCCGCGCACAGGGATCCGCAAGGTCTACGAAGCAGGGCTGGCAGCCGACCTGCGTGGTGACGAGGCGGCACTGTTTGCCAGTGGCACCCTGTTGCTGGAATCGGAGTCGACGCCGCTCGCGCCGGCCGAGCTGGAGGTGCTGGCGCCGCGCGAGGTGCGCCTGTCGGTCACCGAAGGGCGCTACCACCAGGTCCGGCGGATGTTCGCCGCGGTCGGCAACCACGTGCTGACGCTGCATCGCAGCGCAGTGGGCGGACTTGGCCTCGGGGACCTGCCGGTGGGCGGCTGGCGCCTGCTGGCGCCGGACGAGATCGCGGCCATCGGCGCGCGTTGACCCGACCCACCTCACTCGTGGTGCGCATGCTCCGGCGCCGGCGTCGCGTGTTCATGCGCATCCGGATCCCGTGCAGCCGGCGCCGGCACGCTCGTGACCGGTACGCTGCCGTCGCCGCCCAACACTTTGCCAGGCACGTGCTGGTCATCGTGTTCGTGGACGTCATGCCGGCCACCGCCCTGCTCAGGTACGAGGGCCCGGTACTGCGCGGGCGTGAGATCCGGCAGCTTCTGCAGGAAGGCGACCATGGCCCAGATCTTTTCGTCATCATGGGTCAGACCCTGAGGTTTCCCCACGAACTTCCGTTCAGGCTCAGAGGCTTACCGATTCGTAGGGTGGAAAGAGATGCGCGCATGGCGCAGTCTTCCAGGTGACGAACCAACGAAGGCTGCAGGCCCATGCGCGCC
>JALOBC010000064.1 GCA_023228465.1 Dokdonella sp. | reverse complement strand
GCTGGCAGAAGGCGCGGGGCAACGGAGGCTATGAGATGCGCGCGCTGCGCATCACCAACCTCGCCACCGCCGCAGCAGATCCGGATCGCGCGAAATTCGTCGCCTTCGGCTCCATCCATGCCCGCGAATACACGCCCGCCGAACTCCTGACGCGCTTCGCCGAATGGCTGGTGAAGGAGTACGGACGCGACGCGCAGGCCACCTGGCTGGTGGACAACGTGGACTTCCGCCTGATCCTGATGGCCAACCCGGACGGGCGCAAGAAGGCCGAAACGGGGTTGTCATGGCGCAAGAACACCAACAATGTCGACGGCTACTGCGCGCAGTCTTCCAGCGTCGGCATCGACCTCAACCGCAATTTCCCGTTCCACTGGAATACCACCGGCGGGGAGGGTTCGAGCGGCATTCCTTGCGACGCCACCTTCCGTGGCCCCGGCGCCGGTTCGGAGCCGGAAACGCAGAACCTGGTCGCCTACGTCGCCGGCACCCAATCGCTGGGCAGCTACGTGGGCGGCGCCCTGCCCGACCGTCGCAACGGCGACTTCACCGGCGCCGTGCCGGAAGACTACCGCGGTCTCTTCTTCGATATCCACAGCTACTCGCAGCTGGTGCTGTGGTCCTGGGGCGACACATACGCGCCGGCTCCGAACGATCCTTCGCTGCGCACCCTGGGCCGGCGCCTGGCCTGGTTCAACGGCTACACGCCGCAAGCCTCGGTCGAGCTCTATCCGACCGACGGCACCACCGACGACACCTTCTACGGCATGATCGGCGCGCCCGCCTACACCATCGAACTGGGTATCGACTTCTTCGAGTCGTGCGCCTCGTTCGAGGCAAGCACCTTTCCCATCAATTTCGATGCGCTGAAGTATGCCGCGCGCGCGGCGCACGCCCCCTACCAGTTGCCGTGGGGGCCGGACGCCATCGACATCCTGCTCAAGCCCGATCTCGTCGCACCGGACGAATCCTTCCGGGTCGATGCCCATCTGGACGGCGGCCGCTTCAATGACTCGAACGGCGTGCAGGAACGTAGACCGGTTGGTGGGGCCGTCGCCAGCCTGGAGCTCCCGCCCTGGGCAGCCGGCATCGCACCGGTCACGTTGACGGCGCAGGACGGTACGTTCGACGAGGTTACCGAGATCGCCAGCGGCGCCCTGTCCAGCACGGGCCTCGCCGTGGGGCACCACCTCGTCTTCGCGCAGGGCAGTGACGATCTCGCGCGTGCCGGCACCGCGGACGCGGCGTTCCTCGAGATCGCTCCGGCGGAATCGATCGCCGGCCTGGCCGGGGACGTGACGCGCATCAGCGATGGCGCACCTGTGCTCGCCACCCTGACGATGCGCGAGAGCATCACCGGATCGGAGCGTCGCACCACCAGCGAGCCGGATGGCGGCTATGTACTGCGCAACAAGGGCGGCACGGTGGATGTGCGGGTCAGCGCACCCGGATACCTCATCGAAGAGGCCACGAATCTCGTGCTCACGCCCGGCGAGACCCTGCGCCGCGATTTCCGGCTGTACTCGGAGTGCGTCGTGTTCGAAGACGACGTGGAGGACGGCGGCGCTGCGTGGACGGCGCAGTCTCCCTGGATCATCGACGACGCCATTCCGGGGCATCCAGGCCATGCCTGGAACACGCCGAACTACGGCAACAACCTCAACCGCGCGTTGACGCTCGCCTCATCGCTTGATCTGGGCGGTTACGAGCAACTGGCACTCGAGTTCGACGATCGCTGCGCGACCGAGGGCGGCTGGGACTTCGGCTACGTCGAGTACAGCATCGATGGGGGAACCACGTGGACGAGCGCGTACACGTGCTCCGGCCGCCAGGGTTGGCAGCACAATCGCGTCGAACTGCCCGTCGCAGTCGACGGCAGCAACGCCTTCCGCTTCCGCTTCAGGCTGAAGTCCGATCCCTACGTCAACGGCGCGGGCTGGGCCGTCGACAACGTTCGCCTGAGCGCCGGCGGCCAGGCATGTCGCGACGGTCAGGTGCCGGCCGAACTGCCGATTTTTGCCAACGGTTTCGAGTGACCCAACCCGGCGCCGACCCGCACCCTGGCGAATGCGAATCTCGATGCGGCGGCGCCCGCGGCAGACGCCGTCTTGCCCGCGGCACCGTTCTGCCGGCCACGACCGGCGCCGGAGCGTCCACGGAACTCGCGCCCATGGATGCGAACTTCAACTGCCCGCGCACCTGACCAGCGCGGCGGCGCAGGAGAGTCAGGTCGCCAGCACGCTCAGCCGCAGGCCCCCTGCGTCGGCACGCAACACGCTGCCCTGTGCGTACCAGTCACCGAGCACGATGCGCCGCGCGGCAGCGCCATCCAGCGTGAATTCGTGCACCGCAGGGCGATGGGTGTGGCCATGGATCAGGGTGCGCACGCCGTGCTCGCGCATGGCCGTGCGGACGGCCGCGTCGTTCACGTCGGTGATGGTCTCGTCCACCGAGCGCGTGTGACGCATGCTTTCGGCGCGCGCCTGGGCGGCAAACGCGCGCCGCTCGGCGAGCGGACGCGCCAGGAAGCCGCGCTGCCAGGCGGGCGCATGCGACTCGGCGCGGAACGCCTGGTAGGCCACGTCATCGGTGCACAGCGTATCGCCGTGCATGAGCAGGACGTTTTCGCCAGCGACCGGGACCACGCTGGGATCGGGCAGCAGGGTCAGCCGCGCCTGGCGTGCCCAGGCATCGCCGATGAGAAAATCCCGGTTGCCATGCATGAAATGGCAGGGCACGCCGCGTGCATGCAGGTCGGCCAGCGCGCCGGCGACCTCTGTCGCCAGTGCATCGGCGGCGTCATCACCGATCCACGCCTCGAACAGGTCGCCAAGGATGTACAACGCTTCGGCTGCGACCACCTCGGCGTGCAGGAACTCGACGAACAGCCGCGTGATGGCCGGGCGGCTGTCGTCGAGATGCAGGTCGGAGATGAACAGCGTGGCCACGGACTGGCGCGCCGGCGAGCCGACTACTGGACGACGCTTGCCTTCTCGATCACCACCGGCTTGACCGGCACGTCGCTGCGGAACGGGCCCTGCGCGCCGGTTTCGACCGCGCGGATCTTGTCCACCACGTCCATGCCACTGACCACCTTGCCAAACACCGCATAGCCCGGATTGCTCTCGCTGGTGTAGTCGAGGCGCGGATTGTCCACCGTGTTGATGAAGAACTGCGCCGTGGCCGAATTCGGATCGGCCGTGCGCGCCATTGCCACCGTGCCCCGCAGGTTGCTGAGGCCGTTCTTCGATTCGATCGGGATCGCCGCGCGGGTGGGCTTCTGGCGCAGATCTTCAGTGAAGCCGCCACCCTGGATCATGAAGTTGCCGATGACGCGATGGAAGATGGTGCCGTTGTAGAAGCCATCCTTCACGTAGGCAAGAAAGTTCTCGACCGACTTCGGCGCCTTGTCCGGATAGAGTTCGATGGTGATGTCGCCCAGCGTGGTGACCAGTTGCACCCTGGGCGGCGCGGCCGGCTTCTCATCGCCCTTGGCATCTGACTTGGCATCTGCCTTGGCACTGGCGGCATCGGCCTTGGCCGCAGCCTTTTCGGCGGCCGGCTTGGCGGTCGAGGCAGGCGCCTGCGCCAGCGCCAGGGCCGGCAGCAACATTACGAAGGCGAGCAGCATGCGCTTGAACATGGGAAAACCTCTATCTGCGGGGAATCCGAGCCGCGCATGATAGGCGCTGCGCGTGCCGCCGTCATGCCCGGAGCGCCAATCGTTCACTCCGGCAAGCTGCCGAGCCGCAATTGCAGGCCAAACGCATCGATGCGCTTGCGCTCCTTTTCGAGCTCGGCACGGGTGAGCGGATGCTGGTCGAGCCAACGCGGCGGAAAGTCCAGTTGCAGGACCTCGCCGGAAACCTGGAGTGTGACGGTCGGCAGCGGTTCGGGACTGCGCCCGCGCTCCAGCAGGGCGCCGAGGCGCAGCAGCACCGCGAGATGGCGCGTCATGCCCTGCAGACGCGCCGGCAACATGCCGATGACTTCCGGCTGCGGCTTGCGCCGATGCAGGCGGATGATCGCAGCCAGTGCCTGCTGACCCTGCCGGCTGAAGCCCTCCAGGTCCGAATGGGCGACGATGTAGGCACCGTGCTGGTGATGCTTGCTGTGGGCAATGGCCAGGCCCAGTTCGTGGATGTCGGCGGCCCAGCCAAGCAGGTCACGTTCGGGCGCGCCGAGTTGCCAGGCCGCCGCCACCTGGTCGAACAGTCCCAGCGCGGCGTGCCGCACCCGCGCCGCCTGCGCACGATCCACCGCATAGCGCGAGGCCAGCGCCGCGATGCTCGCGGCGCGTGGGTCGCCATGCATGTCCGGCCCCACGAGGTCGAACAGCAAGCCTTCGCGCATGGCGGTGTCGCACACGCCGACCTGGGTCAAGCGAAAACTGTCGAACACGGCATCGAGGATGGCCACCCCGCCGGCCAGGGTCGCGCGCCGCTCCTCGGCAAGCCCGGCCAGTTCCAGCCGGTGCACGTCGCCCACGGCGAGGATGGCCTCGCGCAGCCGTGCCAGCGCGGCAGCCGTGATGCCCTGCTCGCACCAGCCGTTGGCCTGCACGATCGCGCCGATCGACCGGGCGGTGCCGGAGGATGCCAACGCCACCTGCCAGCCGCGCGCGCGGAATCCCGCGGCGAACTGCTGCAGCTCGATGGCAATGGCAGTGCGCGCATGTTGCCAGCGCTGCATGTCGCAACGGCCATCGGGAAAATGGCGCAGCGTGCTGGCGATGCAGCCGATCTGCACGCTTTCGGTTTCCAGCGTATCGAAGCCCTGGCCAATGATGAACTCGGTGCTGCCGCCGCCGATATCGACCACCAGGCGCCGCTGCGCCGAACCGGTGTAGGCGTGCGCCACCCCGAGGTGGATCAGGCGCGCCTCCTCACGGCCGCTGACGACCTCGATCGGATGGCCAAGGGCCGTTTCGGCCGGGACGAGGAACACCTGCGGGCGGGCCAGCCGACGCACGGCATTGGTTGCCACCGCGCGCACGTGACCTTCCGGCAATGCGCGCAGCCGCTGGCCGAAACGGGCCAGACAGACCAGCGCGCGGCCCCGGTACTCGGCGTCGAGGCTGCCGTCGGGACGCAGGCCCATGGCCAGGTGCACCGCCTCGCGCATGCGGTCGATCATGCGCATGCCGCCGTGTTCGTAGCGCGCGACCACCAGGTGGAAACTGTTGGATCCCAGATCCACCGCGGCGATGGTGTCGCCTTCGACGATGCCAGCCTCGGCCTGCGCCTGCACCGCGCCCGATCCCGGGGTTGCGTCGGCCGCCAGCGCCATCACGCGCCGATCCCGCGCAGCAGCACCTGCTGGGCGCTGTGGGGCGGCTCATCACCGCGCGTCACCCGCGTGTAGCTGCCATCCGCATCCAGCCGCCAGGCCTGCATGTTGTCGGCCAGATAGTTCTCCAGGGTTTCCTCGAACACGCGCCGGGCGAGCTCGGGATCGCGGATCGGGAAGCAGGTTTCGATGCGCCGCAGCAGGTTGCGTTCCATCCAGTCGGCACTCGCGCAATAGATTTCCGGCGTTGCATCGTTCTGGAACCAGTACACGCGGCTGTGTTCGAGGAAGCGGCCGACGATCGAACGCACGCGGATATGGTCGGACACGCCGGGCACGCCCGGACGCAGCGTGCAGGCACCGCGCACGATGAGGTCGATGCTGACGCCGGCCTGCGAGGCGCGGTAGAGCGCTTCCACCACGCCGGCTTCGTTCAGCGCATTCATCTTGGCGATGATGCGCGCCGGCCGGCCGGACGCGGCGTGGGCGATCTCGCGGTCGATCTTCTGCATGAGGCCCTTGTGCAGGGTGAACGGCGAATGCAGCAGGCACTTGAGCTCGATGACCGGCCCCAGGCCCGAGAGCTGCAGGAACAGGAGGTGTACGTCGCCGGCAATGTCGGGGTGCGCGGTCATCAGGCCAAGATCGGTGTAGAGGCGCGAATTGGCCTGGTGGTAGTTGCCGGTGGACAGGTGCGCGTAGCGCCGCAGCTCGCCGAGTTCGCGGCGCACGATCAGCAGCATCTTGGCGTGCGTCTTGTAGCCGACCACGCCATACACCACCTGCACGCCGGCCTGCTGCAGGCGCGTGGCCAGGCGCAGGTTGGCTTCCTCGTCGAAGCGCGCGCGCAGTTCCACCACCACGGTCACGTCCTTGCCGTGACGGGCCGCTTCGACCAGGTGATCGACCAGCGGCGAATTGGCGCCGGCGCGGTACAGGGTCTGCTTGATCGCCAGCACGTCCGAGTCCACGCTGGCCTGGCGCAGCAACTCGATCACCGCGCCGAAGGACTGGAACGGATGGTGCAGCAGGATGTCGTGCGCGGCGATGGCTTCGAACAGGTTGGCATCTTCCGCCAGCGCCGGCAGCACCTGCGGTACGAAGGGCGGAAACTTGAGCTCGGGCGCGTCGATCTGGTCGTGGATGGCATCGATCCGGTTGAGGTTCACCGGGCCCTCGCAGCGGTAGATGTCGGCCTCGGCGAGGCCAAAATTGCGCATCAGGAAGTCGCATATCGACTGCGGGCATGTATCTTCCACTTCCAGTCGCACCGCATTCGCGTAGCCGCGGCCCTTGAGCTCATCGCGCAACGCCATGGCGAGGTTCTCGACTTCCTCCTCGTCCACCACCAGCTCGCTGTTGCGGGTGACGCGGAACTGCCAGGAACCGGTCACCTCCATGCCGGGAAACATCTCGTCGACGAAGGCCTGCAGCACCACCGAAAGGAACACGAATTCGTGCGGCGTAGTCGCCACTTCGTCCGGCAGGCGGATGATGCGCGGCAGCGAGCGCGGCGCGCGCACCAGGGCGAGATGCCCTTCCCGTCCGAAGGCATCGCGCCCCTTGAGCGCAATGGCAAGGTTGAGGCTCTTGTTGAGTATGAGCGGAAACGGATGCGCCGGGTCCAGCCCCAGCGGAGACAGCACCGGCAGGATCTCGTGGCGGAAATACCCCTGCAGCCACAACTGCTGCTTGGTGGTCCAGTCGCGACGGCGCGGAAAACGGATGCCGGCCGCTTCCAGTTCGGAGCGCAGCAGGGTGTTCCATGCGTCGTACTGGGCCTTGACCAGTACCAGGACGCGTTCGCGGATCCGCGTCAGCGCTTCGGCAGGCGTCATGCCGTCCGCACCGGCCGCCAGTTCGCCAAGATCGACCTGCTGGCGCAGCAAGGCGACGCGTACCTCGAAGAACTCGTCGAGGTTGGTGCAGGAGATGCACAGGTAGCGCAGGCGTTCGAGCAGCGGCACCGCCGCATCCTCCACCTGCGCGAGCACGCGGAAGTTGAACTCGAGCTGGGCCAGCTCGCGATTGAGGAACAGGCCGGGCCCGACGAGCTTGCGTTGTGTTTCGAGGGTCATTGCCGATCCGTCGTTGCGCATTGCGAAGTGTATCGCCGTTGCATGGTGCCGACCCGCGCGGGCGTGCCCGGCAATCCCTGGGCGCGACGCGATCGCGCTCAACCATCATGGGCCAGGCATGCCGCCTGGCGAGCGGTGGCGGCGCGGGATCGCGTGGGCGGTCGAGCGATTTCTGCGCCAGGGCCCGCGACCCCGCAAGCATCGCGGCTGAAGCCGCTCCCACGGGCAGGCGCGTGCAGGCCGGCTGGAAGGCCCGCCCGGCCTCAACCCCACGGGTCGCTGGGCAAGGGACTTCAGTCCCGATGCCTTCTACCCAGGTGGCGGGGAAGGCATCGCGGCTGAAGCCGCCCCAACAAGCCCCTCAACACCCACGACGCGCCGGGAAAGGGCAATGCGCGGCGGAGCGAGCCGATTTCCTACAGCAGACGCGGAAATTTCAGCGGCGGCATCGCGGCAATGACGCGCAGCCGATCGCGGCGTCCTGCCATCGTCCCGGTCGGGCGCGCAGCCGAAACTTTCCCTGCCGCCGCCAACCGGCGCGGATCAACCAAGCCAAGGAGATTCACCATGCAGACCAAGACCCTTTCCATCCTCGCCATCGCCATCGCCTTCACTTTCGGCGGCCACCTCATCCAGGCTCAGGAACTGAGCAAGTCCGGCAAGCCGCTGACCGCGCAGCAGCTGCGCATGAAGAACTGCAACGCGGATGCGCGCACGCAGGACCTCCACGGCGACGCGCGCAAGGCCTTCATGAAATCCTGCCTGAGCAGCGACAAGGCCGCGGCAGCCCCGGGAGCGGATTCCGCCACCGCCAACCCGATCGTCGCCAGCGCCGGCACGCCCGCCGAACCCAAGCCGCTCACCGCCCGCCAGCTGCAGCGCAAGGCCTGCGGCGAAGAAGCCAAGGCCGAAGGCCTCAAGGGCGACCCGCGCAAGGAATATGTGAAGGAGTGCATGAAGCGGCCGGCAGCCGACAACGCGGGCTGAGCGCGGCGAACATCGCGGGCGGCGGGCTCCATGGACTTCGGGACTGGAGCGCCTGGTGCAAGGATGCACCCGCCACAACGGGGACCCGATCACTTCGGGTCCCCGTCGCTGTCACAGCCGGAAACTACTTCGCCAGTGCCTTCATCTCCGGCGTGATCTTTTCCTTCCGCCCGTCGTTGTACACGACGCCGACGTAGTACCAGTAGGTCTTGCCAGGCGTGGCGGAGGTGTCGCGCCACTGGTAGCTTGAACCGGATTCACTGCTGCCCTTGGCCGGGATTGCCGGTACATTCAGAAGAACGAAGGGCCCTTCGGTGGAACCGGCTCGAAACACCTGATAGCCATACACCACGCGTTCGTCCTTGACGCTCCATTTCAGCAGCGGACCAGTCCCCGGCGGTGGGGCACTGTCGCCGGCACCGCTTGCGTTCCGTGCCTGGACGGGCACTTCGTGAGCCTTCGAGTCCTGGGCGGGCGGCTGCACGCCATCAGCATCCGGCGCATCCCTTTCCAGCCCTTCGGGGCCGACCAGGAACCCCTGAAACTCGATCGGCAGCGGCTTGCCACTATCCGGCAGATCGACAACGACCCGACCCCTGACCATCCCAGGCCCCTGCTTGTCAGAAATCTTCAAACGCAAGACCTTGCAGCCTTCTTCCACCGGAGTACATGCGGCAGTCTCGGCCGTACCGGCGATGCCTTCAACCTTGAGCGCGCCGACGCGAAATGGCTTGCCGTCACCACTGCGCAGGGCGGTGATCTGCAACATCTGTTCGCGACCAGACGACAACATTCCGAGTGATACCGGATTCGCCTCCGGTGCTATCGGCCCATGGATGGAACCATTGACGGCTACCCACGCCTCCTTCTGGTGAGGGGTATCGATCGCGAGCTTGATGATGCCGTGCAGGACACCCCAGTCTGCATCGCGTCGGACCGTGGCCTGGATGCCGCGACGATCAGGAGTGATCGAGACCTTCAGTTGCCCCGGCTTGTCGATCACGCGGACGATGCGGAAGTCTGCGGTATCGTGGCTCTCCAGCGTCAGATCCTGTGAAGCGGCCGGCACTCTACCTGTATCGACTACGCCAAAATCGATCGATGGACGCACCTGGTCAAGCGCGCTCATGGCGAAGCCATGTGCCTCGATATACACGGGCTTCCCTGTGCCCGATTCGGGCGCAACGGAGAAATAGTTGATGGTTTTGCCGGTGCGATTGCCGATCGCAGCGCGAAGTGGCACTTCGACACTGCGCTTCGCAGGTACGGTCACCGTTATGGGTGCGACCGTGTCGTTGGGCGGCGCAGGTGCAATTCTGAGACGCACCGCCTCCCCTCCCAGATTGTCGATACGGCCTTGGCACTGAGGAATGGCAAACGCATACGTTTCGCCAAAATCGCAGTTGTGCACTTCCAGCGCCGGGCCACCCGCTCCGGCAGTGGCGACCAGCAGGGTCAGCACGGGTATCAGAGGCATGACATGAACTCGCAAGGTTCCTGAAAACGCAAAGCCCGGCCGAAGCCGGGCTTTGCACAACAACATCGCTGGACGATGCTTACAGCACTTCGAACGACTGCAGGCTCACCGGCAGGATGTCCGTGACCACGATCTGGTACGGGCCATTCGGATTGGTCGGCTGCCCAGGATTGGTCGAGACGATCATGAAATAATGATTGCCATCGACAAACGCAGGCGTTGCCGTCGCCGCGAGATCCAGCACGTTGGTAGCATCCGTATTGGTGATCGCCGTCATCGGATTGCTAGTGGTTACATTGCAGGTTTGAACGATGAACACGCCCCAATCATACGAACCCGTCACTGTCAGCGTGGCATTCAGGCCCTGAGCAGTAAAATCGTAGATCATGCTCTTCGCACCGCTGAGCGGCAGGAGACCAATCTGGGCAATTGAGTTGCCACCGGCAGTGGTATCGCCCGTGATGGTGGAATTCGAATGGGCCTCAATCGGGGTCGCGCAGGTCAGACCATCCTGGGCAAACGCCACCGTGCTGAAAGCCGCGAGGATCGCAGCGGCACAGATCTTCTTCATCATTGCTTCGTCACTCCTCAAAGTATGGGAACAGCAGGTCAATCAGTAGCCAATGAAGTTCTGGCGACGCGAATCGAACTGGTCAAAACCAACGGCCGTGCCAGCAAAATGTTGCACAAACTGCGCAGTAGGCCCGGCCAATCCAAGACTGCTCGTGTCTACCCCAGTCACGGCAGCGTCATTGTTGATGGCTACTGTCTTGGTGGGTGCGTTCGGGTCGTTATTATTTACCCACAACTGGAAGTTGCTGGCGCCAATCTCGAAATCGAACTCTACGTGATTCTCACCGGCAGAAAGAGGAACAACACCGGTTTCAAGACCTATTGGGTTCGCATCGTTGCGAACAGCATATGCGAGATTTTTTCCACCTCCGCTTCCAAACACTGAGAAGCGGACAATCTGACCCGCCGATGCAGAAGTCGAAGTAAAGAGTTGCACGGCATCCAGCAACCCCTGACCTGTCAGGCTATCAACGTTAACAATGAAATGCGCACGGTAGCGTGGCTCCACCGCTCCACCATTCCAGATCACGGCAGCACCCGCAGCACCACCCGCACCCGCGTTGATGGCTGAGTCCAGACGACACTCGGTGCCGGCGTAGCCAGGGGTAGCAATTGTCGTAGTACCTTGGAACGCAAACTCACTGCTCCACGGCGGCACCGCGCTCGTCGGGCAAGCCGCAGAAGCCACACCCGCGTAGCCGAACGCACCGATCAGGGCGAGCGACAGAACCTTCATCTTCGTATTCATATGAGAAATCTCCCAGAGTGTCTCGGGCGGGGCCATGTCCCCGGTGCCCACGGTTGAACAGCGGTTAACCAAGCCCGATCGGCGCGGACGATAGTCGAATGCTTAACGACTTGTCAACACTTGCGGGCGTGGGCCTGGCTAACCATGCCAAAACTGCGGAAGGCATCACGCATGTGGTGCCTTCCTGCCGGCCCTCGGCTCGCGCCTCCGGCCCACGAAGGCTATAGACGCATGAACGCAGGCGAACCGGACACGCGAGGCGAGAAATTTTTCGCAGCTGCCTCGCGGGCCGCTGCGGCGCAGCCCTCCCGGCCGCTGCAGGTGATGCGCGCGGCCCCGGGCAGGCGCGCCGTTCAAGCGCGGGGGAACGCCGGCGTGTCCCCATCATGACACAGTCGGACGCCGCGGATCGGTGTCTTCAGGGTCGCATGAATGCCAACACGCCGCTCCCGGCAAGTTGCCTTGCATGGCCTGGTTGATCGGCGTGAGCCTTCCGCCGCCGTAGCGTCGGCCACTCGCCGGCGTTGACCTCGTCCCTTGCGACACCGAGAATCGCGCCTCCGCTCGCCCGACGGCCCGCCGTGGCTCCTGAACCTACCCGACTCGACCCCGCCGAGTGCCTGGCGGTGATCCCTGCACGCGATGAGATCGCCACCGTCGCTGCGGTCGTGGCGGGCGTGCGCGCGTCGCTGGGCTGTCACGTCCTGGTGGTGGACGATGCCAGCAGCGACGGCACGGCGGCGGCGGCGCGCGCGGCGGGCGCGATGGCCCTGGAACTGCCGCTGGGCCTGGGCGCCTGGGGTGCGACCCAGGCGGGCATCCGCTATGCGCGCCGGCACGGCTATGCCGGAGTCATCACGCTGGATGCCGACGGCCAGCATCAGCCCGATTCGCTGGGCGAGCTGTTCAAGGCCCAGGCCGCCAGTCGCGCGAACGTCATCATCGGCACCTGCACGGAACGCCTGAGCCGGGCCAAGCGCATCGCCTGGCATTACCTGCGCCTGCTGACCGGTTTGCGGCTGGCGGATTTCACCTCGGGTCTGCGTCTATATGATGCACGCGCGGTGGCGATCCTCGCCGGCCCGGCAGCCAGCCTGCTCGATTACCAGGATGTCGGTGTGCTGATGTTGCTGGCCAAGCGCGGCATCGCCATTCGCGAGACCCCGGTGCCGATGTCGCCGCGGCGTGCCGGCCATTCGCGCGTGTTCGCGTCCTGGCCGGTCGTGGCGCGCTATCTGCTGCATACGACCATCCTGTGCGTGGCCCAGATCGATGCCGGCCGCCGTCAGGGCAAGCATTCCGCAAAGGAGCGCCACGCATGATCACCGGCCAGATCACCGCTGCCATTCTTGGCGTGGGCCTGACGGCCAGCATTCTCTACCTGGTGCGCCGCGACCATCTGCATGGGCCCTACGCCTTGTGGTGGTTCGCCGTTGCGGCCGCCACGTTCGTGCTGGGCGTCTTTCCCGCCGTGGTGCCGTGGCTGGGCAGCCTCACGGGCATCTTCTATGCGCCGGTGCTGCCGATCATCGTCGGCCTGTCGCTGGTCCTGATCCGACTGCTCAAGCTCGACATCGACCGCTCGCGCCAGGAACGCCGACTGCGCCGCCTGACCCAGAAGCTGGCCATCCTGGAACAGGAACTCGATCGCCTGGGGGGACGGTCGGTGGCCAGCCCGCAAGGCAGGGGTGACGACGATGAAGACTGATCCGCGCGCCGGTCGCGTGCGCCCGCGGGCGGGCGCGAGGCGCGCTGGCTGAAGCGCCGTGCGCATCCTCCACCTCGGCAAATACTACAGTCCGGTTCGCGGCGGCATCGAACGCTACACCCAGGGACTGGCGGAAAGCAGCGTTGCCCGGGGACATGCGGTTGCCGTGCTGGTCCACCAGCCGGGCGGGCAATGGCGCGGCGCGCGTGAA